>DATBZS010000034.1:0-25930 GCA_036513075.1 Acidimicrobiales bacterium
GACGGGGCATCGGGCTTGCCGGGCATCGAAACCGCGGCCCGCCACCGGGCCCCGGCCACCGTCGGTGCCGCACTGGCGTCTTCGCCCGCAGCCGCAACCGGCGGGCCGGCGGCTCCGGTCGAACGCGCCCACCGGGCCAGCCTGGCCACCCAGGCCGCCCCGTCGGTGGCCCGACCGGGTGTCGACCCGGCCGCTAACGGGGCAGCCCACGGCACCACCGGTTCGGGACCGGTGAGCCAGGCTGCACCACCGGCTCCCGCCACTCCGCCCGCCCCCAAATCGTCGAAGGGCACGTCCCGTCGGGCACCGGCCGCGTCGACCAACCCGGCTGCCCCGTCGGCCGCCGCCTCCGGCCCGGACGGGGGCCCGGGTTCCTCGGCGGGCAGCGCACCCGTCACCGGCGGTGCCCGGGGGAGTGCCTCGTTGTCGCTCGACGACCTGTGCGCGGCCAGCGGGCTCTCGGCCGAGGGTGTCGCCGAACTCCAGGAGTACGGGCTGGTGACCTCTACCGAGGCTGCCGGGGTCGCATTCTTCGACGAAGAGGCACTGGCCGTCGCCAACCTGGCCGCCCAGTTCGCCGCCTACGGCGTCGAGGCCCGGCACCTGCGCCTCTACAAGAACGCCGCCGACCGGGAGGCCGGATTCATTGAGCAGATTGTGATCCCCATGGTCCGCCAGCGCAACCCCGAGGCCCGGGCCCGGGCCGCCCAGACGGCTGAGGAGCTGTCCACGCTGGGCCAGCAGATGAAGTCCTCACTGCTGCGTTCGGCGCTGCACGACATCCTCTAGGTCCGCCGCCCGGAAGGGGACCACCGGGCCGTGGTCGGCACTGCCGCGCCGTCGCATCTCGTGACCTCGGCGAGTAGGTTTGGAGCATGGTCGAAGTGCGGCTCCGTGCGGTTCGGGTGGATCTCCAGTCGAACACGCCGGTCCTGCTCCTCCAGGAGACCGAGGGGCTCGGACGGACCCTGCCGATCTTCATCGGCGCCCCCGAGGCGACCGCCATCGCCTTCGCGCTCCAGGGGATGGACACGCCACGGCCGTTGACCCACGACCTCATCCGCGACCTGCTCGAGTCGCTCGGGGCCGAGGTGATCCGGGTGGTGGTGACTGAGTTGCGGTCGAGCACCTACTACGCCGACATCGTGCTCCGCACCGAGGGACGCGAGGTGCCGGTGTCCTCGCGACCGTCCGACGCGGTGGCCGTGGCCGTGCGGACCGGGGCGCCGCTTTTCGTGGCCGACGACCTGATGGACGCCGAAGGGATCATGTTGGCCGTCGAGGAGGAGGACGAGGACGACGAGCCCGACGAGGAGCCGACCGAGGACGGTGGCAACCCTGAGGAGATCGTGGGTGAGTTCCGGAGTTTCCTCGACAGCATCCGCCCGGAGGACTTCTCCTCCTAGCGGTGTGCCCCTGACGCGACGTGGGCAGATCCGCGGTCCCTCCGAGGTGCCTCACGCCGGTTCGACAACGCAGTGGTCTAGCTCCACCACCGCGTCGCGACGTGAGGATCGACTTCGTTTCGGTCGCGATGGTCAGGGGACGCGGCCGGTCATCGCCAAGATGCGTTCGAGAAGTGCGGCATCGGGCTGCACCTCCACTGGGGGACCCCACAGGTTTGGCAGCGGAGCATGGGGAACGAATTCGGCCACATGGTCGAGGCACGCTTACAGCGTGCGATCTGGCAGATCGAACGACTGACCGGTGGCGGTGGCGATGTCCCAGCCGTGCACGACCAACTCGGTGAGTGTGATCTTGCCCCACGTGGCATTGGAGAGGTCCGAACCCGGCACGTTGCCGACGCCCTCCCAGGCAACCGGGTCGTCCCATGCCTTGCCCAACGTCTGTACGTGCTGGATGACGGTGGCCTGCCAGTCGGGTTCGAGGTGTGAGGAGTTGGTGTTCGACAACTGGCCAAGGCCACGAGCGAGCGCCGTCGCCCCCTGCGCCACCAGGTCGACATGGTCGATGAGATCGCCGACCGTGTAGTCGGTGCAGCAGGTGGGACTGGCAAGCTGCTCGCTCGCTACGCCCGCCACCACCTCGATCATTCGGTCACAGGCTGGTGTGAGGTCACTCATGATCGTTCCCTTGTCCCCATCTCGATCTCCGTCAGGCTAACCACCTCATCTCGGCGATAGACCACCAGCCACCTCCGCCCGAGCCCGGCGACGTCAGATGGTTGGGCGGACCAGCATCCGGCCACGCACCCGCCCGGCCAGGATGTCATCCAGCACGGGGGCGAGGCCCGACAGTTCCACTTCGCCGTCGACGAGGACGTCGATCACCTCGGGGGACAGCCCGATGGCCAGCTCGTCCCACACGGCCCGGCGCTCCTCGATCGGGGTGAGGACGGTGTCGATGCCCAGCAGGGCGACGTCGCGCACGATGAACGGGTACACCGAGGACTCGAACGTGTTGCCCCCGGTCAGACCGCTGGCCGCCACCGCCCCGCCGTAGCGGAGGGTGCGCAGCACGGCGGAGAGGGTCGCCCCGCCCACGCAGTCGATGGCTCCGGCCCACCGCTCGGGTCCGAGTGTGCGGTCGGGGGCGACGACCAGATCGTCGCGGCCGATGACCTCTGCGGCGCCCAGGCCGAGCAGGTAGGCGCGCTCGGCGGTCCGGCCGGTGCTGGCCACCACCTCGTAGCCCCTGGCGGTGGCCAGGGCCACCGCCATGCCGCCCACCCCGCCGGAGGCTCCGGTGACCAGCACGGGTCCGGCGCCCGGCACCAGCCCGTGGTGTTCCAGGCGGTGGAGGGACAGGGCGGCGGTGAACCCGGCGGTTCCCAGTACGGCGGCCCGCCGTGGGGTGAGCCCGTCGGGGAGGGGGACGACCCAGCCGGCGGGAACCCGGGCGAACTGGGCGAAGCCGCCGTGGCGGGCGACCCCCAGGTCGTAGCCGTGGGCGATGACCGGGTCACCGGTGGCGAATGCCGGGTCGGACGAGGCGGCCACCGTGCCCACAAGATCGACACCCGGTACCAGGGGCGAGGTGCGGGCCACCCGGTTGCCCGGGCGGGTCACCATGCCGTCCTTGTAGTTGACCGCCGACCAGGACACCTCGATCAGTACCTCGCCGGCAGGCAGGTCATCGACAGTCAGGGTGGTGACTCCGGCCGTCAACCCGTCCCCGGAACCGCTGACCAGGAAGGCCGGGAACGGATCGGGTACCGCCGTGTCCTGGGGATCCGGGGTGCTCGCGCCGGGAGACGGGGAGGTCGGGGCCATTGCAGGTACCGTACAGATTCCATGACGAGCGAGGATGCAACCGGGGTCGGCCGACCGTCGGCGCCGGACGTCCCCGGTGGGTCCCGGGCCGGGTGGTGGACCTCGCCGTGGTCGGCGGCCGAGGTGGCGACCGGCAAGGTGTCGAGGAGCGGCCTGCAGGCCGACCGCGGCCGGGTGTACTGGACCGAGTCCCGACCGGACGAGGGAGGACGCCAGGTGGTGGTCGGCGCCGACCCGGGCGCTCGGGGGTCGAGCGACCGTCGCGACGTATCACCCCCGGGAGTGAGCGTCCGCAGCCGGGTCCACGAGTATGGCGGCGGGTCGGCCACCATGGCTGACGGCATCCTATTCTACGTCGACCAGGACGATCAGGACTGGTACAGGTGGGACCCGTCGTCGGACAATGCTCCGATCCGGCTGACCTCGACCGGTGGTCCCGATGTACGCCATGCCGACGGGTCCACCACGACGGACGGCCGGTGGTTGGTGTCGGTGGAGGAGCAGGTCACCGGCCCGTCGGCCACCCACCAGGTGGTGGCCGTACCCAGCGACGGATCGGGCGGGTCGGTGGTACTGGTCGACCACGGCCACTTCGTTGCCGCCCCCCGGCCGTCCCCCGACGGTCGCTGGCTGGCCTGGTGCACCTGGGACCACCCGGACATGCCATGGGACGCCACCGTACTGCGGGTCGCACCGCTCGACACCCGGGCCCCGACCATCGAACTGGGCGCGCCGGTCGACGTGGCCGACCGTCCGGGGGTGTCGGTGGGGCAGCCCCGCTGGACCGCTGACGGCGGCCTCGTCTTCGTCGACGACCGGTCCGGCTGGTGGCTTCCCTACCGGGTCGCACCCGGAGCACTCGAGGGGATGATGGCCGGGTCGGCCGGCCCGCATGTCGCGTCCACTCCGCTGGTCGATATCGAAGCGGAGTTCCACAGCCCGGACTGGGTGTTCGGCCTGCACACCTTCGCCGAACTGGCCGATGGAGCGCTGGTGGCCCGGATGGGCACCGGGGGCCGGGACCGCCTCGTCGTCCTGCACCCGCCGCCGGAGGGGTCCGACTCCGGTACCTGGTCGATGACCGAGGTTGCCCAGCCGTGTGTCAGCCTGTCCGGCGTGGTCAGCCCCGACGGGGTGTCGGTCGTCGTCTGTGGCACGACCCCTACCGAGTCCCACGCGGTGTTCGCCGTGGCCCCCGACGGCACCACCCCGCCCCGGCGTTTGTCCGCCCCGCCGGCTGTGGTCGTCACCACCGAACGGGCCTCCCACTCGCGCCCGCACCGGGCCATCGTCGGCGACCACTCGGTGCCCGGCCTCTTCTTCCCGCCGGCCAACCCCGACGTGGTCCCCGATCCCGGGGACCTGCCCCCCCTGGTGGTGTTCTGCCACGGGGGCCCGACGGCCGCCGCCGAGCCCGGGTACGACCCGACCATCCAGTTCCTGACCAGTCGGGGCATCGCCGTGGCCGCCGTCGACTACCGGGGGAGCACCGGCTACGGCCGGGCCTACCGCGACCTGCTCCGAGGCGCCTGGGGTGAGGGTGACGTCGACGACTGCGTCGCCTACGCCCAGTCGCTGGCCGCCGAAGGATGGGTGGATGGGAGCCGCATGGCCATCCGGGGCGGCAGTGCCGGGGGTCTGACCGCCCTTGCCGCGCTCATCCGGGCCCGGGTGTTCGCCGGTGCCGTGGCCTGGTACGGGGTGACCGACCTGTCGGCGCTCGCCACCGACACCCACGACTTCGAGTCCCGTTACCTGGACCGCCTCGTCGGCCCCCTGCCGGAGGCGGCCGACATCTACCGGGAGCGGTCGCCGATCCACCACGCGGCTGACCTGGTGGGGCGGGTGCTCCTCCTCCAAGGCGCCGACGACCCCATCGTCCCGCTCGACCAGGCCGAGCGGTTCGCCGCCGAACTGGGTTCTGGTGGGGCCGATGCCGAGCTGCTGGTCTTCGAGGGGGAGTCCCATGGCTTCCGCCGGGCGACCACCATCGAGGCCTGCCTCGAGGCCGAGCTCGGCTTCTACCGGGCGCTGTTCGCACCATCCGGGGCTGTCGGTGCCTGACGCCGTCGCCCGGCCGCGCCGTCCCGGGCCGTGGCTGGCTCTCATGTCGTGGCTGCGGTCGCTGTCCGCCGACGGCCGCGACGCATTCCTCTACGGCATGTCGACGGCGTTCGCCGGGGTGACCGCACTGGCCGCCAGCATCCCCCTCTACCGCGAGTGGGGACGCCTGGCCGTCGGCCCCTACGCAGCAGGCGCCCTGATCATGGTGGTGGTAGCCCACCTCCGCCGCCGGGCGTCCCGGAACTCGACCACCGGCCCGGTCAACGGGACGGGGTGGCGGGCCGCCCGCCTGGTCGCCTTCAGCATCGTGCTCCTCGGGGCGACGGTGGTGCCTCTGGCGCTGGAGGTGACCTGGGCCTTCCAGGGCAATGCCGCGCTCCACGTCCAGCCCGAGGTACTGGTCGTGGAGCGGGCCGGCATCCGGGCCGCCCACGGAGATGACCCGTACCAGGTGGTCGACCGCAACGGACACATCCTGATCCAACAGAACGCCATTCCGGTCTACGAGCTCTACTACCCCTACCTGCCCGGCATGGTCATCTTCGGGTTCTCGAGCGGGAGCAAAGTGGAGGCCCGCCTGACCGACGCCCGAATCCAATTCCTGGTGTTCACCGTGGTCGTGGCGTTGATCGCCCTCAGCCGGCTACGACCGAGGACCGACGCCCGGACCAGGGCGTTCCAGGCCCTCACCGCGTTGCCGACCGCCGCGCTGCCCCTGGCCACCGGGGGCGACGACATGCCGGTGGTGGCGCTCATGCTGTTGGGCCTGGTGGCGTTGCAACGCCGAAGACCGGTGCTGGCCGGGCTCGCCCTTGGTGCGGCGAGCACGCTCAAGTTCACGGCGTGGCCGGTGGTGTTCCTGGCCCTGTTCGCGGCCACCGACCGCCAGCAGCGCCGGGCTGTCGGGCGCTACGTCCTCGCCGTAGCCGCTCTGGTGGTCCCAGTGGTGTTTCCCGTGGCCCTGCACAACCCGTCGGCCTTCGTGGACAATGTCATCCGGTTCCCGCTGGGCCTGGCCGGGGTGGCGTCACCGGCGGCCAGCGCCTTGCCCGGCCACATGCTGGTGACCGCTTTCCCATCCGTCCACCGGCCGTACGTGATCGCGGTGGGGGTGATCGGCCTGGCCGTCCTCGCCCGCTACCTGTGGCGACACCCACCGAGGGACGCGGCGGCCGTGGCCTCGGTGACCGGTTGGGTGATGCTGGTGGCCATCCTGGTGGCCCCGGCCACCCGGGTCGGCTATCTGCTGTACCCGATCAACCTGTTCGTCTGGGCGTGGATGTTCCGTCGGTCAGAGGATCCGGCCGAACTCGAGCCCCCACCGGACGGTGACGGGGCGGGAGACGGTGTCGACCAGGATCAGTTGCCGTCGGGGGTCTGGAACACCTCGATGGAGTACGGGGTGAAACCGGTGGCGGAGGTGGGGGAGACCACGACCCCCACCTCCCAGTAGAAGCCGTCGCTACTTCCGTGAGTGGCCAGGACCTCGGTGGCACCGGGGGTGCCCTGGGGGGCGGACCCCTGGTAACTGACCTTCCAACCTGAGCCGGTCAGCATCAGCCGGTAGGCCTCGGCCACCTGGGGCTGAGCCAGCTGGCTGGTCAGCGCGGCCGTCCGGTCGAATTGAGCGGTGTTCTGGTCCGAGTCGACGATTCCGGTGACCGTCGACTGGCGCAGGACCCCCAGGTTGCCGATGATGTCGCTCGGCGGCTCCTCGTTGCTGACGATGCGGTGGAGGGCGCTGGTGGCGGGCACCAGGGCGACGTTGGTGCCGTCGCTCAGGGTCACCTGGCGGATGGCGAAGGTCGGGTTCGAGCTGGACGACAGGGCGGCGGCGGCCACACCCCCCAACAGGATGACGACGGCGAGTCCGAGGACGATGAGCGCCGGCCCCTTGACCGACATGGGCTCGTAGGACGGGGACGGGGTGGCACCGTCCGGCCCGACCGGGCCGGAATCGCCGGGGCCACCAGCGGAGCCGCCAGCGGCGGGGGCGGTCTGCGGCGTCGTGACCATCCCTGCATGCTATCTGGGCACTCGGCCGAGGCTCCTGCGGCCCCGGGTCATGGGCGCCGGGTCGACCCGGTGGTCAGCGTGGACGGGCGGCGGAGGCACCTGTCGGGAGACTGTCCGGGTCGAGGGCGATGGCCACCCGGAACGAGACCACGGCGGCCCCGAGGGTCGTTGCCAGGATGCCCCATCGGGTCCGCCGTGGCAGGCGGTGAAAAGCGAGAAGGGTGACCCCGGCGTCCACGGCGTCGGCCATCCCGGCCAGCGCCACCCACGGCCGGGCTTCGGCGTCGTCCGCCGCGAGGGCCCGCAGTGTGCCGAGCCCGAGTGCCAGGTCCCGACCGCCCATGGTGCGGGCCAGCAGGCGGGCGTCGGCCGCCCCCGCACCATCGCCGATCCACGGCCGGGTCATGACCGTAGGGGCGGCCAAGGCGGTGCAGCCGATCCCGATGCGCCCCACCGCGATGGCCTGGGCCAGGAGACGGGGGACGGACGGGGTCGTGGACACTCGGACAACGGTAGCGGCGTGCGGAGAAGTGCCGGCAATCACGACCGTTACACCGGGAAGATCACGCAGTGTGGTGAGTGGATCACACCACGGGAGATCTGTTCACCACCTGTTTACTTTGGGGTCGCGATACCTCACAATGCGACCGGCGATGACGGGAAGTATCCCGTCGTCCGTGGGGGAGGGCGCTCCGGTCCGAGTGATCGAGCCGTTCCAGTAGTAACCGGGGGATTCCGGGGGAGACAGAGGCCGGGTCGCAGACCCGGCCTCTGTCGCGCCCACCGACCGGTCGCCGTCTGGCGATGCGACCTGCCCGACCCACCGGGGATGGCTCCGGTCAGTCCCGGGACCAGCCGAAGGGGTCGAGGGGTCCGTGGCCGTGGCCGAGGTCCCAGCCGGCAGCGCTCTCGAGGGCCTGGTGGACGAAGGCCTTGGCCCGTGCCACTGCGGCGGGGACGTCATGACCCGACGCCAACAGTGCGGCCGTAGCCGACGCCAGGCTGCACCCCGTTCCGTGGTTGTTCCGGGTGGTCACCCGGTCCTGCTCGAGCACGGTGACGTCGGTCCCGTCGAAGAGGACGTCGGCCACCCGGTCGGGCGCGGGCCCTGGTCCCGCCGCGTGCACCCCAGGGAGGTGGCCACCTTTGACCAGCACCCACGTAGCCCCGAGACGGTGGATGCGGGCGGCGAGGTCGGCCATGGCGTCGACGTCGGCCCCGGTGTCGTCCAGAGGGTCGACACCAGCCAGGATCGCCGCCTCGAACAGGTTGGGCGTCACCACTAGGGCGTGGGGGACCAGCCCGTGGCGGTAGGCGTCGACGGCTTCGTCATCGAGGAGGCGCCGACCCGACGAGGCCACCATGACCGGGTCCACCACCAGCGCCGGAAGGTGGCCGGCCCCCGCCCGTCGGGCCACCAGACGGACGATGGCCGTGGTGGCCAGCATGCCGGTCTTGGTGGCGGCCACGTCGAAATCGTCGAGGACGGCGGAGATCTGGGCGTCGACAACGTCGGCGGGCACCGGGTGGACGGCCGTGACCGCGGCGCTGTTCTGGGCGGTGACCGCGGTGACCACGGTGGTGGCGAACACCCCGAGGGCGCTCATGGCCTTGAGGTCGGCCTGGATTCCGGCTCCCGCACCCGAGTCCGACCCGGCGATCGTGAGCGCGACGGGGGGCGTGGTCGCCCGTCGGCCGGCCGGCCGGGTCACACCGCGTCCGTGCCTTCGGGGGCGACCATGCCCTCGAAGGACGACGACGCCTCGGCCACGAACCGGCGGGCGATGCGCCCGGCCCGCCGGGCGGCCCGGCCGGCCGACACCGCATCGCGCATGGCGGCGGCCATCCCGGCCGGGTCCTCGGCTCGGGTGACAGCTGATGCCACCAGGACGGCGCTGCAGCCGAGCTCCATGGCCAGACAGGCGTCCGACGCGGTACCGATACCGGCGTCGAGGACGACGGGAACACCGGCCTGCTCCACGATCAGTTCGATGTTGTGGGGGTTGCGGATACCGAGTCCGCTACCGATAGGCGAGCCCAGTGGCATGACGGCGCTACAGCCGACCTGCTCGAGCCGCCGAGCCACCACCGGGTCGTCGCCGCAGTAAGGGAGGACGACGAACCCGTCGTCGACCAGTCGTTCGGCGGCGTCGAGCAGCTCGACGGGGTCGGGCAGCAGGGTCCGGTCGTCGCCGATCACCTCGAGCTTGATCCAGTCGGTGGCGAAGGCATCGCGGGCGAGCTGGGCGGTCAGAATTGCGTCGGCCGCAGTAAAGCAGCCGGCTGTGTTGGGCAGGATCCGGATGCCCATTCCGTCCAGGAGTTCGACCAGCGAGTGGCGGGTGACCGGGTCGACCCGGCGCACGGCCACGGTGGCGAGCGACGTGCCCGAGGCCCGGAGCGCGCCGGCCAGCGACTCCGGGCTCGTCATTCCGCCGGTACCGAGCAGCAGGCGCGACCCGAGATCGGTGCCGGCAATCGTGAGCGGATCGGGTTCGACGTCGGTCATCGTCCGCCACGGTACCTCTGGACGGGGTCGAGGCGGCCGCCGGTCAGCCGCCGGCCGCCGCCGTCACGATCTCGACGGCGTCGCCCGGTGCCACCGTGGTGCGGTCCCACGTGCTCTTCGGTACCACCTCGGCGTTGACGGCCACGGCCACCCCCCGGGGTGACGGGCACCACCGGGCCACCAACACGGCCACCGTGGTACCCGGAGCCAACTCCTGGGTCTCGCCGTTGACGGTACACGTGCCGCCGCTCACGACCCCGCTCCTCGGTCGGCGAACCGGGCGGGTCGGAATGCATCGAAGGGACCCGGACCGGCGCCCGTCCGGTCGCCGCAACCGTCGAGCAGGGACACCACCTCGTCGGCCGTGACGGGGGCGAGCAGGACCCCGTTGCGGTAGTGGCCCGTGGCCACGAGCAGTCCAGCAACGGACGTGCTGCCGACGATGGGACCGTTGTCGGGGGTTCCCGGGCGGAGACCCGGGGTCACCTCGACCACCGAATACTCGTCCAGGGCCGGGACGACCCGTCGGGCGTCCTCGATCAGGTCGGCAACTCCGCCGAGGGGTACATCGAGGGCAGAACCCCGTTCCTCCACCGTGGCTCCCAGCACGAGACCCCCGTCGTCCCGGGGCACCAGGTAACAGGACCGGCCGTGGACGAGCGCCCGCACCGTGCGCCGCAACCGGGGGACGCCGTCGGTGGCCTGGAGTCGGACGGTGACGCCCCGGACCGGCCGGACCGGTGGGCGCCATGGATCGGGTACACCTTCGATGTCGCCGGACCGGCTACCGGCGGCCAGCACCACGGCGGAGCCGTCGACCGGTGGGCCGTCCTCCCGGGTCACACCCCGCACCTGGTCGCCGTCGACCTCGATCCTGGCCACCCGGTCGGCCACCATGGTGACCGCGGCCGCCCGGCAGGCCGCCACCAGGGCGGTGGCCACGGCCCGGTTGTCCACCTGATGGTCGTCGGGAAGCTCGACCCCGCCGCTGATTCCGGGCGCGAGCAGGGGCTCGGCCTCCCGGCAGGCCCGGACCCCGAGGCGCAGGGCCGGTAGCCCGATGGCCAGATGGAAGGCGAGGATCCGGTCGGTGGCGGCCCGGTCGGACGGGTCGCCGGACACCAGCAGGGTCCCCTCCGATCGGTAGTGGACCGCCAGTCCACTGGCCGCCTCCAGGTCCCGGGCGAATCCGGGCCAGGCGGCGGCGGCCGCCAGATTGAGGGCGGCCAGCGCCTCCTCGCCGAAGTGGGCCTCGGCCACCGGGGCCAACATCCCGGCCGCCGCCCAGGTGGCCCCCCGCCCGGGTGCGGGATCGACGAGGGCCACGTCACGCCCGGAAGCGGCGGCCCGCCAGGCCACGGCCAGGCCGACGATGCCGCCCCCCACGACCACGATGTCGTGGTGGTCGCTCACCCGGGTGGGGCCGTGCTTGTCATGGGGCCATGCTACGGCCGGCGGACCGCGGCCCTGGTGAGGGGGCCGATCGGGAAGGACAGGTGGAGTCCGTCGGTGGTGACCGTGTAGAGTTGTCGGACCACGCAAGGGCCAACGTCGTCCCGCGCGGGGAGATCCACTTCTCTTCTGGAGCGACCCTGTGACGACTGTTGCACCTACAGCCGACGGCGGAGATACAACGCCCTTGGCGCGCGTGCCTGTTGCCCTGGGTCCGTCACCCAACGCGCCCCGGCCGCCGTCGGGAGGCCTCTACGACCCCCGCTTCGAGCACGACGCGTGCGGTGTCGCCCTGGTGGCCGATCTGCACGGCCGACCCTCCCACGCCCTTGTCCTCCAGGCCATCAGCGCCCTCGAGCACCTGGCCCACCGGGGCGCGACGGGCAGCGAGGAGGACAGCGGCGACGGTGCCGGCATCCTCATCCAGGTCCCCGACGACTTCTATCGCCAGGTGGTCGACTTCACCCTGCCGGGCCGCGGCCGCTACGCCACCGGCGTCGCCTTCCTTTCTTCCGACCAGTCGGCGTCGGCCAAGGCCCGAACCGAGGTGGAACGCCTGGCCGCCGAGGAGGGTCTCGACGTGCTCGGCTGGCGGCAACTGCCCGTCGAGCCGGCCACCCTCGGTTCCATCGCCGAGTCGGCCCGGCCGTCGATGCACCAGGTCTTCATCACCCCGATGGAGGGAACCCAGCTGAGTCCGGGCAACCCGGCCGTGGCCGTCGACCGGTTGGCCTTCGTCCTCCGCAAGCGGGCCGAGCACGAGATCGACGACTGTTACTTCGCCTCGCTGTCGGCGCGCACGGTGGTCTACAAGGGGATGCTCACCTCGCACCAGTTGGCCGAGTTCTACCCCGACCTGGCTGACGAGCGACTGGTCAGCGGACTGGCGCTGGTCCACTCCCGCTTCTCCACCAACACGTTCCCGTCGTGGCCACTGGCCCATCCGTACCGGTACATGGCCCACAACGGAGAGATCAACACCCTCGCCGGCAACCGGAACTGGATGCGGGCCCGCGAAGCTCTGTGCTCGACCGACCTGATACCGGGGCTGGACCGGGCGTTTCCGGTGGTGACCCCCGGGGCCAGCGACTCGGCCTCCTTCGACGAAGTGCTGGAACTGCTCCACCTCGGCGGCCGGCCGATCCACCACGCCGTGCTCATGATGATCCCGGAGGCGTGGGAGAACCACCGCACGATGGACGCGGCCCGTCGCGCCTTCTACCGCTTCCACGCTTCACTCATGGAGCCGTGGGACGGTCCGGCCGCGGTGGCCTTCACCGACGGCTCGGTCATCGGCGCCGTTCTCGACCGCAACGGCCTGCGCCCCGCCCGCTACTGGGTGACCGACGACGACCTGGTGGTCCTGGCCAGCGAAGTAGGCGTGCTCGACGTCCCGCCGGCCAAGGTGGTCCGCAAGGGACGGTTGCAGCCCGGCCGGATGTTCCTGGTGGACACCGAAGCGGGCCGGATCGTCGACGATGACGAGATCAAGGACACCCTGGCGGCCGAGCACCCGTACGCCACCTGGCTCGAGCAGGGCCAGATCGACCTCGCCGATCTGCCACCCCGCACCATGCTCACCCCGCAGCACGCCTCGGTCGTGGGGCGCCAGCAGCTGTTCGGCTACACCGACGAGGAGCTGCGGCTGCTGGTCGCCCCCATGGCCAGGAACGGCACCGAGCCGATCGGTTCGATGGGCACCGATACCGCCATCGCCGTGCTGTCGGCGCGATCGCGCCTGCTGTACGACTACTTCACCCAGCTGTTCGCCCAGGTGACCAATCCGCCGCTCGACGCCATCCGCGAGGAGCTGGTCACGTCGCTGTCGTCGACGCTGGGACCCGAGTCCAACTTGCTCGAGCCGTCGGCCGAGTCCTGCTGCCAGATCATCCTCCCCATGCCGGTCATCGACAACGACGACCTGGCCAAGCTGCTGTACGTCAACGAGGACGGCAGCACGCCGGGCTTTCGGGCCTTCGCCGTCGACGGGCTGTTCGAGGCGGCCGGGGGCGGCGAGGCCCTGCGGGCGGCCATCGAGGACGTCCGCTCCCAGGTCAGCGCGGCCATCGACGACAGTGCGGATGTGATCGTCCTGTCCGACCGCAACTCGACGACCGAGCTTGCCCCCATCCCCTCACTGCTGCTGGTGTCCGCCGTCCACCACCATCTGGTGCGCACCAAGGCCCGTACCCGGGTGGGCCTGGTGGTGGAATCGGGCGACGCCCGAGAGGTCCACCACATGGCCCTGCTGAAGGGGTTCGGCGCGGCGGCCATCAACCCCTACCTGGCCTTCGAGAGCATCGACGACATGATCGCGTCGGGTCTGCTCACCGGGGTCACCCCGCTCCAGGCTCAGAAGAACTACATCAAGGCGGCTTCCAAGGGCATCATCAAGGTGATGTCCAAGATGGGCATCTCGACCGTCGCCTCCTACACCGGCGCCCAGGTCTTCGAAGCTGTGGGCTTGGCCACCGAGGTAGTCGACGAGTACTTCACCGGCACGGTGTCGCGCATCGGCGGCGTGGGCCTCGATGTCCTGGCCGGTGAGGTGGCCAGCCGCCACCGCCTGGCCCACCTCGACCGTCCGACCGAGCGGGCCCACCGGGAGCGGGAGGTCGGCGGCGAGTACCAGTGGCGGCGCGAGGGGGAGATACACCTTTTCAACCCGAAGACCGTCTTCAAGCTCCAGCACGCCACCCGGTCGAAGCGTTACGGCGTCTTCAAGGAGTACACCCAGGCGGTCGACGACCAGTCGGAGGCCCTCGCCACCCTGCGCGGCCTGATGCGCCTGCGCACCGGGACACTGCCTGCGGTCCCCCTCGACGAGGTGGAACCGGTGTCGGCCATCGTGGCCCGGTTCTCGACCGGGGCCATGTCCTACGGATCGATCTCGGCCGAGGCCCACGAGACGCTGGCCATCGCCATGAACCGGCTCGGCGGCAAGTCCAACACCGGCGAGGGCGGCGAGGACCCCGACCGCTTCACCCCCGACGCCGACGGCGACTCGCGGCGGAGCGCCATCAAGCAGGTGGCCTCGGGCCGCTTCGGGGTGACGTCGGAGTACCTGGTCAACGCCGATGACATCCAGATCAAGATCGCCCAGGGGGCCAAGCCCGGCGAAGGCGGCCAGCTGGCGGGCAGCAAGGTCTACCCGTGGATCGCCAAGACCCGGTTCTCGACTCCTGGCGTGGGCCTCATCTCGCCCCCGCCCCACCACGACATCTACTCCATCGAGGACATCGCCCAACTCATCCACGATCTGAAATCGGCCAATCCCACCGCCCGGGTCCACGTGAAGCTGGTGGCCGAGGTGGGGGTGGGAACGGTGGCCGCCGGGGTGGCCAAGGCCCACTCCGACGTGGTGCTCATCTCTGGCCACGACGGGGGCACCGGCGCCACCCCGCTCACCTCGCAGAAGCACGCCGGCATACCGTGGGAGCTGGGTCTGGCCGAGACCCAGCAGACCCTGATGGCCAACGACCTGCGTGACCGCATCGTGGTGCAGGTCGACGGGCAGATGAAGACCGGACGCGACGTGGTCATCGGAGCGCTGCTGGGCGCCGAGGAGTACGGCTTCGCCACCGCCCCACTGGTGGTGTCGGGCTGCATCATGATGCGGGTCTGCCACCTGAACACCTGCCCGGTCGGGATCGCCACCCAGGACCCGGTACTGCGGGCGCGGTTCTCGGGCGCCCCCGAGTTCGTCGAGACGTTCTTCGAGTACATCGCCGAGGAGGTCCGCGAATATCTCGCCGCCCTCGGGCTGCGTTCGATCGAGGAGGCGGTGGGACGGGTCGATCTGCTCGACGCGGCCACAGCCGTCGATCACTGGAAGGCGGCCGGACTCGACCTGGCGCCGATCCTGATGGCCCCCGAGGCTCGCGAGGGCGCGGTGCGCCACCGGGTAGCCGATCAGGACCACGGGCTCGACAAGGCGCTCGACCACCAGTTCCTCGACGCGTGCCGCCCGGCCATCGACGACGGCACGCCGGTTGTGGCCGAGGTGGCGGTGACCAACGTGGACCGCACCGTAGGCACTCTGCTCGGTTATGAGATCACCCGCCGCCACGGTGGCGCCGGACTGCCCGACGGAACCATCGACCTCACCTTCCGCGGATCGGCGGGCCAGAGTTTCGGGGCGTTCGTGCCCAAGGGCGTCACCATGCGGCTCTTCGGCGACACCAACGACTACCTCGGCAAGGGCCTGTCCGGCGGGCGCATCATCGTGGCACCGGCCGAGGACGCACCGTTCGCCGCCGAGGAGAACATCATCGCCGGCAATGTCATCCTCTACGGAGCGACGAGCGGCGAGGTCTTCCTCCGGGGCCAGGTAGGGGAGCGCTTCTGCGTCCGCAATTCCGGGGCCATCGCCGTCGTCGAGGGAGTGGGGGACCACGGGTGTGAGTACATGACCGGGGGCCGGGTCGTGGTACTCGGGCCGACCGGCCGCAACTTCGGAGCGGGCATGTCCGGCGGGGTGGCCTTCGTCTACGACCCGCACGGTGACCTGTCCCGGGTCTACAACAACGAGATGGTGGACCTCGAGCCGCTCGGCCACGAAGACCGGATCTGG
Source organism: Acidimicrobiales bacterium (assembly GCA_036513075.1). GTDB lineage: Bacteria > Actinomycetota > Acidimicrobiia > Acidimicrobiales > RAAP-2 > Bog-756. Next base: position 15,848 of record DATBZS010000034.1, read on the forward strand.
TTGCGGGACCGCATCCACCTGCACCACCAGGAGACGGGATCGGAGGTCGCGGGTCGACTGCTGGCCGACTGGACGATCGAGGCGGAGCAGTTCGTGACCGTCATGCCCAAGGACTACCGCCGGGTGCTTGAAGCCACCGAACGGGCCATCGCCGAGGGTCGCTCAGTCGACGAGGCGGTCATGGAGGCGTCCCATGGGTGACGTCAGCGGTTTCCTCAAATTCGGCCGCCAATTGCCGGCCCGCCGGCCGGTGCCGGTGCGGCTGCGGGACTGGAAGGAGGTCTACGAGCCGTTCGCGGCCGAGGACGCCTCCCACCAGGGGGCGCGGTGCATGGACTGCGGCATCCCCTTCTGCCACGAGGGCTGCCCGCTGGGCAACCTCATCCCCGAGTGGAACGACCTCGTCTACCGCGACGACTGGTCCGAGGCCATCGAGCGGCTGCACGCCACCAACAACTTCCCCGAGTTCACCGGGCGGCTGTGCCCGGCACCGTGTGAGGGAGCGTGCGTACTCGGCATCAACGACGACCCGGTGACCATTGAACGGATCGAGTACGAGATCATCGAGCGGGCCTGGTCCGAGGGGTGGGTGGAGCCGGTGCGTCCGACCGCACCGACGGGCAAGCGGGTGGTCGTGGTCGGATCCGGCCCGGCCGGCCTGGCCGCCGCCCAACAGCTCTGCCGAGCCGGACACTCGGTGGTCGTCTACGAGCGGGCCGAGCGTCCCGGTGGGCTGCTCCGCTACGGCATCCCGGAGTTCAAGATGGAGAAGGCCGTCCTCGACCGCCGCCTGGCCCAGATGGAGGCCGAGGGCGTCGAGTTCCGCTGTGGCATATCGGTCGGGACCGCCTCGCCCGAAGTGTCCCGTGCGTTGGCCGAGGGAGCGACGGTGCTCCCGACTGCTGACCTGGTCACCAACTACGACGCCGTGGTACTGGCCGGAGGGGCCACCCTGCCCCGTGATCTCCCCGCCCCGGGGCGCCACCTCGACGGCATCCACCGGGCCATGGACTACCTGAAGCCCTCCAACATGGTCAGGGAGGGCCTGTTGGCCGCATTACCGATGACAGCCGAGGGCAAGCACGTGGTCATCATCGGCGGCGGCGATACCGGGGCCGACTGCCTGGGCACGGCCCATCGCCAGGGCGCCCTCAGCGTCCACCAGCTCGAGATCATGCCCGAGCCCCCGGACGCCCGAAGTGAGGACAATCCGTGGCCGACCTGGCCGCTGATCCTACGTACCTCGTCGGCCCTCGAGGAGGGTGGCGAGCGGATCTTCTCGGTGACCACCGACGAATTCGTGGACGACGGATCGGGAGCGGTGGCCGCCCTGCGGGGTCACGAGGTCGAGCTCACGACCGGTGCGGACGGTCGGCCGTCGTTCCTGGCCGTCGAGGGCAGCGAATTCGAACTGCCCTGTCAACTGGTGCTGCTGGCCATGGGCTTCCTCGGGGCCGAGCCGGACGGTGTGGTGGCCGACCTCGGCCTCGAGCTCGACGCCCGAGGCAGTGTGGCTGCCGACGATCGGTGGGCCACCAACGTCGACAACGTCTTCGTGTGCGGCGACATGACCCGGGGTCAGAGCCTCATCGTCTGGGCCATCGCCGAGGGGAGGTCGGCGGCGGCCGCCGTCGACCGGCACCTGATGGGGGACACAGCCCTGCCGGCGCCGATCCGGCCAGGGCAGCTGGCCCTGCGCTAACTTTTGCAAGCATCCGGTCTGGCCGGGTGGAGCGCCGGGTGCCACACTGGTTGCTCGTCAGCGGGGGGACAGGGATGGACGTACGGGCGGTCGGGCGGGCACGTGTCGACAAGTGGTGGTGGGCTGTACCCGTGGTCGGACTCGCCCTGCTGGCGGGGTGTTCGTCGTCACCAGCCGCCGCACCGAACACGGTGATGGTCGTCGGGGACTCGGTCGCTCTCCTCGAGCAGTCGGTGCTGACCCCGATGCTCGCTCCACCGCACCATGTGGTCTACGTCGCCCGGTACCACTCCGGCATCGCTCCATTCGCGACGGTGACGACCAGCCGCATGTCGAGTTCGGGGATTCCCAGGGCGATGATCGTCAACATCGGTACCGACGAGGCCTCCCGACCCCGACCGCGCCCGACGACCGTACCGACGCTGCAGCCGTTCATGGATGCCGTTTCGGGCGTGTCCTGTGTCGTGCTGACGACCGTCAGCCTCGGTGCCGACGAACGTAGCCGGACCTCGGTGGCGCTCATCCTCAACAACGAGATCAAGCGCCTGGCCATCGCCGATCCGAAACGAATCAAAGTGGTCGACTGGGAGAACTTCCTCGTCACTCTGCCCGCGGCCAAACTGTCGACCTACCTCCGACCCGACCGGATCCATCCCACGGCGGCCGGCGCCCAGTGGTTGGCCACGTCGGACGTGTCCGGGATCCAGGCGTGCGGGAAGGTCGCCCAACCCACCGCGATCGGCGCCATCGGGCGCTGAGCCTCCTTGCCGGTACCGGAACCCGGCATGATCCGAGCTCGACCATGATGGGGCCATGACTGGACGACCGGCCGGACCCGACGACCTCTCTGCGGTGGCGACGACCCTGGCCGGTGCCTTCGACGCCGACCCAGCCTGGACGTGGGTCTTTCCCGATCCGGCACGACGCCCCGTGCAGCTTCGGGCGTTCTGGCTTCTGCTGCTCGAGGGTGCGGTCGACCACGGCTGGATCTGGACGACGCCGGATGCCGGGGCGGCCACGGTGTGGATCCCGCCGGGCAAGCCCGAATTGACTCCAGCCCAGGAGGCCCGGGTCGGTGAGCTGTTCGAGGAGCTCCTCGGACCCGATGTGTGGCGATCCACCCTGTTGGGTGAGGCGTTCGAAGTCGCCCACCCGGCGGCGCCTGAGCACTACTACCTGAGCCTGTTCGGCACCCGGCCTGATCTGCGGGGCCGGGGCGTCGGCATGGCCCTCCTGGCCGACAATCTGGCCCGAATCGACGCCGAGGGCGCCCCCGCCTACCTCGAATCGACCAACCCGGCCAACCTCGATCGCTACCGGTCGGTCGGGTTTGTGGACCACGGCTCGTTCGCCCTGGGCGACGATGGCCCGATCGTCACCACCATGTGGCGGGAGCCGCACCCGATGGCCTGAGGGAACTGCGCGATTCGTTCCGGAGACGTACACCGACATCGTCGGCCTCTCGTCCGTTCGGCGACCGGGCGTGTCGTCAGCATCACTGCCCGATGGAACCATCCGTCGATGGTCATCCACCTGGGGTGATCGACCCGAACGACGTCGGCGAGCTTGGGACGACGTCCATCCCAAGACCGCCGGAATGGCTACGAGGCGGTCTGGTGACTGCAAAGAGAATGAAAAGGGACCCGACTTCCGTAAAAGTCACGCCGGTCTGGTGGCTCAGGGCAACGAACATTCGGCGGTGATGTGACCGGCGTGAACGCCTCGGTAACGGGCTTCGTGATGTTCATTCCATGTAACGCGCCAGGTCAGACTAGCCAGTGCCCTTCCCGCATGACTGTACGGCCGTCGTTCTCATCGACGTCCCTCCACACTTGGATACGGTCGGGTCGAAGGAGTATGTACACAGGATCTGCCTCAAAGGTTCTGGGATCCCAGCCAGATTGCGTCTGGTAACGATCCGCGATGGCTGTAGACGCGTCCCCGCCATGGACGGTATCCACATGGACCGCATCGATCATCACGACGTCACGGGTCTTCCCGAGTGCGAGCGTCGCCCGCCCGGTCTCAATGATGTGCCTGGAGGTCATCGACGTGGCCTCCGTCGCAAGGACGACATGTTCCCCATCCCACGAGAGGGACATTGGCACCAGGTGTGGCCTGCCGGTCGAGGACGACGTGGCTACCCAAAGGTCGGTATTCCGCGAGGTGAGGGCGCTCAGTGCATCAGATTTGCGCTGTTCGGAAGACCGCGGCATTCCCCAATCCTGCCACCCGCCGAGGCGCGATCCCTGTTGGACTTTGCTCGGTCAGGCGAGGGTCACGGGGTGCTGCGGGAATCGCATCTGGTTGTTTCCTAAGGGCGTGTCCAACTATGGCTTCCATCGTTCTCGTACCTGCTCGAGGTGGTACTCGCCGTGGGCCCGCATCTTCGGGAAACGAGCCTGAATCAAGCACCAAGTGGCCACCCGGGCACTGTTCAGCGTCGTGAGGAGTTCCAGGAGGGAGGAATCAACATTCTCGAACGTCGCCACGGCATCTGCGGGTAGGAAAGCCAGATCCCACTCCAGGGGACCTCGGCATGCATCTTCAAAGTCGATCCAACGAAGTCCCGAAGTCGTCACCAGATAGTTTCCGACGTGCGGTTCACCATGGAGCCCTTGCTCGACAAACGAGAAGCCATCCAGCTTGGCAAGTAGATCGGTGAAGACGGATCGCAACAGGTGGCGGTCCGGGATGGCGAGGGAAACTGTTCGGCCGTCGTCTGCCAGAGCGGCCTGCGTCCGTCGCAAGCCTTCACGGAAACTCGGCACGTCCACGTTGATTTCGAGAAGAGCCTCGTGGAGTTGGCCAAGAGAGCGTCCAACCACATCTCCAGTGGATTCAGCATTCGGATCGTGATCTACGCGATTCCACAGTGTGACCACAAAATCGCTCTCCACATCCCGGAGTGGCGGAGCATCTGAGATTGGTGGAGCGATAGGTGCTCCTGCGACGACGAGTGCTGAGGCAACTTCGTGCTCACGAACGATTCGTTCCTCGCTACCAGCGTGGACACCTACCTTGGCCACCACCTGATGGGGTCGAAGCCAGACGACGGTGTTGTTGGTCTCCTGGATCAGCAAGGGATCCTCTGACGTGAACCCCCGAGTACGGGCGACCTCAACAGCTGCGCGAATACCCGAGTTCACCGTTGCCAGTCTGCCTCGGGATCGACCGCACGGGTAGTTCACCGCGAGCTACATGGGAGGCTGCGGCAAGGTCGCCCGAATGTGACGGTCAACAGCCGGTGGACAGTCTTGGGCTGGCTGCGCCAGTATGTGCCGGGTCCGAAGTTCCATCGACAACTGCTGGCCGTGTTGGGTGCAAGTGCTCGCCGATCTGCCGTTCCGCTACGTTTCTCTGATGGGACAGCCGGTCCGCAAGCTGGCGTCAGGCCGTGACGCCGACATCTTCGAATATGGACCCAATCTGGTGCTCCGCCGCTCGCGCAAAGGACGCTCCGTCGCACTCGAGGCCCGAGTCATGGAGTATCTCCATGGGAGCGGGTATCCGGTCCCCGCTATCCACGCCGTGTCTGACGACGAGACCGAACTCGTCATGGAACGGATCAATGGCCCGACGATGGTGGAATACCTGAGCCGAAGGCCGTGGCAGATTCGGCAGCAAGGGCGGGCACTGGCCGAGCTCCACCGGAAACTGCACGAGATCCCTTCACCGGACTTCCTCGGTCCGGCTGCGTTCGGCCAAGGAGAATCACTTGTCCATATGGACCTTCATCCCCTGAACGTGCTGATCGGTCCCCACGGGCCAGTGGTCATCGACTGGACGAACGCGGGAAGGGGCGATCCTCTGGTCGATGTCACGTTGGCATACCTTCTCATCGCCTCAGGCGCGATTCCGGGCGGCAGGATTGAGCAGAAGATCCTCGGCTGGGGTCGGGCGCTACTGCTACATGGCTTCCTTGGAGGCCGTGACCGTTCGGCCCTGAGACCGAGAATCTTGGAGGTTGCCGAACGGAAGACCTCCGATCCGAATCTGTCCCCCGAGGAGATCGAGGCCATGTGGAAGATCGCACGAGAGGTCGCAGGGGAGCGCTGACGGAGTCCAAATCCCGATCATGCCAGCCTTCCGCTATGTCACTTGACCAGACTGCCACCGACCGACCAGGCACGAGTGGGTCAGACCACGAGCAGATTCTGGCGACGTTGTGGGCCTTGCGGGAGCGTGGTCGATCGCCGTTCTCCTCGACGCCAACGCACTCCCCGCCAGACCAGATTCGGGTGTTTGATGGGTTCGTGATTGAATGCACCGAAGTGAGCGGCTACGTCACACAATGAAGGTGCTCCACGCCATCGGGCATGCCCTCACCATCACCGGCTCGATGACGTGGGAGATCCTATGGGCGCTGATCCTGGGATTCATTCTGGCGGCAGTCGTCCAGGCGGTGGTTCGAGGGAGCACGATCGTGAAGCGTCTGGGAGATGATCGGCCACGCACCCTGCTCATCGCCACGGGCTTCGGAGTCGCCTCGTCTTCATGCTCCTATGCGGCGGTGGCTCTCGCCCGCGCCCTTTTCAAACGTGGAGCCAGCTTCACGGCCGCAATGGCATTCGAGATCGCCTCTACCAATCTGGTCGTGGAGCTTGGTGTGATCCTGGCCGTGCTCATCGGATGGCAGTTCACGCTGGCCGAATTCGTCGGTGGACCCATCATGATCGTGCTCATCGCCGTCGCCTTCCGCCTGTTCCTCCGCCAGCGGCTGATCGACGATGCGAGAATTCAGAGCGAGAGAGGGTTGGCGGGTTCGATGGAGGGCCACGCCGCCATGGACATGACCATCAGTGAGGAGGGCAGCCTGTGGCACCGTCTCCGGTCCAAGGAGGCCATGACCTCGGTGTCCCACATTTTCATCATGGAGTGGGCAGCCGTCATCCGGGACATCGTGCTCGGTCTGTTGATCGCCGGTGCGATTGCCGCCTGGGTTCCCGACAGCTTCTGGCACCGCTTCTTCGCAGTCGACCATCCCCTGCTATCGAAGGTCTGGGGTCCCTTGATCGGACCGATCGTCAGCATGATGAGCTTTGTATGCTCCATCGGCAACGTTCCCCTGGCCGGTGTGCTGTGGAACGCAGGTATCAGTTTCGGTGGCGTGATCAGCTTCCTGTTCGCCGACCTGATCATCCTGCCGATCCTGGTCATCTACAAGAAGTACTACGGCACGAAGATGATGTTGTTCATTCTGGGCAGCTTCTACGTCACCATGGTTGCCGCCGGGTACATCGTCGAGATCGTGTTCTCCCTGTTGGGCCTCGTCCCCACCGAGCGCAACGCCAAGGTTGGTGAGACGCCCATTCAGTGGAACTACACCACGGTGCTCAACATCGTGGCGCTTCTCCTCGCGGCGGGACTCAGCTATCGGTTCGTCCGAACCGGGGGCATGCCAATGCTTCGGATGATGGGAGGCAAGCCGGCGAGTGCCCACGCTGGCCCGGATTGAGCCGACCGCCATAGGTCAGTTTGTGACGACGAATGCTCAAGAGGGTCGGCGCTTTGGGCCAGACACATTGTGATCTGGTGGGCTCGTGACCTCTGGCCATATCTGACGATCAGCAGTCGTGCGACGCTGATGGAAGAGAGCGAGGTCGAGCGATGATGTTCGACGGGACCGGTGGATGGAACCCCTGGATGCTCGCCCTCATGGTGTGCGGGATGGTCCTGTTCTGCGGGTTCGTCGTTTGGGGCGCCATGGTCCTCTTTCGCGGATCGCGTCCAGATAGACGTGGACCGCAGCTGGATTCAGGGCAGATGTTGAATGAGCGCCTGGCTCGGGGCGAAATCAATACGGAAGAGTACGAGCGTTTGCGGAAACTGATTGGCTCCACATCATGAGCCGTCAGCCCGTCCTCGTAGCGCTCGTCCGTCGAGCTGAGCGACTGGCACGCATCGCCGCGCGCCGGTCGATTGCTGGCCGCAATCGATCGCGCATTGATCCGACCGATGGGCGATGCACGCGCCGTGAAGTGACGGGGTTCGTCAAGGATGCATTTGATCGATTCGAGCGCCACCTCCCGGACCTTCCACCCGAGCCCACCGTCGGAAGCCGACAGAGCGTCATGCTTGCGGCGCTCACCTTGTCTCTCATGGAGGTTCTCCTGAAGGCCGGAGTCGAGCACCCTACGCCATTGAGCTGACAGGCGATACCTGCTGGCACTTCTATCGGCAGTGGGGCGGAGCCACCAAGGCGGTCACGAACCTCCTCTCACGCAATCCCACTCGCCGCCTGCGGCTCAGTGTCGATGCCTTCCTGACCTATCCGTTCGGCCGTCCCGGCTATCGGTTCGACGACGTGCCGCAGGACGATGGGCGCTCCTTGAACATGCTGCGCTGTCCAGTCGCTGATTATCTATGCCAGCAAGGTGCTTCGGACCTCTGTGCTGGCTCCTGGTGCAACCTCGATTATGCCCTCGCAGAGATGTGGGGAGGCAGCTTGGAGCGGTCAAGCACGCTGGTCCTCGGAGCTGACTTCTGTGACTTCCGTTTTCTTGCTCTGTCAGTAGGAGGGCAGGTTGGCGGGCACCAAGCCGTGTCGGACATGTCGCCTCAGCCGCAAGTGCAGACTGTCCCGTGGCGCGATTCACCCATCGGTCGTCTCCAATCAGACCGAGGGAAACAGTCGTTGAGTGATCCAGGTCATCTATCAAGGTCCTCCCCACCCGCTCTTTGGTCTCGCTTCAATGCTGGAAGACGCTGACTACGAGGCGGCGTACGATCTGCCGGACTTGGAAGCAAAAGAACCCACCGAAGTTGTGCTGTCCCTTGTCGACGTCAAACTGAAAGGTGTCAGCGGAGTAGAAGCGGTGGTTCAGGAATTCACAAATCGCCACGCCAACCTACCCGTGACAATCCGAATTCAGTCTCAAGACTGATTGGAGTTGACCCGTTCTGACGCACACCGTCGATTAGGCCACTGCAGCACATTCGTGACCCGGACTCAGCGCTGGTGGAATCCACTCAGCCGGATTGCGTCACACTGGCCACGCTGAATACCGGTTGGTTCAGGTGAGACCCGCCCATCGAATTCAGGAATGGCGCACCTCCCAGGGCGAACACGCCTCCGTCGGATGCAGCCAGCCAGTAGCCGGACCCACCTTGATTCCGGGCGATGCCGACCACGGCAGCGTTGAGCCTCACCGCACCCATCGACCCTAAGAACATCGCGTCGCCGAAGGCGAAGACCCCCCCGTCACTTGCCGCCAACCAGTAGCCCTTTCCGTCGGCCGTCGACGCCACGCCCACCACCGGAGCATTCAGGGGCTGGCCCCCTTTCGAACCCTGAAACGCCGCAGCCCCGAAGGCGAATACCCCGCCGTCGGAGTCCACGATCCAATAGCCCTTCCCGTCCGGCGTGGCCGCCATGGCCACCGGGTAGCCGAGATGTCCTGAGTCGTGTGAACTGGAGGTCTCGTCTCCGTAGAAGGTGGCATCACCGAACGCCTGGACGGAACCCAGCCCGCTCAGACCTTCCAGCAGTACCCAGTAGCCCTTGCCGTCTTGGGTGGAGACGATCCCGATGGCGTTCGGCCACATGTCGGAGCCGCCGGCGTATCCGTCGGCGGGCTGGCCGTAGGAGATCGCATCACCAAAGGGGAAGACCTTCCCGCTGTAGGCGTTGACGATCCAGTAGCCCTGATTGTCAGGCGGAACTGCCATCGACCAGCACGAGCCGTTCGGCATTGACCGGGCCGGCGGATTGGCCGGGCAGTCGGTGGCGGACGACGCTGACGACCCGAAATACTCGCTGGACCCGAATGCGAAGACGCCGCCGTCCCCACCGAGTAGCCAGTAGCCGGGGCTCCCAGTCGCCGCCGCGGCCGAAGGTGCACCGGTAGGCGCGAGAAGTGCCGCCGCCCCGACGAGGCCCATGATCGCTGCAAACCTACAAAGTCGCTCCACCCGAACCTCCCTCATCTGCCAACGGCAAGTCTCAGGTGATGAAGGTCGAGGATGTAGGGGCGAAGGTCCTTGCTTACGGCGCTCCCGTCCCACCGTCACGAGCGGGACGCGAAGTCCGACACCAGCGGCCCGACGATGCGAATCACGTTTGTTTATGAGTCTCGGCCGCCACCATCCAGTATCTGCAGGATCCGCTCCCAACCGAGTCGCGGTGGAACCCGACATGGACGTCGCCATCCCTGGTTTGCGGGGTGGAGTCCCCTGATCGCCGGGTGGATGAGACGGTTGCCGACCTGATCATCTGAGATCAGCCCGAAGTCGCCCTCCTAGCCTCGAAAATTCATCCCGCCTCTGATTCGGCGGTGCGCGCGTCCGCGTAAAAGCCCTCCTGTCCTGGGAGAATGTGAGTCGCTGAACTACACAATCACCAGAACCAGGAGGGCTCCTTGAAGGTGCACGATAGTCGC
>DATBZS010000035.1:0-59979 GCA_036513075.1 Acidimicrobiales bacterium
GCCTCGCACCACCTCGGGGCGCCTCGAACAGCACGTCCTCGGACCGGTCGGTTGCCATGCCGAGAATTCTTGCCGATCCACCCCCGGATCGCGAGTCAGACGACTACCCCGTCAACTGAAGGTTCTGACCCAAGCTCCTAGCCTTGGTGGACGTGGACCTTTACGAGGTCATTGACCAGAACCTCGGCTCGGGTTGCAACCACGAGCCGGTCTGCCTGGCCGTCCATCGGTCGGTGACGCCGAGCTCGCCCACGTCGGACCACTACTGCTGCCGGGCCACCGGCTCGCTGTGCCAGGCCGTGTACGACGGCATCCGGTCCGGTGACCGGGTCGGGGAGATCCACCGGTCGGTCGTGGCCTGGATGTCCGAGCGGCAGACGGTGGCGGGGGAGATCGTCGGCAGCATTCCGCGGTGAGCCGCGGTCGCGGCCGGTCAGCTGCCCGGTGGCCGGAGCGCCACCAGTTCGACGGCCGTGCCGTCGGGGTCGCGTAGCTGCAGCGACGGGTTGCCGTTCTCGGGCACGATGCCGGGGTGGTCGATGCCGGCGGCGGTGAGATGGTCGGCCCAGGACTCGAGCGCCGCCCGGTCGGGTACGGCAAATGCAAGATGGTCGAGTGCACCGCCCTCTGGCCCCCACCCATCCGATGAATCAGCGGTCAGGACGACGACCACCCCCGAGCCAGGGTGTCGGAGGGCCACGTAGCCTATGGCCGGATCGGCCCGGAAGGGCTCGAGACCGAGCGCCGTGGAGTACCACTCGGCGCTGGATGCCACATCCGTCACTCGTAACTGGACATGGGACAACCCCGTCATCGGTCCGGGAAGGGGCGTGAACGGGCGTTCGGTCGGCACGTCGGGCAGCGGTCCGCCGCGGTCGGTCATCCGTCGGACCCCTCGGTCGGCTCGAGCGGGGCGACGGGCACCACGATGGCCGGGGCCTCGGTGCCGCCGTCGATCTCGAACACCTTGCCGGTCACCCATGACGAGGCGTCCGAGGCCAGGTAGAGGACGGCACAGGCGATGTCCTCGGGCTCGCCTGGCCGGCCCATGGGGGTGCCTGCCACAAACTGCTCGCGCAGCGAGTCGTCGGTCAGCACGATCTCGAGCGATCGGGTGGCCACACCGCCTACGTCGAGGGCATTGACCCGCACCCGCGGGGCCAGTTCCGGGGCCAGGTTGCGGGTCATCCGGTCGAGAGCGGCCTTGGCTGCGCCGTAGGCGACGAACATGGGCTGGGTCATCGACGCCGACCGAGACGAGATGTTGACCACCGACCCCCGTCCCACCGTGTCCACCATCTGGCGGGCGGCGAGTTTGGTCAGGGTCAGGGGTGCGACCACATTGAACGCGAAGGTTCGGGCCATGAAGCCCTCACTGGTGTCGAGTGCAGCGCGCGGCATGGCCCCGCCGGCGTTGTTGACCAGGATGTCGAGCCGTCCGAACTCCTCGACGGCCCGGGCGATCAGGCGCTTACAACCGGTCTCGACCACCACATCGGTGGGGACGACCAGGGCCCGTCTTCCGAGGGCCCGCACCGCGTCCGCCACCTCCTCGAGGTCGGACTCGGTCCGTGCGGCCAGCACCACGTCGGCCCCAGCCTCGGCCAGGCCGATGGCGACGCCTCGGCCGATGCCGAGTCCGGCACCGGTCACCACGGCGACCCGGCCGTCGAGGGTGAATCGATCGAGGATCATCGTCGGCCGCCGGCCTGGGAGTGGTCGATCGGGTCGAGGTGTCGTCTCGGCATGCAGCCAGGTCCTTCGCGTCAGTGGGGTCCAGGTGAGCGCGGGGTCACGTCCCCACCGATACTGCCACCGCTACCGGGTGCCGTTCCGGTCGGGACCGCTCGAGTCCGCTCGAGACGTCGGGTCCGCGGGATTCGCACCACATGGTGTGTGGGCCGTTGCGGATTCCGATCGCGCATCCCGGCAGGTGAGTGGATCGCGAACATATACTCGCCCCGAGGGAGGCGTATCGCCCCGGATGTGGCTGCGGAGGAATCTGTGACCGGGCCAGTGCGGGGCCCTTGGGGAATTCTTGCGGTAGGTACACCTGCCGCCGGGAGCCGGTGTCCAAACGGGCACCGTTCACAAGTGGCCGGATTGACCCGGTCGGATTGGGGGAAACACCATGCGGATCACCAGAGGTCGGGCACTTGTGCCCATCCTGCTCGCGGGCGGCCTGCTCGCTGCGGCCTGCGGGAGCAGTAGTTCGTCGTCCACGACCACCACCTCCGGAAGTTCCTCCGGTGGCGCCACGGTGTCGGTCACGACATTCAACAAGAACTTCTCGACTATGAGCGACCTGAAGTCCGTGACCGCGGCAGGCACGGGCAAAGTCGCCGTCATCCTGCCGGATACCGTCTCCTCGGCCCGCTACACCGAGTTCGACGCTCCCTACCTGACCCAGGCCTTCGCGACCGCCGGGCTGAGCACGACGGACACCATCATCCAGAACGCCCAGGGCAGTGACTCCACCCAGCTGACCGACGCCCAGTCCGACATCTCGTCGGGGGCCACCGTGTTGGTGGTCGACCCGCTCGACGCCGGTGTCGGCACCTCGATCGAGTCGTACGCCACCGCCCACGGCGTGCCCGTCGTCGACTACGACCGGCTCGTACTCGGCGGCAGCCGCAAGTACTACGTGAGCTTCGACAACGTGAAGGTCGGCACGCTCATCGGTAATGGGATGGTGTCGTGCCTGTCGTCCTGGAATGTGGCCAAGCCCACGCTGGCGGTCATGGTTGGATCCCCGACCGACAACAACGCCACGCTGTTCGCCCAGGGCTACAACGCCGTGCTCAAGCCGCACGTCACCGCAGGCTCCTATTCAGTGGTGGCCAACCCGGCCGGCACCTGGGACCCGCCGACCGCACTCACCGAGTTCCAGCAGGCCTACACCGCCCATCCGACGATGAACGCGGTGCTCGTCCCCAACGACGAGAACGCCGCGCCGATCATCTCGTACCTCAAGACGCTGAACATCCCGGCCAAGAAGTTCCCGGTGACCGGGCAGGACGCCACCCTCATCGGCGTCCAGAACGTGATCTCGGGCTACCAGTGCGGCACGGCCTACAAGCCGATCTACCTCGAGGCCCAGGCGGCCGCCGCCCTGGCCCTGTACCTGCGGGCCGGCAAGACACCGCCGGCCGGCCTGGTGAACGGCACGGTCAAGGACACCACGGCCAACGTGAACGTGCCCTCGTCGTTGCTGGTCCCCGAGTGGGTCACCCCGACCAATGTGGAGTCCACAGTCGTGGCCGACGGGTTCATCCCCGCCTCGCAGCTGTGCACCGGTGCCTACGCCGCCGACTGCACCACCTACGGGATCCACTAGCCGGGTGTGCATGCCGAACGTGACCGGTCCTCCGCGACGATGAGCGTTGTCGCGGAGGACCGGGCGACCGGCGAGCCCCCGGGGTCCGTCGGGCCTCTACTCAGCCTGCGGGGGATCTCCAAGCACTTCGGCCCCGTGCAGGCACTCAACGACGTCGACCTCGACGTTCCCAGCGGCCAGATCACCGCGCTGGTGGGGGACAACGGGGCCGGCAAGTCGACGCTGATCAAGACCATCGCCGGCATCTGGGCACCGACCTCGGGCACGATCAACTGGGAGGGCCGACCGGTGGAGATCCGGACTCCCAGAGAGGCCGACTCGCTCGGGATCGCCACCGTGTACCAGGATCTCGCCCTCTGCGACAACCTGGACATCGTCCAGAACATGTTCCTCGGTCACGAGGACCTCACCCATCGCCTGCTCGACGAGACGCAGATGGAGATAACTGCCAAGAAGACGTTGGCCGATCTCTCCGTCACCACCGTCCAGTCGGTCCGCCAGCTGGTCGGGTCCCTCTCGGGTGGCCAGCGCCAGTCGGTGGCGGTGGCCCGCGCCGTCATGCGCGACGCCAAGCTCGTCATCATGGACGAGCCCACCGCCGCCCTCGGCGTGTCGCAGACCGCCCAGGTGCTGGAATTGATCAAGACCCTGGGCGCACGTGGGATTACCGTCATCGTGATCTCCCACAACCTCAACGACGTGTTCGAGGTGGCCGACCGACTGGCTGTGCTCTACCTCGGCCGCCTTGTAAGCAGCGGCCCCATCGCCGAGTACGACCGCCAGCGGACCGTCGAGATCATCACCACGGGGCGCAGCGCCGACGACGAGCCGACCCCCCACACCGCCACCGACGGAGAAGGCTGACCGCATGGCAACCGACGAGGAGCAGGGCAACGCAGACGAAGCCCACCCGCTGGCGACCGACATTCCGGGTACGTCCTCGGCCGATACGGACAGCGACACACCGGAGCTCCTGGTCACGCCGCCGGAGCTGACCGGGTCGCTGGGAGAGTACGTCCGGGCCGTCGGCAAGCGAATCCGCAGTGGTGAAAGTGGAGTGCTCCCGGTACTCGGCGGGCTCATCCTCCTCGTCGTCATCTTTCAGATCCAGGACTCGGTCTTCCTCTCGGCCGGCAACCTGGTCAACCTGCTGGTCCAGGGCTCGGTGTTCGTGCTCCTCGGCATGGCCGAGATCTGGGTCCTGGTATTGGGGGAGATCGACCTGTCGGTCGGCTACGTGGCCGGCATCGGGGGCACCATCACCGCCATCCTCTCGACGACGCACGGGCTCCCGTGGTGGGTCGCCGTTCTCGGCGGCGTCGCCGCCACCGCGGCCATCGGTGCGGTCTGGGGCACGCTGGTCATCCGCCTGCGGCTGCCGTCGTTCGTGGTCACGTTGGCCGGCCTGCTGGGCATGGAGGGCGTGCTGCTCTACCTGGTCAATGCCAACGGCACCGGTGGGACCATCCGGATCGTCGACCCGGTGCTCATCGACATCGCCAACGGCAACCTGAGCACGGTGGTCGGCTGGATCGTCATGATCGCCGCCGTGGTGGTGGTCGGCGGGGTCATCTTCGTGCGGGACAGTCACCGTCGGAGCAGTGGACTGGTCGCCCCGCCGCTGGCAATTTCCGTACTCAAGATCGCCGTGATCTCGGCAGCCGGCATCGCGCTGGTCCTGGTGTGCAACGCCGACCGGGGCGCGCTGATCCCGGTGCAGGGCGTGCCTTATGTGGTGCTCGTCGTGCTCGGAGTCCTCGCGCTGTGGACGTTCCTGCTGGGCCGCACCCGGTTCGGTCGCTACCTCTACGCCATCGGCAACAACGCCGAGGCCGCTCGGCGGGCCGGCATCAGCCTCGGATGGAACAGGCTGTGGGCGTTCACCCTCACCGGGCTGACGGCCGGAATCGCCGGCGTGGTGTATGCCTCGCGGCTGGGGTCGATCTCCAACAACATCGACGGTGGCACGCTCGTGCTCTACGCAGTGGCCGCGGCGGTCATCGGTGGCGCCAGCCTGTTCGGTGGCCGCGGCAAGATGGTCTACGCCCTCCTCGGTGGCATCGTCATCGCCACCATCTACAACGGCATGGGCCTGCTCGGACTGGCCGCCTCCTACCAGTACATGGTGACCGCCCTGGTCCTACTGGCCGCCGTCACCATCGATTCGCTGGCCCGGCGGGGCCGCACCGCCACCGACTGAGCGAAACCGACGGCCCGGTCGTAGGATCGGTGGACCGGGAGGTGCCGTACCTCTCCGCTTCCCGGGCCGGTGGCCGAACCCGCGGGGAGGGTGTCCGATGACCACGCAGCTGCCCGACCGGGCCGAGATCGACGCCACCTGCAAGGTGATCGACGACCACGCCCAGAGCATCTACACCTGGCAGTACGAGCGCACACGGCCCCAGTTGGTCACCCTCTACAACAAGGCCGCCCAGTCCCAGTGGGCGAGCGTCACCGACCTCGACTGGTCGACCGACGTGGACCCTGAGGCGCTGGTCGACCTCGAGGCCCCGAACCTCCGACTGATGCGCCAGGTTACGACGATGCCAGGCTCGCCGATCGCCGCGTGGGGTGATACCGAGCTGCAGCAGCTGGGCATCGAGATGTTCACAGCGCTGCTCAGCCAGTTCATGCACGGCGAGCAGGGCGCCATGATGACGGCGGCAAAGATCGTCGACACCGTCCCCTGGATCGACGCCAAGTACTACGCGGCCACCCAGACGATGGACGAGGCGCGCCACACCGAGGTGTTCGCCCGGTACATCGATGAGAAGGTGGGCGACGCCTACCCGATGAATCCCAACCTCGAGGCCCAGATCACAGGATTGCTCGAGGACAGCCGGTGGGACATCGCCTATCTCGGCATGCAGATCGTGATCGAGTCGTTGGCCCTGGCCGCCTTCGGCGACATGGCCCGACGGACTTCGGAGCCGCTGCTGAAGAAGCTGCTGCGCTACGTCATGGCCGACGAGGCCCGCCACGTGGCGTTCGGCATCCTCTCCCTGTCCGAGTACTACGGGCAGTTGTCCGCCTCCGAGCTCAAGGAACGCCAGGACTTCCTGCTCGAACACACCGTGCACGCCCGGGCACGCTCGACCACACCCGAGGTATGGGAGCGGATGGGGGTGTCGATCGAGACTGTCGTGCCATTCATCGTCGAAGCGGCGTCGTCCATGGACTCGTCGCCTTTCCAGAGTTTCCAGAACGGGTTCTTCGCCAAGCTGGTACCGAATGTGAAGCGCCTCGGGCTGCTCGACGCAAACGACGGCTACCTGCGCGAGCGGTGGGGCGCGGCGGGCCTGCTCGAGTTCGAATTCGCGGACGACACGAGCGCCGACTATGACGCCTACGACGCGGTGGCTGCCGACCGGGCGGTACCCGGGGCCTGATCGGGGCCGAGCAGGTGGCGGCCCACAACGACATCTGGTCCAGCTGGTGGCCTACGGTGATCCGGCAGCCAGCATCGGAGCCGCGGGCACGTCGTGTCCCGGCCGGACCCCGGGGGTGCCGTGGACGAGTTGAACGTATGGGCGGAGCCGAGCTGCTTCGCCCCTGATCTCCTGTCCGGGCGTGTCGCCCTGATCACCGGTGGTGCCACCGGCATCGGCAAGGAGATCTGCCGGGTCCTCGGGGCCCACGGCGCTGCGGTGGTCATGGCCAGCCGCAAGCAGGACAATCTGGAGGCAGCAGTCGCCGAGCTGTCGGCCGATGGGCTCGATGTATCCTTCGGGGTGTGCGACGTGCGCGACGCGGACGCCGTGCGTGGCGTGGTGGACGGCGTGGTCGCCGACCGTGGCTCGCTCGACGTCGTCGTCAACAACGCGGCGGGCAACTTCCCCGCCCCGATGTCAGCCATCTCGCCCAACGGGTTCAAGGCGGTGGTCGACATCGACCTGCTCGGCACGTACAACGTGACACGGGCGGCGTTCGACGCCTGGTTGCAGGGCCATGGGGGATCGATCGTGAACATCAGCGCCCCCTTCGAGCAGCGCGGGGTGGTCTACCAGGCCCATGTGGCGGCGGCCAAGTCCGGTGTCGACTCGCTCACCCGGAGCTGCGCGGTGGAATGGGGCCCGTACGACATCCGGGTCAACGCCATCGCCCCCGGCTCGATGCTCGGCACCGAGGGCCTGAAGCGGTTCACGGAAGCCGTACCGGGCGGGGCCCCGGCAAGGCCGACCAACCCGCTCGGTCGGCACGGGCACGGCTCGGACATCGCCTACCTGACCCTGTTCCTGTGCAGTCCGGTGGCCCGATTCATCTCGGGCCAGGTCATTGCTGTCGACGGGGCCGGGTCGGCCGACATGCTGCGGTTGCAGGCGGGTCCGATCTGACGCCGATTACCGGGTCAATGGACCTGGGTGATTGATCGGGATGGGTGGCTGGCGTGGGTCAGGGGAGGATCCCGAGGTTCCGTGGCTCCCGTACCCCGGTATCCCGTCCCTCGGCCAGGTCGAGGCCGCTGAGTAGGGCGTTGCGCAGGTCCCGCGGATCGACCACGTCGTCGTACGAGAGCCTGGCGGCGGCCCGCACTGAGGCTTCCGCCTGTTCGGCGGCCACCCGGGCCCGCTCGTCCGGATCGTCGATGCCGCTCGCCGCCGAAGCCGCCGGAAGCGCGCCGAGTGTGACCGAGGGCAGCGCCAAGGTGACGGTCTGGCCGTCGAACGGGTTCATGGCCATCACCGACGAGCCGAATCCGAACGCCTTGCGGAGGGTGACGTGCAGCTTGGGAACCCGCATCCGGTGCTGCACCGCGAAGAGACGGGCGGCGTGGCGCAGGATGCCCTGTCGCTCGGCGGCCGTGCCGGCCAGCACACCGGGGTTGTCGGCCAGGAAGACGCACGGCAGGCCGAAGGCGTCGGCGACGTCGAGGAAGTGGGCCGCCTTGTCGGCCGCATCGCCGTCGATGGTGCCGGCCAGCACACCCGGGTCATTGGCCACGAAAGCCACGCTCCGTCCGCCGAGGTGGGCGAGGGCGGTCACGATCGAGCTGCCGAATCCTGGCTGCACCTCGAGCAGTTCCCCATCGTCGACCAGAGCGTGGAGCACGGGGCGGACCGGGTAGGGCCGCCGAGGGTCGGGTGGAATGAGGGGAAGGAGGTCGACCCGGCGGCGACCGGTGTCCGGGCCGTCCCTGCGGGGCGGCGCCTGCCAGGCGTTGACCGGAAAGTGGGCGAGGTAGCGGCGGGCGAGGGCGACGGCCTCGCGGTTGCCGGCCACCACGTTGTGGACCACGCCGCCGGACTCGACGGCGACCGCCGGACCACCCAGCTCCTCCTTGGTGACGTCCTCGCCGGTGGCCGATCGCACCAAGGGCGGGCCCGCCGCGAATATCGACGCCGACTCGGTCATGGCCACGAAGTCGCACAGCGGCGCGGTCAGTGCGCCATGGCCGGCCGATGCCCCGCACACCAGGCTGACCAGTGGCACGAGGCCGGAGAGTTCGGCCAGTCCCATCAGGTCGCCCGGGCGCCGGCCGGGAGCCGTCTCGGTCACCCGGTGGCCGGCGCCCTCCAGCACCATGACCAGCGGGACCCGCTCCTGGCGGGCCAGCTGGCACAGCCGGTAGCGCTTGTCGGCCGAACCGCTCCCGATCGACCCTCCGAGCACGGTCATGTCCTCGGACCCGGCCAGTGCCGGACGCCCGTTGATCCGCCCGGATCCAGCCACCAGGGCGTCACCAGGCACCGGAGGGTCTTCGGTCGATCCGACCAGTAGGCCGATCTCGGCGAAGGTGCCCGGATCGAAGAGGACCTCGAGGCGCTCGCGGGCATCGAGGCGGCCCCGGTCGTGCTGGCGGGTGCGACGGGCATCTCCCCCCATGGCGAGGGCGTCAGCCTTGCGGCGGGCGATTTCGCCGAGCGCCGGGCCCCATCCGTTGAGCTCGTCGTCCACGCCCACTCCTCTCGACCATCCCACGCCGCCCTCGGCTGCGCCCACGTATGATTGCCCATCGGTGAATTGGCCGCCGTCCGACGGGCCGACCACTCAGGAGAGGGGTGCCGATGGGTGAGCTTCGGGACATCAAGCGGCGGGCGGGCGCGTTCTTGGAGGGTCTCGGGCGTGACCCGGACGAGGTGGCGTCGACGCTCGAGGCCGCCGGGGTCCAGGGGGTGCCGCGGAGCAACACCTCGTGTGCCGTTGCCGTGTACGCCTCCGCCGTCATGGAGGCCGATCCCCGGATCCGTTCGGTGGCCGTCGGACCGTGCACCCTGGTCCTGACCCTCGTCAAGGAGGACGGTCGACCGGGCGGCAAACTGACAGTGCAGCTGCCCAAGCCGGTGCGGGCCTTCGTCGACGGATTCGACGCCGCCCGCTATCCCGAGATGCTTCGGCTCCTGAGCGGCGAGCCGATGGGTCCGGCCGAGCCGGCCACGGTCGCACCCGCTTGAGCGATCAGGACTGACCGTCCGGACATGACGGCCGGCCCTGGGAGTCACCTCGCCGGTCACCGGGTAGACCTACGGTGGAAGGCGCGCCGGGATAACCGGGGCAGACGGGAAAGGACTCATGATGCGACGGATGTACGGGATACCAGGCCGGACGGGTGGCGCAGTGGTGGCGCTGGCCGCGCTCGCCGTCGGCCTCGCCGCCTGCGGGAGCTCGTCGTCGTCCACCACCACGACCACGGGTGCCGCGACGACGACCACGGCCGCCTCCGCGACGACGTCGACCTCGGGATCGACCAGCACCACCCGAACCTCAATTACCGGCTGCGCCTCGTCTGGGCTTGCCGTCACCCTCGGGAGCGCCAACGGCACCGCAGGTTCGGTCCACTACCCCATCGCGTTCCGGAACACGACGTCGTCGGCGTGCACACTCTACGGATTTCCGGGTGTGTCGTTCCTCACTGCCGGCGGCACGCAGATCGGTGTCCCGGCACAACGGGAGAGCGGCGTCGCCTTCGCCACCATCACACTCGCCCCCAATGGCTTGGCCTACAGCTCAGTCGGTGTCACCGATCCCGGGATCCCACCGTGTACCGGCTCCTCCACGGCGACACAGGTCCGCGTCTTCCCGCCGGGAGAGACCCACGCGATCCTGGTGGCTGCGCCTTCCGGCATCGCGGTGTGCTCATCACCCAATACGGCCAACTACCAGTCGGCCATCGTCACGCCGATGACGGCATCGTCCTTATGAGTGCAGGACGATATGGCCTCTCCGGGGCGATAGGGCATCCGGGCGAGCGCTTCGGCGCCCGGGCACTCACGGCACCGGGACGGGTCCGAAGAACTTGGCGTCCCCGTAGGTGAAGATCCCGCCGTCGCCGCCGAGGAGCCGGTAGCCGAGACCCGAGTGGGTCCGGGCAATGGCGAACACCGGTGCTGCCAGGTCGAGTGAACCTGCCGAGCCGTAGAACGGGGCGTCGCCGAGAGCGAACACCCCGCCGTCGTAAGCAGCAAGCCAGTACCCTCCGGCGTCCGGTGAGGCCATGCCCACCACGGGGGCGTTGAGCGGTGTACCCCCCATCGATCCGTGGAAGACGGCGTCGCCGAGTGCGAACACGCCCCCATCGCTCGCCACCAGCCAGTACCCTCCGGCGTCCGGTGAGGCCATGCCCACCACGGGCGCGTTGAGCGGTGTACCCCCCATCGATCCGTGGAAGGCGGCGTCGCCGAAGCAGAACACTCCGCCGTCAGCTGCCACGAGCCAGTAACCGCCCCCGTCCGGAGTTGCTGCCATGCCTACGACCGGGGCGTTGAGGGGGATTCCGCCGAGCGAGCCGAAGAACGTGGCGCCGCCGAGCGCGAATACGCCACCGTCGGCGGCCACCACCCACACGCCCCCGGCCGGGTCGGCGGCCGCCCCGACTACCGGCGATGTCGGCATCAGGATGGCGCCGGGCTGAGCGGCTCCTCCCAGGGCGCGCACGTCACCGGCTGCCGTCGCGCCCCAGTACCCCAGGTCGTCCGTGGTGCCGGCGAGTCCGACCCCGTACCAGGAGAACGCAGGGTCGACGAAGTCGAAGGACAGGGACGAGCTCCCACCGAAGTCAGGATTGCACGACTGGGCGGGCTGCACGGTGCTCGATGCCGACTGGCCGTCGACCGTCAGGGAGACCACCCCGGATGCGGCCGGGTCGGCGCAGTGGGGCCGCCACAACCACAGGATTCCGGGCGGGAGTGGTCCTCCGGTGAAGTTGAGGGTGAACGACGCCGAACCGTGGTTGCCGGCGACGTTGGTGAACGGTGGCGGGGCCATCGGGTCCAGCGACGCCGTACCGGTCACCGTGACCGAGCAGACCTGGTGGGGATTGGCCGGGTACGCGGGAAACTCGAACCCGAAGGTCCCCGCCGCGCCGGTCACGAGCGGGGAACCGAGGTGGAACCCGCACGAGCCACCGACGGTGGAGAGCGCGGCCCCGGCCGGTGCCGAAGCAGCAACCATGCCAAGGGCTCCGGACAGTGCCAGCACGGCGATCGCCGTGGCGATCATCCGACGGCGTCGGTGCACCGCGGTTCGAATCGGTGTCGTACCCTTCTGTGGACCGGTCATGCCAGTCACCGCCTTCCGGAGGTGCCGGTCAGCGATCGGCCCCCGCGAAGAGCGGGTGGCTCCGGTCCGAGTGGCGACGGCGACCTCGGTGTGATGGTACGACGACTCGGGGCGAATGTCACCCATTGCTCCCGCTCCACCTGTTGCACCGGCGACAACTGCCCCGGCGTGGGGCGGAGGAGCCGGCCACAACCGGTTCTCCATCTGGGTGTCCTGCTCACGTCCGGGCCCCTGGTTTCTGGATCGAGCATTGGGTAGCCTCTGACCGGCAGGGCGAGCTTGGGCAGAGCGGTCTGACGAGGGGCAAATGTGACGAAGTTCTCGACTACAGGGGCGACACTTCTGGCCGAGCCGGTGCATCGGGAGCGGCGCCGACCGGCCATGGCAGTCGCCGTTGCCGCCGTGGCTGTCCTGGTGGCGACGACCGGCTTCATCCCCAGATCCACGTCCGCCTCCGCTTCCACGCCACTGGCCTTCTCGACGTATGCCGGTGTCGCCAACCTCTCGGGAATGGCCACCGTGTCCCAGTTGGTGGGCGGAACCATCTCGTTCGGGTCGGACTACTTCGACATGACGAGCTGGAAGGGCATCCAAGCCGACACCTGGCTCATCGACAAGATGGAAGCGCTCGGCAAACCGATGGTCTGGGGCGTCCCGATGCTGCCCGCCAAGAGGGGGGTTTCGCTGGCCCGAGGGGCAACCGGTGGCTACGACCTGCACTTCAGAGCGCTGGCCAAGAATCTCGTGTCTGCCGGAATGGGAAATTCCACGCTCCGTTTGGGCTGGGAGTTCAACTCTCCGGGCTTCCCCTGGTACGCAGCTGGTCAGGCGTCCAACTTCGTGGCCTACTGGCAGCACATCGTGACCACTATGCGCGCCGTGCGAGGGGCGAACTTCACGTTCGAGTGGAACCCCGCCCGCGGAGGACAGGGCGCCGCAGACCGACAGATGGGCAATTTCGCCAACTACTACCCGGGCGATAGCTACGTAGACATCGTCGGTCTCGATGTCTATGACTCGGCCTACTTCTCGTACCCGGGGGCCACAATGCAGTTCCAGAACGTCCAAGCGCTCCCGTGGGGCCTCAACTGGATCGCCGCCTTTGGGGTGACGCACCACAAGCCGGTCTCCCTTCCGGAATTGGGTATGGGCGGCGGTCCCTCGGCACCCGGAAGCGGCCCGATCACGGGCAGCGGTCAGCTCTCCGGTGGCGACGACCCGGTCTTCATCTCCGACGCGCTGGCATGGGCGAAAGCGAACAGCGTGGCCAGTTTCGTCTACTGGGACTACGGCTCCTCGAGCATCGAGAACGGCAGAAATCCACTGACCGCCGCCGCCCTCCGGCAGGCACTGGCGGGTTAGGACGGCGACGTAGCAACACCGTGCGCTGACGGGCGATCACTGTCGGTTCCGCGACGTGAGGCATGGCGGGAGATGTCCTACCACCAGGATGGGGGCGACCGGCGGCTCAGGTGACGGGCAGACGGGATCGGGGCACCGAGGGTCGTTGCCCCAACGTGGGAACACTGACGCTCACCACCTGAGAGTTCCTGGGTGGAGTTTCGGCCCCGTGCCCACCTGATCGCCACCCACTGGCTCCCCGACGAGGACGCACAGGAACACCGGGGGCATCGCCGATAGTAAGGAGGTGCGCTTCCCCGTAGTCCGGAGGACGACGGCTTCCGTGGAGATTCCGGCACGGAGGTTCTCAGGGAATTCCCATATGTGCCTTGTACCTTCATCCCTGTGATCGTGTCGGGGGGCGTCGTCAGGCAGGCCTACGAACTCGATGACTTGGCTGCAGATCCGCGTCCGGTTGTGGAGCGGGCCGGCGACGACGAGCTCGCAGTGCCCTCCGCTGGCCCGAGTTCGAAACAGCGCAGGGGTTGGCTGTTAGCGCTGCCATGTGTGGCTGTGTTGATGGTGTGGATGTACGCACTTGCAGTCCACGCCAACAGCCTGCTCGTGAACTCCGACGGGGCCACGGTGATACTGCAGGGCCAGACGGTCGCGTCGGGAAATGTGTTGTTGCACGGATGGACCCTGTCCCTCGACTCGTGGTGGACGCTCGACGTGGCGTTCTACTCCGTCGCCACCGCGGTCGCCGGAATCCGTCCAGTTCTGCTCATTGCCGGGCCTGCGCTCATCGCCAGCCTTGTGGTTGTGGTGGGTATGGTCATCGTCCGCAGGGGCCGTCGTGGTCCGGCCGCATTCATCGGGATGTTGACAGTTGTGGCCGTCCTGGCCCTTCCCACCCACCTGCTCGCCACCGACCTGATGTGCGGCCCCATCCACGTCAGTACTGCGCTGTATGCACTCGTCGCATTCCTGGGTCTGCGGCGCAACCGCGTCGGGTGGGGCTGGATCATGACCGTGGTCATGCTCGCCGCCGGAATGCTGGGTGACCTGCAGATGGTGTCCTACGGAGTCTTCCCAGTCCTGGCGGCAGGTCTTGTCGCCATGACACGCCGACGTTCGATCCGGGCCGGCACGCCTGCCGTGTCAGCGGCTGTCTGCTCGGTGGCCATCGCACTGGTGGTGCGGCAGTTGGTCGTGGCCCTGGGCGGTTTCAGCCTGGGTGCGACCAATCGGGCCGCTTCGGCTGATCAGGTGCTCCAGAACGTGACCCACCTGCTACCCGTCCTGGCCCAACTCGTCGGGCTGGGCGACTCCATCGATGGGACTGGTGGGGTACCTGTGGCCCTGCAGGCAGTTCACGTAGTCGCCGCCGCGCTTCTCATCGCGACCTTGGCGGCAGGCATCGTCCGTCTCCTACGAGGAGTGCGGTATGGCACGGCACCTGGCGACCCGCCCGGTCCCATCAGAGGCCTCGAGCCTGAGCTGTGGAGGATGGACGATCTCCTGGTGGTGGCCACCGTCGGGCCGGTGCTCAATTTCATCTTCCTCGCTGCGAGCACCTCGGGCTACCAACGGTACCTGACCGCCACGGTGATATTCGGGTCGGTGCTGGCCGGCCGAATCGTGACCCTGTGGTGGGCTTCCGACCGCGGTCGCGTCCTCCGCCGATGGGCAGTGGGCATCGGCGTACTCTCCATCGGGTGTTTTGTGGCCGCATCCGGCGTCCAGCTCAGCCAGCCGGCTCCGAGCACCCCGGCAGCCCGACTGGCGTCGTTCCTCGAGTCCGCCCACTTGACGTCAGGAGTGGGGGACTTCTGGGCCGCCTCGATCACGACCGTCGAGAGCGGCGGCACCGTCGCCGTCCGTCCGGTCGTCCCTGATTCGGACGGCAAGCTTGAGGCCTATAACAAAGGCGACGTCCCCGGCTGGTTCGCCGATCAGTCGTTCCGGTTCGTCGTGTACCCCAGAAGCAATTCTCCCACCAGTCCGACCCAGGTTTCGTTGCGCACCGCAGTGAACACCTGGGGACGTCCTTCGAAGGTAAGCGACGTAGCTGGTTACGTCGTTCTCGTGTGGCCCCATCCCATCAGTGTGACCAACTATGACCCCCGTCTCTAGACAAGGCGGTCGAACCATGGAGGATGGTCGTCACCCACGCGTATCCCCCCGTCTGATCCCTTCGCTGGTGTCTCAAATCTCCGACATCGAACGAGCGTCACGCGCACGTCGTCGGTAGCGGGCCGCCTGAGCCTGCCAGCGCCATTTGCCGAAGTGCACGACACCCCAGGGGAAGTTCGCAGGTGCCAGACTCGGCGCCATGGGAGACACGATGAAGGCGTACCGGATCGTCGAGTGGGAGCACGCCCCCGAATTGGTCGAAGCGCCGGTGCCGGAGCCGGGGCCGGGCCAGGTGGTGGTGGCCGTTGCCGGCAATGGCCTGTGCCACTCCGACGCCATGATGAGCCGGATGCCCGGCGCGCTGGGTGAAGCGATCGGATGGCAGGTTCCGTTCACACTCGGTCACGAAATCGGCGGTCGCGTGGCCTCGCTCGGTACGGGCGTCACCGGCTTCGCCGAGGGTGACCCGGTCGCCGTGATCTCGCCCAGCTCGTGCGGCCACTGCACGTGGTGTGTGCGGGGTGAGGACAACAACTGCGCCGACTCGTTGGTCGGGCGGGGCTACGGCACCGATGGCGGCCTGGCCAGCTTCGTGCTGGTGTCGAGCGCCCGCGAGCTGGTGAGACTCACGAATCTCGATCCGGTGGTCGCCGGCCCGTTGACCGACGCCGGAGCCACCAGCTACCACGCGGTCAAGCGGGCACTCCCCCGGATCCGGCCAGGTGGCACGGCCGTAGTCATCGGTGCCGGCGGGCTTGGAAGCTACGCCGTACAGCACCTTCTGGCCCTCACCGCGGCACGGGTGGTGGCCATCGATCCGGTGGCCGAGCGACTGGCGTATGCCACCGAGCTGGGCGCCCATGTCACCATGGAAGGTGTCAATCCGGGCACGGCCGCGGAGGTGCTCGCCCTCACCGGTGACGGCGCTGATGCCGTGTTCGACTTCGTGGGCATCGGTCCCACGATCCGCGCCGGATTGCGATCCACCCGCCGGGGTGGTGCCTTCGCGCTCATTGGTGCGGGACAGGGCCACCTGGCCGACGTCAGCCTGTACGACGTGCTGCCGAAGGACGGTGAGGTGTTCACGTTCCAGGCCTCGACAATCGCCGATACCCTCGACGTGATCGCGCTGGCCGACTCGGGACGCATTCGAGCTGATGTCGATCTGTTCCCACTCGACCGGGTGGCCGAGGCCTACGAGTCCATGGAGGCGGGCACCCTGCGCGGTCGCGCGGTCGTGGTCCCGGACTGAGGCTCAGGAGCTGGCGTCAGTCAGCAGTCGCATACCCAGGCGCTGGAGTTCAGTGACCATCCGACGGGCGCTGACCACCTTGGCGTTCAGCATCGTCCGCTCTGCTCCCTGCGGATCGCCGAAGGCCAGGACGATCTCATGGCCGACTTCCGCCAGGGTCGCCACGATCGAGTTCAGCTGCCGTGCGCCCCACAGGTCCGGGCATGGGTCGGCGAGCAAAAGCAGTTCTGCGTCACGGGTGTGGGCGCTCAGCCGCTTCGCCGCAGCCAGATTTGCCGCCGGTTCGGAGTCGAATTGTGACTCGACGATGCTGCAGTTGGCACTGAGGCTCTCGAACACCCCCGCCGACCGTCGGTACCATTCAGACACTTGCTCCCAATAGAGGAAGGCCTCGCCAGCTTCACTCATCTCCCTATCGTGCCACGTCCGCCGATCCGATGGTGGACCAGGGTGGGAGGTGGTCGAATGTGGTGCTCAGCGCCCCGCCACCCCGTGCGGAACCCGCGAGGGACAGTAGGTGTGGCACCGGTGTGTCGGACGGAGTCCTGAACCGCCTGTGTCGGCCAATCGTCAAAGGGACTGCCGGAAGCGGAACGGAGATCAGCAGAACTCGATGCGATCGGGCCCACTCGCCCGGTGCCTCGGCTCGTTCACCAGTTTGGGTAGCCTCTGCTCACCACGAAACGCGAGGAGGCCCGTTATGGCGAACGAAGATGATGCCGAACAGATCGTGCGGGCCTGCCTGGCCGCACTCGAGGCCCACGACAGCGCCCTGCTGCGACCGTTCCTGACAGACGACGTGATTTACCACAACGTCCCCATCGATCCGGCAGAAGGGTTGGAGGCGACCTTGGCCTTCTTGGACGGCTTCTTCGCCATGTTCAGCTCGACCAAGGTAGAGATCCTCCACCTCGCGGTGCGAGACGATGTCGTACTGACCGAGCGCATCGACTCTCTGACCATGGACGGACATGTAGCACCGCTTCCGGTGATGGGTACATTTGAGCTCCGGGACGGCAAGATCAGCGCCTGGCGGGACTACTTCGACCTGGCCCAGGTCACCGCCATGCTCGGCCAGTGAGTCCACAACTCTGATTGCGGGTGTCCATCCGCTCCGCCCACGCCTGGCACGACGTCCACCAGTGATTCCCGTGTCGGCCCGGGCCGCAGGGACCGGTCATGAGGCGCCGGCGGCGCTGGTGGTGTGGGCGGACCAGAACTCGTTCATCCGGCTCTGCACCTTGACCAGCCAGATGAACCAGCCGACCAGTGGCAGCAGGATCCAGAATCCGGTCAGTCCGGTGACGGGACGTTCCTGGCCGTCACGGGCGAACATGTTCCCGATCTCCATCGGCAGCAGGAAGATGTTGACGATCCCGATGAGGAAGGCGAAGAGGAGGGCGATTCCGCCGCCGATGCCTTCGCCGGAATAGTCCTTCAGATCCTTGAAGACCGCGTACTGCCAGTAGAGGCCGTAGATCCCCAGTGTGATGATCGTGAGCAGGATCACCGACACCGGTGACCGCTCCATCCCGGCCTGACCGTTCGCCATCGTCCGCCTCCGCGCTGTCGGCCCCCTCGTGCAGTGTGCCACGGTCGACGAAGTGGGTCCGTGATGCACCCGGGGCCGGTATCCCGGGTCAGTACGAGCGCCCTCGGGCGGTCACCGCCGCGACGCCCACGACGGTGTCGGCCCGGGTCAGCCAGATCCGGTCATGGCGGTCTACCGTGGGGTCGCAGTGGGGTGGGACCAGGCGGAGCCGGTCACCCCGGACGGGCGACCACCCGCCGGAGGGGGCGATGAGGCCCTGCTCGTCGCCGAAAAACGCATAGGTGGCATCCGGGCGGTCGACGACTACCGGTACCCCCGCGTCGGTGGCCATCGATTTGAGCCCGGCATCCACCGTGACGAACCCGGGCTGATTGGACGAGATGACGGTGGTGGCGAGGGTGAGGCTCTGGGCGAACCGTGACTCGGGGTCGGTCCCGAGGGCGTCACGGTACTCGCGGTCCATGAACACGTAGCTCCCGACCTGCAGCTCGGTCAGCACGCCGAGCTCAATGTCGAGCAGCCCGGTCCCGGTGCCGCCTCCGGTGCGGAGCTCCACGTGGTGGCCGGCAGTCTCCAGGGCGCCGATGACTTCGGTGAGCCGGTTGGTGGCCGTGTCCACCGACCGACGCCGGAAGTCGCGGCCGGCGATGTGCTGGGCATGACCGGCGTAGCCCTGCACGCCAGCGAACCGCAGCGACGGAGTGTCCTCGATCCGGGCCACGACCTCGAGGGCCGGTCCGGGCCCCGTCACTCCGGTGCGACCCAGGCCGATGTCGACGTCGCACAGGACCGTCACGGTGGGGCCTCCGGCCATCGCCGTGGCCAGCTCCATGACGCCGTCGACGTGGTCGACGACGAGCGACAGGTCGCATCGGCCGGCCAGGGCGATCGCCCGGCTGGCCACCGCCCCGCTTCCGAGCGGTGAGGTCACGAGCAACGGTAGGGGTGGACCCCCCTCGGCCTCTACCGCTGCGACCAACGCCTCGGCTTCGGACACTTTGGCGACGCAGATGCCGACCGCACCAGCATCGAGCTGCATCCGGGCGATGCGGGCCGATTTGTGGGACTTGGCGTGGGGTCGGAGGGCGATGCCGGCGGCGTCCGCGATCCGCTGCATGGCCTCGATGTTCGCGGCCAGCAGGTCGAGGTCGCACAACAGTGCCGGCGTCGGGACCAGGTCGACAGATCCCGGTGTACCGAGCGCGCCGATTACCGATGCGAATGCCGGGTCATCCGTCGTGCTGGCTGGACTCACGTGCGTGTACGTCCCATTCTCCTGGCTTCTGCCGAGCCCGGCGTCGACGAACTCGGACACCCGGAACGCCGAGTCGACGGCCTGGTGGGTACCTGCACCTCGATCGCGCCGAACATCTCGTAGCCGTAGCCGTAGCCCTGGCGGCCGAGCGTCCGGGTCTTGCCGCCCGCCCGAGGCGTCTTCTCTACCAGTGCGACCCGCCGTCCTCCATGGGCCAGCAGCGGGGCCAGCGGGGCACGCCCGTACCCGGCGCCCACGCGCTCCGGCGCATCTCCGGCGGTCATCACCGGATCAGTGTCCCATACCTCCTGGCGCCTCCACGCTTGAGGATCCGCGCCGTCCCGTCCTTCACGGCGCCACCCGGTGGTACACACTGGACCGGTGACCGACGACCCGGCCCCCGACGATCGCACTCCGCTCGAGCGGATGGAGGCGGGTGACCTCTACATCGTCGACCACCAGATCGCCACCATGCACCAACGGGCAGCGGTCCTGTGCCGGTCGTTCAACGCCACGACGGCGGCTGACCCGGGCGGACGCCGCCAGATCCTCGACGAGCTACTCGGTGGCATCGGCCCAGACTCGGAAGTGCGGGCGCCTCTCTACTGCGACTACGGGACCTACCTCCGCATCGGTGCCCGGACGTTCGTCAACTTCGGGCTGGTAGCACTCGACGTGGCGCCCATCATCATCGGCGACGACGTGCAGATCGGTCCGAACGTGCAATTGCTCACCGCCACCCACCCGATCGATGCCGGACTCCGGCGCAACAAGTGGGAGGCGGGCGAGGCGATCTCGATCGGCGACAACGTCTGGCTCGGTGGCGGGGTCATCGTTCTGGCCGGGGTGACCATCGGCGATGACACCATCGTCGGCGCCGGTGCTGTCGTCACCCGAGACCTGCCGGCCGGTGTAGTGGCTGTCGGCAATCCGGCCACGGTGATCCGCACCATCGACCGATAGCTGCGTCCCTTCGGAGGCGGTGGGACCAGGTGGGTCAGCGCTGACGGACCAGCGGAGGGTGGAGGCTGACCCCCTCACCGCGTCGGTAGAGTTCGGCCGGTCGGCCGGTGGTGACGGTGCGGAGCGCGCCGGTGGGCTCCACGAACCCGGGGGTTGCGAGTACCTTGCGACGGAAGTTGGCCGGCTCGAGCGATGCCCCCCAGACCGACTCGTAAGCCCGCCGCAGATCACCGAGGGTGAACGGCTCGTCGAGGAGCCCGGTCGCCAGATCGGACCATTCGAGTTCGTCGCGTATCTGCTCGACTGCGGCCGCCAGGATGTCGCCGTGGTCGAAGGCCAGCGCCGGTCCCTCGTTACCCATGATCTCTACGACCGCCCACCACCGTCCGCTGGCGACCGCACCGCCGGCCGGAGGGATGGCCCGGTCGGCGACGGCCACGAATCCCACCGACAGCACCCGGGTCCGCGGATCGCGGCCGGGATCGGCGAAGGTGGCCACCTGTTCGAGCCGGGCGGGATCGACAGTCACCCCCGTACGGGCGGCCACGGCCCTCACCGCGGCCGACACGAGATCTTCGTCCGGCTCGACCACGGTGCCCGGTAGCGCCCACGATCTGAGATGGGGAGCGCGCCCGCGTTCGACAAGGAGTACCGACAACTCGCCGTCGCACAACGCGAGGAGAGTGACGTCGACCGTCACCGCCATGGGCGGGCGGTCGTCGGGGCCGTAGCCGCCCGGTCCGTCCTGCACACCACCAGGTGTCTTCTTGGTGCCCGGGGCCCGCTTGGTCGATTTGCGCGGCTTGGCCCGCACGTCATCCCGCTTGTCTGACTTCTTCCGCTCCTTGGCCATGGTGACACCGTAGATCAGCCTGTATGGCCAAAACAGTCAATCAGACCTTAAAGGTGCTGACCAGGGCGAACAAGCGATCAACCCGCGAGTTGCCGCTGGCCGTCAGTGAGCGCGTTCGAGGTGGTGCGAACCGGACGGAGCCGGTACGCCCGGCGCGGCACCGGACACCGCGAACCAGGTGAACTGTTTGTGACTTGTTTCACGTGGAACTACGGAAACACCCGTGATCACTGGGCGTCACCGGCGTCGCTCGACGGAGAACCTTGTATGTACTGGATAGTCGATATGACACAAACGATGGACCGAACGCAGCGGCAGATGGGCGGGCCCCGTTGACACCGCCGGAAGGGTCAGGATCGACGCAGTTCGACGGTGGTCTTCGACGATCGGGCGGCGGCCAGCTGACCGCACGCCGCGTCGATGTCGGAGCCCCGGGTGGAACGGATGGTGACCGTTGTGCCACTGCGTTCGAGGATCGACCGGAACGCCTCGATGCGTGCGGGCGGGGTGCCCTGCACCGCATAGCCGGGCGTCGGGTTAAGCGGAATGAGGTTGACGTGGGCCCGCACCGAGGTGGCCAGCCGGGCGAGGTGGGCGGCCTGGTCGTCGCCGTCGTTGACTCCGTCGATCATCGCCCACTCGAACGACACGCGCCGCCCCGTCTCCTGGCGGTAGTCGGCGCACGCCTCCATCAACGCCGGTATCGGGTACCGCTTGTTGATCGGGACGAGCTCGTTGCGGAGTTCTTCGGTGGCGGCGTGGAGCGACACGGCCAGCCCGACCGGCAGTGGTGCGGCGGTCAGTCGCCGGATGCCCGGGATGATCCCCACCGTCGACACGGTCATGGAGCGCGCCCCCAGCCCGAAGTCGTCGTGGATGCGCTCGATGGCCGGCCACAGGTTGTCGAAGTTGGCCAGGGGCTCGCCCATCCCCATGAAGACGATGTTGGAAAGGCGACGGGGCCGGGCCGCCCGCACCGCGGCCGCCACCTGCTCGAGGATCTCCCCCGACGTCAGGTGACGCCGGAAGCCGGACTGACCGGTGGCACAGAAGCTGCATGCCATGGCACAGCCGGCCTGGCTCGACACGCAGACCGTCGATCGGTCGGGATAGTGCATCAGCACCGTCTCGATGACCGAGCCGTCGTGGAGGGAGAACGACCACTTGGTCGTCTGGTCCGCATCGGACGACCGCTGGTCGAGAAGCGAGAGTGCCGGCGGCAAGGCATCGTCAAGCGTCTGGCGCAGACCGACGGGCAGGTCGGTCATCTCACCGGGGCGCAGTACCCGCCGGTAGAGGCCGTCCCACACCTGGCGGGTGCGGAAGGCGGGTTCGTCACCGAGGAGGGCGGCCAGGTCGTCCTGGCTCTGGTCGTAGGGACCGGGCACAGATCTAAGGATAGGGACGGAACCGACGACCAGAAACCGGTGGCGTCGGGTCCGGTGTCGGTGGCCCGCTCCGGCACCACGTGCATGGCGAGGGCAGTGGGCGCGTCGTCCCGATGGACGGCCGCCCGGCCAGGTACCACTCACACCGGTCCACGGCCGGTCCGACCCTGTGCGCGAACCCCGATCCGTGGGAACGTTCCGCCTCTATCGGTATGTCCGTCTGACGACCAACGAGGGAGGGTGACGCAGCAGGGTCCCTGTGCGAGAGTCGCGAGGTGACCGGATCCGAGTCGATCGAGCAGGTGGTGCGGGAGATCTGTCTGGCCCTCCCCGGGGCCACCGAGCGTCTCAGCCACGGCGCGCCGGCGTTCTTCGCCGGCAAGCAGTTCGTGATGCTGTGGGCCGACGATCACCACGAGCACCAGTTCCCCCACCTGTGGTGTGCGGCACCTCGCGGCGCCCAGGAGAGCTTCATCGCTGCCGATCCCGGCCGATACTTCCGGCCGCCCTACGTCGGGTCCCGCGGCTGGCTGGGCATGCGACTCGACGGCGACGTCGACCGGGACGAGGTGGCCGTCCAGTGCGAGGAGGCGTTCCGGACGGTGGCCCCCGCCCGATTGGCGGCCAAGCTCGATGACCGCCCGCAGGGAACCGGCCGCCGCCGTTCTGGTCCCACCGGATGACAGCAAGAGGTGGGCTGATACCCTAGGGGGGTATAGATCGGCACGCGGAGGTAGGCACGATGGACACGCCGGGTTACGAAGCGCACAAGGACGCCGTCCTCAAGCGGTTGCGGCGGATCGAAGGGCAGGTCCGTGGGATCGCGGGGATGGTCGAGGACGACCGGTACTGCATCGACGTCCTCGACCAGATCTCGGCCGTCACCCGCGCCATCCAGGGCGTGGCCCTCGCATTGGTCGACGACCATCTGGCCAACTGCGTGGCCAACGCCGTCGAGACCGGCGGTGAGGAGAAGGACGCCAAACTGGCGGAGGCGTCCGCCGCCATCGCCCGACTGGTGAGGTCGTAATTCCGATGGTTGCGACAGTGGCCGTCCTGGTCGATGTGGTCCGGGGCCTCCGCGAGGGCCTCTCCATGTTCTGGGAGACGCTGTGGGCGCTGGTGCTCGGCTTCACCCTCTCGGGTGTCGTCCAGGCCTTCGTCTCCAAGGATCAGATGCGAGCCAAGCTAGGTGACCACCGCCCGGCATCGGTGGCCCGAGCGTCGGGCTACGGCATGGTGTCGTCGTCGTGCTCCTATGCCGCCTCCGCAATGGCGAAGTCGCTGGTCGCCAAAGGTGCCGACTTCGTCAGTTCGATGGCCTTCATGATCGCCTCGACCAACCTGGTCGTGGAGTTGGGCATTGTCATACTGGTCCTCCTTGGCTGGCAGTTCGCCGTCGCCGAGTTCGTGGGTGGACCCATCATGATCATCCTGCTGGCCTTGACCGGGGGGCTGGTCTTCACGTCGGCCCTGTTGGCCGCGGTCCGCAAGCGCCTGGTCGGTGACGCC
Source organism: Acidimicrobiales bacterium (assembly GCA_036513075.1). Lineage (GTDB taxonomy): Bacteria > Actinomycetota > Acidimicrobiia > Acidimicrobiales > RAAP-2 > Bog-756. The sequence goes on from DATBZS010000035.1 coordinate 24,086, forward strand.
CACGGCGGACACGACCACGAGGCGATGGCCGGCGTGTCCGCGTTCCGCCAGGAGCAACTCGAAGGCGAGCCCTGGGGCACAAAGCTGCGGTCGCCGGCCGCCTGGTCGGACGCCTCGAGCTACGCGGTGGCCGACGTGACCATGCTGCGCAGGGAACTTGTCGTCGGGTACGCGGTGGCCGGCCTAGTGGCTGTTCTCGTCCCGACCCACGTCTGGAACGCTCTCTTCCTCCAGGGGCACGGGTTCTGGACCACGCTCGAGAATGCCCTGGTCGGCCCCATCATCGCCGTCCTCAGCTGCGTGTGCTCGATCGGCAATGTCCCCCTGGCCGCCACCCTGTGGGGCGGGGGGATCAGCTTCGGCGGAGTGATCGCCTTCATCTTCGCCGACCTGATCGCCATGCCCCTGATCTTCATCTACCGGAAGTTCTACGGCTGGAAGCTCACCGTCCGGCTGGTAGGGCTGTTCTACGTGCTGATGGTGGTCGCCGGACTTGTCACCGAGTTGACCTTCCGGGCCTTCGGTGAGGTCCCGGTGAACCGGGCGGTGGCCACCGAACCGGCCCATGTCGGATGGAATTACACGACCTATCTCAACCTCGTCTTCCTGGCGGTCGCCGGCGTCGTGTGGTGGTTGGCCCGGAACAAGGCGCGCTTCGGCGGAGGCGACGGCTACGCCATCGACCCGGTGTGCGGCATGCAGGTCCGCACGGAGCACGCCCCGGCCCGACTGGTCCGCGACGGGACGACGTTCTATTTCTGTGCCGACCGGTGCCGCGACCGCTTCGAGTCCGATCCCGGGCGCTACGACCGGGGTCGGGCGGTGCCTGAAGGGACGGGCGAGGTGACCGCGGGCATGCCGGCGGACGGGGCGATGGGGCAGAGACGCGCGCTGGCCACGTTGGTCGTCGACCCGGTGTGCGGGATGGCCGTCGATCCGGCGACAGGCGCTGCCCACCGGTCCCGGGACGGAGTCGACGTCTGGTTCTGCGGGACCGACTGCGCCGAGCGATTCGACGGACGGTGCTCGGGCTGAGTCCTGCGACCCCGGTGGTCAGCCGTTCTTCAGCAACTGCGAGAAGGGCAGGTCCTTGTCGTTGCCTGGTTCCTTCGGCAACCCGAGGACCCGCTCGCCGATGATGTTCCGCTGCACCTGGTCGGTCCCGCCGTAGATCGACGGCGCCTGGGCGTAGAGGGCGGAGCCGGTCACACCGGGAAGGAACGGGTTGCCGGTCGCTTCGTTGAGGGTGGCCTGGTCCCGGGCGTCGTAGGCATGCAGCATGCCCTGAGCTCCCACGATGCGGAGGCCGAGGTCGCGAGTGAGGCGCATGACGGCGCTCATCGACAGCTTCGAGATGTTGGCCATTCCCGGGATGTCCCCCCCGGCTGCACGGGTGGCCTTGAGGCGCTCCGAGTTCAGACGGCCGAGCTCGTTCAATGTGTAGAGACGGACCAGATCCTGCCGGATGAGGGGGTCGGTGATCGTCCCGTTCCCGCGGGCGAGACCGGTCAGCAGATCGTCACGCCGGGCCAGACGGTCTCCGCCCGATTCCATCGGTTTCTTCGGGCGGCTGTCCGACTTCGGTGCGAAGTCGCCGACCCGCTTGGCCAGATTGCCGGCGACGGTGCCTGGCATGATGATCGTGCCCCGGCTGCCGCCGCCGGTGCCGAGTCCCGCCCGCTCGTAGCCCAGGGTGGTATTGGCCACCGCCCAACCCTGGCTGAGCCCCCCGATGAGCTGGTCCTTGGGTACGCGCGCATCGGTCAGGAACGTCTCGTTGAACATGGCGTGCCCGGTCATCTCGCGTAATGGGCGCACCTCCACACCGGGTTGGTGCATGTCAATGGCGAAGTAGGAGATGCCCTGGTGCTTGGGCGCCTCGGGCGAGGTCCGGGCGATCAGCATCCCGAAGTCGGCGGTCTGGCCGAGGGAGGTCCACACTTTTTGACCGTTGATGATCCACTCGTCACCGTCGAGTTCGGCCTTCGCGGTCAGACCGGCCAGGTCGGAGCCGGCACCCGGCTCGCTGAACAGCTGGCACCACGCTGCCTGCCCTGTGACGATGTCGCGGACAAGAGTGTCGATCTGCTCGCGGGTCCCGTGGTCGGCGATCGTCGGCGCGGCGAGCAGCAGTCCGAGACCGTAGGGCGCGCCGACCGCGCCGAAGGTGGCGATCTCGTTCGTGATCTGGACACCGACGGCCCGGGCCGCGCCCCGCCCGTACGAGCCCTCGGGCAGTGTGGGGGCGGCCCACCCCGCGGTGCCGAGGCGTTCCCACCACTCGGCCACCGTGAGGTCGGGGTCCCAATTCCCGGCCAGCCAGCTGCGCAGCTCGTCGAGCAGCTCGTCGGTGTCGTTCGTTTCATGGAGCGTGTCGGTCACGCGGGTGCTCCCCTCGGGTGTCGGTCGCCCGGTGGGGCGTTCCGGGCAACGCTAATCCTCCGGTGGGGGAAGTGGCAGTGCGACTGTCGAGAGCGCGGTCTCTGCGCCCCGGCCCTCAGCACTCGTCGAACTGGCCGGCCGCCCGCGTGGGGCCCGTGGTGTGGGAGCTGGAGGTGCCGATCCCCACCTTGAACAGGTCGAACATTGCGATGTTCACGGCAATGCCCCCGCCGCGTCGGTGTGGATGGAGCCGGCCGGCCGGCCCCCCGGAATAGGCCCGCACCTCATCCGGCCATCGTTGGTCCGACCCGGGTACTCCGACGATCGGGTGGCTACCATCGGAGCCGACAGGTGGGATCCACGACGACACGAGGAGGGCCCATGCCCGGTACCGATCGTTTTCCTGTAGGGGCCCCGTGCTGGGTCGACCTGTGGACCTCGGACGTCGAAGGTAGTCGCGCCTTCTACGCCCAACTCTTCGGATGGGAGGCCATGGAGCCGAGCGAGGAGTTCGGCGGCTACTTCATGTTCCACCGCAATGGCCAGCCCATCGCCGGCGGGATGGGCGATATGGGTCCGCAGATGCCGGCCAATGACACCTGGAAGATCTACCTGTCCACCGACGACATCGCCGGGGAGGCCGCCGCCCTGGAAGCCAGCGGGGCAGAGGTGGTCGCACCTCCGATGGCCGTGGCCGACCTGGGGCAGAACATGGTGTTCGTCGACCCGACCGGTGCCCAGCTCGGCGCATGGCAGCCCGAGACGTTCCCGGGGTTCGCCACCGTCGACGAGCACGGTGCCCCGGTTGGTTCGAACTGTTCACCCGTGACTTCGCCGGCGCCCTCGAGTTCTACCGTTCCGTCTTCCACTGGAAGACAGAGATCGAAGGGGACACGGACGAGTTCCGGTACGCGACATTGCGCGACGCGGATACCGACGACCAGCGGGCTGGGGTGATGGACGCCTCGGCGTTCCTGCCCGAGGGCGTGCCCGCCCACTGGTCGGTGTACTGGCAGGTCGACGACGTCGACGCCACGGCCGACCGGGTGAAGGTGCTGGGCGGCGCCGTGGTGGACGGGCCGACGGACACCCCCTATGGACGGATGGCCACCGTCACCGACCCGTCGGGCGCCATGTTCAAACTTCGCACCCCGCCGTCGTAGTCCCGGCCGTCGGCCGGACGTCCAGGCACTCGCCAGGCACGCCGACGCGCACCGACCATCCGGCGTGCGACGCTGGAGAGAGAACACATCGGCTTTACGTACCTGAGGTGAATCATGGCCATCGCCACCATCAACCCCGCTACCGGCACGACCGAGCGGACCTTCGAGGAGATCTCCGATGAGGAGGTCGAGCGCATCCTGGCCCGGGCAGCCGCCACCTTCCGCACCTACCGGAGAACCTCCTTCGCCGAGCGTGGTGCCTGGATGGTGCGGGCCGCCGGGATCCTCGAGGACGAGGTCGACCACATCGCCGCCATGATGACCACGGAGATGGGCAAGACCCTGGCCGCGGCCAAGGCGGAAGCGCTCAAGTGCGCCAAAGCCTGCCGGTACTTCGCCGAACACGCCGAGTCCTTCCTCGTCGACGAGCCAGCCGACGCCGGCGCCGTCGGCGCCGATAGCGCTTATGCCCGATGGCAGCCCCTCGGTCCCGTGCTGGCCGTGATGCCCTGGAACTTCCCCCTGTGGCAGGCCATGCGGTTCGCCGCCCCGGCCCTGATGGCCGGCAACGTGGGCCTGCTCAAGCACGCTTCGAACGTCCCGCAGACCGCCATCTTCATGCAGCAGCTGTTCGACCGGGCGGGGTTCCCGGCGGGCGCCTTCCAGACCTTGCTCATCAGCGCCTCACGGGTCGAGGCCGTCATCCGCGACGACCGCGTGGTCGCCGTCACCCTCACCGGGTCCGGTCCCGCCGGGTCGTCGGTCGCCTCCATCGCCGGTGACGTCGTGAAGAAGTCGGTCCTGGAGCTCGGCGGCAGCGATCCATTCGTGGTCATGCCCTCGGCCGATCTCGTCCGGGCCGCGCAGGTCGCCACATTCGCCCGCTGCCTCAACAACGGACAGTCCTGCATCGCCGCCAAGCGCTTCATCGCCCACGTCGACGTGGCCGACGAGTTCGAGCGCCGATTCGTCGAGGAGATGTCGGCGCAGCAGGTGGGCGATCCGATGGACGCGTCGACCGACATCGGACCACTGGCCAGCGCACAGCAGCGCCAGGACATGGTCGACCTGGTCGAGGACGCGGTGGCCAAGGGAGCCACGGTCCTGTGCGGCGGTGTGGTCCCCGACGGCCCCGGCTACTACTACCCACCAACCGTCCTCACCGATATCACGAGCGAGATGCGCATCCACAACGAGGAGGCCTTCGGGCCGGTCGCCACCCTCTACCGGGTGTCTGACATCGACGAGGCCATCGAGCTGGCCAACGCCACCGAGTTCGGCCTGGGCGCCAACGCCTGGACGCGGGACCCGGCCGACCAGGAACGATTCGTCACCGACCTCGAGGCCGGCATGGTCTTCATCAACGGAAACACCACGTCGTTCAGTGAGCTGCCGTTCGGGGGGGTCAAGACCTCGGGCTACGGCCGCGAGCTCTCCTCTCACGGCATCAGGGAGTTCTGCAACCTCAAGTCCGTCTGGGTCGGACCATGAGCGAAGGGATCGGTACTAGCGGAGGGATCGGATCCACGGCGAACGGCGTTGGACGCTGGACGCGTGGCTATCGGCTGGCGGTGGCCTTGTTGGCGGGGGTCGGTGCCGTGGCCATCGGTGTGCCGTTGGCATCAGGGTTGGCGTCGGGAGCTGTGTCGTACCCACACCTGACGGCCGCCCCCGCTTCCGGCCCCGCTTACTCGGGTGACGCGCCCGATCCCGACGTGGTCTACGCCGATGGTACGTACTACGCGTTCACGACCGGGACGACGCTGGGCAATAACCTCCAGGTACTGATCGACCAGTCGGGCGACGTGCGCAGTGGATGGCACCCGTACACCGGGGGCTACGGCTCGACCGCGTTGGCCAATCCGCCGGGGTGGCAGCAAGTCGGAACTGAGACCTCGCCCGGCGTCGCCTACCTGGGCGGTCACTGGGTGATGTGGTACGACGCGTCGCGGGCCGGCCACGGGGTCGACACGGGCTTCTCGTGCCTGGCAGTGGCGACGGCCACCACCATCACCCCGACGGACCCACAGTTCACCGACACGTCGGCCGACTCGCCGTGGTGCCCGCCAGGTGGGGTGCTCGACCCGAGCCCATTCGTCGACCCGACCACCGGTGCCGGCTACCTGGTGTGGAAGACCAACGACGGCACCAGCGGCGCACCCTCCCAGATCTGGGGTGTCCAGCTCGACCAGGATGGCACCGGCTTTACCGGGAGCCCGACCCTCCTCTTGACGGTCACGGTGGCCGAGAAGACCACCGATAACCCGCAGCTGGTGTTCGCCGACGGTGGCTACCACCTCCTGTTCTCGGGCGGGAACTTCGAAGACAGCTCCTACAACGAGCAGTTGGCCGACTGCGCAGGACCGCTCGGCCCGTGCGCCAATCCGCCCGGCCCGTTCCTCACCACGTCCGGTGCCGGTTTCGGCCCGGGCGGGGGCACCCTGGTCCAGGACCCCTGGGGTAACGGGTGGCTGGCCTACGCCGGTTGGAACGAGCCGTGCACCTCCTGTACCGGCACCGCCGGCGCGATCCGCCAGCTGTTCGTCGCCCCTGTCGACCAGGCGACCGGCCCGCCGCCGGTCGAGTTCGCCGGCGTGGCGTCATTGCCGGGTGGCAACGGATACTGGCTGGTCGACTCGACCGGGGTCGTCCGCCCCCACGGGGCCGCCGTTTCCTATGGATCGATGGCCGGACAGCCCCTCAACGCCCCGATCAGCCATATCGTGGCCACATCCGACGGGAAGGGCTACTGGCTGGTGGCGGCTGACGGGGGCACGTTCGCCTTCGGCGACGCCGGCTTCTATGGCTCTATGGGCGGCCAGCACCTGAACGCGCCGGTCGTCGACCTGGCCCCGACCGCCGATGGCCGGGGCTACTGGCTGGTGGCCAGTGACGGCGGCATCTTCGCCTTCGGCGACGCCGGTTTCTACGGCTCGATGGGCGGCCGGCCGCTCAACCAGCCCGTGGTCGGGTTGTCCGGCGACCCGGCGACCGGCGGCTACTGGCTGGTGGCCACCGATGGCGGCATCTTTGCGTTCGGGGCCCCGTTCCTCGGATCGATGGGCTCGGTCCCGCTCAATCGGCCGATCAACGGAATGGCAGTCACGGCCAACGGCCAGGGCTACGGATTCGTGGCCAGTGACGGCGGGATGTTCACATTCGGCGACTTCGCCTTTCACGGCTCGGCCGGCTCACTCTCGTTGGTGGCGCCCGTCACCGGCATGGCTCCCGACCTGGCCAACGGCGGGTACTGGCTAGTTGGTGCCGATGGCGGGATCTTCTCCTACGGCGCGCCGTTCTACGGGGCTGACTGACCGGACCGGTCGGCGCGACGCGTCGACCTGTGCGACCAGATCAGTCCCGATTGGGTCGAGCTTCCGTCGCGCTCAGAGCAGAGCGGCGGCCTGGACGGTCAGTCGGGGGTCGAGGTGGGTGGTGTCGTTGAACCGACGGACCACCCAGCGCTTGGCGGTCACCACCACATGGGACAGCGACGCGTTGTCGGCGCCCACGAAGGCCCAAGGTTCGGCACTCGCGGCCTGGGCCAGCACCTCGCCGATGGTGCCCCCGTGGGCCACGACCACGACCCGCTGGTCGGGGTGCCTCGTGGCGATCCGCTCGATGCCGGCCCGCACCCGACGGGCGAAGTCACCGACCGGCTCGCTTCCCGGGGCCAGGTCCCAGCGCTGCTCGCGGACCATCTGCAGCGCCACCGGGTCGCGGTCGACGAACTTCTGTTCGAACACCCACCCTTCCCATTCGCCCAGGTAGATCTCCCGGAGGTCGTGTTCGACTACGGGTTCGACACCTAGCAAAGCGGCCAGGGGTGCCGCCGTCTCGGCCGTCCGCCGTAGGGAGGTGACATACACGGCGTCGACGTGCTCGGCAGCCAGGCGTCCACACAGCAGCTCGGCCTGGACATGGCCGAGGGGCGACAACGGGGGGTCGGCGTGGCCCTCGAACCGGATGAACGGAGCGCCCTCGACCGCGTCCTCGGATTGGCCGTGGCGGACCAGGAGGAGTTCGCAGGATCCGGGAGGAGCGGTGAACCGCGCCTGGGGGAAGCGGCGGGGTGAGCCCGGGGGGCCGGTTGCGTTGCTCTCGCCCATGGGCGAGGAGGGTTCGGGGGATCCGGACATGGCGGCAGGCTAGACGCCGAGACTCGACGCGGAGGCGGCCTCGAACAACCGGTTGGGCAGAAGGCGCTTGGCCACCACGCCGACCCGTTCGCCGGCCGGTCCGACCGACAGGCGCCGGGGCGGACGGCCGGTCGTCAGTACCTTTTCCACCACCTTGGCCACCGCCTTCGGGTCTGCGCCGCCCCGTTCGTCCTCCTCCATCTTGCCGATGGCTCTGGCCGCCGCCGCCGCGTACGGGTCGTCCCCGGCGGCCTCGACGGTTCGGCGGCTATCGGTGAACCCGGTCCGGAAGTTGCCCGGCTCGACCAGGGTCACCGCGACGCCGAAGGGCCTGACCTCCCATGCCAACGCCTCAGCCCATCCCTCGAGGGCGAACTTGCTGGCCGAGTAGTAGGCCTGGAACGGCAGGCCGATGACACCTCCGATCGAGCTCATCAGGACCACCCGGCCGCCCCGTTCCCGGAGCGACGGGAGGGCCGCCGTGACCACCCGCACGGTGCCGAAGAAGTTGGTCTCCATCTGGTTCCTGGCGTCGGCAATCGGCGTTTGTTCGACCGGCCCGGCCAGCCCCCAGCCCGCGCAGGTGACCACGCCGTCGATGCCACCGTGGTCGCGGACCACCTGTTCGACACCGCCCGTCACCGACGCGTCGTCATGGACGTCCATGATGATCTGTGGCCAGGACGCATCGGGCGTCACACGCCGGCTGGCCCCCACGACCTGGAAGCCCCGGGCGGTCAGGCGCTCGGCGCACGTGTGGCCGATCCCGGACGAAGCACCGGTGACGAGGATGATGCTCTGACTCATGGAACGGACCTCACTGTGTCGGTGGACGGGACCCTGTGCCGGTCGGACGCGGCCCGGTCACGAGGGATCGGTGGCGGTGGTGAGACGACGGTCGGGGATGAACCACATGACGGCCACCCCGGCGTACAAGGCGTACGCCAGCCACGGCGAGACGAAGGCCAGGGCAATTCCCACGGCATAGAACAGGAGGGAGAGGTAACCCTTGGCGTCACTGCCGATGGAGCGGCCGACGGTCGAGTCGGAACCGTTCACCCGGATGATCATGCGGACCAGTATCGAGTAGGCGACGGCCGCGCCGAGCGCGATCAGCCCGTAGGCCGCGGCCGGCAGAGCATGACGGGGGAAACGACCGACCCAACTCGTCACGATCGGGGTGAGCGACAACCAGAACAGCAGGAACAGGTTGGCCCACATGACCGCACCGTTCATCCGTTCGGTGGCCCGCAACAGGTGATGGTGGTTGTTCCAGTAGATCCCGACCATCACGAAGCTCAGCACGTAGACGAGCAGGTGGGGAATCAGGTCGCGCAGATCGCCGGCAGAACTGCCTGCGGGCGTCGGAATGCTGAAGGCCATGATGGTGATGATCACGGCCATGACGCCGTCGCTGAAGGCCTCGAGCCGGTCGGTCTCGCTCATCCGCATCGTGTCCCGAGGCCGGTCGTCGCCACGACATCAGCATCGCACCTCCCCGAGGTGGCGGTGTCACCCAACGGGTGGTGCGGTCGTGTCAGCCGGCCAGGATGGCCTCGATCTGGTTGAGGGCCTGCGTGAAGCCTTCCTCCATCCCCATGGTGAGGATTCGCTCCATGTCCTCGATGGTGGCGAACGTGATCCCGACGGTCATGGTGCTGCCGTCCCCGACACGCTCGGCCAGTTCGAGTCGCATGATCATGACCGGCATGTCGGCGGACCCCGTGCCGAGGTCGTCGGCAAAGCCATCCTCGAACTCCAGCCGGTGCGGGGCGTCGACGGACAGGATCCGCCACCACCCGTGGGGCTGGTCGCCGTCCGGGCCGGTCATGAAGTACGTGCACCGACCGCCGGGGGTCAGGTCGTGGTCCACGAAGGTGGCCGGGTAGGTGGGCGGTCCCCACCAGCGCTCGAGCTGACGAGGGTCAGACCAGAGTTCCCATGCCCTCTCCACCGGGGCGTCCAGCTCGGTGATGATGGACATGGTGAGATGCTCGGCATCCTTGTTGACGGCTGTGACGGTCATGGGGCTCCTCCTTGGTGGGTTGGGGTGAGGACATCGGTGAAACGGTCGATCCGGGCCCGCCACACAGCCTCGAACCCGTCAAGCATGCGCTGCGCGGCGTGCACGGTGGCCATATCGGTCCGGACCAGCTGCTCGCGGCCGTGACGGTGCTTGGTGACGAGGCCGGCCCGGTCGAGGACGGCCACGTGCTTCTGCACGGCGGCAAAGCTCATGGCGTAGGAGCGGGCCAGGGCCGACACCGACAGCTCGCCGTCCATGGAGCGGCGGAGGATGTCCCGTCGGGTCCGGTCGGCCAGCGCGTTGAAGACCAGATCGGCCCGCTCCTCGTCCGTCGGCTGCTCCATCAGATCTACAACCATCTGGTTGTAGATTAAGGCTAGCCGACGCCGCCGTCAAGCCACCGGGGACCGCAGCGAGCCACCGTGACCGTCCTACGCTCGCAAGATGCGATCGTCACTGACCGTCCGCACCAGCGTCCGACCGCTGGCGTTGGTCGCACTCGTGGGACTGGTTACGTTGACTGCGGCCTGCGGGTCGTCGGGATCGGCTACGACCACGACCTCGACCTCGACTACCGGCTCCGATGCGGCCGTGCGGGCCGCAGTGTCCAATGGCGCGGTGACTTCGAAGACCGACGCCTCCGGCATCGAGTGGCTGTGCAGGCCCGGCATCACCGACGATCCGTGCACGTCCGACCTCACGTCGACCGTCCTGCCGGCGTCCGGGCCGACGACGGTGCAGAAGGCGTCGGTGGCTGCTGATCCGCCGATCGACTGCTTCTACGTCTACCCGACGGTCAGCACCCAGCCGGGGGTCACGGCCAACCTCCACATCGATCCGGCGGAGACGTCAGTGGCGCGTGCCCAGGCGTCCCGCTTCTCCCAAGTGTGCAAGGTCTACGCCCCGATGTACCCGCAGATCACGTTGCTCGGCCTGTTCGCCGGCGCCAGGACGGCCGCCGCAGCTGTCACCGCCTATGCCGGAGTGCAGGCGGCGTGGCAGGACTACCTGGCCCACGACAACCACGGCCGGGGGGTCATCATTATCGGCCACTCCCAGGGGGCGAGCATGCTCATCGGACTGCTCCGGCGCCAGATCGACGTGGTCCCGGCCCAGCGCAAGCTGCTGGTATCGGCGATGCTCTTCGGCGGGAACGTAACGGTGCCGGTCGGCCGCACGGTGGGTGGCAGCTTCCAGCACATTCCGGCATGCACCTCCGACACACAGGTGGGTTGCGTGCTCGCCTACTCGAGTTTCGACGAGATGCCACCCGTCGACTCACTGTTCGGGCGACCGGGTCAGGGCGTGTCGAGTCTCTCCGGCAACTCGTCCATGGCGGGCCTCCAGGTTCTCTGCACCAATCCGGCCGACCTGTCGGGGACGGCCGCCGCCCCGCTCACTCCCTACATCCCGACCAGTGTCCAGGTGACCGAGATCGGTGGACCGGGCGGCCAGGCACCGTTGAACCTGGCCACGCCGTGGGTGACCGAACCCCAGCTCTACACCGGCCAATGCATGTCGGAGGCCGGTGCCACCTGGCTACAGGTCAGTGCACCGATCACCCCGGGGGACACCCGCCAGGTGATCGGCCAGACGCTCGGACCGACCTGGGGGCTCCATCTGGTGGACGTGAACATCGCCTTGGGAGACCTGGTGCACGTGGCCCGTGCCGAGGGTGCCGCCTACTCCCACGGCACCTGACCCGACACAACGGGACGCTCGCTCCCTCGTCGGGCTCCACCCCGGTGATCCGTGGGTACCGGCCCGGTAGAGCGGTGACCTACCGGGAATCGACCAGCTAGCCGGGAAGGCGGCTGGCGGCTGGCGGCTGGCATCATCGGTGCGGCACGGTCGTCGATGGCCGCGAAATCCAGGGCTTCGGGCGGCTCGGGGAAACTGATGGCGTAGCCCTGGGCCACGTCGCATCCGGCGGAGGCCAGGAAGCCGAAGTGGTCGGACCGCTCGACACCTTCGGCCACGACCCGCAGGCCGAGTGAGTGCCCGAGGTCGATCGACGACCGGATGATCGCCTCGTTGCGGCCGTCGATGCCGTCAATGCTGAGGCGGCCCGTGAACATGCGGTCGATCTTCAGCTCGCCGACGGCCAGGTCGCTCAAGTAGGCCAGTGACGAGAAGCCGGTGCCGAAGTCGTCGATCGAGACGATCAGTCCGGAATCGGACAGGGTCTGGATGATCTCCTTGCAGCGCGCCAGGTCGGCCATGACCGTACTCTCGGTGATCTCGAGCACCAGTGCATCGGTGCCGAGTCCGTTTCGGTCCAGCACGGCATGGACCTGATCGGGCAACGCGCTGTCGAGCAGGTTGGTCGTGGAGAGGTTGACCGCCACCGACACCGGGTGGCCGTCACGACGCCACTGGGCACACTGGGCGACCGCCGATTCGAGTACGAAGCTGGTGAGCGAGAACATGAGGCCGCTCTCCTCGGCCAACGGGATGAACTGGTCCGGCGGGATGAAGCCCAGGGTGGGATGGGACCACCGAAGGAGCGCCTCGAGCGTCTTGATTCCGCCCGACCGGAGGTCGATCTGCGGCTGGTAGTAGACGATGAGCGCCTGGTCGGCGATCGCGTTGCGAAGGTCCTCCATCAGGTTCAGCCGATCGGCCCCGTCGTCGAGGGCCGACTCGTAGATGTCGTAGGCGCCGTGGGCCGCCTTGGCCCGGTACATGGCCACGTCTGCGCACCGCATCAGCTCGGTGGCGTTGGTGGCGTGCTGGGGGGCGAGCGCGATGCCGATGCTGGCCCCTACGTGCAGGCTGGAGCCTGCCACGTCGAACGGAGGCTCGAACGCGGTGGTGATCCGGTCGGCGATCGACATGGCGAACTCGACGTCGGCCCCGGTCAACAGGACGGCGAACTCGTCGCCGCCAAGACGCACCACCACGTCGCTGGACCGGGTGACGCTGGAGAGCAGCGGCCCGATGAGTCGGAGGAGGCCGTCTCCGGTGGGGTGCCCGAAGGAGTCGTTGATCTCCTTGAAGTGGTCGAGGTCGATCATGAGCAAGGCCAGGGCCTCGTCGGGCCCCCAGGGGTCGTTGGTGGTGTCGAAGATGGCCTCGAGCTGTCGAGTCAGGAGGCGACGGTTGCCCAGGCCGGTCAGCTCGTCGGTGACGGCATGGTGGTGGTTGGCCCGGGTGAGGGCGGTGAGCTCCCGACGGGACAGCCCGGCCCGCACGCCGACCAGCACCAGGGTGGCGACGGTGAGTCCCAGGGCCACGGGGCCAATGTGCCTCCAGTTGCCCGTGAAGATGATCACGACGGCGGCGACAGCTGCCACCGCCGGGAGGATGAACCCGGGGGCCTGGGAACGGTCGTCGGTCTGTCGGGCGCCGATCGGCTGCCAGACGCTGAGCGACAGCAGGAACAGCGCTGCCATCCAACTGGCGTCGAGGATGGTGCCCGACTGGTAGGTGCCGGCGGCGTTCTGGAACAGGTAGACGGTGTCCCCGATGGCCAGCACCAGACACCCAGCGACCAGGGTGATCAGCCGGGTCGGCCATCCGGGCACGATGACCAGTGCGCCGACGGCGAAGGCGAGCAGGACGAGGTCGCCGATGGGGTAGGCGAGGTTTACGGCTACCGCGGCCGGCGATCCACTGACCGAGTTGACGATGGTGTCGAAGACGAAGGCGGAGCAGATGGCCGCTGCCCCCAGCCCGGCGACGGCTCCGTCGAGCCAGCTGCTGGTTTTGAAGGACCGTATCTCGCCGCGCATGATGAGCATGATGGCCAGGTAGGCGAGCGGGTACATGACCAGGTAGAAGGCGTCGGCCAGCGACGGGGTGGGGGGTGCTGCCCCACGTTGGGACTCGAGCGTGAAGATGGTGTCGCCGATGGCCCAGGCCAGGAGGCCCAGCCCGAAGGCCACGCCCACGGAGCGACCGGGTCGCTTCACCAGGAACCGGGACAGGCACATCAACGCCACGGTCAACTCGAAGGCGTCCACGCTCCAGTTGTCGAACCATGGCCAGAACTGGCCGCTCCCACGGAACATGAGGGTGGCGGCGTACGTGGCCAGGCACATCCCGGCCACGACGTAGGCGACGACCACGACCCGTGGCATGCGCTCCTCGCGGTAGGGCGATCTGCGTCGGAATGCGGGGGCAGACACGTTCACCCGGGTGCTATCGGACCGAGATCTGGATATCTGAAGCGAACCGAGCGACAAATGCACCCGGGGTTGCTCCGGGCCTGACCTGGGGAGACCGCCATCGACACGGTGACGCGACGATCAGGACGGAGTGTCGGGCGGCGGTTTGGCGGTGGTTCGGCGGCAGGGGGTGTTGCCGGTGCGTGCCGCACAGACGGTCCCGTGGCGGATCAGAGCTCGTCGACGAACCGGTCGGTGCCCGGAATGGTCCGTCGGAACGGGGCCGCCAGGCGCAGCGTAGCGACGCCGGCCGCCTCGACGGCGTCGGTGTAGGCCCGGACCCGGTCGACCGCACCGGCCGGGTCCCCGTCGACGAATAGCAGCTGGACCATCCGGTCGGTCCCCCCGGGAGGGGACCCGAGGTCCATCGGCGCGCCCTGGTCTCCGGCGTCGGGCACCGAGGGCACCCACGACGCGGCCATCTCGATGGTTGAGCCGTCGAACAGTCCGTCGAGGTAGGAGCCGGCCAGGGTGCCGTGCAGGTCCCGACCCGTTTCCGATGCTGCGTCCCACCAGAGGACGACGAGACCCTCGTAGCCCCGGTCGAGTGCCAGCTCGACCGGGACGGGGTCGTCGTCGCGGTAAGCGGTGTCCACGTAGTGGAACGTCGAGGTGTGGACATGGGTCCGCTCGGGAAGACCGCGCCCGTGGGCGTACAGATCGCGCACCTGGTTGATCGACCACTCGGCGAAGTGTTCGCGGTGGTGCCCCTGCTCCACCCAGTAGATGGCCATGTAGCTGCCGGCGTCGGTGGGTACGGCGACCGTGCTGTCGGCGGGCCAGCGCAGGTCCTTCAACGTTCGGGTGGCCACCCACCGGCTCCCGGCGAACAGCCACGGCCCGACCATGCATCCCCCGTAGAAGTGGTCGCGTTCGTACCAGCGGTTATAGGCCATTTCGTACCCCGGGTTCGGGTCGACCAGGGTGAGGAGCATGCTCCCCACCTTCACCGGGTAGTCGTCGGCCCCGCCGACCTCGAGTGGATTGTGCACGTCGGTCCTCCCCCTGTGGCGCTGCGCCGTCGGGAGGACACGTTAGGTCGATCGTCGGCCACCGGCAGGGCGACCGGCCGTGTGCCAGCATGAGCGGACAGCGGTCGGGACGGGCCCCGGCACGACTCTGGGGGGAGTGACGTGGACGATCTGTCGGGCAAGGTGGCAGTGGTGACGGGCGGCGCAGCCGGCATCGGCCGGGGGATCGTCGGGGCCCTGCTCGACGAAGGTGCCAGGGTGGTGATCGCCGACATCGAGGCACCCGTGCTCGAGCGCACCGTGGCCGAGCTGGCCGAACGGGGGGACGTGCGGGGCGTGGTGACCGACGTGTCGGACGCCAGCTCGGTCGATGCGCTGGCTGACACCGTCTACGACCAGCTCGGTGCCTGTCATGTGCTGTGGAACAACGCGGGCGTCACGTCGGGGGGCGGCGGTAACCCGTGGGAGCAGGAGCCCAACGACTGGCGCTGGTGCTTCGGGGTCAACGTGTTCGGGACAGCCAACGGCGTGCTGGCCTTCGTCCCCCGCATGGTGGCCTCGGGCGAGCCGGGCGTGGTGGTGACCACGTCGTCGGGCGACGGTGGCATCGCGCCGGTGCCATACGCCTCGGTCTACGCCTCGTCCAAGGCGGCCATCAGCTGCTTCACCGAGGCCCTGGCCCACCAGTTCCTGGCCCAGGGGACCAACCTGTCCGCCGCGGTGTTCTACCCGTCGGGCGGACTGCTCGAGACAGGGCTGTGGGAAGCCCAGCGCAACCGACCGGCCGAGCTGGCCCGGGTGCGGCCGCGGCCTCCGGCTCCGGGCACCACGTTCGCCGAGTTCAAGGCCACCCTGGCCGCCGCCGGCCGTCCGACCGACGTTGTCGATCTCGATGAACTGGGCCGGTTCGCAGTCCAGGGGGTGAAGGACGGGAGGTTCGTCATCGGCCATAACCTCGATGCCGCGGGCCGCCTGCTGCATGCCAGGGCCGACGCCATTGCCAAGGGCTGGCTGCCGCCATCGGCCCTCGAAGGGATGGGGTGACTAACACCGTGATCGCGCCGTACACGAGTCGACGACAACGGGGGACACCATGACGATCGAACTCGCGCCCGACCGGCGCTACACGGTCATCTCGGCCGACGCCCACGCCGGCGGCGACATCCCCGACTACCGGCCCTACCTGGCTACGAGCTGGCACGACGAGTTCGACGCCTGGGCCGCCTCCTACGTCAACCCGTTCGCCGACCTGTTGGCCCCCACCGCATACCGGAGTTGGGACTCGGACCGGCGCCTGGCCGAGAACGAGGCCGACGGCATCGCCGCCGAGGTCATCTTCCCCAATACCGTGCCGCCCTTTTTCGAGGAGGGCAGCCTGCTCGCACTTCCTCCGGGTCCCGCCGACTACGACCGCCGCTGGGCCGGCCTCCAGGCCCACAACCGGTGGCTGGCCGACTTCTGCGCCAAAGTGCCGGGCCGCCGTGCCGGGGTGGCGCAGGTATTCGCCAACGACATGGACGACGCGGTGGCCGAGGTCCGGTGGGCGGCCGCCAACATCCGGCCCTCCGGCGGGGTCCTCCTACCCCCTGTCGCCCCGGGTTCGGGACTGCCGGGCCTGTGGGAGGCGTACTACGAACCGCTGTGGGAGGTCTGCGAGGAACTCGGCATGGTGGTCAACATCCACGGTGGGGGGGGACTGCCCGACTACGGCGAGTCCGAGGTGGCCCGGGCCGTCATGCTGGTCGAACTGCCGTGGTTCTCCCACCGGTCGGCGTGGCACCTCATCCTGGCCGGGGTGCTCGAGCGCCATCCCGGCCTACACGTCGTCCTCACCGAGCAGGGCCTTGGTTGGCTGCCCCGAGGTCTCGAGACGCTCGACTGGTTCTACGGGCGGATGACCATGGGCGGAGCGGCCGAGGCCTCCTTCTTCGGCGCCGCCGCCAAGGGAATGTCGATGACGCCGTCGGAGTACTTCGCCCGGAACTTCTCGGTCGGGGCCAGCTTCCTGCGGGCCAGCGAATCGGCCGTCCGCCACGAGGTCGGCGTCGAGCGGATCATGTGGGGCTCGGACTACCCGCACTCCGAGGGCTCCTACCCGTACAGCCTCGTCGCGCTGCGGGCCGCCTTCGGGACCTGCGACCCGGTCGAGACCCGTCAGATGCTCGAGGACAACGTGGCCCGCGTCTACGGCTTCGACCTCGATGCCCTGCGGGCGGTCGGGAACCGAATCGGTCCGACGGTGGCCGAGGTGGCAACGCCGTTGGCCGTCGAGGACTACCCGACCGACTCGACCTGCAACGCCTTCGACCGCCACCAGGTGCTGCGCTCCTGGTGAGCGCCGGGCGACTGGGTCAGCCCGGCGCCTGCAGCCCGTACTCCTCTTTCCACCACCGCGCCTCGGCCCTCGCCGCCGGGTCACTGTGCAGGGTGGGGTCCTGGCCGAGCAGGTCGGGGGAGGGGCCGATCTGGCGGGCGATGGGACGGAGTTCGTCGAGGTCGAAGCCGTAGACCTTGGCTGCGGTCAGGCCGAGCAGGTCGGCGGTGTCGTCCACCGGAACCTGCGCGAAGTCGGACTGCAGCTTGGCCAGGGTGTGCGGCCACGTGCCCTCGGGATGGGGATAGTCGGTGCCCCACATCACCACGTCCGTGCCAATGACGTAGCGGCGCCTGATCTCCTCGCGGGACATGGTGGAGGCCCCGATGAAGATGTTGGTGCCGAAGTAGTCCGAAGGCAGCTTGGAGATCTTGCCCTGGAGCATGGCGGCCAGCTTCTTGGTGGTGTGCCCGCCCCCCATGTATTGGTCCCACTTCCACATCATGTCCGGGGCCCAGTAGGCGGCGGCCTCGGTGACCACGAACTTGAGGTCGGGGAAGCGCTCGAAGGCCCCGCCGAACAGGAGGTGCCACGCCGGCCGTACCGCCCACCACACCACCTCGGCCAGATAGACGCCGGTGTGCTCGCCGTACTCCTCCATCGGGGCCTCGCCTGAATGTGTGTGGACCGGGAGCCCGGCCTCGGCGCAGGCCGCCCATACCGGGTCGTAGGACGCGTCGTTGTAAGGAGTACGGGCCCGCCACATGGTCGGGATCATGATCCCCCGGATGCCCGGCTGTGCCGCCACCCACCCGATCTCCTCGACGGCCCTCCCGATGTCGTGGGTGATGGGCACCAGGGCGATCCCTCCCCGACGGTGGGGCGAGTGGGAGCACATCTCGGCCAGGAACCGGTTGTGGGCGTGGGCCCCGGCGAAGGCCAACTCGGGGTCCTCGATGGCCCCGGCGAACAGGCCGGCCCCGAACGGGGGCGAGGCCATGCCGGTCACCGCGTCGGCGTCGGCGAAGAGCACGTCGGCGGCCACCCCGTCGGCGTCGAGCTCCTTGTCACGGATGACGGGGTCGAACGCGCCTTTCAGGCCCTCTTCGTTGCCTTTCTCCCACCCCATGATGTAGTCGTAGTTGAAGGCCAGGGCCTCCTCCCGGTGGGCCATCCGCTCGGCCAGGTACTCCTCGAACGCCGGGTGGTACCGGGCCTCGAGGTAGGGGCGGTAGTCCTCGCAGGCCAGGCCGGCGTGGCCGTCGGCCGAGATGACCACGTAGCGGTCCGACCCGGTGGCCGGCACGTCGCTCATCGGGACGCCCCCAGTACGCTCAGGTCGTCGTAGCGCTGGTGCATGAAGGGCACCAGCCACTCGGCCGGCACCCGTCCGACGATCTCCCCCGCCTGTGATGACGCGATCTCGGCGTACTCGAAGGACAGGATCTTGCCCATCGGGAAGTCGGCGATCGGGTCGAGCGGCGCGTCGAGCAATTTGCACTCGCCGGTCACCGGGCGCACCACCCGGGCCGTCTCGTGGCGGCGGCAGTAGACGAGTGCGGGATCGACCTCGATCCCGTCGCCCGACGGGTCGGGAAGCAGCTTGAAGTAGAAGTCGATCTTGTCGATCTCGTAGCCCGGCTGCTCGGGCCCGAGCGTGCCCGACACTTCGGCGACCGTCGACCCCATCCTGGCCACCTGGGCAGTCAGCGCGTCGCCGTCGGTGTCGAGGTCGAGCTGGGCGATCTTTTTTGGCTCGCCATAGGTCTCGCGCCCGCCGATCGTGGCCTGCTCGGTGCTCATGGGCATGAACAGCGCGTACTCGCCCTCGACGTCACCGTGCCGGGCCCGCACGCCGAACCAGCCGGCCCCGAAGGAGGGCAGCCCGGTCCCGAGGTCGACCACGGCGATGCGCAGGCGCGCGGTGGCGGCCGAAGGCTCGAGCGGCCGGGGTAGGACCTGGGCGATGGCGTCGGGGTCAGTTTCGAAGACCACCGTGACCGCCGAGGACCAGATCGGGCTCTTCGTGGCCTCGACCTCTCGGTTGGACACCTGCTCCGGCGGACGTGCCCCGTAACGGATCTCGCGCATGGCGTCCTCCCCCTTCCCCTGACGGCCCTCCGGTCGCCGACCCAAGTGTGTCACGCAGGGGGTGCATCCGCCCGTAGGACGGGACTCAGCCGGTGGCGACCTCGACGTTCTTTTCGTCGACGTGGACGACCTTCGGCCGGTGACCGGTGAGCTCCTGCTCCTCGAAGTCGGCGTAGGTCAGGAGGATAACGGTGTCACCCACGTGGACCAGCCGGGCCGCCGCACCGTTCAGGCAGATCTCACCCGGGTCGCCGACGATGGCATACGTCTCGAATCGGGCCCCATTGTCGACATCGAGCACGGTGACCTGCTCGTGCTCGAGGATGTCGGCCGAGGCGAGCAGTGCGGGATCGATGCTAATTGACCCGATGTAGTTGAGGTCGGCCGCGGTGACCGTGGCCCGGTGGATCTTCGACTTCAGCATCCTGCGCCTCATCCCTCCAGGCTACCGATCCGGGAGAGGTCCACGGACGACACGCCTCGACCGCGACGTAGCAATCGGTGATCGGCATCCCCAGGGTCGGTATCCCCAGGTTCGGCGTCTGCTTGGTCGAGCCCGGCACCGACCGGGCGCCTCCTCACCCGACCTGCACCGACACCCTGGTCGGTTGCGACGCCGAGGAGTCCCCCACGGCGATCCGGTAGGTGCCGGGCACCGTCTCCCACCCGTCGGTCTGGAAGGTGGACAGCTGGGCGTCGGGCACCGTCAAGGTGATCGTGCGGGACGCGCCCGGGGCCAGGGTGACCGTGGCGAAGGCGGCCAGCTGACCCGGAGGCTCGTCGGCAGCCTTCGGGAACGTGAGGTAGGCCTGGGCCACGTCGGTTCCCACCCGCCGGCCGGTGTTCTCGACCACCACCGACACGTCGTACCCGCCAGCCTGGTGGACCACGGTGGCGTACCGGTATGAGAACGTGGTGTACGACAGGCCGAAGCCGAAGGGGAAGAGGGGCCGGATGCCGGTGGCGTGGTTGAACCGGTAGCCGACGTCGAGTCCCTCTGAGTAGGTGGAGGTCAGGCCGATCCCGGGCCATTGGGACTGCAATGGCACGGCAGACTTGGCCATGCTGGTCGGGAAGGTAACCGGCAGGTGCCCCGACGGGTTCACGTCTCCGGCCAGCACCGCGGCGATGGCTGCGCCGTCCTCCTCGCCCGGGTACCACGCCTCGATGACCGCACTCACCTTCGACAGCCACGGCATCACCACCGGCCCGCCGGTGTTGAGCACCACCACGGTGCGGGGGTTGGCGGCCGCCACCGCGGCAATCAGGGCGTTCTGGTCGCCGGGTAGGGAGAGGTTGGGGCGGTCGAACGTCTCAGCGCTGTAGTCGGCGGCGAACACCACGGCAACATCGGATGCCTTGGCGGCAGCCACCGCCTGGGCGATGGCAGACCCCACGTAGGCCATCCCGAGGTCGAGGATGCTCGGCACGTCGATGGAGGTGGCATCGGCCACCGGTGTCCAGTCGAGGGCCAGCCGGTAGTGATGATGGGCGGCCAGGGCGATCGATCCCGACCACGTCCCGGTGTCGTGGGCGATCTGGTCGACGACGGCCGGGCGTCCGTCGAGCGTGAGGGCAGCCGCTCCCGTCCCGGCCAGCGAGAACACGTAGCGGCCCGACCGGGGCAGGGTGAGCGTGCCGGTCCACGACACGTTGGAGCCTCGCCAGTTCGACGGGAGCTCGATGCTGGTGGCACCCGCCGTGGTCGGGTCGAGATCGGGCAGTCGACCATGGTCGACTGCCCGGAACCTCTCTGGACGGTCGGCTGGGGGGTTGGAACGCACCCGGTCGTGGGGAAGCGGGGTGGGCGGCGGCGCGGGATGGACGGCCGCCGCGGCGAAGGGGTCCACGGTGGTGATGGTCTGTCCGGCACCGACCGCCGGCCCTACCGACAGCGTGAGCCCTTGGCCCTTGCCCGATACCGGCCTCAGATAGCGGGTCGGGACGGTCGGGAGGTGCCGGGTGGTCGACCCGCCTTCGGCGTACCGCACGGTCGCATCGGGCACGAAGCGGTTGATCAGAGCGGCCAACGGCGTGGAGGTGAATGGGGGCACAACGTGGGACGATCCGAAACCCTGGGTGACTGGCAGGGTGGAGGCATCGGCACCGATGACCGCCACCGATCCGACCGTGGAGGGGTGGAGGGGCAGTAGGCCCGAACTGTTCTTCAGCAGCACGGCGGACTGCTCGGCCGCAGCCAGCGCGAAGTCGGTGTGGCTGGGCACATTGGCCACGGTGCCCGGCGCGCCGGTGGCCGGCCGGCCGATCACGCCGTAGGCGAACATCTCGGTCAGGATCCGCCCGAGGTCGTCGTCGACAGTGGCAAGCGCCAGTTTTCCGGTCCCGATCAGGCCGGTCAGCCAGTCCACCGACGACGGCTTCAGCAGTTGGATCCCGGACTTCAGAGCAGTGGGTTGGTTGTGGACGGCACCGAGGTCGGACCGCACGAACCCGGCGAAGCCCCACTGCTGAAGGACCAGGCCGAGGGCCGGGTCCTGACACTGGAACGTGCCGTCCAACCGGGGGTAGGCGCACATCAGGCTGGCCACGTGGCCCTGGATGACGGCGGCCTTGAACGGCGGAAGGTAGATCTCTTGCAGAGTGCGGTTCGGCACCTTGGCGTCCAATGCGCCCCGATTGGTCTCCTGGCTGTAGGCCACGAGGTGCTTGGCGTCGGCCATGACCCCCCGGGACTGCATCCCCAGGATGTCGGCCAAGCCCAGGTCGGTGGTCAACAACGGATCCTCGCCGTACGACTCGTCCGCCCGCCCGCTGGTCGGCACCCGGTCGACGTTCAGGTTGGGCCCCTGGCTGACGTCGATGCCCTGGCCCCGGGCCTCGGCCCCCAACATCTCGCCGTACTGCTCGGCCAGCGACGTGTCGAAGGTGGCCCCGATGGCCAGCGGCACCGGTAGCTGGGTGACCCCGGTGTCGCCGAAGGCGAGGCCCCACGGTCCATCCGAAAGGGTGAGCGACGGGATACACAGCCGGGCCACCCCGGCATTCACATTTTCGTAGTTGCCTGACGAGGTGAGGACGATCTCACCGAGCTTCTCGGGCAGGGTCATGCGGGCGAGCACCAGCTGGGCCAGAGCTGCGGAGGTGTCGCCCGCCGCCATCGCCGAGGCCAGCCAGGGACAGGCCGCCACGTTGATCGGCGGGGTCGGGAGCCCGGTGGCCCCGCCCGCCGCAAGTCCGGCGGCCGGAGGTGTCGGGACCGTGGCCGTGGCGGCTTCCGCCGCGGTCGGCAGGGCAGTGGCCGCCGCGACGGCGACGGCCAGGAGGGCGAGCAGGCGTCGAGAGGCGCGTGTCGCCGCGTGAGAAGTCCGGATCACACACCGATCGTACGGGGCACAGGTTCCTCGGCAGGACCACCCGCGATGCCGCCCCTGAGGTGCGAGTCGAAGTCAGCCCGAGCTCGGTGGTGGGTCGACGAGGCGCCAGCCGGACATGTGGCGCCGTTCGTCGGTGCACGAGACCACCGACCACGCCGCCGGGGTCCAGACGTACACGGCGGCCTGGCCATGGTGGAGGCCGATCTCGACCCCTTCGGCCTCGGTCAACCCGGAGACCACCACCCCTTCCTCGTGGTGCGTGGTGGCGAGGTCCCGGCCGACGGCAGGCCAGTGGGTGACGCCGAGCCGGTCGAGCTCGGTCACCAGCGCCAGCGTGCGGGCCCGGTTGTCGCCGGGCGGCAGGTGCACGCTGTCGGGGTTCCAGGCCGTCACCACCACCACCGGAGCGACGAGGCCGTCGGGCCAGCGGTCGACGGCGCCCACCTCGGCCGGCACGAGTCGGAACCGATCCCGATCGGGAGGGGCGATATCGATCACCGCCCGCACATAGGAGTCCCAGTCCTCCTCGGTGGCCACCGGTTCAACGGCTCCCGGGTCTTGCCGTACTCGTGGAGACGGGGTTCATACCATGACGAGCCATGGTGAGTCCTCCTCGGCGCAGCGTCCCTAACGGAACGTCGCGGCCACCGGCAGGTGCTTGACTCCGCCCACGAAGTTGGCCTGAGCCCACTCGGGCTGGCCGGCCACCTCGATGGTGTCCACCGCGGCCAGCAGTCTCGGGACGATGGTGCGCAGTTCGCGCCGGGCGAACGTCGAGCCCAGGCAGAAGTGATCGCCGCCGCCGAAGGCGATCATCCGGTTGGCGTTGGGGCGCGCCACGTCGAACGACATGGGCTCGTCGAACATCCGCTCATCCCGGTTGGCCGACGGGTAGGACAACAGCAGACGGTCACCCTCGGGGATGTCGACGCCGGACAAGGTTGCCGGCCGGGTGAGGTAGCGGAGGAAGTGGCGGACCGGCGACGTCCACCGGATCATTTCGTCGACGGCGTTGTTGACCAGGTCGGGACGCTCCTGGAGGAGCGCGACCTGTTCGGGTCGGCGCAGCAGGGCTTCGAGTCCACCCGACAGGGCGAACGACGTGGTGTCATGGCCAGCGGTGGCGACGATCGTGTAATACCAGAATCGGGCATTGCTCTCCATGGGGCAACCGTTCACTTCGGAGGTGGCGATCACCGTGGCCAGGTCATCGGTCGGATGGACCTTGCGGTCATCGGTGACACCGTCGAAATACGACTGGAACTGGGCGATGGTGTCGGTCAGGAGCGCCATTGGATCGGTTAGGTCGCCCAAATACTCGGGATCGGCGGCCCCGAAGATCCCCTGGGTGAGCTTGAGCATGGTCGGCTCGTCCTCCTGGGGGATCCCGAAGATGCCCATGATGACCCGCAGCGTGTAGGGCACGGCGATGTCCTGGGCGAAGTCGCAGTTCCCGTCCAACTGGCGGAACTTGTCCACGAACTCGTCGGCGATGGCCTCGATCGAGGACTGGCGCTTGGCCACCGCCCGCGGCCTGAACCAATCGTTGGCCACGTCGCGGTGGTCGCGGTGTTCGTCACCGTCCATGTGGATGAGGGTCTCGCCCTCGATGCCGATCGATTTGAGGAATTCGAACTGGGCATCGGGCCCGAGCACCGAGTTGCGGGTGTTGAGGAAGTGATCGTTGTCGCGGGACACCGCAAAGACGTCCTCGTGGCGGGTCACCGCCCAGAACGGCGTGTAGCCCTCGATCTCGACCCGCAGTACCGGCGCGTCCCGACGCAGCTCGGCCGCCGCCTCGTGCCACGCCGGCTGGTCGGCGTAGAGGACGGGGTCGATGAAGATGGTGCCCGGGCTGTCCGCCTCGTTCATGACTGCTCCCGACTGGTGGCTCGATCGATCCGGTTGCCGGGCGGCTGCGCCGTTCCGACGGGCCCGATGCTACCCAGTGGCGAAGGTGACCCCGGGATCGCCGGAAGGCATCACGGCACCCCGGCTCCGCCATACGCTGTCGCCATGGCCGCCACCGGCACGCCGGACCGATCCGCACGGTGGTGGCCCGCCCGGCCACCGGTCGATCTCGCCGAAGGGACCCTCGCCGAGGTCGACGCCATCGATCTGGTGGCGCTGCGCCGGACGGTCTTGCGTGACGGGCGGGCCGACCTGCCCGCGTCATACCCGTTCGACGCCGAGGCATCGTCGCTCCACCTCGGCGTAGTCACCTCGGAGGGGACACCGGTCGGCGGGGTGACAGTGGTGGTCGACCCACTTCCCGGTTTCGCCACTCTCCGACTGGTCCTGATGGCCGTCGACCCCGCGGTCCAGGGACGGGGCGTCGGTCGACACCTGGTCCTTGCGGTCCAGGAGCGGGCGGCAGTGGCCGGGTTCGCCGTGTGGGCGGCTTCCCGCGTCAGCGCACTCGACTTCTACACGGGGCTCGGTTTCCGTGCCCGGGGCGATGTGTACGTCGGACCCATGGACCTACCCCACCGCCACGTCCTGTGGCCACCGCGGTAGAGCCCGGTCAGTCCCGGTGTCGGGGCTCGGAGTGGTCCCAGTCGGCCAGCAGCGTGCGCAGCGCGGTCAGCAGGATCAGTGGCTGGTCGAGCATGGCGTGATGGCCGGCCTCGGGCAATTCGATGACTGGGGTGACCCGGCCCAGCTCGTCGTACATGAATCG
Source organism: Acidimicrobiales bacterium (assembly GCA_036513075.1). Taxonomy (GTDB): domain Bacteria; phylum Actinomycetota; class Acidimicrobiia; order Acidimicrobiales; family RAAP-2; genus Bog-756. The sequence continues at coordinate 49,356 of DATBZS010000035.1, forward strand.
GCCGATATCCCGAGTGACAAGCCCGTGTTCTGAACGGAGTAGGGCGAAGCGGCACCGGACCCGGGACAGGTAGGGGAGGGCCACGCTCCGCATGCCCCCGCCGAACTGGGCGAAGACGTCACGGTCGAACTTCCACTGGAACCCGCCCTCGGTGGGCTTCACCGAATGGTGGGCGACGTGGTCCATCACGTAGTCGAGGTAGTGGTCCTGGGCCGGGACTGTACGGAAGTGAGCGAAGGCATCCTCCTCGGTCGGGTAGATGCGAGGCTGGCCGAACGCCTCCTTCAGTCGGTAGGAGGCGATCTCGGGGTCCGGCTCGGTGACCGGCGAGTCGCAGACGATGGCCCCACTGACCGCGTTGCCGTGGCGGGCTGCGGTCCCGATGGTCACGAATCCACCCATCGAGTGGCCGACAACCACCGGCGGCCCGGCGATGTCGCCGGCTTCGGCCACGGCCATGACCTCGTCGGTCCACTGCTCGAGCGAGTACGCCGACCGGTGACCGCTATCGCCGTGACCGGACAGATCGACGCACACCACGCGAAATTCGTCGGCGAAGGTGGCCGCCACGTGGGTCCACCAGTGGGCGTGTGCTCCGCCGCCGTGGACGAAGACCAAGCCACGGGTGCCCGGGGTGCCGAAGGTGAGGGCGTGGATGGGACAGCCGGCCACGTCGACCACCAGGTCCCCATAGGGCACGCGCAGTGCCTGGGTGAACCAGGAAGGGGCGTCGGGCAGGGGTGTGTAGGTCACGGATAGTGCTCCTTGATGGCGTCGGTCACGTCGCGCTCGAGCGGCTGACCGGTCAGCCACCGTTCGAGGTTGGCGGCGAACAGGTCGGCCTGGCGCTGCAGCCGGCCGATGCCGCCGGCCGCGTTGTGGGGGGTGACCCGCACCCGGGGGTGGGTCCAGAACGGATGGTCCGGGGGAAGCGGCTCGACGTCGAACACGTCGAGCACGGCGGCCGAGGGCGTCCCGGTGTCGAGGGCGGCCAGCAGAGCGCCTTCGTCTACCAGTGTGCCCCGCCCCACGTTGACCAGCACGGCGCCCGGCTTCATGCCGGCCAGGAACGCGGCATCGACCAGCCGGTGGGTTCCGGGGGCTGCCGGCGCGCTAAGTACCACCACGTGGGCCTCGCCGACCACCTCGGCCAGATGGTCCGGAGTGACGGACCGGTCGACCGGGTCCGAAGGTGACGGCGTCCGCCGACAACCGATGACCTCGGCCCCCAGCGCCCGGGCCCGAATGGCCACCGCACTGCCGATGTGGCCGAGCCCGACCACCAGCCACGTCGAGCCGGACACCTCGCGCCAGTCGTGGATGCGCCACTCGAAGGCTCGGGCCTGGCGACGCCACTGCTCCGCATCCTGGAACTCGTCCAACACGGCCCGCAACACGAATTCGGCGATGGGCAGGCTGTTGACGTGGGCGTTGCACACCCGCACTCCGTGCTCGGCCATGACCCGGAACGGCTCGGCGTCGTAGCCGGCGGCCGGCGACTGGTACCAGCGCAACGACGGACAGTCGATCAGGAACCGGAAGAAGGCCGCCAGCGGCGCCCCCTCCCGGAAGAGGTCGGAGGTCCCCCAGGCCACCTCGGGCCGGGCCTCGGGCCACGGCACCTGGGCTCCGGAGCGTCCGGTCAGCCCGCCGTCGGCTTCCATGACCATCCATTCGACCCCCGACCGGGCGAGCTGAGGGGCGAACGAGTCATGGGCCGTGCGGGTCAGGAGCGCGAGCACCGGGTCATCCTCGGCCGAGGGCTTCGGCCACCAGCGACTGCCCCGGCATCACCCGGGGGTGGGTGTCGTAGCGGTCGGTGTCGACATAGGTGCGGGCTGCAGGCACGGCGGCGGTTTCTGTGGTCACGGCCCCTCCCTTCGTGGCGCTCGCTCGGTCCGCCTCATCATGCCAGCGGACGGGTCCGTGGACCCCGTCCGGTGGTAGAGAGGAGAGCGTGATCAGCTCCGAACGCCACGGCCCCGTCGCCGTCGTCATCCTCGACCGGCCCGAGGCCCGCAACGCCCTGACCGGGGCGATGACCGCTTCGTTGGCCGACGCCCTGGCCGACGCCGACGCCGACCCTGATGTTGCCGCCATCGTGCTGACCGGCAGGGACCCGGCCTTCTGCTCCGGGCTCGACCTGACCGATCTGGCCACGACCTACGACGACGTCGCCGCCACACCGCGGGCCGACGGGACCTCCGATCGCAGGAGGGCACGGCGGGGTCTGATGCCGGACACCACGACGCCGGTCATCGGGGCCGTCAACGGACCGGCGGTGACCGGCGGCCTTGAGCTGGCCCTCGGGTGCGACTTCCTCATCGCCTCGGAGCGAGCGACCTTCGCCGACACCCACGCCCGGGTGGGCGTGCTGCCGGCCGGCGGGATGACCATCCGCCTGCCCCAACTCATCGGAATCAACCGGGCCCGACAGATGTCGCTGACCGGCAACTTCGTCGACGCGGCCACGGCGTGGTCGTGGGGCCTGGTCAACGAGGTGGTCTCCCACGACGAACTGCTGCCCCGGTCCCTCGAGCTGGGCCGGGCCATCGCCGAGTCGGACCCGGCCGTCATCGGCGAGGTCCGGTCGATGTACGACACGCTCGCCCATCGGGGCGACGGCGCTTCCTACGAGGAGGAGGCGCGCCGGTCGCGCCGGTGGATGAAGGAGCGGTTCGACCCGGCGGCATTCCGGTCCCGTCGTGACGGGATCATCACGAGGGGGTCATCCCAGCAGGAAGGCGGTCAGGCCGGTTCGTAGCCGGCCTCTTTCAACATCCGCCGGAGGTCGACGACCTGCTGCGTGTCGACGTCGGCCCCCTTGGGGGCGGCGAATGTCTGGGTCTCGTCGCCCAGGCTCACCCGGAAACGTCCTTCGTGGGTCTCCTCGACATCGGCCACCGCTTTGAGCAGCGACAGCACGTCGTGCCATTGGATGTTGTGGCTGGTCGGGTGGGTGAAGAGCTTCTCCACCGTCTTGCGGTGGTGTGCGTCCAACTTGGTGTCGTCGGTCATGCCGTTCCTCCGTGGTGCCGGCGCCATGCCGGACTCCCATCGTACGGCGGCGGAGCCGGTGGACCGAAAGGACCGGTCGGATGGTTGCGTTGCGTGCCTGGGCGAGGCAGGCGTGCCAACATGACGCCCATGACCGATTCGGCCGCCAACAAGGAGCGGGTCCGGCAGTTCTGGGCCACGCTGTACGCCCGCGACTGGGACGGCATCGCCGCGTTCTTCACCGGGGACAGCGAGTACACCGACGTGCCCTCGCCGCCCGACGACATCGCCCGGGGTCCTGACCAGGTGGTCGCCCGTCTGCGGCTCGGTCTCGAGAAGATCTCGGAGTATGAGCACGACCTGCGGCTCATGGTGGCCGACGGCGACACGGTGGTGACCGAACATGCCGAGACGTGGCACTGGCACACGGGCGAGGTGGTCACCCTCCCCTTCGTCTCCGTCCAGGAACTGCGCGACGGCTCGATCATCCGCTGGTGGGACTACTGGGACCTGTCCACGCTCATGAACGGTGCCCCGGCCTGGTGGATCGAGGACATCGCCCGGGGCTACCTCTGAGCCGGAACATCGCGGCCGCCGATCAGCGGGCGGCCTCCCAATCGGCCAGGTGTGGGGCCTCGTCGCCGATGGTCGTCTCGTCGCCGTGCCCGGTGAGCACCCGAGTGGCCGGAGGGAGATCCAGCAGTCGGTCCCGGATCGAGTCGAGGATCGTCCCGTAGTCCGAGAAGCTCCGCCCGGTGGCCCCGGGGCCGCCTCGGAACAGGGTGTCGCCGGTGAACACGACGAAGCCGTCGGGGTCGTGGAGGCACACGCCACCGGGCGAGTGGCCCGGGGTGGCCAGCACGGTCAGTGACACGCCCCCGACGTCGATGACCTGTCCGTCCGAGAGGGGCGCATCGGGCGCCCGGTCCGGGTGGACGACATCCCACAGCATCCGGTCGGCGGGGTGGAGCCACACCGGCGCACCGAGGGCCCCGGCCAGGTCGGAGGCTGCATTGATGTGGTCGTTGTGGCCATGGGTGGCGATGATGGCCACGCAGGAGCGGCCGCCCACCGCCTCGACGATGGGTCGGTGGTCGTGGGCCGCGTCGATGACCACCACTTCGCGGTCGTCGCCGACCACCCAGATGTTGTTGGCCACCTCGAAGTCGGCGCCGTCGAGGGAGAAGATCCCCGAGGTGACGACCCGATCGATCATCGGATGACCACGACCGAACGCAGCACCTCGCCGCGCTCCATGCGGTGGAAGGCCTCCTCGACGTCGTCGAGCCCGATGGTCTCGCTGACGAACCGGTCGAGGTCGAGGCGGCCCTGCAGGTACAGGTCGACCAGCACAGGGAAGTCGCGACTCGGCAGGCAGTCGCCGTACCAGGACGGCTTGAGCTGTCCGCCCCTGCCGAAGAAATCGATCATGGGCAGGTCGATGCGCATGTCCGGAGTGGGCACGCCGACCTGCACGACGGTGCCGGCCAGATCCCGTGCATAGAACGCCTGCTTCAGCACCTCGGGGTGCCCCACCGCCTCGATGCAGACGTCGGCCCCGTTCCCTCCGGTGAGGGCCTGCACCGCCGCCACCACGTCCTCGGTCGAGGCGTCGATACCGTGGGTCGCGCCGAACTCCTGGGCGACCGTCAGCTTCCGGGGGTCGAGGTCGATGGCGATGATGGTCGAGGCTCCGGCCAACTTCGCCCCGGCGACCGCCGCGCAGCCGACGCCGCCGCAACCGAAGACAGCCACCGAGTCGCCCAAGCCGACCTCGCCGGTAAGCATCGCCGCGCCGAGCCCGGCCATCACGCCGCACCCGAGCAGACCCACGGCCTCGGGCCGCGCCGAAGGATCGACCTTGGTGCACTGTCCGGCGGCCACGAGGGTCTTGTCGGCAAAGGCACCGATACCGAGTGCGGGGGAGAGCGGCGTGCCGTCGACCAGGGTCATCTTCTGGGTGGCGTTGTGGGTGGCGAAGCAGTACTGCGGGCGGCCCCTTCGACACGACCGGCAGTCACCGCACACCGCCCGCCAGTTGAGGACCACGAAGTCGCCGGGGGCGACGGTGGTCACGTCGGGACCCACCGCCTCGACGACGCCGGCCGCCTCGTGGCCGAGGAGAAAGGGGAACTCGTCGCTGATCCCGCCCTCCCGGTAGTGGAGGTCGGTGTGGCACACACCGCACGCCTGGACCCGGACCACGGCCTCGCCCGGCCCCGGGTCGGGAACCACGATGGTCACCACCGACACCGGCCGGCCCTGGGCCAGCGCCACCACTCCGCGCACCTCGCTCGCCATGTCGCCCTCCTGTCCTGTCTTCCGGTCGATCGGGCCACAGTGTGACACGGCGGCACGCCTGGCCCCCGGCCCGTCTGGGATGGTGTGACCACCCACTGGTACCGTGTCGACAACGGACCCCGGGCGGGGAGTCCGAGGCGGGGGCACCAGACGGTCCAGGTCGGCTACCGGCAGGGCCATTGCGGAAAGGGAGCAGTGTCGATGGCACTCGATCAGGCGGGCGTGGACGTGTCGGCGGCTATGGCGGTACCGGCGGACAGCCGGCGTGAGGACATGCTGCGTGCTGCCCTGCACGTGATCGCAGAGCGGGGCTTCACGGACGCCCGGATCGCCGACGTCGCCAAGCGGGCGGGAACCAGCCCGGCCCTCGTCATCTACTACTTCCAGACGAAGGACAACCTGCTGACCGAGGCGATCCGTCTGGCCGAGGACAGCTGGTACGAGCAGGGTGTCCAGAGTATGCAGGCGATACCTGATGCGATCGGCCGACTCGAGGAGATCGTCACCTGGATCTGCATCCCGCGCATCGACAACGAGTTCCCCGACCCGTGGTCGCTGTGGATCGACCTGTGGGCCAGGTCACAGCGTCATCGCGAGGTCGCCCAGGTGCGCGAGGAGTTCGACGTCCGCTGGCGCGGCGCCATCGCCCGGGCCGTCACCGAGGGGCAGGCTGCCGGAACCTTCGAGCCGACTGATGCCGTGGAGTTCGCCATCGCCCTCCTGGCCCTCCTCGACGGGCTGGCGGTCCAGATGGCACTCGGCGACCCGGCGGTCGACCCGGCGTTCGCCCTTCGGGTGGCCATGGGCTTCGCGTCGCTGACCTTGGGCTTCACCTGGTCCGGCGCCGTCGTCGGCGCGGCGTCCGCCACATTCTGATCGCAGACGTCTGACCGAGCGCGTCCGACCTGGGTCGTGTATCCGTTCAGCCTCAGGCCGTCGAGGCCAGGATCCCTTCGATCAGCTCGATGCTGGTGTCGGGGTGCAGCAGAGCCAGTCGACCGACCGCCTCGCCCTCCCAGGTGGTGTGCATCACGAAACCGGTCTGCTCCTCGAGCAGGCGGTCGGACCAGGCGTCGTACTCGTCCTTGCCCCAACCGGTGCGCCGGAAGAGCACCACCGACAGCTCAGGTCGTCGTACCAGCTCGAGCTGGGGAAGCGACTCGACGAGGTCGGCCACGGCCTGGGTGGTGGCGAGCACAGTCTCCACCGCGTCGCGGTAGGCGTCGGTCCCGTTGACGGCCAACGAGAACCACAGCGGCATACCCCGGGACCGTCGGGTCAGGTGGTAGGCGTAGTCACTGGGATTCCACTCTTCGGGGGTGTCCCGGTGCAGGACCTCGAGGTAGGAGGCGTCCTGGGAATGGACCGCCTTGGCCAGCCGCGGCTCGCGGTACAGCAGGGCGGCGCAGTCGAACGGGGCGAAGAGCCACTTGTGGGGGTCGACAACGAAGGAGTCGACCCGCTCGATGCCGCGGAACCGCTCACGGACCGACGGGGCGAACAGTGCGGCACACCCGTAGGCGCCGTCCACGTGGTACCAGAGCTTGCGCTCGTCGGCCACGTCGGCCACGCCGTCGAGGTCGTCGATGATGCCGGCGTTGGTGGTGCCCCCGGTGGCAACCACGGCGACCACATCGTCGCCCCGCGGATCTGTCTCGAGCGCCCTCCGCAGGGCCGGTCCGGTCAACCGGTGGTCGTCGCACGGGACGAGCAGCGACTCGACGCCGAGGACGTGGAGCGCCTTGCCCACCGACGAGTGGGCCTCCTCGCTGATGGCTACCACCGGCCGGTCCGGGGCGGCATCACCCATCCGGTCCCTGGTGGTGTCCCGACCGACCATCAGGCCTGACAGGTTGCCGGCCGACCCGCCGGACACGAAGCAGCCGCCGGCGCCGTCGGGCAGGCCGGCCAGGTCGGCCAGGACCCGCAGGGCCTGGTTCTCGGCGGCCACGGGCCCGGCCGCTTCGATCCACGACGTCCCCTGGAGTGAGGAACACGCCACGACCATGTCGAACAGCAGCGCGGCCTTGGTCGGGGCGGCGGGGATGAAGGCGAGGAATTTGGGGCTGTCCACCGACACGGCCGCGGTGGCCAGCTTCTTGTCGAAGAGTTCCATGACCGCGGCCGGGTCGGTACCTCCGGTGGACATCAGGCCGTCGAGGACGTCGGCCAGCGACTCGTCGACGGCGCCGCCGTAGTCGAGAGGGACGGGGTCGAGGGAGAGTCGCCACCGGCAGTAGTCGAAGATGAGGTCGGTGAGCTCCTCGTCGTAAACGAACATGGGATTGCGCATGGTGGTCCGTTCTGGTTGCCCGGCCGGACCATGTTCGCAGACGGCGACCCCGGCGGAGTCGGCCCTGATGGCGGACAGGAGCCCGACCCGGTCGACCGGATCGCCCCGGGTCGGGTCAGGCCGAGAGGCGGTGGACCGACACGGCGTAGTCACCAGCCGGATCGAAGTGGTCGCCGTCCCAGGTGGAACAGCGCCGCTCCAGCTCCAGGCCGGCGGCCGTGCAGTCGGCGTCGTACTCCTGGAGGGAGTACCCCCGGCCGAGCTGGAAGCCGGCCACCAGGCGACCCTGCGCCACCAGGTGGCGGGCGCACCCGGCTACCAGGTCGCCCTGGGTGCCGGCCGGGGTGAACAGGGGAACATTGCCGGCCATCACCACCAGGTCGAACACGCGGCCCAGCTGAGCCTCGGCCACGTCGATGACCTGGAAGTCGACACCGGGGGCCAGGGCGCGTGCCGTGGCGATCATCGACGCATCCCGATCGACGCCGACCACGTCGCGCCCACGCCGGGCCAGTTCGGCGGCCACCCGGCCCGTACCGCAACCGGCGTCGAGTACCGAGACCGGGTCGAGACTCTCCACGAAGTCGGCCTCCCCGTGGACATGTACCCCGGAAGCGGCCAGCTCGTCGAATCGCCGCTGGTAGGCCTCGCCGTCCCAGTCCGGATCGCCCGGGGGCCGCTCAGCTGGCGGCGGGCAGTCCGAGCCGCTCACCGGGGCGGTTCGGTACCCGACCCGAAGTCGGCCAGACGTGCCGCGGCCACCGGATCGAGGAGCTCGCACACGTCGCGTACCGGGAGGTCGGCGCCGGTCACCGCGCGGAGCGCCCGCCCCCCGGCGCTGCGGGCAGGGGGCGTGTCGGTGGTCAGGATGACCAGGGGTCCGAGGTCGGTGCGACCCGAACCGACCGACCGGGCGGCGTGGAGCACGGACGCCACCCCCAGCGCCCGCCACAGGACGTCGGGTCGCTTGAGGCCGGGTCGGGTGGACGAATAGGCGCCGGTCAGCAGGAAGAGCCAGGTACGGCCGGAGGCGTCGCGGGCCCGGTAGTCGACGGTCGCGCCCAGATCGGACAGTCCAGGAGCCACCTCGACCCCGGTGAACCCGGCGTCGGACAGCGCGAGTTCAGCCAGGTCCCGGGCCTTCGCCCCCCGGGCGACCGCCAGGTCCTCAGCCGTCCCGACCGCCACCGGGGCGACGGTGCGGGACGGGGAGACGGTGATCCGGCGGCGGCCCTCGGTGTCGATGGCCCGTTCCTCGGCGACGCGCCGTGAGGTCAGTGCCACGTAGTCGGGGTCGGTGTCGAAGCCCACGAAGTGGCGCTCAGTGCGTACAGCGGCCACCGCCGTCGAGCCCGATCCCATGAAGGGATCGAGGACCAGGTCCCCCCGGTAGGTGTAAAGCTCGATGAGTCGTCGGGGCAGTTCGACCGGGAATGGCGCCGGGTGGCCGACCCGGGTGGCCGACTCGGCCGGCAGGTCCCACACGTCGGTGGTGGCGTCCACGAATTCGTCCATGGTCATTGTGCCCTCATGGGGGAGGCCGGCCCGGGCCCGTTCGTCGGCCGGCGTCGCCCGGTCGAACCGGCCTTTGGAGGCCACCACGATCCGCTCCGACACGTCGCGTAGCACCGGGTTACCAGGACGCTGGTAGGTGCCCCAGGCGCACGACCCTCCGGCGGCATGGCTCTTCTGCCACACGATCTCTCCCCGAAGGAGGTAGCCGAGGCCCTCGAGCAGGTCGATGACGTCGGCGGCCAATGAGCGGTAGGGCTTCCGTCCGAGGTTGGCCACGTTGACCGCGATCCGACCGCCCGGCTCCAGCTTGGCGAGGCACTGGGCGAAGACATCGTGGAGCATGCCCAGGTAGTCGGCGAAGTCGGCCGGCACGTGGTCCACGCCCATGGCCTGTTCGTACTGCTTGCCCGCGAAGTAGGGGGGTGAGGTGACGACCAGCGCTACCGACCCGTCGGCCACCGATCCGTAGGCGTCCATGTCCCGGGCGTCACCCACCCACATCGTGTCGAGCGCAGCAGGACGGGCGATGACATCGTCGTCGGACAGGCGGGGTGGGGTGAATCGGGCGTAGAAGGCGGAGGCGTCATGCCCCTCGCGGCGGCCGACACCGAAGGCCGAGGTGGTCGTCGTCGGACGGCGACCCGACGACGCGCTAGGCGGGTCCACGGAAGAGGTGGCGGGGCGTGCTCCCATCGCCAGGAGGCTACCGGCGCGCCCCAACCCGACTGGGGATGGCCCCGCCGGAAGTGGTCAGTTCAGCCTGCTGCCAGGCGGACGCTGACCGACTCCCCGGCCGCGACGCAGGAAGCCAGGGACACGCACGCCACCCCGGTCAGGGGCAGGGCCACCGGTGCGGTCACCGCCCGCCGCCATGACGTACCCGGGTCCCGTGCGGTGCTGGACAGCACCATGACGCCGGCCTGGGGTGCGCTGGCCGCCGTCGTCCCGACAGCTACGCACGGACCCGCCGCGCACGACACGCCGAGGAGGTCGGCGGCGGTCGGGGTGACCTTGGCCGATGCCCACGTGCCCCCGCCGTCGGAGGACGTGAGGATGACACCCTGGCCGGTGCGGACGCCGCCCAGCACGGTGGCGGTGGTGCCCACCGCCACGCAGGTGGCACCGGTGCCCGTGTCGGTGGCCGCGGTGTTGCCGGCGGCAGGGGTCTTCGACAACGGGCCTGGGGTGCAGTCGATGCCTTGCAGCGCACCGGTTCCGACCGGCAGGCTCTGGAGGGTCCACGTGGCACCTCCCGAGGACGTCACGGCGATCAGCCCGATGACATGGCCGACGTCGACCAACTGCGCAGACGTGGCCCAACAGTGGACGCTGTCGGTGCACGACAGCGACGTGGCCACCGACGCCGGGGTGGGTACCACGCCGCCGGCCTTCCAGGCGCCGGAAGATGACGGTTTGAGGGTGCCGACCCGTCCCGAGATCACGCCCAGCGCCAGGCAACGCCCGCCCGGTCGGCAGTCGACGGCTGTGACGTCCGTCGTGCCCGCCGGCACCGGCTCG
>DATBZS010000036.1:0-25770 GCA_036513075.1 Acidimicrobiales bacterium
CCCGGTTGAGTCGGGGCCTCAGGTGCGGACGGTGCGGGGGGCGCAGCTGTCGCCGAGGCTGCAACTGGAGCTGGTGCGGCGGACGGCTGGGCGGCCGGCGCGACGGGCGCCGCCGCGGCCGGCGCGACGGGCGCAGGGGCAGCGGGCGCACGGGCGGGTGTCGGAGCAGGAACTGGTGCGGGTGCACTCGCGGCCGGGGCCACAGGGGCGACGGCAGGTGCCCGTGGGGGCGCCGCTGGGGCAGGCGCTGGGGCAGGGGCCGCAGCGGCTGGGGCTACCGGCGCGGTGCGGGGGGCGGGGGGCGGCATCGCGCTCGGCTGCTCGGAGGCCGGGCGGCTGGTCACCAGGCGGGCCCCGGTGCGCTTGACCGGGGGCGGCGACACGGGGTCGGCACCTTCTGTGGCAGCGGGGCGTTCGTCCTCGACGGCCGGCGCAGCCGGTTCGGTGGGGGGCGCGGCCTTCTTGGCCGGAGCCTTCTTGGCGGCGGCCTTCTTGGCTGGGGCCTCTGGTTCCTCGGGCTGCACAGGGCGGCGAAGGCCCTCACGGTCGGCCTTGCGACGGGCGCGATCGGCTTGTGCGTCCTCGATGGACGACGAATGGCTCTTGACGCCCATCCCGAGGGACAGGCACAGGTCAAGTGCCTCCTTGTTGGTCAGGCCGAGCTCATGAGCGAGCTCGTATACCCGGATTTTCTTCGGCAACGGCTGTTACTGCCCTTCCTTCGATGTCGTAGGTGCCAAAGCGCACATACGACCCTCCATCCTCGCACATCACAACGCTGGACTTGCCGAGCCCTCATGGCCCGCCGGTCCGGCGACTTCGAGCAGCCGACGCAGATCGTCGACCGCACCGGCCCTGATCTGGCCCCGGAGGGCCCGCTCGAACGCCCGGCGCTTCTCGGCCAGGTCGACGCAGGTCGTCGAGCCCCGGCACAACCAGGCGCCACGCCCCGGAAGCGTCCGCCCCGGGGTCAGGGACCCGTCCCCGAGGCGCACCACCCGCACCATGGTGTCGGCCGGACCGTTCCGGCGGCACCCGATGCAGGTCCGCTGAGGGGCTATGCCGGGTCCTCTTGGGCCGGAGCCTCGGCACCCGTGTCGTCCGGGGCGCCGGTGGCTGCCTCCGTCACTTCGGGCGCAGTGGCCTCGGACCCCTCGGTTGCCTCTTCGCCGCTCGTCTCCTCGGCGGCCACCGGTTCGGCGGACACCGCTACGGCTGCACCCTCGACGTCCGCGGCACCCTCGCTGACAGGCACCTCGTCGGCTCCGTCGGCACCCTCGGCCCACTCGGTGGCGGACACCGCCGAACCGCCCTCGGCGGGCTGCCAGACCATCTCGCCCGCCTCGTTCTGGATCCACTCGCCCTCGGCCCATTCCTCGCCGGCGTAGCCTGACTCCTCCTCGGCCAACTGCGTCTCGCTTTTGATGTCGATCCGCCAGCCCGTCAGCCGCGCGGCGAGGCGGGCGTTCTGGCCCTCCTTGCCGATGGCCAGGGAAAGCTGGTAGTCGCTCACGATGACCGTGGCGGTGCCCGTCTCGTCGTCGAGCCGGACCTCGCGGACCCGGGCCGGTGCCAGGGCCGACTGGATGAGTTCGACCGGATCGTCGGAGTACGGCACCACGTCGACCCGTTCACCGCGGAGCTCGTTGGTGACCATGCGCACCCGGGAGCCCCTGGCGCCCACGCAGGCACCGACCGGGTCGACGTTGGGGTCGTTCGACCACACGGCGATCTTGGTGCGATGGCCAGGCTCACGGGCGGCAGCTTTGATCTCCACCGCGCCTGACGAGATCTCGGGGACCTCGAGCTCGAAGAGTCGCTTGATCAGTCCGGGATGGCTCCGGCTCACCACGATCTGGGGGCCCTTGGTGGTCTTACGGACCTCGACGATGTACGCCTTCAGCCGGGCTCCGTGCTCGTAGCGCTCGTAGGAGACCTGTTCGGCCTGGGGCAGCAGCGCCTCGACCTTACCCAGGTCGAGCAAGGTATAGCGGTTGTCGGTCTGCTGGACGATGCCGGTCACGATGTCGCCCTCGCGCCCCGCGTACTCCTCGTACTTGAGGTCGCGCTCGACCTCGCGGATGCGCTGCAGGATCACCTGCTTGGCCGTCTGGGCGGCGATGCGCCCGAAGTCGTTCGGAGTGTCATCCCACTCGCGGATGACGTTGCCGTCCTCATCGAGTTCTTGTCCGTAGACCCGGATCTCGCCCGAGTCGGGGTCAATGGTGACCACCGCCTCTTCGGCCGCATCCGGACGCCGCTTGTAGGCGGCGACCAGGGCATTGGCCAGCGCGTCGAGCAGCGTCTCGACGGAAATCCCCTTGTCCCGCGCGATCTGGCCGAGTGCGTCGAGGAACTCGAAGTTCGTCTTGCTCATGGGGTCACGACCTGCTTCCTCTTCTGCGTCTGGGCTGCGTTCTTCTGGCCCGGCTTGTTCGGCGCCGTCTTCCGGCCCGCCGAGTTGCCCGGGGTGTCCTTGCCGCCCCACACGAATACGGTGCGGGCCCGGTCGATATCGGAGTAGGCCAAACGGATCGGCTCGTCGGCACCATCGACCGCCAAGGTGAAACCGGCATCGTCCGAGGTCACAAGGGTGCCCTGCAGCCGGCGCTCGCCGGGCACCTGCGGCCTGGTCTTGACCGAGACGGTGGCGCCAACGGCCTTGGTGAAGTGGGTCGGGGTCCGCAACGGGCGCTCGATCCCGGGGCTCGAGACCTCGAGGGAGTAGCGGCCCGGGATCGGGTCCAACTCGTCGAGGATGGTGGAGACCGCCCGGTTGGCGTCGGTGAGAGCCTCGAGGTCGACCCCTCCCTCGCGGTCGACGGTCACCTGGAGCACGCCCGACTTCATCTCGACATCGACCAGTTCAAGGCCGGCGCCTACCACCACGGGCTGGAGTGCGGCGTAGAGATCCTCGACCATCTGCGCTTCCTCCTCTCCGGTTTGTGCGTCTGTCGTCGGTTGTATCGTTGCTCGTCCTGGCCTGGCGACCCGGGGGTCCCGACCTGTGCTGCGCACCTGGTGGAGGTGTTTCCGACCAAAACAAAAGCGTGGGCTGGCCGCCCACGCCTCTTCAGCGTCACTACACCCCAACCGAACGGCAGACTGAAAAGTATAGCAGTGCAGGCACAGGCGTGGATCCCTGAATTGGGCTGTCCGCGCCCGTTCCTGAGGGGGTGCGGTGTCGCCGCCAGGCCCCTGATGCCCTGGTCAGGGACCGAGCAGGGTCTCCACCGGGCCGGCGAGGGCGGCCTCCCGCTCCTCGCCGGTCGCACGGGACCGCCACTCCACGATCCCCCGGGCCAGTCCCTTGGCCCCGACCACCAGACGCACAGGCACCCCGATCAGGTCGGCGTCGGCGAACTTCACCCCCGGGGACACGTCCCGGTCGTCGTAGAGCACGTCGACGCCGGCCGCCACCAGGCGGTCATGCAGAGCGTCGGCGGCCTCGGCCACCTCGGGGGACCGGCCAGTGCCCAGGGCCAACAGATGGACCTGGAAGGGAGCCAGGGCCGCCGGCCACACCAGTCCCCGGTCGTCGTGGCACTCTTCGGCGACCACGGCCAGCAGTCGGGAGACCCCCATGCCGTAACAGCCCATCGAGAAGAACGCCTCATCGCCGTCCTCGGCCACGAACGAGCCACCCGTCATCACACTCGAGTACACCGTGCCCAGCTGGAATGTGTGAGCAGCCTCGACCGACCGGACGAGGTCGACCTTCTGGCCGCAGCGCGGGCAGGCGTCGCCGGGCACGACCTGGGCGAAGGCCCCCCACTCGTCGACGCTGAAGTCCCGACCCAGCAGAACACCACTGACGTGGTGATGGGCCCGGTTGGCACCCGTGATCCAGGGACCCGGGCGCGCGACGCCGACGTCGGCCACCACGGAGATGCCGGCGGCCTGGGCTTCCATGGGGCCGATGTAGCCCTTGACCAGGGATGGGTGGGCGGCAAAGTCCTCGTCCTCGAACAACCGCCAGCCACTGGGCAGCCGAGCCTCGCGGTCACCGGGCAACAGGACGAGCACCGGGCGTCCCGAGGCGTCCACCACGGCCAGGCTCTTCAGCAGGTCGGCCGCGGTGACGTCGCGGTCCTTGAAGAAGGCGACCACCTGTTCGATTCCCGGACGGTCTGGGGTGTGATGCTCGACTGTGGCTGGGGCTGCGGCGTCCGGGTCGACGGATTCACCGAACCCTCCCCTGGCAGCCGCCTCGACGTTGGCCGCGTAGCCGCAGGCCAGACAGCTGACGAAGTAGTCCTCACCGACGGCTGAGGGCACCATGAACTCGTGGTTGACGTCGCCGCCGATGGCGCCCGACTCGGCTTCCACCGGCGACACGTTGAGGCCCAGCCGGGCGAAGATCCGCAGGTAGGCGTCGTAGACGGTGCGGTACGAGGCCTGCATTGCCTCCTTGTCGGCGTCGAAGGAATAGGCGTCGGCCATGATCAACTCACGGGTCCGCAGGAGGCCGAATCGGGGACGGGCCTCGTCGCGGAACTTGACCTGAATCTGGTACACGGTGAGCGGCAGCTGGCGGTAAGACTCGACCTCGGCGCCGACCGTGACCGTGACCACCTCCTCATGGGTGGGTCCGAGGACGAACGAGCCGCCCCGACCCTCGACCTGCATGGCGGGCAGGGCGTCGGTTCCGAATCTCGCGGCACGTCCGCTCTGCTCCCAGAGTTCGAGGGGATGGAGGGCGGGCAAGAGGACCTGCTGGCAGCCGGCGGCATCGAGCTCGTCTGCGATGACGTCCTCGATGTGGTGCAGGACGCGTAGCCCGAGGGGCAGGAAGCTGTAGACACCCGACGCCAACCGGCGGATGAAGCCACCCCGCACCAAAAGCTGGTGGCTGGCCACCTCGGCGTCGGCCGGGGCCTCTCGCAGGGTGCGGACGAGGAGGCGGGACATGCGCATGGGCGGAGATCCTACCGTCCGCCCATCGACCCCTCAGAGGGTGCTCTCCACTCCCCTGCCGCCCTACCCGCTCAGTCCGAGGACGGGGCCTCGTCGCCGAAGCGCTTGCGAATCAACTCGACCCTGGTCTCCGAAGCGTTGGCATCGTCGCCCTTCGCCTCGAGAAGCTCGCGGCGGTCGGCTTCGGCCTCGGCCTCAGCTCCCGCATCGGCCGCGGCCAGGCGGGCCTCGACCCCTTCGGCCACCAGGCGCTCGGCTTCGGCCACCAACGCCTCCACCATCTCGTCCTCGGGGACGACCCGGACGATCTTGCCCTTGATGAACAGGTGCCCGCGCTTGCGTCCGGCGGCTATACCGAGGTCGGCCTCGCGGGCCTCGCCCGGCCCGTTGACCACGCAGCCCATGACAGCCACCTGGATGGGCAGGTTGCGGCCCTCCAGCGCGTCCTGGGCGGCCTGGGCCACCGCGATCACGTCGATCTCCGACCGGCCGCAGCTCGGGCAGGCGATGAGGTCGAGTCCCTTGCGCTCTCGCAGGCCGAGGGCCTCGAGCAGCTGGCGGCCGGCTCTGGCCTCTTCCACCGGGTCGGCGGTCAGCGAGTAGCGGATGGTGTCGCCGATCCCCTCGGCCAGGAGCGTGGCGATGCCGGCGGTGCCCTTGAGCAGCCCGGCCGGAGGCGGGCCGGCCTCGGTCACCCCCAGGTGGAGCGGGTAGTCGAAGGTCTCCGAGGCCAGCCGGTAGGACTCGATCATGAGGGGCACCGACGAGGCCTTCACCGAGATCTTGACGTCGTCGAATCCGACTTCGGCGAAGTAGGCCAGCTCCATGCGGGCCGACTCGACGAGCGCTTCGGGGGTGGCCCCGCCGTACTTCTTATAGAGGTCGGGGTGGAGCGAGCCGGCGTTCACCCCGATGCGGATCGGCACACCACGGTCCTTGGCCTCGGCGGCCACCAGCTTGATCTCGTGGGGCTTGCGGAGGTTGCCCGGATTGAGCCGCAGGCCCTGCACGCCGGCCTCGAGGGCGGCAAGTGCCATCTCCACGTGGAAGTGGATGTCGGCGATGATCGGCACCGGGGACCGCGGGATGATCCGGGCCAGGCCCTCGGCAGCCGCCTCCTCGTTGCAGGTGCAGCGGACGATGTCGGCGCCCGCGGCGGCCAGGGCGTAGATCTGGGAAAGGGTGCCGTCGACGTCGGCCGTCTTGGTGGTCGTCATCGACTGCACGGTCACCGGGGCACCGCCGCCCACCGGCACACCACCCACATCGATCTGGCGGGTCCGGCGCCGCTCGATGAGGCTCCCTCGAGGATGTGGCATGCCCTCGATGCTACCGGGGGACGTGGTCAACAGAGCCCCAGGCTGCTTCCACCGGATGAGTCGCGCCGCTGGCCGGTGCCCTTGGCCGGGCGCCTCATCCGAAGGGGTTGGCCATGGGGTGCAGAAGGTCGGTCAGCAATGACGTGGCGAAGAGCACGCCCAAGAAGGCCACCAGGGCCCAGGTGTAGGGAAGGAGCTTGGTGACGTCCGCGTGGTACTGGACCTTCTTGCGACCGGTGCGGATCTTCTCGTAGACGGCGATCGCCACGTGTCCCCCATCGAGCGGGAGCATCGGGAACAGGTTGAGGATGCCGACGAACAAGTTGATCGCGATCAGGACGATGAGAAGGTACGCGGCGCCGGCGTTGAAGGCGTCCTGGGCCGTTTGCACTGCGCCCACCACTGACTGGACCCGTGTCCCGTTCGCCGCCGACTGGCTCGCCGCCTTGGCGCTCGTCACGTTGTCGAACCGCTGCCCCAAAGAAGTCGGAGAAAAGACATGGCCGACGCCGACAAGTGTCGCCCAGGTGTAGTGGGCCAGCCCGGTCGTGGTCCGGGCCAACCCCACGATCGGATTGACCGTCTCGGAAGGCGTCCCGAAGCTCACCCCGATCACTCCGAACGGCGCTGTGCCGGCCGGAGCGGTCGCCCCCTTCTCATGTGCGGTCCGACCGTTGGCGGGAGTCACCGTCACCAGGCGCCGTGCACCGTCCCTCGTGACGACCACGGCAACCGGTACGCCCGGATGGTCGCGGATCGCAGCTACGAGCGGTTCGGGATTGCCGGCAACCGCCTTTCCGTCAACAGAAACGAAGACGTCACCGGGCCGGAGGCCGGCCGCCTGCGCCGGTCCGGGTCGACCGGCCACATTGACCAGTTGACCGACATCGATCTTGTTGTTGTTCGGCATCCCGACGAAGGACACCAGCACCCACAGCAGGACGAAGGCCATGAGGAAGTGCATGGCCGACCCGGCCACGGCCACCAGAAGGCGGGCGTGGAACGGCTGCTGGCGGTAGGTGCGGGCCTCGTCCTCGGGGTCCACCTCCTCGAGGCTGGTCATGCCCGGGATCTTCACGTAGCCGCCGAACGGGAGCGCCTTCACCCCGTATTCGGTCTCTCCCCGACGGAACGACCACAGCCGGGGGCCGAACCCGAGGAAGTATTCGGTGACCTTCATGTTCCCGTGCTTGGCGGCCAGGAAGTGGCCCAGCTCGTGGACCATGATCATGACGATCAGGCAGGCGATGACGATCAGCAATGCCGCCTTGCCGGTGGCCACGGCCAGGGCGACGACGCCGACCACCACCACGCCGAGCTCGACCAGCGACCGAGCGGCCGTTTTGGGCGGGCGGACAGGACCGTCGCCGGGCAGTGGGCTCTGAGCCTCGTCGACCGGTGAGTCGAGGACACTCACGCCGCGCTCCTCTTGGACACCACGTCGCCGGCCAGGCGCCGAGCGGTGGCATCGGCGTCGAGGACGTCGTCGACCGTGCGGTGGCCGGGCGCACCGGGAGCCTCGTAGCTGTCGAGGGTGTCGGCCACCACCTCGGCGATGGACGACCACGTGATCCGGCCGCACAAGAACGCCTCCACAGCCACCTCGTTGGCCGCGTTCAGCCAGGCCGGGGCCAAGTCACCGGCGCGGCCGGCCCGGAAGGCCAGGTCGAGACATGGGAAGGTGGCCCGGTCGGGTGGCTCGAATTCCAGGACCGACAGCTCGGCCCAGTCGATGGCCCCGAACGCCGACCCCAGGCGGGCCGGGTAAGCCAGCGCGTAGCCGATGGGCAACCGCATATCGGGCAACGACAGCTGGGCCACCACCGCGCCGTCGACGAACTCCACCATGGAGTGGACGATCGACTGGGGATGGACGATCACGTCGATGGCGTCATAGGCCACACCGAACAGCTCATGCGCCTCGATGACCTCGAGACCCTTGTTCATGAGTGTGGACGAGTCCACCGTGATCTTCGGACCCATCGACCAGGTCGGATGGGCCAGCGCTTCGTCGACCCCCACGGCAAGCAGCTCGTCCGCCTTGCGTCCCCGGAAGGGCCCGCCCGAGGCGGTCAGCAGCAGGCGGGCCACGTCCCGGCGGCGTCCCGACCGTAGACACTGGTGGACAGCGCAGTGTTCGGAGTCGACCGGCAGGACCTCGGCCCCGGGGGTGTCGCGTACCTGCGCCACTAGGGGCGCCCCGGCGATGATCGACTCCTTATTGGCCAGCGCCAGCCGCCTTCCAGCCTCGAGGGCGGCGAGGGTCACCGACAGTCCGGCGAATCCGACGACCCCGTTGACGGCTACGTCGGCCAGCGTGGCGATGGCAGCCAGACCGTCGGACCCGGCCAGCACCTCGACGCCGGCGGGCAGCCGGTCGGCCAGCTCATGGGCGAGGGAGGTGTCTCCGATAGCCACGACCTCGGGTCGGACGGCCTGAGCCTGGGCGACGAGGAGGTCGAGCGAGCGCTGGGCACCGAGAGCGACGACCCGGAAGCGGTCGGGGTCTTGGGCCACGACCTCCAGTGTCTGGGTCCCGATCGATCCGGTGGAGCCCACGATGCTGACCGTCACCTGGTCGGGTCGGCCGGGGGCGGCGGCGTCCGGATCCGATCCGGGTCCCGTGGTCGAGGGGGTCATCCCTCCAGCCTGCCCGATGTTCAAGCGATATTGAGCGCGCGGACCAGGTAGTAGGTGGCGGGCAGCACGAAGATGAGTGCATCGACCCGGTCGAGCACACCGCCGTGGCCCGGCAGCAGGGTGCCCATGTCCTTCAGGCGCAGGTCACGCTTGAGCAACGACTCGCAGAGGTCGCCCAGCGGAGCGACGACGGCCACCACCACCCCGAGGAGGGCGGCGTTGGCCGGCGTCCAGGGGTGGATCGCCCCGACAGCCACCGTGGATACGAGGATCGAGGCCAGCGCCCCGCCGGCCAGGCCTTCCCAGGTCTTGTTGGGGCTGACGTTGGGGGCCAGCTGCCGACTCCCGATCCATCGGCCGACCACCAGGGCACCGACATCGTTGGCCACGGTGGCGATGATGGCTCCCAGTAGGAAGGCGATCCCGTGCCGGTCCGGGAAGGTGGACGGGGCGAGAAGGAGCCCCGCGAATGAGCCGAGCAGGGCCACCCAGCCCACGACCAGCAGGGTCGCCGCACTGCCGGCCACCGCCGATCCCCGCTCGACGCCGAACAGGTACCAGAGCAGGGTGAACGCGGTCACGAGCACCATGATTAACGGAAGGGCGGCGATGCCCTTGTTGTAGGCGCCGACCATCAGCGAGATGGTTCCCACGAGGCCGAGCAGGGTGGCCGGACGCCACCCGGATCGCTTCAGGACGGCAAAGGCTTCGCCGGCGGAGAAGGTCACCACCACGAGGCAAAGGATCAGCGAGGTGACGGTGCCGATCTTGAAGGCCAGCAGGGCGACGACGGCCACGGCCACTCCGGTGCCGATACGCAGGCCGGTGCTGCCACTGACATGTTCACCGGTCTGGTTACGGGTGTGGGCTGTCGCCGGATCGGGCGGGCCGCCACCAGTCACCTCGGGCGTGTAATTGCTGCTGGAGCGCGGCGCCCGCTCGGGTGTCGCCGCCGAGCCGCGAAGCCGACGGCGGGACCGGGAGGCGCCGATGGCCTCGTCGACGGCCGGCACCGTAGACGGCACCGTGGCGGCCTCGTGGCTGTGCTCCTGGTCGGCGGCGCGGTCGGCGGCGGCCAATCCGGCCAGGCCCGGCTTGCGTCGCCCAGCACCGGGGACGTCGGCCACCGAAGCACCGGGGGGCTCCGCGGCCAGGGGCTCGCCGATCGGGGCGACGTCGTCGTCGGGTCGCTTGGCCTTGAGCCGGCCCGGGAGCAGGCCGCTCCGGCGGGCGCGCCCCACCCGGGGGTTGCCCGAAGGACGCACCACGTCATCGGCGGTCTCACCGACTACGGCAGCCACACCGGCCGGCGAGCCAGGGGTGTCTCCTTCGGCGCGTGCGGCATCGGATGCCACGGCCGCAGCTCCGGCTGCCGCGACGTCGGCGCTGAAGATCACCGACGTGGCTTCGCCGGACGCCTCAGGTCCGGGTGCCGACGCACGGTGGCGGTCGTCAGTTGTCGGGTCGGACGCGCTGACGACTTCAACCGGCTCGGTGATGGGATCCGAGGATGATGCCGGTGTCGAGGCGGCACCCGGTCCAGGCTGGCCGGGTTGGACCGAGTCGAGGTCGAACTCCCACGGCCGACGCTCCTGGTCGGTGTCCCGCGTCTCGTCGAGTGCGCCGAGGGCGGTCCGCTCGTCGCTGAACATGGAGGGCTCGAACTCCTCCTCGTGGGCGGTCCAGTCGGCGTCCCCTTCGCGCCAGGTGGGCGGCAGGATGGCATTGGCGTCGCCCTCATCGCGGGCGAGTACCGCCGGGACCTGCCCGGTAGCGGGCTCCGTCCAATGGGGCAGCTCGGTGGCCGGGGCCACCGGGGCCTCGGGCTCGGCGTCGGTTTCTGGCTCGGGCTCCGTGGTCTCGTCGGCGGGCTCGGGTACGGGCTCGTCGATGATCCGCACCGACGGCGGGGGCGTGCCGTCAGGCGTGATGTGTGCCGGCGGGACGATCGGGAGCTCGGACGTGATATCGGCGGCCGTTTCCGCACCGATGATGCGGACACCGCCGGTTGAGGGGCCCGACGGGTCGGGACGCGACGGCGCGCCGGCGTCATCCTTCTCGTCGTCTTGCCTCTCCGGGCCGAACTCCACGTTGATCGCTTCCTCCCCAGGAACGGGCCTTGGGCCGGCCCATGTCGTTGCCGGGCCAGTGCGGTCCCGTTGTCGTCTCCGGACCTGCGCCCGGACGTCGTTAGATCTCGAGGAGCTCCTGCTCCTTGTGGGCGAGCAGGCGGTCGATGGCCGCCACATTGTCCTGTGTGATCTTCTCGAGGTCCTTTTCGACCCGGTCGAGCTCGTCGGTGGACAGATCGCCGTCCTTCTGCATCGCCTCGAGCTCCTGGCGGGCAGTGCGACGGATGTTGCGGACCGTGACCCGCCCCTCCTCCGACTTCTGCTTCACCACCTTGACCAGCTCCTTGCGGCGCTGCTCGGTGGGGACCGGGAAGGAGAGCCGGATGACCGAGCCGTCGTTGGACGGTGTGATGCCGAGGTCGGAGCTCTGGAGGGCCTTCTCGATGGCGGCCAGCGAACTCTTGTCGTACGGGGACACCACCAGCAGGCGGGCCTCGGGGACGCTGAACCCGGCCATCTGGCGGAGCTCGGTCTCGGTTCCGTAGTAGTCGACCTTCAGGTGCTCCACCAGGGCAGGCGTGGCCCGTCCGGTGCGGATGGCACTGAATTCGGACTGAGTGTGCTCCACCGCCTTGGACATGTGCTCGGAGGCGTCGGACACCACGAGTGCGATCAGGTCGTCATCCATTAGCGAACCAGCGTAGCCATCGGCGTCTGGCTGCACCCGGGTACGCCCGCGACCTGCGGGTTCATCGGATCAGCGTCCCGATCGACTCGCCGCTCAGAGCCTTGCGGATGTTGCCCGGCTCCATCAGATCGAACACCCGGATCGGGAGACCGTTGTCCTTGCAGAAGGTGATGGCAGTGAGGTCCATGACCCGCAAGTCCTTGGCCACGACTTCCATGAAGGAGACCTCGTCGTAGCGGGTGGCCGAGGGGTCGAGCCGCGGGTCGGCGGTGTAGACGCCGTCCACCCCGCCGTGGGTCCCCTTGCACAGCAGCGATGCCTCGATCTCGGCAGCTCGAAGGGCGGCCGAGGTGTCCGTGGTGAAGTACGGGTTGCCCATGCCGGCGGCGAAGACCACGACACGGCCCTTCTCGAGGTGCCGGATGGCCCGGCGCCGGATGTAGGGCTCGGCCACCTCGGCCATCTGGACGGCCGAGAGGACCCTCGTGGCCTGGCCGTGCTGCTCCAGCGCGTCCTGAAGGGCAAGGGCGTTGATGACCGTGCCGAGCATCCCCATTGTGTCGGAGGTGGCCCGGTCCATCCCGGCCCCGGCGCCGGTGGTCCCCCTCCAGATGTTGCCCCCGCCCACCATCACGGCGAGCTCGAGGTCGAGGTCGGAACGGGTCTGAGCGATCTCGCGGGCAAGTTGCTCCACGGCAGCGGCATCGATGGTCTCGTCAGACGCCGACGAGGCCAGGGCCTCGCCCGAGAGCTTCAGGATGATCCGCTGAGTTTGGCCCACCGTCACTCAGTCGCCGACGACGACCTGGGCGAATTCCGTCACCGTGGCGTCGCCGAGCAGTTTGCCGATGGTCTGCTTCTCGTCCTTGATGAATGGCTGGTCGAGAAGGACCCGCTCCTTGTACCAGCCGTTGAGCCGACCCTCGATGACCTTGGGCAACGAAGCCTCGGGCTTGCCCTCGTTGAGGGCGATCTTCTCGATGGTCTCACGCTCGGCGGCCACCTCGGCCTCCGGCACGGCGTCCCGGGTGATGTACAGCGGGCGGGCGAAGGCGATGTGGGCCGCGATGTCGTGGGCGAGATCCTTCGCGCCTCCGGCAACGGCCACGGCCACGGCGTTCACACCACGGCCGGCTTGGAGGTGCAGGTAGGAGTCTACGGTGCCATCGGCCGGGGCCTCGATGCGGACGACCTGACCGAGGGAGATGTTCTCCTTCAGCTTCACCTTCATGGAGTCGAGCTCGTCACTACGTTCGTTGACGGCGTCGACCCCTTTGGTGGCCACCAGGTCGGCAAGCTCGTTCACGAAGGCGACGAACTCCTCGGACTTGGCCACGAAGTCGGTTTCGGAGCGCAGTTCGACGATGGCGACCACCTTGTCGGAGGTCCCGATGGCGACGGCGCCTTCGGAGGCCTCACGGTCGGCGCGCTTGGCTTGGCTTGCCAGGCCTTTCTCGCGGAGCCAGGTCACAGCCTTGTCCATGTCCCCGTCGTTCTCCTCGAGGCCGCGCTTGGCGTCGAGCATGCCGACCCCGGTCAGTTGACGGAGCCTCTGGACGTCTTTGGCGGTAAATGCGGACACGGTCAGACCTCCTCGGTCACAGTGGTGGCGGGAGCCTCGGCCGGAGCCTCGGCGGCAGGTGCGGCCGGCGCAGCAGCAGCAGTCTCGCCGGCAGGAACCTCAGGGGCGGCCTCGGCAGCTGGTGCGGGAGCCTCAGGGGCGGCCTCGGCAACAGGCGAAGCTGGTGCGGATGTCGGAGCCGCAGGAGCCTCGGCGGCCGGAGCCGCAGGAGCCGCAGGAGCCGCAGGAGCCGCAGGGGCGGCGGGTACCTTGGCGGCCGGGGCCGGGCGGTTCTGGGCGATGAAACGGCCCTCGGTGACGGCGTCGGCGATCACGCGGCAGAGCAGCGCACCCGAACGGATGGCATCGTCGTTGCCCGGAATCACGTGGGTGATCACGTCAGGATCACAGTTGGTGTCGACCACAGCGACGACCGGCAGGCCCAGCTTGTTGGCCTCGGTGACCGCGATGTGCTCCTTGTTGGTGTCGATCACGAAGATGGCGTCGGGCAGCTTGTCGAGTCCGCGGATGCCGCCCAAGTTGCGCTGGAGCTTCTCGAGCTCACGTGAGTGACGTAAGGCCTCCTTCTTCGGCATGGCCTCGAAGTCGCCGGCCTTTTCCATGGCCTCGAACTCCTTCATGCGCTTCACCCGGGTGGAGACCGTCTGGAAGTTGGTGAGCATGCCGCCGAGCCAACGCTCGTTCACGTAGGGCATGCCGCAGGCGTCGGCGTAGACGGCGACCGGTCCCTGGGTCTGCTTCTTGGTCCCGACGAACAGGACCGTTCCCCCTCCGGCGATGAGGTCCCGGATGTAGGCATACGACTCCTCGATACCCTTCATCGTCTGCTCGAGGTCGATCAGGTAGATCCCGTTGCGCTCGCCGATGATGAATCGGCGCATCTTGGGGTTCCATCGACGGGTCTGATGCCCGAAGTGGACGCCCGCGCCCAACAGCTGCTTCATGGTGATGACGGCCATATGACTGCTCCTTGTGACGGTTGTTCCCCGACGGCAGCACCCCTCGGGAGGGGCGACCGTGGACGCGGTCGGGTGCGACTAGATACCGCTTGGACGACCCACCGGACGGTGGGACCTGACCATGCTAGTGCCCGCAGGCGCGTGCCTCCACTCGGCCCGTCGGTGCGACGCACCCGGGGCCGGGGCCGGCTAAGTGACGGCGGGAGTGGCGACGGCTGCGGTGCCGCGCAACTTCCGGCCCGCCCCTTCTGGGCGGTCGGCCAGTTTGGCCCGTAGCTGCAGCACGGCCTTGGTGTGGATCTGACACACCCGGCTCTCGGTCACACCGAGGATGTCGCCGATCTCGGCGAGGGTGAGGCCCTCGTAGTAGTAGAGAGTGAGGACGGTCTTCTCCCGATCGGCCATCTCCGTAACCGCTTTGACCAGGGCCTCCTTGGTCTCCTTGACCTCGAAGGTGTCCATCGGCCCAGCGGTGGCGTCTGGCAGGGACTCGCCCAGGGTGGAGCGGTCGGAGTGGTCGCCGCCCCGAAACACCTCGTCGAGGGCGACCACGCCCACAAAAGAGATCTTGCGAAGGGTGGTCTGGAACTCCTCGTCGCTCATCTCGAGGTCGGCGGCGACCTCGGCATCGGTCGGCGTGCGGTGGAGGCTGGCCTCTAGTTTGGAGTACGACTGCTCGACAGCACGGGCCTTGGCCCGCACGGAGCGAGGCACCCAGTCGATGGAGCGGAGCTCGTCGATGATGGCACCCTTGATACGGGGCACGGCGTAGGTCTCGAACTTGATGTTGCGGGCCGGCTCGAACCGCTCGATGGCGTCGATCAGACCGATGATGCCGTAGCTGGCGAGGTCAGCCTCGTCGACGTGGCGGGGCAGGCCGACCGACACCCGGCCGGCCACGTACTTGACCACCGGGGCGTAGTGCACGATGAGCTGGTCGCGCAGTGCCTTTGCACTCGTCTTCTTGTATTCGGCCCACAGGGCGTCGATGCCGTGCCCAGCCGAATCGAGTTGCGTCGCCAATTGTCCCCTTAGGCCCGTGGATGCGTCCCTGAATACACCGATCGCAGGCGCTCCTTGCTGACATGAGTGTAGACCTGCGTGGTCTGCAGGCTGGCATGGCCGAGCAATTCCTGCACCACCCGGAGATCGGCACCCCCGTCGAGGAGGTGGGTGGCGAAGCTATGGCGGAGAGCATGAGGATGGGTGGGCACGGGCGACCGGCGATCGAGAATCCGTCGTACGTCCCGCGAACCGAGGCGGTTGCCCCGCCCGTTGAAGAACAGTGCACCCCCCGGTGACGTGGTCGTGGCCATGGCGGAACGGGGCCCGGCCAGCCAGGCACGCACGGCGGCCACGCAGACGTCGTGGACCAGCACCCGGCGTTGTTTGGAGCCCTTCCCGGTCACCGTGACAACGCCCCGGCCGAGATCGAGGTCGTCGACGTCGAGGCCGCACAGCTCGGCCACCCGCATTCCGCTCCCGTACAGGAGCTCGAGCACGGCATCGTCCCGAACATCCCTCGGGAGCGGTTCCGCCCGCACGTCGCCCGGCCGCCCGCAATCGCCTCCGTCGTGTTCGTCGTCGGGCACAGTCGGCGACTCGAGAAGCCGGTCCAACTCGGAGTGACCCAGGACCCGGGGCAGCCGGGAGTCGGGCGACGGGGCCGAGAGTCGCACCGACGGGTCGTGAGTGACCAGGCCCCGTCGTGCGCACCAGCTGAAGTAGGAGCGCAACGAAGCCGCCGTACGTGAGATGGTGGCCTTGGCGTAGCGACGGGTGGCCAGGAAGGCAAGGTACCGGCGGAGGGTGATCCGGTCGACACCAGCCGGACCGGAAGCTCCCCCGCGACCGGCCCACTCGGCGAACCGCTCGACGTCGGAGGCGTAGGCGCGGACGGTGTCCGGCGACAGACCCGCGACCGAGCGGCGATAGGCCTCGATCTCCCAGTCCACACGTCGAGCGTACCGGCGGCGACCGCCTCAACCGGTGCACCTGCCCCACCCAGGGTTCCTGCCAGCGGGTTGTCCCACGCGTCTGGTCGGCGAGGGCTATCGTCTGCCCGAGGCAGCACCGGTCACGGCGATCCCGGGGGGATGTCGTGACGCAGAAACGACGAGTCATCGACCACGCAGTACGGACCAGCACCGCATCCAACAAGCCACCGGCACCGCCGGGGCCACCGCCCAAAGGGGGACCATGACTGATCGCATCGACCGCCGCTCGTTCCTGGCGAAGAGCGCCGTCGCCGGGGCAGGCATCGCCGCCGGCAGCGTGCTTGCCGCCTGTGGAAGCTCCGGCTCCGGCTCGACCTCGACCACCTCGGGCGGCTCGACCGGGACTCATCCCAATGGGGTCTCGTCCGCGACACCCAAGACCGGCGGCTCGCTCAACTTCGGGGTCGACGCCGAGGAGAAGGGGTTCTCCCCCACCCAGGGGACCTTCGACGAAGTGGGGATCCTGTACGCCCGGACGGTGTTCGACACCCTCATGATCCTCGACAACAGCGGGTTGCCCCAGCCCAATCTGGCCCAGTCCGTCACCTCCAATGCCGACGGCACGGTATGGACCATCACCATGCGGCCGAACCTCAAGTTCCACAACGGTGCCACCTGCGACGCGTCCGCGGTGGCCGCCAACTTCAAGGCTCACCAGGCCTCACTGCTGACCGGGCCGGCCCTCACCCCGCTCCAGTCGGTGGTCGTCACCAGTCCGCTGGTGGTCACCATCACCATGAAGACACCGTGGGTGCCGTTCGACTACTACCTGTGCGGTGGCATCGGCAGCCAGTTCGCCTTTATCGCCGAGCCCACCTGGCTGGCCACCGGCAGTCAGACCAACCCGATCGGCACGGGGCCGTTCATCTTCCAGGAGTGGGTGCCGAACGCCCACTTCACCGCGACCAGGAACCCCAACTACTGGCGGACCGGCATGCCCTACCTGGACAGCATCACCTACAAGCCCATTCCTGACGCCGACCAGATCCTGGCCAGCCTCAACTCGGGCGTGATCGACATCATGCACTCCGACACCGCCTCGACCATCGTGCAGTTGCGGACCAACACCTCACTGGCCTACATCGACGACTCCCAACACGTAGCCGGCGAGCCCGACATGGCCTGCATGCAGCTGAACATGTCGAAGGCGCCGTTCAACAACCTCAAGTTGCGCCAGGCCATGGCCTACGCCACCAGTTCGGAGCAGTACGTGAAGGTCATCGACCAGGGGGTGAACCAGACGTCGAACGGTGTCTTCACCCCGGGTTCTCCGTACTACCTGACCAACAATGGCTACCCCAAGTTCAACCTGGCCAAGGCGAAGCAGCTGGTGTCCGAAGTCAAGGCGTCGGGAGGGTCCGTGGCGTTCACCCTCGGGCACACGCCGGACCCCAAGGGCAGCCAGATCGGCCAGTTCCTCCAGCAGCAGCTGCAATCGGCGGGCATGGTAGTCACCCTCCAGGGGGTCCTCCAGGACTCGATCATCAATGTCGCCCTGACCGGTGCCTACCAGGCCCTGACCTGGCGGCAGTTCGGTGCGGTGAACCCTGATCTCAACTACATCTTCTGGACGCCCAACAACGCCAGCACACCCGGATTCGCCATCAACATGGCCCGCAACACCGACCCGGCCATGCAGACGGCGTTGATCCAGGGACGCCAGTCCAAGGACACGGCCACCCAGGTATCCGCCTACCAGCAGGTGAACAAGTTGCTGTCCCAGGACATCCCGTATGTCTGGAACGACCGCACACTGTGGGCCATCGGGGCTCATCCGAACGTGCAGAACTTCAACAACCCGACGACGCCGGCCGGCGGCAAAGCCTTCGGCATGATCGGGGGGGCCATCTGGCCCCAGCAGATCTGGCTCTCCTGAGCGCCTTCGCAACTGCAGTCCTTAACGACCGCCCCGCCCCTGCCGGGTGGGGCGGTCGTGTCATGATCGGGCCATGAGTCGCATCCTGATCGTCGAGGACGACGAACGGATCCGGTCCTCCATGCGCCTCGCCCTCGAAGATGAGGGCTACACCGTCGACGACGTGGGGAGCGGCGAGGAGGCGGTCGACCGTTTCGAGGAGGAGCCGGCCGAGCTCGTCCTGATCGACCTGATGCTGCCGGGCATGGACGGCTTCGAGGCGTGCCGCGTCCTGCGACGCAGCTCGACGGTGCCGGTCATCATGGTGACCGCCCGCTCCGATACCCACGACGTGGTTGCCGGTCTGGAGGCCGGGGCGGACGATTATGTCACCAAGCCGTTCGCAGCCAAGGAGCTCGCGGCCCGCATCCGGGCACTGTTGAGGCGGTCGCGCCACGAGGGCGAGGCGTCGGCGGTGCTCAGCTTCGGCGACGTCGAGATCGAGCCCGATGCCGGGGTCGTGCGTCGGGCCGGCACCGAGGTGCACTGCACCCGCACCGAGTTCCGCCTCTTATGCGAGCTGGCCAACCACCCCGGAAAGGTGCTGAGCCGCGAGCAGCTGCTCGAGCGGGTCTGGGGCTACGACTACTTCGGCGACGGTCGCCTGGTCGACGTCCACGTCCGGCGCCTGCGCACCAAGGTCGAGCCCGATCCGGCCACACCGCAGTTCATCCTCACCGTACGGGGCATGGGCTACAAGCTGGCGGTCTGAGCGGTGTCCGACGACGGCGCCACGACCGGTGGCGCCACTCAACCGCCCCGCGAGGACAGCTCCCGACTGTCGGGCCGCCTCGGGCTGCGTGCCCGGGTGACCCTCACCTTCGCCATCGCCGCGTTCGGACTTTCCGCGTTGATGGCCGGCATCACCTACTTCACGGCCAGGGCCACCTTCCTTAATGAGCGCCTGTCCACCGAGCAGCGCCAGGCCTTCGCCAACGCCGCCCTGGTGCAGAACGCCCTCCGCTCCCCCACCACCCAGGTCACCCAGCTGATCGAGTCGGTGGACACCCTGCCCGGTTCCCGCTCGGTGGTGCGCACTGGCGGCCAGTGGTATGCCACGTCGATCTCGGTGAGCCAGAGTGCCATCCCGCGCGCCGAGCGGGACCTGGTCCTGTCGGGCACGCCCGCCACCCAACGGTTTGAGCTGGCCGGTACGCCCCAGCAGGTGATCGGGGTCCCGCTGCCCGCCGTGCACTCCGCCTACTTCGAGGTCTTCTCACTCGACGAGTTGGCCGGCACCCTGCGGGCATTGGCCATCGCACTGGCCGGCGCCGCCCTGGTCACGACCCTGGCGGGCGCGGCGGTGGGCCGCTGGGCCAGTTCCCGGGCACTGCGCCCGCTCGCCGGCCTGACCGACGCGGCGGTGGCGATCGCCGGTGGCGAGCTCGACACCCGGGTGGAAACCGGTGACGACCCCGACCTCGAGGAGCTGGCCTCAGCCTTCAACCAGATGACCGCCAACCTCCAGGACCGTATCGAGCGGGAGGCCCGGTTCACCTCCGATGTGAGCCACGAGCTGCGGTCGCCTCTCACCACCCTGACGGCCACGGTCTCGGTGCTCGAGAGCCACCGGGCGGAGCTTGCCCCCCGGGCCCAGCGCGCGCTCGACCTCCTTGACGGCGACCTCCGACGGTTTACCCGGATGGTTGACGACCTCCTCGAGATCTCCCGGTTCGACGCCGGGTCGGCCGAGCTCTCCCTCGATGAGGTCGACCCGGGCGAGTTGGTCCGCCGGGCCGTGACTGCCGCTGCACCGGTCGGCGCCGACGGGGTGCGCGGGTCGGTGACCTTCCCGGTGGAGGTCGGCCCAGGTGTGGGCGGGCTCCGCCTGGCTGTCGACAAGCGCCGATTCGAGCGGGTGATGGCCAACCTGATGGAGAACGCCGCCTTCTATGCCGGGGGGGTCACCCGGGTCCGGGTGGAGCGCCAGCCCGGCACGATCGCCGGCGTCCTCACTCCGGCCGATGCCATCCGGGTGTCCGTCGAGGACCACGGCCCGGGCGTGCCGGATTCCGAACGCCCCCACCTGTTCGAGCGGTTCTATCGGGGCGGCCGCGCCGGCCATCGGGCGTCCGGCCAAGGGACCGGGCTCGGCCTGTCCCTGGTGGCCGAGCACGTCACACTCCACGGTGGCCGGGTCTGGAGCGAGGGGATGCCCGGTGGAGGTAGCCGCTTCATTGTCGAGCTCCCTCTTCACCCCGACAGGGCCGGTTCCCCATCGCTGCTCCGCGGGGAGATCCGGTGATCCGGGTCCGGTCTCGTGCGCTCGCCGCGCTGGTGGCGGCGGCCGTGGCCCTGAGCCTGGCCGCGTGCGGTATCCCCACCGCGTCGGCACCCTCGCCAATCGCCAAGTCCGATGTCCCCTACCACCTGCTCAACCCGCCGAACACGACCACTACGTCCCCCGGCGCACCGCCGGCCGTGGGGGTGCCCGTGGTGATCTATCTGGTGGCCCCCGACGGTCACCTGGTGGCAGCCACCCGCGAGGTGGCCGTCCCGGCATCGCTCACCCAGGTGGTCGGCGCCCTGCTCGCCGGCCCCACGGCCACGGAATCGGCGGCCGGTATCCAGTCGTTCCTCGATCCGACCGGGGTACAGGTCTCATTGGCCCCGGCCGGAGGGGTGGCCACCGTCAACTTCACCACCAATCCGATCCTGGTGGTGGGCCCGGATCAGACCCTGGCCCTCTCCCAGGTCGTCTACACCTTGACCCAGCTGCCGGGGGTCGCCGGAGTGAATTTCGCCATCGCCGGCAAGGCGATCGAGGTGCCGACCGCGGCGGGCGCCCAGGTGCCGGGCCCGGTCGGGCGGACCGACTACGCGGCCCAGGCGCCCCTCCCCTGATCGGGACTTCTCCCAGTCCGAACCCCCGGCCGAACGGCCACGATGCAGTCGGGCCCTGTGGGCGGACGAGTCGTCAGGCGGCCAGCGACCACTCCACCCGGGGGGCGTCGTTCCAGAGGTGCTCGAGGTCGTAGAAGGCGCGGGCCTCGTCCATGAACACGTGGACGAGGAAGTCGCCGTAGTCCATCAGGACCCAGTAGGCGTCGTCGAGGCCCTCGATACGGTAGGGCGATCGACCGCAGGTGAGTTTCACCTGCCGCTCGATCTCGTCGACGATCGTCTTTACCTGACGCGTGTTCTGTCCGTTGGTGACGACGAACGCGTCAGTCACCCCCAGCAGGTCACCCATGGCGAGGATGACCGTCTCCTCGCCCGACTTGGCGTCGGCGGCGCGGGCGGCCACGACGCACTCGTCGGGGATGTCGGGCGCGGACGTGCCCGAGGCGGGGGTGGGGTCGGTGGCGGTCAAGGTTTGCCTCCTTCTGGCGCCGGGGCGCCGGGGTGCGGAACGGACGGCGACGATGTGCTGGCGAGTGTTGGGGTGGATGGGACGACGAGGGCGGTGATCGAGGACGTGGCGACGACGCCGGAAGCCGGCACCGGACGGCTGCGGGCCAGGCTCACCACCACGATGGTAAGGCCCAGGCTGACGGCTACAACCGCGACGCACAGCCAGGCCACCCTCCGCCGTTGGCGGCGGGCTTCCCTGAGGGTGATCCGGGAGTCGCCGCCACCCGGTCCCGTGTCCCCCTGGGCAGCGGCAGGAGGGCTGTCGGGGAGGTCGGCGGTCTCGTCCGTGGAGCCATCCTCCAAGGGAGCGCCCGGCGGATCGGCAGCGGGTGGTGTCACCGTTACATCACTTGGTTCCGGCGGCAACGGGACTTGCGGCGGTGGGTTGTTGTCCGACTCGGTGGGGGTCAGCCGCACAGTCATCTACCCGTAGCGTACAGACCCCGCTCAGATATGCAATGGATGACGGCGTCGGGCACCAGCCCCTCGACCGATCCTCCGGACTCGAGCATCGACCGCAGGTCGGTGCTCGACACGTCGACCGGGGCGACCGCCACCCGGACCGAACCCCATCCGGTCGGCGGCTCGACGCGGGGTACCCCGGGCCGGTCCACCACGGCCAGGGTCACCAGGTCACGCAAGGCTTCGTGGTCGCGCCAGGTGTCGAGGGCGGCCACCACATCGGCCCCGACCACCACGTAGAGCTCGGCACCCGGCTCGGTGTCGAGCAGCTGGCGCACGGTGTCGATCGTGTAGGACGGTCCGCCGCGGTCGATCTCGATTCGCGATGCCTCGAGCGTGGGCCGGTCATCGAGGGCGGCCACCACCATGGCGAACCGGTCCTCGACCGGCGTCACCGGGCGGTCCTGCTTCTGCCACGGGTGGTTGGCCACCACCACCAGCATCCGGTCGAGACCGAGGGCGGCCGTCACCGCCTCGGCCACCTCGACGTGCCCCAGGTGGATCGGGTCGAAAGTGCCTCCGAAGATCCCAATCCTCGGTCCGCCAGCCGTCACCTCAGGTGCCGGTCAGGGCCGCCACCACCGGGGCGAACGCCTCCATCTCCGCCTCGTGCACGACCACATACGAGAAGCCCCAGCGCTCCCGGCGTTCGACCAGCCGCTCGGTGATCTGCTCGATGGTGCCGATGAGGGCGATGGGCGAGCCATCGATCTGTTCGGCCGAGACCGACATCATCGAGGAGAGGCGCTCGATGGCGTCTTCGCGGTCGGGCACGATCTGGACCAGGAACGTCAGCACCTGCAGTTCGAGGTCGTCGAACCGGTCGCCCGCCGCCTCGCGGACCCAGTCGATGCGCTGGTCGTAATACTCGGCGGTCGTCGTCGCGAGGACCTCAGCGCCCACGTGACCGGCGGCCAGGCTCGGATTGACGCCCACGATGTCGGCTTCCCGGGCGGCGATCCCGAGGACCCGTTTGCCACCTCCGCCGATGATGACCTTCGGATAGGGCCGGCTGTGGGGCAGCGGGGCCCCGACCGCACCGGCAATCGTGTAGTGCTCTCCCGCTAAGGTGGCCGCCCCGGTCGACCAGAGCGACTTCATGACGGCCAGGCTTTCGGCCATGCGGCTGATCCGGACGCCGGGCGGGTCGTTGGGGATGCCCGACTGCTCGTAGTCCGTGGTCATCCACCCCGCGCCGAGGCCGAACTCGACCCGCCCTTCGGACATCAGGTCGAGCGTGGCGATCTCCTTGGCCAGCACGATCGGGTGGCGGTAGTCGTTGCCGAAGACCAACGAGCCGACCTTCAGCGCGCTGGTGGCCTCGGCCGCAACGGTCAGCGCCACCAGGGGTCCGAACTGGTCCTCGAAGTGGTCGGGAATGAACAGGGTCGAGTAGCCGAGGCCCTCGATGGTGCGGGCCAGGTCCCGCCACGAGGCACCGGACGAGGCGTTGGAGAACTGCACGGCGAAGCGGAAGGGGGCCATGTCCCGAGCCTAGAGCCCGAGGCTTTACGCTGTGGGGGTGGCACCTCCGACTTCCACCTCCGACGCGGGCAACCTTTGGGCACCGGACTCGTGGCGCTCCCAGCCGGCCGCGCAGCAGCCGAACTGGCCCGACGAGGGCGCCCTCAAGCAGGTCCACGCCAAGCTGAGCGGGCTGCCTCCCCTTGTATTTGCCGGTGAGGCCCGCCATCTGACCCGGTCACTGGGACAGGCAGCCGACGGTCGGGCCTTCGTTCTCCAGGCCGGAGACTGTGCCGAGTCGTTCTCCGAGTTCACCGCTGACGGCATCCGCGACAAGCTCAAGGTGATCCTCCAGATGGCCGTCGTCCTCACCTACGGCGCCGGGCTGCCGGTGGTCAAGGTCGGCCGAATCGCCGGGCAGTTCGCCAAGCCCCGCAGCTCGCCCACCGAACAGGTCGGCAATGAGGTGATCGACTCGTTCCGCGGGCACATGGTCAACGACGACCTACCCGAGCGGTCGGCGCGGGTGCCCGACCCCACCCGGCTGGTGACCGCCTACGAGCAGGCCGTGGCCACCTTGAACCTGCTGCGAGCCTTCACCAAGGGCGGCTTCGCCGACCTCAGTCAGATCCACGCCTGGAACCAGGAATTCGTTGCCAGCTCCACCGAAGGGCGCCGCTTCGAGTCCATCGCCGAGGGCATCGACAGCGCACTGCGGTTCATGGACGCCTGCGGCATCAATCTCACGGCCGAGGACACCCTCCATCAGGTCGACTTCTGGACGAGCCACGAGGCCCTCATCCTGGACTACGAGGAGGCCCTCACCCGAAAGGACTCGTTGACGGACGATTGGTACGACTGCTCGGCTCACATGCTCTGGGTCGGCGAGCGCACCCGGCAGATCGAGGGCGCTCATGTCGAGTTCCTCTCCGGCATCCACAACCCCGTCGGGACCAAGATCGGGCCGACGGCGTCGATCGATGACGTCCTGGCCCTGTGCGAGCGACTCAACCCGGACCGTGTGCCCGGTCGACTGACACTGATCACCCGGTTCGGCGTCGACGCCATCGACGAGCACCTGCCGGCCCTCCTGCGGGCCGTCGCGGCCGAGGGCCACCCCGTGGTGTGGATGTGCGACCCGATGCATGGCAACACCTTCACCGCCGAGGGCGGCCAGAAGACCCGCCGCTTCGACGACATCATCGGCGAACTCCAGAGCTTCTTCCGGATCCACCGCGAGGTGGGCACCTGGCCGGGTGGCGTCCACATCGAATTGACCGGTGACGACGTGACCGAGTGCCTGGGTGGTGTCGAGGACATCGTCGAGGGCCAGCTCAGTCAGAACTACACCACCACCTGCGACCCGAGGCTCAACGGACGCCAGTCCCTCGACCTGGCCTTCCGCGTCGCCGACCTACTGCGCGGCTAACCCGCCCGGGGTGCCGGCCGGGAACAACCGTTCAGTAAGCCCAGGTCAGGCGGGGGTCATTGACCCGGCCCGAACCGGAACCCACAATGGTGCGGGCAGCCCCACCGACCACCGCACGGTCGCAACCACCCTGTTGGACGGCGCCCCCGTCCGCGCCCCGATCATTGGAGCCAACTGCCTATGCCCCGATTCCGTTCGCCACATCGACGATCCACCCGAGGATGGCGACGCTCGGGACCGGGGATCGTGGTGGCCGTAGTGGCGATCGAGATCCTGTGTGGAGGGGTTGCCGCTGCGTCCGGCACGACGAGCGCGACGAGCGCTGCATCCACTTCGACGACCACTTCGACGACCACCTCGACGACCACCTCGACGACCACCTCGACGACGTCGGTACCGGCACGGCCGGCCCCTTTGGCAGGGCAGGCT
This sequence comes from Acidimicrobiales bacterium, assembly GCA_036513075.1. GTDB lineage: Bacteria > Actinomycetota > Acidimicrobiia > Acidimicrobiales > RAAP-2 > Bog-756. Next base: position 25,228 of record DATBZS010000036.1, read on the forward strand.
GCCGCAGTCGCGTCGCCCGCCGCGACCACGTCGGTATCCGCCTACTGGGTGGTGGCCAGTGACGGGGGAATCTTCGCGTTCGGGGGGGCTCCGTTCTACGGCTCGACCGGGAACATCCACCTGAACAAGCCGGTCGTCGGCATGGCCGCCGCCTCCCCGACCGACTTCGGCGGCTACCGCGAGGTGGCTTCCGACGGTGGGATCTTCGACTATGGCAACTCGCAGTTCTTCGGGTCGACCGGCAACATGAGCCTCAACAAGCCGATCGTCGGCATGGCCGCCACTCCTTCGGGTAACGGCTACTGGCTGGTGGCTGCCGACGGCGGCATCTTCGCCTATGGCGACGCCGCGTTCTACGGGTCGACCGGGAACATCCACCTCAACCAGCCGATCGTCGGTATGGCGTCCACGTCGGACGGCCACGGCTACTGGCTGGTGGCCTCCGACGGCGGCATCTTCGCCCTGGGCGATGCCGGGTTCTACGGCTCGACCGGTGGGCTGGCGTTGACCCGACCGATGGTGGGGATGGCCTCGACGTAGTCG
>DATBZS010000037.1:0-119503 GCA_036513075.1 Acidimicrobiales bacterium
TGGCGGCGCTGGCTTCGGTGGCGGTGGCGGCGGGTTCGGCGGCGGCGGTGGCGGCGCTGGGTTCGGCGGATGACCAGAGTGAACGACGCCGGATCGGAAGGGACGAGCCGAGGCGTGGCCTCGTCGATGGAGGACACCGGCCCGGTCTGGGTGGAACACACCGACACCCACCCTGCAGTGCGCCAGCCGGTGATCGATGTCGCCGACGTCTGGAAGACGTACCGCACCGGAACTCTGGCAGTCGATGCCTTGCGCGGTGTCACCTTCACCATCGATCCCGGCGAGTACGTAGCCATCATGGGACCGTCCGGGTCGGGCAAGTCCACCCTGATGCACATCCTGGGCTGCCTGGACATCCCCACCTCGGGCGGGTTCCTCCTGGCCGGCGACGACGTCAGCTCCATGACCGAGGAGGAACTGGCCCACATTCGCAACAAGCGGATCGGATTCGTCTTCCAGCAGTTCAACCTCCTGGCGTCACTGTCCGCCTGTCGCAACGTGGAGCTCCCGCTCCTCTACGCCGGGGTCGAACGGGCAGAGCGGAAGCGCCGGGCCCTTCTGGCGCTCGACCGGGTGGGTCTGGCCGACCGGGTAGACCACCGTCCCGGCGAGCTGTCAGGCGGCCAGCAGCAGCGGGTGGCCGTGGCCCGTGCCCTGGTCACCGACCCCGACCTGATCCTGGCCGACGAGCCGACCGGCAACCTCGACTCCGTGTCGGCCCGCGACGTGATGGGCCTGCTCGACGAACTCCACCGGAGCGGTCGGACCATCGTGCTGATCACCCATGATGCGGAAGTGGCCGATGCTGCCGGGCGCGTCGTGCGGATCCTCGACGGACAGATCTCCGCTCCACTCCCTAGCGTGGCAGGTCCGGCGTGAACTTGGTGGAGACGTTCCGTACCGGGCTGGAAGCCGTACTGTCACACCGGTTGCGGTCGGCGCTGACCGTGCTCGGGATCATGATCGGCATCAGTGCCGTGATCCTCACGGTGGGCCTGGGTGAAGGTGCCCAGCAGCAAGTGGGTTCCGAGATCTCAGCCCTGGGTTCCAACCTGTTGACGGTGACTCCCGGCAGCACCACATCGAGCTCGGGTGTCCGCGGAGGATTCGGGACCGCCTCGACCCTGACCACAGGGGACGCCGCAGCACTCGACTCCAAGATCGTGGCCCCCGACATCAACGCCGTGGCCCCCGCAACCTCGTCGACGGCGAGCCTCGTGGCGGGCACCACCAACTGGACCACCAGCGTGGTGGGCTCCGACCCGTCGTGGCTGACCGTCCGGGGTCGCAGCATGACCGAAGGCCGGTTCATCGACTCCCATGACCTGGCCACCCGGGCCGAGGTCGTCGTTCTGGGGGCCACCACGGCGCAGGAGCTGTTCAGCTTCCGCGACCCGGTGGGCCAGACCGTCGACATCGCCGGCCAGCCGATGTCGGTCATCGGTGTCCTCAACACCATCGGCTCGTCGTCCAGCTCATCGACGGTGGCCAATCCGGATGACCAGGCGGTGGTGCCGCTGACCACGGCATCCGCGCTCCTGACCGGTGGCTCCAGCCGGAACTCGGTCAGCCAGATCCTGATCCAGGCCGACTCGTCCTCGACGCTGTCGGCCGCCTACCAGGAGACCGACGCCGAGCTGCTGAGCCTCCACAGGATCACGACCCCGACCGGCGCCGACTTCACCATCACCAGCGAGGCACAGGTGCTTTCCACCGCCACCTCGGTGGACAAGACGCTGACCGTGCTGCTCGGCGGCGTCGCCGGTATCTCGCTCCTCGTGGGCGGCATCGGCGTCATGAACATCATGCTGGTCTCGGTGACCGAGCGGATCCGGGAGATCGGACTCCGCAAGGCGCTCGGGGCGACCCCGCGGGTGATCCGCCGCCAGTTCCTGGTCGAGGCGTCGGTGCTCGGCGCGGTGGGAGGTCTGCTCGGTGCCCTGCTCGGCGTGGTCGGGGCCGAGGTCCTGCCCCACTTCATCTCCGACCCGATCACCGTGTCGCCGGTGGCGGCCGCGGGTGCCGTCGCCGTCGCCATCGTCATCGGCATCGTGTTCGGCGTCTACCCGGCCAGCCGTGCGGCCAAGCTCCCTCCCATCGATGCACTCCGCAGCGAATGACGTCCCGATCCGACGCGCTCATGAACACTCTGAATCCGAATCCAACCGTGTACGTACCGAAGTCAACCAAGGAAGCCACCATGCACAACGACCACCAGAGCCTCCCCGTCGCCGGATCACCCTCCCGTCGGCCGCGGACCCTGCGGATGCGGCAGATCGCCACCCTCGGCGCCGTCGGGGCGGCCGGCATCGCCTTTGCCGCCTGCGGAGGTTCGTCGGGCGCGTCGAGCACGACCTCGACGTCGGCACCGGCCAAGGGCTCGTCCACTACCCCGAGTTCGTTGCCCGGTGCCAACGGGAACATCGCCGCGGTCACCGGAACGACGCTCGAGGTACAGAACACCCAATCCGGCCAGACCACGGTGGACTACAGCTCGACCACCGCCATCCGCCAGATCACCACGACCTCGCTGTCGGCGGTGACGGTCGGCTCGTGTATCACGGCAATCGGCAAGCCGACCACCACGTCGTCGACGAAGTCGGCCTTCGGCGGACCGGTGACGGCCACCACGGTCTCGATCAGCCAGCCGGTGTCCGGAGCCTGCGCCCGGGGCGGTGCCGGTGGACGGACGGGTGGCTTCGGTGGTCGGCCCGGAGGAACGGGCGGAGCCACAGGTGGTACCAGGCCGGGCGGGGGGTCCTTCAAGCCGCCGACGGGTGGGTCGTTCGCTGGGGGGAACTTCGCAACGGCATTCGGCTCGGTCACCGCGGTGGGTGGCTCGACAATCACCGTCAGCGAGACCAACCCCCGGACGTCCGCGGCCACGAGTGTCACGGTCACCGTGACTCCGACGTCGACATACACGACCACCCAGGACGCCACGGCCGCGGCCATCGTGGTCGGTCAGTGCGCCCGGGCCACCGGCACCGCGGATACTACCGGTGCGGTGACGGCGCAGTCCCTCACCATCTCGGCACCTACCAACGGATCTTGCACTAGCGGCTTCGGCTTCCGTGGCGGAGCCGGCGGCGGGTTCGGCGGCGGCCAGGGTGCGTCCACGAGTGCCTGATCCGTCCGCACCGTCGATCGCCACCGCACCGCTTGTCGCGCCCGACGCCGGCCCTGGCGCGCCCGTGGGCGCCATGGCGCCGGGTCGGCGGCGGTCGGGTCGGTGGGCACCCGTGCGGGTGCTCCTGGTGGTGATCGTGGTGGCGGCCGTCGTGGTGGGGTGGCTGCTCACCCGTCCGACCGGACCGGCCTACCGGACCGCACCGGTGGCCATGGGGAACGCAGTGGCCACCCTGTCCGAGGTGGGTACCGTCACCCCGGTGCAGCAGTCCGACCTGACGTTCGCGGTGGGTGGCAAGGTGGGCACTGTCGACGTGACCGTGGGCCAACAGGTGGCGGCCGGCCAGACCGTCGCCACCCTCGACACGACGTCGTTGCAGTCGGCGGTGGTGACCGCCGAGGCCAACCTGGCGTCGGCGCAGGCCACCCTGGCCAGTGACGAGAGCGCCCAGGCGAATGGCTCGACTACGACGGTCGCCACGTCGACCGGCTCCGGTGAGTCGGGAACCGGAACGAGTGGAAGCACGACGGCGACTACCAGCCCGTCGTCGGGCGGATCAGGTAACGCAGGCGCGAGCGCCGAAGTGACCAAACTCCAGGCAACGCTGGTGGCCGACCAGCACCAGGAGGACGCGGACGCGACCGCCGCCGGGGCGGCACTGCAGACCGCCACAACGACTTGCACCGCCGGTTCGACCCCAGGTGTCACGGAGGGACAGACTCCTGCGCCATCAGTTCCGCCCGGCGGCTCCAGTGGCGGAGGCCAGCTGACGTGCACCCAGGCATTGACTGCAGCGTCGACTGCCCACCAGGCGCTGGTGACGGCCATCGACAAGGTCACCAAGGACGAGGCGGCACTGGCCGCGGCACTGGGACTCGACACCTCCGGTGGAACCAGTGGAACCGGTGGAATCGGTGGATCAGGCAGTTCCGGTGGCGGAGGAGCGGGTTCACCCGGGCAGGGGGGAACATCCACCACCACTGCGTCGACGACCAGTCCCACCTCGGGAACGAACAACACCCCGGCATCGGGCAGTTCGACGACGGGGTCCTCCTCGACAACCGACAGTCGGTCGACGTCCACCGCTTCGACCTCGTCGTCGGCCACCAGTAGCCATACCCGGACGATTACGCCCGAGCTGATCGCCCTGGACCAGGCAAACGTCGATGTGGCCCAGGCCGCCCTGGTTGTGGCGCAGCGGAATGTCGGACAGTCCAACCTGATCAGCACCCTCGCCGGGACCGTCGGGTCGGTCGACCTGACAGTGGGCCAGACGGTGAGTGCGGGCGCACCCTCGTCCACACCCCAGGTAGTGGTGGTCGGTTCGGGCACCGACTATGAAGTGACTACCACGGTGCCGGTCACCGCCATCAAGCAGGTCGCCGTGGGCCAGCAGGCTCTGGTGACCCCGGACTCGAGTTCGACGGTTCTCACCGGAACGGTGTCCAGGATCGGGGTGCTCGGGACGACGTCCACCACCTCCACCACCTATCCCGTAACCATCGCCTTCCAATCGTCCGATCTCGGACCATTCTCCGGGGCTGAGTCCTCGGTTCAGATCGTCACCGGCCAGGCCAGCGGAGTCACCACCGTGCCGTCGTCTGCGGTGCGGGCCGTGGGTACCAATCACCTCGTCACCGTGATCGAGGCCGGGAAGACCACCTCGGTCCGGGTGACCCTGGGCACCGTCGGGGCCAACCGGACCCAGATCCTTTCGGGCGTCCACGTCGGTGAGACCGTCTCGTTGGCCACCATGGGCGCGCCGGTGCCGTCGTCATCCACGACCACCCGGGGCGGTCTGACCGGATTGGCCGGGACCGGGGGCTTCGGCGGGGCCGGGGGCTTCGGCGGGGCCGGGGGCTTCGGCGGCGGAACGGGTGGAGGCGGGTTCTCCCGGGCCTCCCTGGGGTGATCGGGGTCACTCCGAACCTCCAACGGGTGACCGATTCGATCCAGCCGCTCCCGAGCACCTCGTCGGGTCTCAGGGATTCGGGGTCTCATCGATCCGGGATCACCCGGGTTCGAGGCCATCCGGGTAGCGTCCCCGAGGTGACCGACGAGCGGATGACCGCAGAAGCCGTGCACGACACCGGGGTGCGCCGGCTCCAGCATGCCTACGCCGATGTGGTGAACCGCCGGGCCTGGCCCGAGCTCGAACTCCTGTTCCGACCCGACGCCGAGGTGGTCATCGACCGGCGGGCCGGTGAGCCTCTGCGACTGGTGGGCGGCGGCGAGGTCGGGGCGTTCATCGGGTCGGCCATCGCCCACTTCACCTTCTTCGAATTCGTGATCCTGAACGCCCACATTGTCTTTCCCGACGGGCCCGAGTCCGGCACCGCGGTGTGCCGCCTCTTCATGTGCGAGCTCCGCCAGGACGGTGGCACCGGGCGGTTCAGCACCGCGTTCGGCCTCTACCACGACCGGTACGTGCTGGACGCGGGCCGGTGGTGGTTCGCCGAGCGGCGCTATCACTCACTCGCCCGCCACGGCGGGGTCCTGGACGTATTTCCGCTGCCCGCCGACCCGGGCATCGCCGTTCCCGGCGTCGGGTCCTGAGCGCACCGGTCCATACGTGATGACGTCCCGATCAGGCGTCGAGGACGGTCCGCGTGGGAGCATCGGAGGCATGCCGCTCCTCGTCGTCCGCCATGCACGCGCCGGGCGACGGAGCGCCTGGCCGGGAGACGACCTGGAACGCCCCCTGTCGCCTCGGGGACTAGCCCAGGCCGAGGCCCTGGTGCCACTCCTCGCCGGATACCGGCCCCGTCGCATCCTGGCCAGCCCGGCCGTCCGCTGCTTCGAGACGGTCCGGCCCTTGGCCGAGGCGCTGGAGCTCCCGATCGAGTCGGTCGGTGAGCTCGCCGAGGGCAACGGCCCCGAAGCCATGCGTCTCCTCCACCGCATGGCCGGCGAGACGGCGGTCCTCAGTACCCATGGCGACATCGCCGCCGAGGTGCTCGATGCCCTGACCCCCGGCCTGTCCGCCAAGGCCCGCTACAAGTTGCGTCTGTTGAAGGGAGAGGTCTGGGTCGTCCAGTCGACCGGCGCCACGCTCGAGATCGTCGACCACCTCCGCCAGGACCCCCGCCGGTGAACCGGCCCGTCGCCGCCCGCCCGCCATCCGGTCGGACGCCGGACGGCCGACCACTACGCTGACCGCCCGATGAGTGCCCCCCTCCGATTCGATCCGGATTCGTTCCGCACCTTCCGGATCGTCGGACGGGACTACGACCCGGCCAGGCGCACAGTCACCCTCCGCTACGCGCTCGACGACGAGGTGACGTTCACGGAGACCATCACGTTCGAGACGCCGCCGGACGATGCGGCCGGGACGGCCGGGACGGCCGGTCCGGGGTTCGAGCGGGCGCTGCTCCACCTGCACGTGGCCGCCGGAACCAGCTACTACAAGACGGCGGCCCCCGGAGAGGTCGTGGTGGAGGGGGAGTCGCTCAGCCAGACCGAGCTCGACCTCTACCACCATCTCTATGACGAAGGTCTACGCGAGTTCGCCGTGACCAACGGCTTGCCCGTGCCCCGACCGGTCGCCATGGTGCCGGGCCGGGGGGAGGCCGGGCACCTGGTGCCACCCGAGGGTGGACTCCGTCCCGGGCTGCTGGTGCCGATCGGCGGTGGCAAAGACTCGATGGTGCTGATCGATGCGGTGCGCGGCCTTGGACCCCGCCTGTTCGCCGTCAATCCGCACCCGCTGGTCTACGACCTGGCGGCCGAGGCCGGGCTCGAGCTCGTCGTCGTCCGCCGTCGGCTCGACCCGGGACTGGCCAGCCTCCACGAGGCCGGTGCCCTGAACGGACACGTGCCCATTACCGCCATCGTGTCGCTCATCGCCGTGGTCGGTGCCTTCGTCCACGGTTACGACACGGTGGCCATGGCCGTCGAGCGGTCGGCCAGCGAGGAGACGATGTGGGTCGACGGCGTGCCGGTCAACCACCAGTACTCGAAGAGCCGGGAGTTCGAGCTACTGCTGGCCGAGGTGGTGCGGACGACTGTTGCTCCCGAGTTGACGTACGGTTCGGCTCTGCGCCCCTACTCGGAGCTCGCCATCGCCCGGGCCTTCGCCGGCCTCGGGCGCTATCACGGGACGTTCTGCAGCTGTAACTCGGCGTTCCGGCAGCGGGCCGGGACGGACGACCGGTGGTGCGGGCACTGCCCCAAGTGCCGCTTCGTGGGGCTGATGCTGGCGCCGTTCCTAAGGCCCGACGAACTGACCACGGTCATCGGGACGGACATGTTCGCCGACCCCGCCCAGGTGGAGGGGTTCGCCGCCCTGATGAGCGATGTCGACAAGCCGTTCGAGTGTGTGGGGGAGCGGCGTGAGTCGGCTGTGGCCCTGCGGCTATTGACCGACATGGCGGAATGGCGGGAGACGGTGGTGGTCACGACCCTGGCCCCCGTGGCCGAGGCGTTGGTCGGCGACGGGGACACGGCCCGGCTCCTGGCCGCACAGAGGGATCTGGCCTTTCCCGACTCGTCAGTGGCCCAGGCGGTCGATGCCCTGGTATCGGGGGGCCGATGAACCTCGGCCCGTTGACCCTCGACGCGGCGCTCGCCCGCCGGGTGGCCGTGTGGGGAATGGGGGCTGAAGGTCTGGCCCTGGTCACGTTGGCTGTCGAGCGAGGGGTCGAGCCGATGCTGATCGACGACCTCGCCGCTGACGCGGCCGAACGGGTGGCGGCGGCTCTGGGTGGGTCGCGATCGGTGTCCGCGCCCGGCGACGTCGACTGGTCGACAGTGGACGTGGTCGTGCGCGCCCCGGGGGTGAGTCGGTACCGAGCCGAGTTGGCTGCCGCCGAATCGGCCGGCGCGACGGTCACCACAGCCATGGCGCTCTGGCTCGAGGATCACGCCGACGCCCCGGTGCTGGCAATCACCGGGACCAAGGGAAAGAGCACGACCGCGGCGATGGCTGCCGCCATCCTCGAGGCGGACGGCCGACGGGTGGAACTGGTGGGGAACATCGGGATCCCGGTCGTCGACACCTACCGACGGCCCCGGCCCGACGCCTACGTTGTTGAGGTCTCGTCGTACCAGGCGGCCGATGTGACCCGATCGCCCGGGGTCGTGGTGCTGACGAGCCTGGCCCCCGACCACCTCGACTGGCACGGCGGAGTGGATGCCTACTACCGGGACAAACTCCGCCTGGTGGAGGCGGGCCCCCCCGGACGGCTGGCGGTCAACGCCGGCAACGACGAGGCGCTGGACAGGACGGCGGGCCACCCCGACCGGACGCTGTTCGGTCCCGACGGCCGGGTGCGGGTCGATGGTGACGGGTGGATCGAGGTCGACGGTACGGACGTGGTCGACACGAACCGGCTGCGGGTTACCGGCCGCCACAATGCCTGGAACCTGTGCGGTGCGATCACCGGGATCCTGCTGTTGACCGACGCGGCGCCGTCGACACCGGCGGTGGAGTCGGCCGTCGACGGGTTCGCCGGGTTACCGTCCCGGTGCCAGGTACTCGGTGAGCGCGACGGACGGACCTATGTGGACGACGCCTTGGCCTCCAATCCGTTCGCCGCGGCGACCTCGGTCGAGTCCTTCGCCGGTCGCCCGTTGACCGTCATCGTCGGCGGGGCCGACCGGGGAGTCGACCCGGGCCCGCTGGCGGACGCGCTGGCCGCCCACCGCCCCGCAGCATCGGTGGTGCTACTCCCCCCGGGGTCGGTCCGGCTGCGTACGGCCCTCGTCGCGGCGGTGACCAAGGTGCGGTCGGCGGCCGACCTCGATGAAGCGGTGGAGATCGCCGAGGGCCTCACCGCACCGGGCGGCGTGGTGCTCTTCTCGCCGGGGGCACCAACCCCCGAAGGCGGCGGGGGCTACCGGTCCCGCAGTCGCTCGTTCGCCACGGCGGCGGGGTTCGATGCCGGGTGACGGGCCGGCGGGGGATCCAGTCGGCCAGTGGCGGGTTGACAGTCGGCAGGGGTCGGGCAACGGTGGGTCAGCACCAGGGGAGGGCGACATGCCGGAGATCACCATCATCACCGACCGGATATCGACGGTGGACGGCGTGGCCGACACGGCACGGGGGAGCTTCCTGGTGGATGCCGCTGATCTGAGCCGTGCACTGGGCTGGAAGTTCAAGGCGGCCGGTCTGTGCCGGGGAGACACCTGCGTGCCGATCCGCGACATGGACGCGGTGCGGGTGGGGGAGCGCTTCGACCTGTCGGCCGTGGCCGAAACCGTCGGCCAGCCCGCAGTGGCCGACCTCGACGCCGGGATCGTAGCTGTGGCCCTTCCGGCCGAGCTGCGGCGCCGGGCGCTTCGAGACCTCGATGCTCCGGAGTTCACCCTTCCGGACCTGGACGGCACACCCCGCTCGCTGTCGGACTGGGCGGGGCGCAAGCGGCTCCTCGTCACGTTCTCGACCTGGTGCGGTTGCTGTTACGACCTGCCGGGCTGGCAGGCCCTCCACGACGAGTTGGCCGACGAGGGGTTCACCGTGATTGCCGTGGCCATGGACCAGAGTGCTGACGACGTGCGGCCGTTCGCCGACGGTCTGACCATGCCGGTGCTCTACGACCCCCACCACCTTCTCTCTGAGCTGTATGCCATCTCGAACGTGCCCACAGTGGTGTGGATCGACGGCGGCGGACGGATCGTCCGGCCCAACGCCGAGGCGTTCGGGACCGACACCTTCGCCGAATTCACCGGGGCCGAATCGGCGCCCCATCTCGATCTGGTGCGGTGCTGGGTCCGGGACGGCGAACTGCCCATCGACCCAGAGGAGGACGGCGCGGCCATCGCCGATCTGTCCGAGGACGAGGTCCTGGCGCGGCTGCACTTCCGCATCGCCGCCGAGGCCCACCGTCGGGGCGACACCGAGACGACCCGCTCCCACGTGCTGCGCGCCGGCGAGCTGGCTCCCGACGACCTCACGGTGTGGCGGGCCGGCATGCCGCTGATCGGCGAAGATCCCTTCGGTCAGGACTTCCTCGACCGCTACGACGAGTGGAAGCGTAGGGGGAGCCCCGCCCACGCCCTGCCGCCGATGGTCGCGGCGCAGTCGGTGGACTGAGCCAACCACCGAGGGCTACCTGAGGGCGGCCCGGATCCCGCGTCGGACGAAGATCAGGACGGCGATGTGCTTGGCGGTGTCCATCTCCATGAGCCGCACCAGCAGCGGCCACAGGGTGACATCCTCGAGCTCCTCCAGCACCTCGGCCAGGCGGCGCAGCTCACGGGCGTCCTCACGCTCCTGGGCGAGGAGCCCCTCGGTGGCCACGAGCAACCGTTCCGGGTCCGATCCCCAGTTGGCAAGACGGGGCACGGCCGGCTCCTCGGGCCGTAGCTCGACATCGGACCGGAGGGCCGAGGCCAGCTCCGAGAAGAGCCGGTGGTGGCGGATCTCATCCTCCACGATCAGATCGGCTAGGTACGTGAAGGCCGCCGAATCTGATCCCCTGGCCGCCTCGTGGTAGTCGGCGAGCACCAGTCGTTCCTTTTTCTCGTGGGAGGTGAGGTGCTCGTAGAGCTCTGCCTCCCAGAGGCTGGCGGCCGCCAACGTCATGTGTTGCACCTCCGTCCCGGACCGGTTGGTCTCCGTCGCGATGCTCGCGCTCCTACGTCACCCGGGACAGGGCAATTGGTCCCGAGGATGGTTGTACAGACGCCCGATCGGGCGTTTCTTCCGACGCATCGCCCAGAGAGATTCCCACTGTCCCTCCGCCGTTGGCCGGCCCGGGTCGGAATGCCGGTGGATCGGGTCCGCTCACCCCTACTGTGAGGAGGAGGAACAAGTTACGAACCCGGTCGAGCGTTCGAGCGGGAGTCCGGCACCGGAATGGGCACCAGGGAGGTCGATGATGACGGTCACAGGGCTTGCCAATCTCGCGGTGAAGGTGGCCGATATCGATGAAGCGTGCGCGTTCTACGCCGCCGCCGGTGCCGACGTGCGGGACCGCATGGAGTGGAGAAACGGCGAACGCGCCGACGTGTACCTCGGCCCAGTGGTGATCACGCTGTTCACACATGCCATCTACGAAGACGTCGTCGAACTGCCCGAAGCGTGCTTCCTGCACCCTGCGCTCTTCACCGACGACCTCGATGCGGAGCTCGAGGGACACGTGGTGGTCTGGGGCCCCGAGGTGGTGGAGGGGGCGTTCGGCCGGCGTCGGATCGCCTTCGTGACCGCACCGGGCGGCATGCGGCTCGAATTCATGGAGCAGTTGGCCTAGCGCGCGTTGTCGTGCCGATGGCAGGAGTCCCGGTCTGCGCCCGATCCGGTGACCACCCTAGAGTTGTCCCCGAAGCCGTCCCCGGTCAGGTGGACGGGCACGGAGATATGGAGCGCCCATGCGAGTACGGATCGACTACGACCTGTGCACCGGGCACGGCCGGTGCTACACGCTGGCCCCGGGAGTGTTCGGTTGCGATGACAGCGGCTTCGGACAGGTGCTGGCCGACGGTAAGGTCGAGGCCGGCCTGGTCCGCGAGGCCAAGCTGGCTGAGGGGAACTGCCCCGAGCGGGCGGTCATCGTCGTCGAGTAGGGGAGTGACACCCGTCGGCACAGCTGCCGGTCCGGTGCATCAGGCCGGCTTGGGCTCGCGGGGCAGACCCAGACCCGCCTCGCCCAGGATGTTGAGGTTGATCTCGGTGGTCCCACCGGCGATGGTCGTCTGTCGGGCAGCGATGAGGTTGTAGGCCCAGGGTCCGAGGACGGACGCCTCGCCCAGGACGTCCATGGCCAGGTCGGCGAGTTTCTGTTCCGTCCGGCCCCACGACAGTTTGGCCATGCTTCCCGTGGCGCCCGTCGGTTGGCCGCTGCGCATCTGCTCCAGCGACCGGTTGGTCATCCACCGCATGCACGCGATGTCCGCATAGATCCCGGCCACCCGTTGCCGGATGCGCGGATCGGTGAGGGCTCGTGCGGACTCCGGTTCGGCGAGCAGGTGATCGAGCTTCTTGGACAGGCCGAGATGGAGGCGGGCCACGCCGGCCCGCTCGAAACTGAGCGTCGTCATTGCCACCTTCCACCCCTCGTGCAGAGGACCGAGCAGGGTCGTCACCGGCACCCGGACGTCGGTGAAGAACAACTCGGCGAACGGCTGCTCCCCGGTGATCGTCCGTAGTGGACGGACCTCGATTCCCGGGGACAGGAGGTCGACGAGGAGGCAGCTGATGCCCTTGTGCTTGGCCACCGTGGGATCGGTGCGCACGTAGAGCTGACACCAGTCGGCCAGGGTCCCGAGGCTGTTCCACGTTTTCTGCCCGTTGATGACGAATTCGTCTCCATCGAGTACCGCGCTCGCCCTCAGCGACGCGAGGTCCGAGCCCGCGTCCGGCTCGGACATACCCTGGGACCAGATCTCGTCACCCCGCAGCATGGGCTCCAGGAAACGGGTCTTCTGCTCGTCGGTTCCGTAGGTCATGATGGCCGGGGCGATATTGGAGACGCCGATCACGTTGACGGGCCCGGGGGCCGATGCGGCGCTCATCTCCTCCAGGTAGGCGAGCTGTTCGTCGATGTCCGCGCCGCGACCTCCGTGTTCGACCGGCCATGCCGGTGCGGCCCACCCTGCGTCGGCCAGTCGCCGGTTCCACTCCCGCAGGATGTCCAGGTCCTCTTCCTCGGGGGACCGCTGTCCGGCCCGGGTCAACTCCGGCGTGAGGTTGTTGTGCAACCAGGACCGCAACGACCGGCGCAACGCCGCGGCAGGATCGGGATCAGGTGTAGGTGCACTCCGCTCGTTCTGCGGAAGGGCGGTCTCGGTCATAGCGTTGATCTCCTGGAACGGGAGCCCGTAATGCGGTCCGCATCGGGAAGCGTTGGCGCGTGACGGGCCTCGGCACCCGACCACAGTAGCCAGGGGGGTGTCGGCCGGCGCCACAGTCCCGGCGGGCCTCGGCCGACAACGTCCGGGCGGTCGGGTGGGGCCTGGTCGGCGACGGTACGCTGATGGTTTGCCCATCCGCGCAGTGCCCGAGGAGGACCATGGTGTCGGAACTCGCCGATCTGCTCGCCGCGTTTGACCTCGAGCCGACCGGCCAGGGCACATATACCGGCTCGAGTGTCGAGTTCGGTGGTGGCCAGGTGGTCTTCGGGGGTCAGCTCCTGGCCCAGTCGATCCTGGCCGGAGCCACGATCGACCCCGCCAAGGAGGTCAAGTCGATCCACACCGTGTTCGCCCGGGGCGCGTCGACCACCGCCCCGCTCGAGTTCGACGTGGATGCCATGCAGTCCGGCCGCACGTTCGCCAGCGCCGCTGTCACTATCCGACAGGACGATCGGTTGTGCACCCGGTCGCTCGTCCTCCTGCACGCACCCGATCCCGACTTCATCGAGCATCAGCCCGGGCCTCCCGATGTCGGATCGCCCTGGGACGCTGTGGCCTCCGAGCATTCGAGTGGGTTCTGGGAGCTGCGCACGGTGGGGGGCGTCGACATCGCCGACCCCGATGCCACCGGCCCGGCCGAGTTGGACGTGTGGACCCGGTTCGAGGGGGCCCCGGAGGATCCGACGGTCAACCAGGCCCTGCTCGCCTTCGCCACCGACGGTTTCCTGATCGGGACGGCCATGCGGCCCCATGCAGGGGTGGGACAGGCGATGGCCCATCGGTCGATCGCCACGAGTGTGATCACCCACACGCTCACGTTCCATGGCCCGGTCGATGCCGGGCGCTGGATGCTGTTGTCGCACGAGAGCCCGACGACGGGCCAGGGGCGGAGCTACGGCCGGGCCCACGTCTTCTCGGAGTCGGGGGCTCTCGTGGCCTCCTATGTGCAGGAGAACATGATCCGCGCGCTGGCCGAGAGCCGGGCTCCGGTCCCGGGCGGATCGGCAGGCCCATGACGACACGACCGATCGGGCTGGGCCATAATCCAGCCACGACGTAGCGTGAGGGGAGTGTCGGGTCCACCGTGGGACCGGAGGGTGATGCGGGGGACCGGAGGGTGATACGGCTTGCGGGAAGTGGCAGCAGGGGGGTCACTCGGGCAGGTGAGTGCAGCCCGGGGCTCCTCCCGGTGACTGATCGGCGTCCCGGCGATGCCCTTCAATCACCCGCGTGAGGATGTCATGAAGAACGGGCCACGTGGCTCCAGAGAAAGAAGTGGTGATCCCGCCGGACGGCGCCACTCGACGACAGAGGAGGGGAAGCACCATGGATGACGTTCTGGGATACAGGGGGAGCCGGGTGGTGGTGACCGGCGCGGCGTCAGGCATGGGAGCGGCCACGGCCGCCCTCCTGGCCGAGCTGGGAGCTGAGGTGACCGGGATGGACCGGGTCGCCATCAATGCGCCGGTCGACCGGGCGGTCACAGTGGACCTGTTGGACGCCGACGCCATTGCCACCGCCGCCGAGCTGGTCGAGGGTCCTGTCGACGCCTTCTTCAACTGCGCAGGACTGCCCGGGCCGCCGTTCAGCGACCTCGACACCATGCTGGTCAACTTCGTCGGGGGTCGCGAGCTGATCGAGCGCGTCGTGCCCAAGATGCCGGCGGGGGCGGCGGTCGTCTACGTCGCCTCGGCGGCCGGCATCGGGTGGCAGTCGAACCTGGAGCCGTTCATGGAGCTCTTCGCCACCGACGGGTTCGAGGCCGGAAGGGCCTGGCTCGAGGCCAACCCCGACCTATGGACCGGAAACGGCTACGCCTCGTCCAAGCAGGCCATCAACGCCTGGACGGCGTGGCGCTCGGTGTCCCTGATGAGGGACGCCGGGATCCGTCTCAATTGCCTCAACCCCGGACCCACGTCCACCGCCATGATGCCGTTCTTCCACGATGCGGTCGGGCGCGAGCTCGTGGACATGGCGATGGGCCCGGTCGGCCGGTACTCCACCGCCGAGGAGCAGGCCTGGGCCATGGCGCTGATCGCCAGCCCCCGGGCCAGCTACGTGGTCGGGGAGTCGCTCTACGCCGACGGAGGCTTCTACGGCGCCTTGCAGACCGGCCAGATCGACTTCTCCGCCCTCATGCCGAAGGAGTAGCCGACGATGGAGCTCCGACCGTCCGATGAGCAACAGCTGCTGATCGACTCGTATGGGTCGCTCTACGCCAAGGAGTCGTCACCCGAGCGGGTCCGGGCCGCCGAACCACTCGGATTCGACGCCGCCCTGTGGGACCAGCTGGTCGAGCAGGGGTCGATGTCCATGGCCGTCGACGAGGCCCACGGGGGCTGGGGCGCCTCCGTGCTCGACCTGGCACTGGTGGCCGAGTTGCACGGCCAGGCTCTGGCTCCGGCACCGTTGATCGAGACCCAGGTGGCCTGTCGGCTCCTGGCCCGGGTGGGCGGGGCGACCGCGGATGCGCTACTGGCCGACGCCCTGGACGGCCGGCGCCTGGTGACCACGGCGCTCCGTCGCCCGAGGCAGGGCGTGGCTCAACTTGTCCCGGCCGGGGCCGTGGCCACCGACGTGATCGTCCGTGACGGCGACCGGCTGGTGGTCGTGCCGGCCGGGGACGACCGGGTCGTACCGGAGAACGTGGGCTCCCTGCCCCTGGCCGACGTGCCGCTGTCGAAGACGACGGACCCGGTGGCCATCGCCGAGGGTCCGGCTGTTGACACCGCACTCGATGTCGCGCTGGACGACTGGCTCGTGCTGACCGCGGCCGCACTGTCGGGCATGGCTGGACGATCGGTGGAGATCGGCGTGGCGTACGCGGGCGAGCGGGTGGCCTTCGACCAGAAGATCGGGAGCTTCCAAGCCGTCGGACACCGGCTCGCCGACTGCGCCACCCGGGCCGAAGGCGCCCAGCTGCTGGCCAGGGAGGCGGCCTGGGCGTTCGAGGAGGAGCCGGACCGCGGGCCCGAACTGGCCGCCATGGCCTTCGCCTTCGCCGCCGCCGCCGCCCGTGACTGCAGCGATTGGTCGCTGCACTTCCACGGGGGGTACGGCTTCATGCTCGAGTACGACATCCAGCTCTACTACCGGCGGTCCCGGGCCTGGGCCAACGTCGTCATGAGCCCGGCCGCGGCCTGCCGGAGGGTGGCGGACAAACGATATGGTCCGGCGGGTGGTCGGTGATGGACTTCCGCCTCGGCGAATCCAGTGAGGCGTTGCGGGCCGAGTTCCGTGCCTTCCTCGATGTGCACGTCACCCGTGCGCTCGAAGAGCAGGTCTACCGGACCGGAGTGTCCCATGACGCCGAGTTCACACGGGCCCTGGTCGACGGCGGGTGGATGGCACCCGGATGGCCGGTCGAGCTCGGCGGTCAGGGCCTCGACCCCATCGAAATGCTGACCGTAGGTGAGGAGCTGGGCCGCGCCGATGCCCCGACCTACGGCATCGGTACCACCGTCATGGTGGCCACCGTGATCCGGGCCGTCGGCACCGACGAGCAGAAGTCCGCCATCATCCCGAAGGCGCTGGCCGGCGACATCGTGATCGTCCTCGGTTTCTCGGAGCCGGAGGCCGGATCGGACGTAGCCGCCGCGGCCACGAGGGCGGAACGGGACGGCGACGAATGGATCATCAACGGGCAGAAGATGTTCACCACCAATGCCCAGATCGGCGACTACGTCTTCCTGCTCACCCGGACCAATACCGACGTGCCCAAGCACAAGGGGCTGACCATGTTCCTGGTGCCCATGGACCAACCGGGCATCGAGGTCCAGGCGGTGTTCACGCTCTCGGGCGAGCGCACCAACATCAGCTACTACAACGATGTGCGCGTTTCGGACAGTTGGCGCATCGGCGGTGTCGATGAGGGATGGACGACCATGACCGTGGCCCTGACGGCCGAGCACGGGGCGGGGTTCGCCTCACCCATGGCCCGGCTCCTGGCCGCGGCCGAGGCCTGGGCCGTCGAGGCCGAAGACGACGACGGCAACTGCCGATTGGACGATCCCGAGGTCCGGGAGGCACTCGGGCGGACGGCCATCGACATCGAGGTGTCCCGGCTTCTGCAGCGCCGGGTGGCCTGGATGGCCGAGACCGGATTGGACATGACCACCGAAGGCCCGATGTCCAAGCTGTTCAGCTCCGAGGCCCTGAAGGAGCGGGCCCAGGACATGGTGGACATCGTCGGTCCCGACGCCCTGCGGAGCTACTTCGACCCCACGGCCCCGTGTCACGGGGTGATCGAGCACATGCTCCGCCATGCAGTCGGCACCACCATCTACGCCGGGACCAGCGAGATCCACCGGAACATGATCGCCCAGCGTGGACTGGGCCTACCCCGAACCAGATGAATGGAGACAGCGTGCCCGACCCCGTGATCCTGTCCGCCTGCCGCACCGCCATCGGCACCGCATACCGCGGGAGCCTGACCGAGACATCGGCCTTCGACCTCGCCGACGCCGTCGTGTCCGAGGCCCTCCTCCGATCGGGGCTCTCCGCCGACGACATCGACGACGTGGTCCTCGGCGAGGGTCTGTACGGTGGCGGGGTCATCGCCCGCTACGCGGCCATCACGGCCGGCATGATCGGCGTGCCCGGTGTGGCGGTCAACCGCCACTGTGCGGCCGGTCTGACCGCCGTCCAGATGGCGGCGGCCGAGATCGCCGCCGGCATGGCCGACGCGGTGATCGCCGGAGGGACGAACTCGCAATCCACCTCGCCCGTGAGTCGCTACCGCGTCACCGGTTCCGAGGAGTGGATCGACGGCTGGATCTCGCCGTCCCATCCCGAGACCCCGGACGCACCCGCCCTCGACATGTCGGTGACTGTCGGCTGGAACACCGCGCGCGAGGCCGGCCTCACCCGGGCCGAACTCGACGCATGGGCCCTCCGCTCGCACCAGCGGGCGGTGGCCGCCATCGACGACGGGCGCTTCGTCGACGAGATCGTGCCCATGGACATCACCCGAAGAGACGGGGAGAAGGTCCGGTGGGAGGTGGACGAGCACCCGCGTCGTTCGAGCACGGCGGAGAAGCTGGCATCGCTGGCGCCCCTGCACCCCGAGGTACCCGACTTCTCCATCACCGCCGGGAATTCGGCCGGGCTCAACGATGCGGCGGCAGCGCTGTGCGTCGCCTCGGCCGGACTTGCCACCGAACGCGGCGTCGAGCCCCTCGCCTCGGTGCGATCGTGGGCCTCGGTGGGGGTGGAGCCGGCCCGAACGGGAATGGCACCGATCGACGCGATCCCGAAGGCCCTGGCCCGTGTCGGCCTGTCGGTGGGCGACGTCCATATCTTCGAGATCAACGAGGCCTTCGCCTCCGTACCTCTCGCCGCCTGCCGGGCTTTTGGTCTCGACGAGGAGATCGTCAACGTGAGCGGCAGCGGGTGCAGCCTCGGCCATCCGGTGGCCGCCACCGGGGCCCGCATGCTCGCCACACTGGTCTACGAACTGCGCCGGCGGGGCGGGGGGATCGGCGTGGCGTCCATGTGTGCGGGCGGGGGCATGGGATCGGCCACGGTCATCGAGGTGGGTGGCTGAGCGCAGCTGCCACCCATGGGGCGCTCAGTCCGCGTCGCCGGCCCTCGGACGGAGGCCGGAGAGGCACCACTGCACCATGTCGTCGGCGGTAACCACCCCGGTTCCGGCGCCGACCCCGAGCACACGCATGTCCAGGATCGACATCAACGTCTGGACGACCAGGGTGGACATCACCGGGACGCCGATGTCGGCGCGGAAACTCCCGTTGGCCACCCCGGCCTCCACGATCTCCCCCACGGTGTCCAAGTAGGGCTGAATGGTGGCGGCGAACTCTTCTGTGCGGGAGTCGGCCAGGTGCCACTGGAACAGGGCGAGGCCCCGGGAGGCCGGGTCATCGGTCTCCGGACTGCCGAACATGGCGGTCAGCAACGCCGACAGCCTGGCCGCCGGGTCGGACTCGGCGTCTACCTGACCACGTGCGGCGGCGACGTGCTGCTGCACCGTCTCCTCGACCAAGGCGAGCAGGAGATCGTCCTTGGTGGCGAAGTGCTGGTAGAAGCTCCGTAGGGACATTCCCGACCGGTCGACCACCTCCTGCACCGTGAAGTCGGCCTTGCCCGTGGTGCGGAGCAGTTCGACGGCGGCGGCGATGAACTGGTGCCCGCGTGAGATGGCCCGTTGGCGGGCGGACTTGAGCGAGCGCTCGACCGTGCGCTCCTGCCACTGGGTCGCCCCGTTGCTCTCGTCCGTCATGTGCACGTCCCTGGGGGAAGCGGTGGGAGTTGCGGTGGGACGCGGGTGGATCGTCCCGCCCCGGCCACCGACCAGAGGGAGTATAGAGGGGTCACCTGACAGCACCCGGGTGCCGTGGTATCCGGGCCGCCCGGGACCCGAAGAGCCCGTATATGCTCCGGCGGAGTGGACGGCGCCCCGCGAGGGGAGACCCGGGGGAGGGCCATGCACTATCGGATCGGCATCGACGTCGGGGGCACGTTCACCGACTGCGTCCTCCTCCGACCGGACGGATCGGTGGTGCTGGAGAAGGCACCTACGACTCCTGAGGACCAAAGTCGCGGCGTGCTGGCAGGACTGTCGCAGCTGGCGGCGGCTGAGGGGATCTCGGTCGAGGTGTTGGCAGCCGGAACCCGCACCATCGTGCACGGGACCACCACCGGGGACAACACCATGATCCAGATGTCGGGTGCGACCACCGGACTCCTGGTGACCGAGGGATTCCGGGATGAGATCGAGTTCCGGCGCTGCTACAAGGAGGAGATCTGGGATCCCGCCTTCCCGCCTCCTGTTCCCATCGCCCGCCGGCGGGTCCGACTCGAGGTGCCCGAGCGCATGACGGCCGAAGGAGAGGTGGAGACCCCCCTCGACGAGGAGGCGGTGCGTAAGGCGACCGCCCGACTGCGCGCCTTCGGGGTGACCTCGATCGCCGTGGCCTTTCTCCACTCCTACCTGAATCCGACCCACGAGATCCGCGCCGGCGAGATCGTTCGGGACGAATTCCCCGATGTCGAGATGGTCTCCCTCTCGCACCAGGTCCTGCCCAAGCCCCCCGAGTTCGAACGGACATCGACCACCCTGGTCAATGCCTACATCGGGCCACCCATCGCCCGGTACCTCGGTCGGCTCAGTGAGCGCCTGGCCGAGACGGGCTACCGCCACGACCTGCTGGTGGCCACCTCGGCCGGCGGCGTGGCCACGGCTTCGGCGGCCAGCCAGCGAGCGGTGGCCACCATCGGCTCCGGCCCCACCGGCGGTGTCACTGCCGCGGCCCGGGCTGCAGCCAGGGCCGGTCTGGGTGACGTGGTCAGTGTGGACATGGGCGGCACGAGTTACGACCTCTGCCTCATCCGGGACGGGCGCCCCGAGATCAAGATGGACTGGAACTGGCGCCACCGCTACTGCATCGGCATCCCGATGGTCGACATCTCGTCCGTGGGGGCCGGTGGGGGCTCCATCATCTGGGTGGACGACGGCGTGCTCCAGGTCGGCCCCAAGTCGGCGGGAAGCGACCCGGGACCCGTCTGCTACCAACGCGGGGGTACGCGACCCACCATCACCGACGCCGACCTGGTGCTCGGCCGCCTCGAGCCCAGTGGGTTCGCCAACGGCCGCATGGAACTCGATCTCGAGGGAGCACGGGCCGCCTTGGCCGAGCTGGGTGCGGAGCTCGGACTCGACGCCGAGGAGACTGCGGTGGCGGCCGTGCGTCTGGTCGACGCCCACATGACCGATGCCGTGCGGAGGGTCCTGTCGATGGCCGGTGCCGACCCCCGCGTTCTGGACCTGGTGGCCTTCGGCGGAATGGGCGCGGTGCACGCCACCACGCAGGCTGAGGCGCTAGGCATGTCCCGGGTGCTGATCCCGAGGGGCGCGGCCGGCCTGTCGGCGCTCGGGCTACTCACGGCCGACCACGTGGTCGACCACTCACGGGGCTACGTGGTCCCTTGGCAGGGGGCAGACAGCGCTGTGTTGCAACGTCTGGCCGACGAGTTGGCGGAGATGGCCACCGGCGAGCTGCGGGTGGCCGGGGTGCCGGACGACCGGGTCCGGCTGCAGTGGTCGCTGCTCATGGTCTATCCGGGGCAGACCTTCGATGTGGCCATTCCGGTGGAGACTCCGACCGACCTCAGCGCGGCAGTGGCCGAGTTCCACCGGCGCAACGAGGAGGCCCGGCTGATCGAGGCCCGTGCCCAGGAACCGGTCCTACGCGGACTCCGTCTGACCGCCATCGGCGAAGTCGAGAAGATGGCCACGCTGGCCCTCGAGCCGGCCGACGGCGCCCCCCGGCCGGTGGGCACCCGTCGGATGTGGCTCACCGATGGCTGGGTGGACGGCGCGGTGTTCGACGCCGGGACACTGCGTCCTGGAGCGACAGTCTCCGGACCGGCCGTGGTGACCAGCCCCTTCACCACACTGGTGCTCCGCCCGGGCGACCACTGCTCGATGACGCCCGACGGCGACCTCCTCGTCGACGTCGGTGGTGCTCCGGTCTGACCTGACCCGCCGGCCCGGCTCGGGTACCTACCCCAGGTCGAGCGTGCGGCCGATGATCTCCTTCATGATCTCGGTGGTCCCGCCGTAGATGGTGGTCACCCGGGCGTCCACGAAGGCCTTGGCGATGGGGTACTCGGACATGTAGCCGTAGCCCCCATGGAGCTGCAGGCACCGGTCGACTACCCGGCCCTGCATCTCGGTGCACCACCACTTGGCCATGGCTGCGTCCTCCGCAGTCAGCTCGCCCCGGTTCAGGGCCTCCACGCAGCGATCGATGAACACCTGCCCCATCTCCACCTCGGTGGCCACCTCGGCCAGGGTGAACCGGGTGTTCTGGAACGACCCGACCGGCACGCCGAATGCCTTGCGCTCGCGCACGTAGGCCGTGGTCCAGTCGAAGGCGGCACGGGCACCGGCCAGGCCACCGGCAGCCAGCGAAAGGCGCTCCTGGGGAAGATTGGCCACCAACTGGACGAAGCCCTCGCCCTCGGCCCCGAGAAGGTTGTCCACCGGGATGCGGCAGTCGGAGAAGAACAGCTCTGCCGTGTCCTGGGCGTGCAGACCGAGCTTGTCCAGGTTGCGCCCCCGGGAGAATCCGGGTGTTCCCCGTTCCACCACCACGAGGCTGATTCCCTTGTGGGTGAGGGACGGATCGGTCTTGACCGCCACCACCACCAGATCGGCGTTGATGCCGTTGGTGATGAACGTTTTCGATCCGGACAGCACGTACTCGTCGCCGTCCCGGATGGCCGACGTGGCGATGGAAGCCAGGTCGGAGCCGGTGCCCGGTTCGGTCATGGCGATGGCCAGGATCTGCTGGCCGCAGGCGATGCCCGGGAGCCATCGGCCGCGCTGTCCGGGTGTGGCGTAGTGCAAGAAGTACGGGAGACAGATGTCGTTGTGCAGAGCGAACCCGAGAGCGGCCCCGTTCATCCCCACCCGGTGCAGTTCCTCGGCGACGATCAGGTTGAAGCGGAAGTCGTCACTGCCCCCGCCCCCGTACTCGGTGGGGATGGCCATTCCGAGGAATCCGTGAGCCCCGGCCTGCTCGAACGCCGCCCGGTCCACGATGCCCACCTCGTCCCAGCGTGCCGACTCGGGGACCATGTCGGACTCGACGAAGCGACGGAAGCTGGCCCGGAAGGCGTCGTGCTCGTCGTGGAACAGCGTTCGTCGCATGGCCCTCCTCGGATCGGTCCCAGGTCCGCGACAGGGGCGAACGGTCGCCTCCTGCCCATCGGGGCCAGAGCCGCCCAGTGTAGGTCCGGCGCCCCAGAACTATGCTCTGGACGTGCACGCGAACCGAGGGCCGCGCCGCTGTCACCGGGAGCGACGGCGGTGACGACGGGCATCGTGTCGTGGGGGGTGTACCTCCCGTACTGGCGCCTCCAGCGCGGCGCGATCGCTGCGAGCCTCGGGGGACCGGCCGGACGGGGTACACGTTCGGTCGCCTCGTACGACGAGGACACCACCACGATGGGGGTGGAGGCGACGCGTCGGGCGGTGGCCTCGCTCGGGGGCCCCGTTCCCGAGGATCTGTTCTTCTCCACGACCGCGCCGGCCTATCTGGACAAGACCAATGCGGCGGCGATCCACGGCGCGGTCGAGCTGCCGGTCTGGGCCGGGGCCTACGACATGCTCGGCTCGGTGCGTTCGGCCGTCGGGGCCCTGCGGTCGGCCCGGGCGGTCGCCGGCGACCACCGGTCGGTGGCCGTGCTCTCCGATCTGAGGACGGGTCTGGCCGGTGGTGCCGAGGAGCGCGACAGTGGGGACGGCGCCGCTGCCCTGGTCTTCGGGGGCTCTGGCGACGCGATCGTCGCCGAGTGGGTCGCCCATGCCGGAACGACCGAGGAGTTCCTCGACCGGTGGCGGACCCCGGGGGAGTCCGACTCCAAGGTGTGGGAGGAGCGGTTCGGCCAGGAGGTCTACGTCCCACTGGTCCAACAGGCCTGGGCCGAGGCACTCAAGTCTGCAGGGGTGGTGGCCACCGACGTCGACCACGTGGCCGTGGTCGGACTACACGCGCGCAGCGTCGGTGCCGTCCGCGGGACGCTCGGCGTACGCCCCGAGGCCGTGAGGGCCGACCGGTCCACGACCGTCGGCAACCTGGGGTCGGCCGAGCCGGGGGTAGCCCTGGCCGACCTCTTGGAAGTGGCCCCGTCCGGAGCGCTCATCGCCCTGGTTGTCGTGGCCGACGGTGCCGACGTCGTGCTCCTGCGGACTACCGAGGCCCTGCCTGTCGCCCGCGAGGCCCGGCACCGGGCCGGACTGGAAGACGTGGCCGGACTCGCGGCGTCGGGCCGCGACGATCTCCCCTACGCCCGGTTCCTCACGTGGCGGGGCGAGCTCCGCCGGGAGCCCCCGAGGCGTCCCGACCCCGAGCGCCCCGGCGCCCCGGCCACCTGGCGGTCAGCGGCATGGAAGGGCGGCTTCGAGGCCACCGACTGCCGGTCCTGCGGGTTCCGCCACCTCCCTCCGGCCCGGGTGTGCCTGCGGTGCCGGACCATCGACGAGATGGACCGGGTCCGGTTGGCTGACATAGGCGGCACCGTGGCCACGTTCACCGTCGACCGGCTGGCCTTCAGCATGTCCCCGCCAGTGGTCGGCGCGGTGGTCGATTTCGACGGCGGGGGTCGCTACCGGTGCGAAATGACCGACGTGGACCCGGACGCCGTCGCCGTCGGCACCCGGGTGGAGATGACCTTCCGTCGACTCAACACGGCCAAGGGCGTGCACAACTACTTCTGGAAGGCGCGCCCGGTCGGTGGGCGTCGGGATGCAGACGATCACGAAGGGGAGGGCAGATGAGTTCCAATGGGATCCGTGACCGGGTGGCCATCGTGGGGATGGGCTGCACGCGGTTCGGCGAGCGATGGGACAAGGGAGTCGACGACCTCCTGATCGACGCGGCCATAGAGGCCGTCGACTCGGCCGGTGTGACGCTGGACGACATCGACGCCTACTGGCTCGGGACGATGTCGTCGGGAGTATCCGGGATCACCCTGTCCAAGCCACTGAAGATCGACTACAAGCCGGTGTCCCGGGTGGAGAACTTCTGTGCCACCGGGTCCGAGGCCTTCCGCAACGCCTGCTACGCCGTCGCTTCTGGGGCCTACGACCTGGCCATGGCCATCGGGGCGGAGAAGCTGAAGGACTCCGGCTATTCGGGGCTCACCGGCGTCCGGCCGGTAGGTGACGGAACCGACGCCGCACTGTCGTCGCCGGCCGCCTTCTCCTTCGTGGCCCCGTCGTACGCCGAGCGGTACGGGGTCGACCCCGACGAGTTGAAGCAGGTGATGAGCCGGATCGCGTGGAAGAACCACCGCAACGGTGCGGTGAACCCCCGGGCCCAATTCCGCAAGGAAGTCTCCATGGAGACCATCACCCGGTCGCCCCTGGTGGCCGGCGACTTGGGCGTCTTCGACTGCAGCGGGGTCAGCGACGGTTCGGCCGCCGCCATCATCTGCCGGGCCGAGGACGCGCACCGGTACACCGATCACCCGCTCTACGTGAAGGCCCTGAGCTTCGTAGCCGGCCCCGGTGGGGGGTCAATCGACCCCGACTACGACTACACCACGTTTCCCGAGGTGGTGCGGTCGGCCGAGGACGCCTACCGCCAGGCCGGGGTCACCGACCCACGGGCCTCGCTGGCCATGGCCGAGGTGCACGACTGCTTCACTCCCACCGAGCTGGTCCTCATGGAGGACCTCGGGTTCTCGGAGCGGGGTCTCGGATGGAAGGACGTGCTGGCCGGTACGTTCGACCGGGACGGTGAACTGCCGGTGAACCCCGACGGTGGGCTCAAGAGCTTCGGCCACCCCATCGGGGCGTCGGGCCTCCGGATGCTGTTCGAGTGCTGGCTGCAACTCCGCCACGAGGCGCCGGCCGAGCGGCAGATCGCATCGATCGGAGAGGGGCGTACGCTCGGCCTGACCCACAACCTCGGCGGCGCGCCGGGCGAGTGTGTGAGCTTCGTCTCGATCGTGGGCCCCGAGCCTTCGGCCTGAGGCCGCCGCCAGACCGGCGACGGAGCCAGCGAGCGGGTCGACAGGTTGGTCGACGGTGGGCGGTCAGGCGGGGACGCCCACGCCCATCAGACCGGCGAGGTTGCCGCCCATGATCTTGGCCACCGTCTCGTGGGACATGCCCTCGAGTTCGTCCACATAGGTGATCGGGTCCCGGAGACCCTCGGGGTGGGGGTAGTCGCTGCCGAAGAGCACGTGGTCGGCGCCGACCAGGTCCACCAGCGTCTGGAGGTTGTCCTCCCAGAACGGATTGACGTAGACGTTGCGGAGGAATGCCCGGGCCGGGTCCTCCTCGAACTGGTGGGGCATCTTGGCGTAGAGGTCGGTGAGGTCGTGGAGCAGATGGCCCACCCAGTTCGCCCCGTTCTCGACGGCCGCCACCTTCAGGTCGGGGAAGCGGGTGAAGGCGCCGTGGCACACCATGGCCGCCATCGTGTCGCTGATCGGACGCTTCCCCTGGGACAGGATCCGGAAGGCCGACGGTTGGAAGGGGAGGAACTCCGAGCTCTCCTCCCACCAGTTGGCAATCTGGTTGTAGCCGCTGTCCGAGGCGTGCATGCCGACCAGCAGTCCGGCTTCGACGATGCGCTCCCAGATGGGGTCGAACTGTGGCAGGCCCGGGGAGCGGGTGCCGCGCAGTCCGGGCACGGGGGCGGGCCGGATGAGCACGCAGCGTGCACCCCGTTCGATGAGCAGCTCCAACTCGGCCAGCGCCTCGTCGACGATCCCCATGGCGATCACTGGGGTGGCGAAGATCCGGTCGTCGAAGTTGTACTGCCAGGTCTCGTACATCCACTCGTTGAGCGCGTGCATGAGAACCTGGATCAGTTCGGGGTCGTCCTTCAGGCGCTCCTCGATGAGGCTGGCCAGGGTCGGGAACATCAGGGCGCGGTCGATTCCCAGCTCGTCCATGAGCTCGATGCGGGGTCCGGGGGAGCGGAAGCCGGGATGGCACTTGATCGGGTCACCGATCAGCTCCCGGTAGGACTTCCCTTCGGGGTTGCCGTGTCGGTAGAACTCCTCCTGGGCGCCCGGTGCGGCCACCACGTCGAAGGTCGGATTGGGAATGTATTCACTGATCGAGCCCCGCACGACGATCTTGGTCCTGCCGCGCACGTCGATGTAGTCGATGGCCTTGGCGAACTTCTTGGGGAGGAACTTGGTCAGCGCCTCCTGGGTCTCGTACATGTGGTTGTCGGCGTCGAAGACCGGAAAGTCGAGTGTTCGGGATGGCACCGGATGTTCCCCATTTCTCTCGTTCTAACGCCGGGACGCTACCGGGCCGCGCCCGGCGCCGTCCCGTCTGCCCTCAGTCTATGCCGGGCGGATGGATCATCTCGCCAGATGAGAAGGACGTTATCACCGGATCGCCCACCACTCAGCGGCCACCCGGCGGTCCGACGCCCTGTGCTACGGTCCCGGGCCGCGGAAGCACCGATGGGACCATGATGTGGGTCGGTGGTCCGGGCCGACGAGGAAAGGACACCATGGAGCTGAAGCCGGGATCGCGGTACAAGAGCCAGGTCTGTGACTCCGAGGTCGTGGTCATCAAATCGGCGGGCGACGGCGAGCTGGCCTGCGGCGGGTCCCCGATGGTGCCCCTCGACGCCGCAGTGGACGGAGGGGCCGCCCTCGATCCCGACCGGGCCGAGGGGACCGTGATCGGAAAGCGGTACACCGACGAGGAGGGGACGACGGAGGTCCTCTGTGTGAAGCCGGGCGCCGGCTCGTTGTCCCTGAACGGTCGACCCCTGGTCGTCAAGGCGCCCAAGGCTCTCCCCGCGTCCGACTGAGCGGACGGGATCAGGGCTCGGACTTGGCGGCCGCCTTGACCGGGGGTGCGGACTTCCAGTCGGTGATGCCGTCCTCTGGCATGGCGATCGGCATGCCCCCTTCGTGCACCTCGGCCCAATGGGAGTGGTTCAGCTCGTGCAGCGTGAAGCAGGCATTGAGTGAGTTGTAGAAGCCCATGTTGTCGACCGTCTGATTGACCGACTCCTTGATGAGTAGGGCGGTCATCGTCGGGAGCTGGGCGATCCGACGGGCGAACTCGACCGTCTTGTCCGTCAGTTGATCCGCGGGGAACACTTTGGAGACCATGCCCAGTTGGTAAGCCTCGTCGACATCGAGGGAGTCACCGGTGAGCATGAGTTCCTTGGTCCGTCGGGGACCGAATTCCCACGGATGGGCGAAGTACTCGACCCCGCACATCCCGAGCCGGGTACCCACCACATCGGCGAACGACACGTCGTCGGCGGCGACGATCAGGTCACAGGCCCACATCAACATGAGGCCGGCGGCGAAGACGGTGCCGTGGACCTGGGCGATGGTGATCTTCCTGAGGTTGCGCCACCGGCGGGTGTTCTCAAAGTAGTAGTGCCACTCCTGGAGCATCCGCTGTTCGGCCCCGGCCCGCGTGCCTCCGTTGCCGAGGCGGGTCGGGTGCGGATTGTCCGAGCTCCACTCGGCCATGGCCACCTTGGAGCCCATGTCGTGGCCGGCGGAGAACATCGGCCCCATGCCGCCGAGGATCACCACCCGTACCCCGTCATCGGCCTCGGCCCGCAGGAAGGCTTCGTCCAGCTCCACCAGCAGGCCCCGGTTCTGGGCGTTGCGGGCCTCCGGCCGGTTGAGCATGATCCGGGCGATCCGGCCGTCGTCGATGGTCTCGTACTTCACGAATTCTTCGGACATCACTGCTCCTGATTGGGTAGGTGGCCACTGCTCGGGCGGCCGGTGGGTTCGGGGGAGGTTTCGGGTCCGGTGGGGGCCGGGGCCCGGTCGGTCGGGCGGGACGGGGCGATCGAGAAGGCGACGGTCGACACCGCGCACAACTCGCCCGTCCCGACGTCGGTCACGTCCACGGTCACCACGGCGAGGCTGCGGCCGCGTCGCACCACCTTGGCCGTGGCCAGGGCCGGACCGACGGTGACGCCTCGCAGGTAGTGGATGGAAAGGTCGGCGGTGGCCACGCTCTGGTCGGGGTCGGCCTCGGCCACCACCCGACCGGCGACGATGTCGACCAGGGTGGCCATCAAGCCACCTTGGAGCGCCCCACGCGGGTTCGTGACTCGATTGTCGACGTCCATCTCGATGGCGAGGTCGGCACCTTCGTGGTCCACGTCACGGAACGTCAGCTGCTGCAGCAGGTGGTCGCCGGCGGCGAGGACCCGGACGTGTTCTGCGGCCGGCACCCCTGCACCGTCACCACCACCAGCGGCCGCCTCCGGTGGCCGGTGGTCGGCTGTCCGGGATCCCGTCACAGCCCGCCGGCGATGGTCTTCGTCTCCAGGTACTGCTCGAAGCCCTCGTTGCCGTTCTGCCGTCCGAGGCCACTGGCCTTGTAGCCGCCGAACGGGGAGGCGGGGTTGTAGTAGATCCCTCCATTGACGCTGACCGTGCCGGCCCGGATGCGCCGGGCCACCGCGATGGCCCGCTCCTCGGAGGCGGAGGTCACGCCGCCTGACAGTCCGTACTCGCTGTCGTTGGCGATCCGGACGGCATCGTCCTCGTCCCGGAACGGGATCATGACCAGGACCGGACCGAAGATCTCCTCGCGTGCGATCCGCATGGAGTTGTCGACGTCGGCGAAGAGGGTCGGCTCGACGTAGAAGCCCTTGTCGAGGTGGGCCGGCCTGCCGCCCCCGCAGACCAGGCGGGCACCCTCGTCCACGCCGGAGGCGACGTAGCCCAGGACACGGTCGCGCTGTCGAGCGCTGATGACCGGGCCCATGATGTTGGCCGGGTCGGTCGGGTCGCCGTAGGTGACGGTCCCCATGGACGCCTCGGCCAGCGCCACCGCCTCCTCGTAGCGGGACTCGTGGACCAGGGTGCGGGTGAGCATGGCGCAGCCCTGGCCGGCGTGCATGCACATGAAGCCGAGAAAGGCCATCTTGGTCTCGAGGTCGCCGTCCTCCAGAATGATGTCGGCCGACTTGCCGCCCAGTTCGAGGAACAGCCGCTTGAGGGTCGGGGCACCGGCCGCCATGATCCGTCGGCCGGTGGCGGTGGAGCCGGTGAACGAGATGAGGTCGACACGGGGGTCGACCACCAGCTGCTCACCCAGCTGGTGGTCCGATGACGGCACGACGTTCACGACGCCGTCGGGGATGTCGGTCTGCTCGGCGATGAGTCGGCCGATGCGGGTGGCGTTCCACGGGGTGTCCGGTGCCGGCTTGACCACCACGGTGTTGCCGGTGGCCAGTGCCTGCCCCAACTTCCCGAGGAGGATTTCGATGGGGTAGTTCCACGGGATGATGGCGCCGACCACGCCCACCGGCTCCTTGACCACCTTCTGCCAGCTGGGCACGCCGAAGGTGGCATTGTCGGGGAGGGGGCGCTCCCACTCGAATGTGTCGATGTAGGCGGCCGGCCAGAGCAGGGACTCGGCCAGCGGTGCGTCGAGTTGGGCCAGGTAGGTGATGGTCACCGGGGTGCCCACCTCTGCCACCAGCTCGGCCCGCAGCTGCTCCTGTTCGCCGACGATGGCCTCCTGGAGCTGGCGCAGGCACCGTTGGCGGAGCGTCCGGTCCGTGGACCACGTGGTCTCGTCGAAGGATCGGCGGGCCGCGCCGATGGCCCGGTCCATGTCCGGTGCGGTGGCGTCGGTGGTCTGGCCCAGTACCTCCTCGGTGGCCGGATTGACGTTGTCGAACGCGCCGCCCCCGGTGGCTTCGACCAGGGATCCGTCGAGCAGCATGCGGAACTCGCCGGGGGTCACCCGGGTGGCGGTGGGGTCGGTGGTCGTCATGCCGCGGCTCCTGTGTTGACGGCGCCCGGGGGCGCGTGGTGACGGGTGTGTGCACCCTGGCGGACGCTTCGATGAGCCCCGAGGAGCCGTCCCCCCACCACCTCGTGCGTCGTCCCCCTGGTGGAGGGATCGTAACGACCGCCCCGGCGGGTGGTCAAGGGGCACTCCCCGCTGGGGAGACCGGCGTTCCCGTTGGGGGAGAACCGGAGTGCAAGCCGGTCCGGGTCCGAGCTGGCCAGGTCCCGCCGTTGCCGGTTCAGGCCTGCCGGAGGCGGACCCGCTCGGCCACGGTGGCGTCGCGGTCGAGGGCCAGGGTCATGTCTTCGAGCGAACCGGTGACGACCACCCCGTAGTCGCGAAGCGCCCCGCCGACGGACACGTATTCGTCCCACACGTCGTCGAGGACGGCCTGGGGGTCCCGGTCGAGGGGGTCCCCCCAGCCGCCACCTCCGCCGAACTCGTAGACCAGCTGGTTTCCCGTCTCGATCAGCAGATTGGCCACCGACGGGGCCACCTCGGTGGTCCCGTTGATGATGCAGCGGTCGGGGGCCCCGCTGTGCCCGCCGGCGATTCCCGGATGGAGGTGGATGCGGTTGACCACGTACTGGTTGACATAGGTGGGGGTGCGGACCTCCTTGACGAACAGGCTCCCGCACGCTCCCCGCCACTGGCCGGGCCCGCCGGAGTCGGTGCGGTAGTTCCGGCCCCGGAGGAAATGGGGGAAGAGCCCCTCGTTGAACTCGGCGGTGGCTTTGATGAGGTTCCCCGACGAGGCGGAAAGTGCCCCCCACCCGTCCACGCCCTTGACCGCGTTGACCCAACCGGCCGACACCTCGCCTCCATGGTCGAAGAACGACCGTCCCGTCCGGGGGTCCAGGTCGCCCCACATCTGTCGGGGGCTGCCGAACTTGTAGGTCTGGGGGCTGCAGCGTTCAGGGATCACCGCACTGAGGGCCACGGCCACTGCGTCACTGACCTCGACACCGGGGTGGTGGGTTCCGCTCGACACTGGTTTGCCCTCGGTCGGGTTCACGCAGCACCCGAGCGGTGCGATGATCTCGATCGAATCGAAGAACCCCTCGTTCTTGGCGATGGTCGGATCCACCATGGAGGCCAGCTGGGCCACGATGTTCCCCCGGGTGTTGCCGAACGTGGACCACGCCTGGATCTCCGGGCGGTCGTCGGACCCGGTGAAGTCGACGACCAGATGGTCGCCGTCCACGGTGATGGACACGTGGACCAGGATGTCGGTGTTGCCGGCCGGGTCGGCGTCGAAGTAGATGTCGGCGTCGTAGGTGCCATCGGGCCAGCGCTCGATCTCGCGGCGGAGCCGTCGGCGCGAGTCGTTGATCGACCACTCGACCGTGGCCCGGACTGTGTCGGTCCCGTGGTGCCTGGCGATCTCCTGGAGCCGGGCCACCCCCAACTGGGCAGCACCGACCTGGGACCGGAGGTCACCGATGAAACCGGCCAGCCGGTTGTTGGCCCGCATGAGTGCGACGACGTCGCGCCGCTCCTTGCCAGCCTCGATGATCTTGAGTGCCGGGTACCGGGTGCCCTCGGACCAGATGTCCTTGGCGAAGACGTTGTACCCGCCCGCCATCGCACCTCCGGTGTCGCCGTGGTGGCACTGGATGGACGGGATGAGCAGGAGCTCGCCGGTCTCGTCGAAGACGGGGGCGAAGACGTTGAAGTCGGGGAGGTGGCCGCCGCCGTGGTAGGGATCGTTGGCCACGATGACGTCGCCGGGGAACAGGTCCTCGCCGAACAGTTCGAGGGCGTACTTGACCGGCAGGGTGCTCGACAGCATGAACTGGGGGATCCCGACCGACAGCGCGGCCAGTCGGCCGGAGGCGTCGAGGATGGTTGCGTTGCGCTCGTTGGACTGGTTGAGGATGGGCGTCGTGGCCGTGCGCGACACGTAGGTCGCCATCTCGAAGCAGACGGTCTCCATGGCCGACCGCACGACTTCAGCGGTGATCGGGTCGATGTCCGTCTCTGTCGACACAGCCATGGGCGACCTCCGTGATGCGGGCTCCCCGTCGGCGCCCGGGCCGGGTGCCACCTCGTCCTAGGCCGAGTATGGCACGGAGCCCGCGGGGGTGTCGGGCGTGGACCGCACCGTCCGGCCGGGACCGGGCGCGGGCGAGGCCGACGGGATTGGGCTACAACGTTGGCCATGTCGTGCGCCACCGCCTCTCCGCCTCCCGTGGCCCGGTCACGCGGGCCGGGTCCGGCACGGTGAACCTGGCACTGGGAGCTGACGAGGAGAGGTTCCGGAGCGAGGCGCGGACATGGCTCGAGGAGCACGTGGAACCCACACCCGAGTTCGCCTCGTTCGACGAGGAGTTCGCCTGGGGCCGGCGGTGGCAGGCCCGACTGGCCGAGGGTCGGTGGGTCGGCATCCACTGGCCCGTCGAGTACGGCGGCCGGGGAGCGACCCCGCTCCAGGTGGCACTGTTCAACATGGAGTACGCCCGCGCCCGAGCCCCCCAGCCGGTCAACCGTACGGGGGTCAACCTCGTCGGTCCGACACTGCTGGCCCACGGCGAGGACGCCCAGCGCAGCCGGTGGCTACCGGGCATCCTCCGGGCCGACGAGATCTGGTGCCAGTTGTTCAGTGAGCCCGGAGCCGGATCGGACCTGGCCGGACTGTCCACCCGTGCGACAGCGGTGGACGACGGTTGGGTCCTCGAAGGCCAGAAGGTGTGGACCAGTTACGCCCAGTACTCCCGATGGGGGATCGCCCTGGTGCGCACCGACCCCGAGGCGCCCCGCCACCACGGGATCACCTGCATGGCCGTCGACATGGAGGCGCCGGGTATCGAGGTGCGACCGCTGGTGACGATGACCACCGAGGCGGAGTTCAACGAGGTCTTCTTCGACGAGGTCTTCGTCCCCGGTGACCAGGTCATCGGCGCCGTGCACTCGGGGTGGTCGGTGGCGAACACCACGCTCGCCCATGAACGGGGCACCACCTTCCCCTTCAAGGAGCAGGTGGTCCACGAGGTCTACCTGGACCGGCTCCTCGACCTGGCCGCCACCACGGGATCGTTCGACGACCCAGTGGTGGCCGACCAGCTGGTCGACGCCTACGTGAAGCTCCGGGTGCTCCGCTTCCACAACTGGCGGACGATGACCCGTCTGGCCCAGGGAATCGAGCCGGGCCCGGAGTCGAGCGTGGTCAAGTTGGCGTGGACCGACATGACCCAGCAGCTGTCCGACGCCGCCCTGGCCGTGGTGGGGGATGCGTCACCGCTGTGGGGGGACGCCGACGGCAACCCGGAGCGGGGCTGGTGGCAACGACAGTGGCTGTGGTCCAAGGCCGCCTCCATCGCCGGGGGCACCTCGGAGATCCAGCGCACCATCATCGGTGACCGGATCCTCGGGCTGCCGCGCTGAGCCGGTCACCGACCTTGGCGGTCACACGATCCGGGAGGCCCGACCTTCCCAATAGGGTTCACGCAGGAGCCGCTTGAAGAGTTTGCCGCTCGGGTCCCGCGGCAGCTCTGCGACCACGTCCACCGACCGGGGGCACTTGTAGGCGGCGAGCCTCGCGCGGCACCAGGCCACCAGATCCTCCTCGGAGGCCGGCACATTCGGGTCGGCCAGCTGGACCACAGCTTTTACCGCTTCGCCCATCTCGTCGTCGGGGACGCCGAACACGGCAACGTCGAGGACGGCCGGGTGGGCGGCGAGGACCTGTTCGGCCTCACGCGGGTAGATGTTCACGCCGCCGGAGACCACCATGTCGGCCGAGCGGTCCGTCAGGTAGAGGTAGCCGTCGTCGTCCACGTACCCGACGTCGCCGAGCGTGCGCCAGCCATGACGGTCCTGGATGGACGCCGTCTTGTCCGGGTCGTTGTGGTACGAGAACTCGCGGCCCCCGGCGAAGTAGACGGTCCCGGTCTGGCCGGTCGGGACCTCGTCGCCGTCGTCCCCGACGATGTGCATCTCTCCTAAGGGCCGTCCGACCGATCCAGGATGGGCGAGCCACTCGGCCGGGCCAATGAACGAGGCGCCGATGTCCTCGGTGCCGGCGTAATACTCGTAGATGATCGGTCCCCACCACTCGAGCATGCGCTCTTTGACCGGCACCGGGCACGGGGCGGCGGCGTGCACCACGTACCGCAGGCTGGAGACATCGGCGGCCGCACGTTCGTCCTCGGGGAGGCGCAGGATCCGGGTGAACATCGTCGGCACGAACTGTGCGTGGGTGACATGGTGCTGTCCTATGGCCGCCAGGCAGGCCGAGGCGTCGAAGGTCTCCATCACGACGGTGGTGGCCCCGAGGCGGTGGGTGGCCATGCAGTAGACGAGCGGGGCCGAGTGGTAGAGCGGTGCGGGGGACAGGTAGACGGCGCCCTCGTCGATCCCCATGGCGCCGATCCCGCTGGCTATCACGACGGCCGGGGCCTCGGGGTGGCCGGGCACGGTGACGCCCAGCGGCTTGGCCACGCCCTTGGGGACCCCGGTCGTGCCCGACGAGTAGAGCATCTCGCGACCCTCGGCCTCGTCATCGAGGGGGGTCGGGGGCTCGCCGTCCAGGACCTCCTCGTAGGAGGTGAATCCATCCACTGCACCCCCGGCGACGATGCGCAGCGGGACTCCGTCGAGATCGAGGGCACTGGCGACATCGGCCAGTCCGGCCGTGATCACGAGGGCCGACGCCCCGCAGTCCTCCAGGATGTACTGGGCCTCGTCACGCCGAAGATGGCTGTTGAGCGCGGTGTAGTAGAGCCCGGCCCGTTGGGCCGCCCAGGCCACCTCGAGGAAGGCCGACCCGTTCTCCATCATCAGCGCCAGGTGGTCGCCCACTTCCAGTCCGGCCTTCCGCAGTGCCCGGGCCAGCTGATTGGAGCGCTCGTCGAGCTCACGGTAGGTGGTGACCTGACCGGAGCCGACCATGATGACGGCTGGCCGGTCGGGGTGCTCGGCGGCTCGGGCTCCGAGGTGCATGCGGTGTGTCATGGGTGACTCCTTGTCCTGGTCGAGTCCACTGGGCGACCTGGCCGGTGCCGGTCCGGATTCAACGACCGGTGAACTTCGGCTCGCGCTTGTCCAGGAAGGCGGCCGCACCCTCGGCGGCATCTTTGCTCCCGAAGACGTGATGCTGCTGGTCGGAACTGGCCCATCCGGCCGCGGGCCCAATGGCTACGGCCGCCCGCATCAGCTGCTTGGTGAGCTGGACCCCGAGCGGCCCATTGGCGGCCACCTCGCCGGCGAGGGCGACGGCCACATCGAGCAGCTCCTCGGACGGGACCACCCGGTTCACCAGTCCCGAAGTGAGGGCCGCCGGCGCGTCGATCAGGCGACCGGTCAGGCCCATCTCCAGGGCCAGCGCCAGGGGGATCCGCGTGGACAACAGGGTGCCGCCGCCGGCGGGGAAGAGGCCCCGCTTGACTTCGGGCAGCCCGAACCGGGCATGTTCGGCCGCCACGGCGAGGTCGCACCCCATCACCAGCTCGAGGCCGCCGCCGACCGCGGCACCGTTGACCGCGGCGATGAGCGGCTTGGGATAGGAGCCGCCGAGGAGCGATGCCATGTGCTTCCCACCCGGAGGGCCATCGTCTCCGTCCCACTCGCCCAACAAGGTGAGGTCCATGCCCGCACAGAAGACCCGTGGGCCCGAGCCGGTAAGCACGATGGCGCGGGCGTCGTCGTCCTCGAGGAGCTCGCCGAGCACGGCGCCGAGCTCGGACATCAGTGCCGGGTTGAGCGAGTTGGCCGCCTCGGGTCGATTGAGGGTGAGCACCTCGATGTGGCCGGTGCGTTCCCTGATGACCAGCGTGTCCATGGTCCCGTCCCCTCCTGGTCGTGCGATGCGGTGTGGCGTCTGCCCCACCGTCGGCGGATCGGGCGAGGGGGACTCTAGGTCGCCCCGCATCGACCTGCCACGATCGGGTGCCGGCCCGTCAGCCCGGGCGGGCGACCACGAGTTCGAGCAGCTGCCCGTCGGGGTCGCGGACCATCACCGCGGCACCGACATTGCTGTCGGCGACCACCTCGCCGCCGAACGACGAGACGCGGGCCAGCGCGGCGTCGAGGTCGGCGGTGGTGAACGACAGATGGGTGAGGCCGGGTTCGGCCATCGACCTGGCGTGCCACGGGGGACTGCCCGCCCGGTCGTAGTGGAGCAGTTCGAGGGTGAGGTGGCCGTGGGTCAGATAGACGGCGGTGAGACCTACGGGTAGGTCTACGCCGAGGAGGGTGCTGCACACGCCGTCGGGGGGCTGCAGTGAGCGGTCGTAGGCGAAGCCGAGGGCACCTTCGTAGAAGCGGCGGGACCGGTCGAGGTCGGTGACGCACAGTCCGATGTGCGTGACGACCAGGTCCCCGGCGGCTCCGGGGTGGCCCGGGTCGGCCGCGCTCACGAGCGGGCGGCGTCCTGGCTCAGGCCCGAGGGCATCACCATGCCCACCGTCTGGAGGTGCTGACCCAACATGGAGTCGAACTCCTCGGCCACCGACTCGGTGTCCCAACCACCGTCTTTGTGCATCCACGCGATCTGCTTCGGGTGCTGGAACAAGGTGTAGCTGAAATCAGTCCGTCCGAAGATCTGACCGTTCACGTGGGCG
The DNA here is from genome assembly GCA_036513075.1 of Acidimicrobiales bacterium. Classification (GTDB taxonomy): domain Bacteria; phylum Actinomycetota; class Acidimicrobiia; order Acidimicrobiales; family RAAP-2; genus Bog-756. The sequence goes on from DATBZS010000037.1 coordinate 36,770, forward strand.
GCACGCTCGGAGGCGAGGAAGGCCACCAGGGGCGCGTTCATGGCCGGGTCGAGACGCGGGTCGGGCTCTCCGTCGGGGTCGGTCAGGGCCGCGGTCATCCGGGTGGCGCCGGCCGGGGCGATGGCGTTGACGGTGATCCCGGCCCGGGCCAGCTCCAGGGCCCAGACAAAGGTCATGCCCATGATCCCCGCTTTGGCGGCCCCGTAGTTGGTCTGCCCGAAATTGCCCCGCAGGCCGGCCGACGACGTGACGTTGACGATCCGCCCGTACCCGGCTTCCTTCATGACCGGCACGGCGTGCCGGGTGCAGTTGAAGGCCCCCTTCAAGTGGGTGGCGATCACGGCGTCGAAGTCGTCCTCATCCATCTTGACCAGGGTGCGGTCCCGGACGATGCCGGCGTTGTTGACCAGGATATCCAGGCGTCCGAACGAGTCGAGGGCGGCCTCGACGATGCGGCCGGTGGCCTCGAAGTCGGTCACCGACTCGTGGCTGGGCACGGCCCGACCGCCCAGGGCCTCGATCTCGGCGCAGACCGCGGTGGCCGGATCCTCCTCGGACTGCTCGCCCCGGAGGCCGACTCCGAGATCGTTCACCACCACGGCGGCTCCCTGGCGGGCCAGTTCCAGGGCGAATTGGCGACCGATGCCACGCCCGGCTCCGGTCACGATGGCCACGCGGTCGTCGAGCAGCATCCGTGCGTCTCCTGTTGGGTGGGGGATGGGATACGGGCGGTCGCCCCCCAGTCGGGCATCCGCGGTTGCGCATCCTACGGCACCTCCCTGGATCCGGCCACGGTGTCGCCGACCACCGGGTCGCCGGTCCGACTGCCCTATTCTCGCCCTAGCTACCGGACGGGAAGAAGGGTGCCATGTCGAGTGTCAAAGGTTCGGACCCGTATGCGGAGACCGAGGACCGGAGCGTACTGCGACAGCTGGCCCGCGAGGTGGGCCGTCGCTCGGTGGCCCCCTTCGCCCACGACGCCGATGTCACCGGGGTGCTTCCGGCCGAGGCACTCGACGCCCTGGCCCGCGCCGATCTGTTCCGAGTGACGATCGGTGAGAGGTGGGGAGGCCTCGGCCTGGGAGACGTGGAGGCGGCGATCGTGCTGGAGGAGATCGCCCGCCACGACGTGTCCACGGCGATCTGCTGCCAACTGGCGTTCAACGGTCCGTCCCGGGGCATCGAGCACCTTGGCGGTGACGCGCTGCAAGAGCGGTGGCTACCCCGGGTGGCTGACGGTGCGGCCATCGTCAGCATCGGCATCACCGAGCCCGACGCCGGCTCGGCCGTCCAGAACATGCGCAGCAATCTGGTCGCCGACGGCCCCGGCCGGTTCCGGCTCAACGGGTACAAGAACTACTCGACCCTCGGCGACGTGGCCCAGGGCATCCTGGTCTGGTGTCGATGGCCCGGGGGTGAGGGCGCCCGGGGCATCGGGGCGGTGGTCGTCCCCATGGACCGTGAAGGCGTGGCCGTCACCGGTCGTCATCGTGGCATGGGCATCCACGCCGCCACCGAGGCCGAAGTGGCGTTCGACGGGGTGGAGATCGGGCAGGAGGACATCCTGGTGGCCGGGGTGCCCGGTACCACGGAGGCTTTCAAGGTCCTGCTCGGCCATCTCAACCACGAACGGTGCGGCAATGCCGCCATGTGCGTAGGCGCGGCCCAGGGCGCACTCGAACACGCGGTGCGCTACATGCATGACCGTGAGGTCGACGGCCGACCGATCGGCGAGCTCCAGGGACTGCGGTGGAAGCTGGCCGACATGGCCGTCCAGTTGGAGGGCGCCCGCCTCCTGCTCACCCGGGCCGTCCACCTGGCCGGTGCGGGGGGCACCCCACCCCCTCTGGAGACGGCCATGGCCAAGGCGGCGGCCAACCTGGCCGCCAAGTTCGTCTGCGACGAGGCGATCCAGATCCACGGCGGCTACGGCTACAGCCAGGAGTATCCGGTGGAGCGCGCCTACCGCGACATCCGGGGTCTGTGCATCGGAGCCGGCACGGTGGAGGCGCAGCGCAATTACATCGGCGGCGCGGTGGTGGCCGGTCGCACCACGGTGTCGCCCGGATGGCTGGATCCGCTGGTCGACTGAGGCGGATCGCCGGGCTCATGCGCCGGGGCGGAGGAACCGGCCTTCGGGATCCCAGCGCCGGAGCTTCTCCACGAGGGCCGGGTCCGGGGCGTCGAGCTCGGTGACAGGATCGGCCACCGACAGATTCCACGGGCAGCGTTCCCGGACCGCGTCCACCCGCTCGGCCAACGACCCCGGCCCGGGGGCGACCGCGGTCAGGGCCAGCTCGCCGGAGGCGTCCTTTTCGAAGAGGCAGAGGTCGGTCACCAGGGCCCGGACCCGGTGACCGACCGAAGTCACATACGGGACGTCGACGACCAGGCGACGGGTGGTGAGGGTGGTCATGACTACGACCTCGTCGGCCGTCGAGGCCACGTCGTTGCCCCCGCCCGACCCGACCAGGAACACCTTGCCGGGAACCACCGTCGAGTTGATGTTGCCGAAGCGGTCGATCTGGGCGGCACCCAGACAGCCGAGCAACGTCGTCCCCGGTCCGCTGACCAGCGTGCCCAGCACCTGGTCGGCGTCGCCCAGCATGGTGGCCGAGGGGAAACTCCGGTGATTGAAGACGAACGGGTCGGCCGGTGTCGGCTCGTAGCCCCACAGTCCGAGCTCAGCGGTCAACACGACCTCTGATCCGTCGGCCCGGGACAGCTCGACGGCCAGCCAGGCGGCCAGGTTGGCCACACCCGCCCCGGCCAGCACCGCGTCGGCCTGTACCGCGTTGATCCGCCCGGCCAGATAAATGGCGCCGTGGACCGCCGCCGCCTCCCAGGCCACGACCGGGGTGTCGAGGTCGGGCGGGTGGGCCGCCTCGTCATCACGCCACGAGTCCGGCTCGGCCCGGCGCTGCAGGTGGGCCAGTCGTTCGATTCCCAGGCGTGCGAGATAGTCCTCCTGGTCGACGGGGCCGAGGATCCAGTGCTCGATCCATTCGTCGAACGTGTCGCCGTGGCTGGCCGCCCGGGCCTCGGACCAGAACTCCAGGTCTTCGCCGTACGGGTCGACCGGGGTGTCGCGGGCGAAGAGTCCGCCGGGATGGGCCCCCATCGGGGTCTCGGCAACGGCCAGGACCCGGTGTCCGGGGACCCGCACCAGGTGGGACCACGGCCGGATGTCGTCGACCACCCGGTCGACGGTGGCCACGACCCCGCGGGTGGCCGCCAACGCTCCCCAGACCCCCTCCAGGCCGGGGGCGTTGAAGGCGAGGTTGCCCTGTCGATCCGAGAGGGGGGCGTGGAGCAGGGTGACATCGGGTGCGTAGGCCTCCAGCATCCCCACCTCGCCGAACGGCGTCGTCACCCGGGCATACCCGGGGTTGTCGGCCATCGACGATCCGACCAGCGAGGAGGTCGTGACCGCGGGTAGCCCACGGGCGGCCGCCTCGAGTCGCTGGAGGAACGAGAGGAACGACCAGTGCTCGACCTCGACCGAACCGTCGAGGTAGGCCGAGGCGAACCAGGGATTGGGCGTGAAGTTCGGGAAGACGTCGCCCGAATAGCCGGTGACGACCTTGGTCACGAGCCCTCCGCGGAAGAACACCGCACCCAGACTCGACAGGCTCAACATCACCAGCGTGAATCCAGGATCCCTTCCCCACCAGGTGCGGATCAGGTGCCGGGCCCCGGCGGTCCACCGGGTGTGGTTGGTGACGATATGGACGGCATCGCCCGCCCGGACGTGGGCCACGGCGTCGTCGAGCGAGCAGACCTTGTCCGGCATGGCCAGGAAGCTAGCGGACCTTGTCCCGGATAGCATCCGGCGATGATCCACTACGAGGTCGGCGACGACCGGGTCGGACGCATCACCCTCGACCGCCCCGAGGCCAGGAACGCCCTGACGGTTGCCATGCGCGACGACCTGGTCGACGCGGTGCGCCAGTGCCGTTCCGACGAGCGGGTGCGTTCGGTCCTGGTGACCGGCGCCGGCGATTCGTTCTGTGCCGGGATGGATCTGCGGGCCTCCACGGTGAGCCAGGCGGGGGGGACCGATTTCGACCCCCGGACCACCAGCGAAGCGCTGCGCATCGGCGTGCAGACCTTCATCCGGGAGCTCTGGGAACTGGACAAGCCCACGGTCGCCGCGGTCAACGGCACGGCCGTCGGACCCGGCGCCCACCTGGCCCTCGCCTGCGACTTCGTGCTGGTCCAACCGGCCACCCGGTTCATCTGGTCGTTCGCCCGGTGGGGACTGGTGGTCGACGCCGGTGGGGCGTACCTCCTGCCCCGTCTGGTCGGGCTCCCCCGGGCCAAGGCGATGGTCATGCTCGGCGAGGAGGTGGTCGGCGACGACGCCGTGGCCGCCGGGCTCGCCTACCGCTGCGCGGGGTCACTCGACGCACTGGTGACTGAGGCCGATGCACTGGCCGTCCGACTGGCCGAGGGTCCGACCAGGTCCCTCGGTCTCTCCAAGCAGCTGCTCAACTCCACATTCGAGACCGCGCTGCCCGTGGCGCTCGAACGCGAAGGGCAGGCCCAGTCACTGGCTGCCGTATCCCCCGAGATGGCCGAGGGGATGGCCGCCTTCCGCGAGAAGCGGCGCCCGAAGTTCGCCGGGCCTGACGCCTGAGCTGGTTCCTCAGATCACCCCGTCGGCCCGGTGGCGATCGAGTTCGGCCCCGGTGAGGCCCACCACCTCGCGCCACACCTCGTCGTTGTGCTCGCCGAGGAGGGGTGCGGGGCGGGGGGCGGTCGGGCGCCGGCCGTCGAGGCGGGGAAACGGCGCCTGTTGGCGGTGCGGCCCGGCCACCGGGTCGTCGACGGTCACCAGATCGCCCCGCGCCGCGAAGTGGGGATCGGCGAGGATGTCGGCCGCCGAGTATGCGGTGCCGACCGGGACCTCGTGGGCGATGCACACCGCCTCGACCTCGGCGGCAGTACGGGACGATGTCCACGCCGCCACCAGGTCGTTGATTTCGTCGGAGCGGCCCGCCCGCTCCGCCAACGTCGACCACTTCGGGTCGTCGGCCAGTTCGGGGCGGCCCATGGCCGCGCACAGCCGACGGAAGTTGACATTGGAGCCGGCCACGATGCACACGAAGGTGCCGTCGGAAGTGGGGTAGTTGTCGAGCGGCGCCGAGGTGGCCATGCGGTTGCCCTCCCGCTCGCGCGTCCACCCCATCCGGTCCTGGGCGGCCACGGTCCACTCCAGGATCCGCAGGATCGAACCGTAGAGCGGGGCGTCCACCACGCCGCCCACACCGGTGCCCCCGGGGCCGTCCCGCCGATACAGTGCGGCGTTGACGGCCGATGCCGCGAAGGTGCCGGTCAGGTAGTCCGAGACGGACACGCCGGGTCGGACGGGCGGGCGGTCGGGATACCCGGTGAGATGGAGCAGGCCTCCGTAGGCGATACCCATCCGGTCGAGGCCGGTTCGACCGGAATACGGACCGTCCTGTCCGAACACACTGATGCGGGCCCACACCAGGCGGGGGTCGCAGTCGTCGGGCCCGATGCCCCACGCTTCCATCGCCCCGGGACGGAAGTTCTCGCACACCACGTCGGCCGTTGCGACGAGGCGCCGGAACAGCTCTTGTCCTTCGGGCCGCCGGAGGTCGAGGGTGATGCCCCTGCGACCCCGACCCTCGACCGCCCACCACATCGAGTACCCGGGTCCCTCGTCGTCGGCGGGGACGAAGGGGCCGATGGTGCGCATGAAGTCGCCACCCCTCGGGTCTTCGATCTTGATGACGTCGGCGCCCATGTCGCCTAGCAGCCCAGCGCAGAAGGGCGCACTGATTCGGGTACCGACATCGATGACCCTGATGCCGGCCAGCGGAGGTCGGTCGGCCGACGGCGGCGGTTCGGTCACGCGGTGCTCCCCCTCGTCATGGTGTCGACGTCCCGGATCAGTCGCGGTGCTCGGCGAAGACCTCGGCCATTGACTGCTTCTCCTGGCGGGTCCGTAGGGCCGACGTCGCCGTTTCGGTGTTGTGCATCCAGTGGTGGGCCATGAAGTGGTACTTCCACGATGCGTCCTTGCCCATCAGGGTGGCCGTGTGGTTGAGGGAGTCCTTCACCACCTGCGCGGTGGCCGGCGGCACCATGGCCACGCGGTCGGCCAACTCTCCGACCCGCTCGGTGAGCTCGGACCGGGGCACGACGCGGTTGACGAGCCCGAGGCGCCAGGCTTCCTGGGCGTCGATCTTCTCGCCCGTCCAGAGGAACTCCTTGGCCTTTCGGATACCCAGCTCCCACGGCTCGACCAGCAGCTCGACACCGGCACCGGTCATCCGCAGGACCGGGTTCTGGAAGACGGCATCGTCGGCGGCCACGATGAGATCGCACATGCAGGCCAGCATCATCCCGGCGGCCACGCACGCCCCCTGCACGGCGGCGATGGTCGGCTTCCGGAAGGAGTAGAGCCGCTGACACCGGTCGACGTACATGACCTTCTCGTGGCGGAATTTGCCCTCGGGCGTGTCCCGCATCCGTCGCCACTCGTCGGGTTCGGTGTCACCGACCAGCGCCTTCAGGTCGTGCCCGGACGAGAAGTGCTTGCCGTTTCCGGCCAGGATCACCACCCGTACCTCGTCGTCGGCATCCGCCCGGTCCAGCGCGCCATCGATGCCGTCGATCAGCGCGGTGTCCTGGGCGTTGGCCACCTCCGGCCGGTTCATGGTGATCGTGGCCACATGGCCGCGTGTGCTGTAGAGGACCACCTGTTCGTCAACCATTCGACGTCACACTCCTGTCCCGCTCGGTGCCGGCCGGACGGTCGACATGGACTCCGACCGACGGGCGGGTCGGATGGGCCCCGTGCCGGATGGCCCGGTGCCCGTTGGCTCGATGCGTGCCGGTCGAGGCAGTCCGAGGACGCGCTCACCGAGGATGGAGCGCTGGATCTCGTTGGTGCCCGCCCATACCGAGGACGCCTGGTAGTACAGCCAGGACCGCTGCCATTCGCCATCACCCGGATTGTCGTCGGCGCCCCGGCCCAACGACGAGGCCGCGCCCAGTACGGCCATGGCCGTGTCGTGGAACCGTTTGCTCATCTCGCTCCAGTAGAGCTTCAATGCACTCCCCTCCGGTCCGGGGTCCATCCCCTTGGTCAGGCGACTGATGCTGCGCAGATTGTGGAGCTGGAAGATCCGCACCTCGACGAAGGCCTGGGCCAGGCGCTGCTGCATCCGCACGTCGTCCATGCTGGCGTTGTCGACCGCCAGGCGTAGGAGCTCCTCCAGGAGCTGCAAGTGGATGACCAACTGGCGGGGATTGGTACCCCGCTCGTGGGAGAGGGTCGAGTTGGCGACGCTCCATCCCTCGTTCTCCGCTCCGATCAGCTGGTCGGCGGGCACGAAGACCCCCGACAGGAACACCTCGTTGAATTCGGCCTCGCCGGTGAGTTGGACCAGGGGGCGGACCTCGACCCCGGGGGCGTGCATGTCGACCACCAGGTAGGAGATGCCGCGGTGCTTGGGGGCGTCGGGGTCGGTGCGGGCCAGGCAGACCCCCCAGTCGGCGAACTGGGCGTAGGAGGTCCACACCTTCTGTCCATCCAGCACCCATCCACCGTCCACGGGCGTGGCCCGGGTCGCCACCCCGGCCAGGTCGCTGCCCGCCCCGGGCTCGCTGAACAGCTGACACCAGAGTGAGTCGGCGGTGAGGATGTCGGGTAGCCAGCGGGACTTCTGGACCTCGGTCCCGTGGGCGAGCAGCGTGGGTCCGGCGAGGTTGATCCCGATCCTCCCCACCATCTCGGGGGCCCGGGCGCGGGCCAACTCCTCCTGCACGATGAAGTGCTCGGTCGGACCGGCTCCCCGTCCGCCGTAGGCTTCGGGCCACGTCATCCCCACCCAACGGTCGCGGGCCAGTGACGCCTGCCACCGGCGACCGGCTGCAACTTCGTCGGCGAGGTCGTCGAAGCGGGGCGGCAGACCCTTGCCGTACTCCCACGGCAGGTTCTCGACCAGCCAGGTCCGGATGGCCGCCCGGAGGCTGGCCTCGGCCGGGGCCGGACTCAGGTCCATGTGGCCCACTCGCTCGCCGGCATCGACGTCATACTATCCAGGCATGGACTTCGACCTGTCGGGTGAGCAGCGGGCGCTGCAGGAGGCGTCCCGGCACCTGTTGGACGATCTATCAGGACCACCGCAGGTGCGCGCACACCTGGCGTCGGGCGCGCCCTTCGACCGGGCGCTGTGGGAGGCCATGGCCGACCAGGGGTGGTGCACCGTCGCGGTCGCCGCCGACGAGGGCGGGCTCGGACTCGGTTGGGTCGAGGCCGCAGTACTGCTCGAGGAGGTGGGCCGCCACACGGCCCCGGTCCCACTGGCTCCCCAACTGGTCGCACTCGCCGCGTTGTCCGGGTTGCCCGGTCATGGCGACCTACGCGACCGCCTGGTGTCGGGCTCGGCTCTCGGGGCTGTGGCCTGGACGGCGCGCCCCGACGTGGTGACCTGTGGCGGTGGTCGAGAGCACCCCGAGCTGACCGGGCGATTGGGCCCGGTGGAAGGGGCGACGGTCGCCGACGTGCTCGTGGTCGCGCTACCCGACGCCGTCTACCTGGTCGACCTGGCGGACACCGGACGGCCCACCGCAGAGCCGGCCATGGACCTGACCCGCACGCTCTCGTGGGTGGACCTGGACGCCACGCCGGCCGTCCGCATCGGCGATGCCGATGAAGCCGCCCGCGTCGGCGCCCTCGGTGCGTTGGCCGCGTCCGCGGAGTTGCTGGGTGGCAGCGGGCGTGTGCTCGAAATGGCCACCCAGTACGCCAAGGACCGGATCCAGTTCGGGGTGCCCATCGGTAGCTTCCAGGCGGTCAAGCACCGGTGCGCCGACATGCTGGTCGACGTCGAGGGCATGCGTTCGGCCACGTGGTACGCGGCGTGGGCCGCCTCCACGGCGGAACCCGGCTGGGCGATGGCCGCCTCGACGGCCAAGGTCTGGTGCGGCGACGCCTCCAAGAGGGTGATGGCCTCAGGTCTGCAGGTACACGGAGGGATCGGGTTCACCTGGGAACACGACCTGCACCTCTTCATCAAGCGAGCCCAGTACGCGCAGCTCGCCTACGGTGACGCGTCCCACCACCGGTCGGTGTTGGCCGCCGAACTCCGGTCCCTGGTCGAGGCGGGCACGGGCGTGATGTGACACGGGCACCGTGCCCGGGGGAAGTCCACGTGGGATGAGGAGGATTCGGTGACCACACCGTCGATCGGTGACGCACCTGCGCTGGGGGCGGCCGCCCTGCCGGCGCCGAGCGCTGCCGCGCTCCTCCGTCGCAACGCGTCGGACCCCGACATCGGGGGACGGCCGGCCATCCGCTTCGGCGACTCCATCGTCACTCACGCCGAGTACTACCGGGAGTCGTGCCGTTGGGCGAACCTCCTCCTGACGTCGAAGCGCCCGGACGCCCCACTCCACGTCGGTGTGCTCATGGACAACATCCCCGAATACCTCTTCGCGTTCGGAGGCGCCGCCCTGGCCGGCGGGACGGTGGTCGGCGTCAACCACACCCGAGGTGGTGAGCACCTGCTCCACGACGTGCAGCACACCCACTGCGGACTGATGGTCTACGAGCCCCGACACCATGACCTCATCGCCCCCGTACTGGGCGAACTGGGCAACGTGCTCGTGGTGGGGGAGTCCTTGGAGGAGGCTCTCGCCGCGCAGTCTGACGAGGACCCCCACGCGGAGGCCGACCTCGAAGCCCCCTGGGCGCTGATCTTCACCAGCGGGACGGCCGCCGCCCCGAAAGCGGTCATCTGTTCCCAGCGCCGGCTCCTGGTGACGGGTAACCGGATGGGCCAGATGATGGGGGTGGGCCCGGACGACGTCGGATACGTGTCGATGCCGCTGTTCCACTCGAACTCGGTCATGGTCGGTTGGGCGCCGTCCATCGTGAACGGTGCCTCGGTAGGGCTGGCCCGGAGGTTCACCGCGTCGGGATGGCTCGACGACGTCCGTCACTACGGCGCCACGTACTTCAACTACACCGGCAAGCCGCTCGCCTACATCCTGGCCCAGCCCGAACGTCCCGACGATGCCGACAACACCCTCCGTGTGGCCTACGGCAACGAGGGGGCTCCTCAGGTGGTCGAGGCCTTCGCCCAGCGGTTCGGGGTCCGTGTGGTCGACGCGTTCGGTGCCACTGAGGGCGGGCTCTCGGTGACCCGGGTGGACGACGCCCCGCCGGGGTCGGTCGGTCGGGCGGGACCGGAGCTGCGGATCCTCGGTGAGGAGGGCCGGGAACTCGAGCGGGCCAGATTCGACGAAGCGGGCACCTTGATCGATCCGGTGACCTGCGTAGGCGAGATCGTGAACACGTCCGGTGTCGGTGTGTTCGAGGGGTACTACAACAACGACGAAGCCAACGAGCGCACCACCCGCCATGGCTGGTACTGGAGTGGCGACCTCGGCTACATCGACGCCGAGGGGTACCTCTACTTCGCCGGGCGCAATGCCGACTGGATCCGGGTGGACGGAGAGAACTTCCCCGTCGGGCCCATCGAGACCATCGTGGGCCGCCACCCGGACGTCATGGTGTGCGCGGCGTACGGAGTGCCCGACCCCGAAGCCGGTGACCGGGTGATGATGGCCCTGGTGCTGCGGCCCGGTGCGGGATTCGACCCCGGGGACTTCGCCCGTTGGATCGACGCCCAGGCCGACCTCAGCCCCAAGTGGCGGCCAACCCACGTGCGGATCTCGACGGCGATCCCCACCTCGCCGACCAACAAGGTGCTGACGCGCACCCTCGTGCACCAGAAGTACCGACCCGACCTCACCGATGGCGACAGCTTGTGGGTGCGCGAGCGCAACGACGTTGCCTTTGCCCCCTTCGGCGACACCGAGGCCGAAGCCCTTCGTGGACGGTTGGTCGAGTCCGGGCGGGGAAGATTCTGGGACCTCTAGGCGTCCAACCTCGGGCGGTCCGGGTCCGGGTCCGGGTCCGGGTCCGGGACGGGCGTCGTCGGCCGGCCCCCTGCCCCTTAGGCCTCGAAGTAGTACCGCAGGATCAGCTCGGCGACGCACGCCGGCTTGGTGGAGCCCTCGGTCTCGAAGACCAGTTCGACCCGGGCCTGCACCCCGCCGTCACCGAGGTCTTCGGCCTCGAGCAGCTTGGCGCCGAGACGGAGCCGCGAGCCCACCGGTACCGGGCTCGGGAAGCGGACCTTGTTGAGGCCGTAGTTGACGCCCATCCGGATGTTCTGCCAGGTCACCACGTCGTGCAGGAGCTCGGGCCCGAGCGAGAGGGTCAGATACCCGTGGGCGATGGGGCCGCCGAACGGTCCCCTGGTGGCCCGGTCGACATCGACGTGGATCCACTGATGGTCGCCGGTGGCGTCGGCGAACAGGTTCACCCGCTCCTGGGTGACCTCCAGATAGTCGCTGTACCCGAGGTGTTGACCGACGAGGGAAACGGCGTCGGTGAGCGAGGCGATGACTAGCATTCGGCGAGCGTATCCCGCCGGGGGATCGCACCCACGGAGCGAGGAGTGCCGGTGGACGGTCCCGAGTTCTTCCTCTTCCTTCCGCAGATCCGGATGGACGTGGGGGTCGTCTGCCAGCGTGCCCAGGCCGCCGAAGCAAGCGGTTTCGCCGGCATCGCCTTCATGGACCACCTCGCCCCACCGCTGGCGGGGACGTCCCCGATGCTGGAGGCGATGACCCTCGCCACCTGGGTGGCGGCACGGACGACCGACCTGGTGGTCAGCCACCTCGTCCTGTGTGACGCACTCCGCCATCCCGCGGTCCTGGCCCGCCAGGCGGTCACCTTGGACCTTGCATCTGATGGACGGTTCGAGCTGGCTCTCGGATGGGGCTCCGTCGCCGACGAACTGGTCGACTTCGGGGTGACGGCCGACGGACCACCGGAGCGGGTGGCACGCCTGGACGAGAGCCTCACCCTCATCCGCGCCCTGTGGAGCGGTGGCCCGGTAGATCATCACGGGACGTACTTCGACGTCGCCTGTACCGGACAGCAGCCGGCGCCGCCGAGTCCGATCCCGGTGGTCGTGGGCGGCGCCGGACCGCGGACCCTCGACCTGGTCCGACGGCATGCCGACTGGTGGAACCTGCCCGTCTACGCGCTGGACCGACTCGACGAACTGCGCCCCTCGGTCGGGTCGGCGCGTGTGTCGACCCAACACCTGGTCGCCTTCGTGCCCGCCGGATCTGACCGGAACTCGATCGTTGACCTGGCCGAGCGACGCCTCGGGGGGATGCCCGGCGGCCTCATGACAGGGGACGGACCGGATCTGGTCGACGCATTCGCCTCCCTCCGCGACCGGGGTGTCGAGCGCTTCTACGTGTGGTTCGCCGACCTCGCCCCGGTGGCCACCCTCGAGGCGTTCGGTGCCGAGGTGATCGGACCGCTGCGCGGTTAGCCGTCGTCGGGGACGGTTCCGGTCATCCGCTCCCGGACCACCCGGCGGAGCACCTTCCCGGTGTCTGTCGACGGCAGCTCGTCGACCACGTCGATTCGGCTCGGTGTCTTGAGCGAACCGAGCCGTGCCCGCACGAACGCCATCAGCAACTCGACCGTTTCGGCGGAGGCCTGACCGTCCGCGAGGGGCCGCACGACCACCGCGGCGGCCACCGTCTCGCCCCAATCGTCGTCGGGGACCCCAACCACGACCGCCGCCGTCACTGCGGGGTGACGCAGGAGCGCGTCCTCGATCTCCGAGGGCGAGAGGTTCTCTCCTCCCTTGATGATCACGTCGTCGGCCCGCCCCTCTACGTACAGATAGCCGTGGGCGTCGAGGGACCCGACATCGCCGGTCACCAGCCAACCGTCCTCGTCGAGACCGGACCTGCTGTCGAGGTACCGGCCGCCGACCTGGGATCCCCGCACCCGGATCGCCCCGCGGACTCCGAGAGCCGACGGGGTACCGCTTTCGTCCACGATGGCCACCTCGACCCCGGGCAGGGGACGGCCCACCGAAGCCAGGCGGCGGCGCATGTCGGGATCGTCGCCGGCCAGCGCTTCACGGTGGTCGTCGGGACCGAGCACGGCGATGGTGGACGACGTCTCGGTGAGGCCGTAGGCGTTGACGAACCCGACCTCGGGAAACAGTTTGAGCGCTTGTTCGAGCACGGGCAGCGCCATACGGGCGCCACCGTAGGAGATCGACCGAAGCGTCGGCACGCTCAGGGACGGGTCGTCCCGCATGACCTGCACGATCCGGGCGAGCATGGTCGGGACGACGAATGCGTGGGTGGCACCCTGGATGCGGGCCAGGTGCAGCCAGCCTTCCGGCGTGAATCCGGGCAGCGTCAGGAGCCGCCGACCTGAGTAGACCGAGGAGAGCACGGCGGCGACCCCGGCGATGTGGAATGGCGGGGCGGCCAGGAGGAGGGCTTCGTCCTCGTCGGCCCCGATGAACTCGACCGTCTCCATGATGTAGGCGAGGAGGTTCTCGTGGGTCAGCACGGCGGCCTTGGGAGTGCCCGACGAACCGCTGGTGAAGAGGATCACGGCCGGGCCCGGGGGCTCGGCCGCATAGGGCCCGGTGCCCTCCTCACCGGCGCCGTCGACTTCTCCCCACCAGTCCACCGTTGACCGCGCCCCGGTCGCTCCGAGTTGCCCGGCGAGTTCGGCCGTGGCCACGGTGGCCGGGCGGTCCAGACGGTCCACCTGGGCGGCCAGGGAAGCGGGGGGCAGACGGAAATTGAGCGGTGCATAGGCCGCACCCGCCCAGGCCGCACCGAAGAGGGCGACGGGGACCGCGGCGGAGTTCACGTCGGCGAAGGCCAGGGTGTGGGCCCCGGCGTCGATAAGTCGGGTTGCCGCTGTGCGGGCGAGGGTGCGCAACCGGTCGTAGGAGAGGTCCCCCGACCCGTCGGTCACCGCGGTGCGGTCGCCGAAGGTGTCGGCGATGAGGTCGAGCAGCAGGGCGATGTTCATGCGGCAGGTCCCTTACCGGAGGTGGGGCGAGGGCTGATCGTACCCCGGCCCCGCCGGAGTCTCCGGCCCATTGCTGGAGGCAGAGGTCAACCACCTCGTCCGTGGTCAGCCCGCGGGTGAACTCGCTACCCACCACGGGGTCGATGGCCGGAGGCCGACGGTAGTGTTCGACAGGCATGGACGACGGAGACGCGTGAGGTGAACCCGCGGAGGTCTGCCCGGGAGGCCGCCGCTGGCCGCCGGTCGGGACGCCCCGACGCCAGCGGCGATGCCCGGTCACCGGGTCTCGCCGGCCTCGCCGGCCTGACCGGTCGCCCCGGAGGTCCGACGGTCCGGCTGCCCGCAGGCCTGATCCCGGGGGTTCACCGCCTGACGGATGCCATCGCCCGGGATTCGGGCGAGCTCGGGACGCCGTTGGTGGTCGATGCGGACGGGGTGTTCTGTGCGCGGGCCGATGCGGCGGGCCTCACCCGACGCGGGGACGTCAGCTGCGGTGGGGCGGGCCATCTGCTCCGGACCGCAGACGGATGGCTGGCCGTGAGCCTTCCCCGTCCCGACGACTGGGAGACGACGGCCGCCTGGCTGCACATGGCGGCTCCCCCGGAGCACGGGCGGTGGGAGCTGATCGCGTCCCGGGTGTCCGCACGGGCCGGTGCCGAATTGGTCGACGGGGCGGTACTCCTCGGGTTGGCCGTGGCCGTGGTGGGCGAGCGGGCAGGGGACGACGACGGTCCACGTGTCCCCTCCGTGCCGTTCGGGGGGGTCACCGTCCGGGATCTGGGTGCGGACGACCCGACTCCGCAAGCAGCTGATCTGACCGTGGTCGACCTCTCGGCCCTGTGGGCCGGGCCGTTAGCCGGTTCATTGCTCCAGCGGTGCGGGGCCCGGGTGATCAAGGTCGAGTCCACGGAACGGCCGGACGGATCCCGTCGGGGGCCGGCGGCGTTCTTCTCGTCGCTCAACGGTAGCAAGGAGCTTCGGAACTTCGACTTCCGAGCGCCGTCCGGTCGACGGGCGCTGCTCGAGCTCGTACGCCGGGCCGACGTCGTCATCACCTCGGCGCGCCCCCGGGCCCTGGACCATCTCGGACTCGATCCGGTGGCCATGGTGGCCGCCGGAGGACCCCGCGCCTGGTTGGCCGTCACCGGGTACGGGGACGCACCCGGTTCGGCCCGGAGGGTGGCCTTCGGTGACGACGCCGCCGCCGCCGGGGGACTGGTGGTGTGGGACAGGGACGGCCCCTGCTTCTGTGGTGACGCACTGGCCGATCCGGTCACCGGCCTGGCCGGCGCCGCCGCCCTACTCGCCCTCCTCCGGTCCGGACGGCGGGCGGTCGTCGTCGCCTCCATGGCCGACGTGGCCGGTGGCCTGGCATGACCGGTGCGGAGGGGCGGAGCTTCGCCCAGGTCCTGGAAGATCCTGGGGCCGACGATGTGGTGGCGTCGGTGGCCCGGTGGAGAGCGTTCCACCGGGCCTGAGGGCACCGATCCGGTCGGCAGTCGCGACGTCGGCGGGGGAGCCGTTCTCGTCAGGTGCAAAGGGTCCTCGCGCCCAGTGGGATGACACTGTCCGGAGGGTCTGCCAGAATCGCAGTGTCCGGGGCGAAGGCGCCGGGAGGGGGAGTGCTGATGGAGATCAACGACATGGTGATGGTAAGTGTCGACGACCATGTGGTCGAACCGCCCGGCCTGTTCGACGATCGGCTCCCGGCCAAGTACATCAATCTCGCACCGAAGTTCATGACGAACGAGGACGGCACCAACTCCTGGCTCTACGAGGACCAGGTCCTGCCGAATGTCGCCCTCAATGCCGTGGCCGGCCGCCCGCCCGAGGAGTACGGCATCGAGCCGACCTCGTTCGACCAGCTCCGACCCGGCTGTTACGACATCCACGAACGGGTCAAGGACATGGACGCCAACGGGGTGCTCGGGTCACTGTGCTTCCCGTCCTTCCCTCAGTTCTGCGGCCAGCTCTTCGCCCGGACCGAGGACAAGGATGTGGCACTGGCCATGGTCCGGGCCTACAACGACTGGCACGTGGACGAGTGGTGCGGGACCTACCCGGGCCGCTTCATGCCCTGTCCGATCCCGGCAATCTGGGACCCGGAGGTCATGGCCGCAGAGATCCGCCGCAACGCGGCCAAGGGAGCCCACGCCGTCACCTTCTCGGAGAACCCGTCCAAGTTGGGCTGGCCCTCCATCCACTCCGACCATTGGGACCCGGTGTGGAAGGCGTGCAGCGAGGAGGCCGTCGTCGTCTGCATGCACATCGGTTCCTCGTCGGCACTGGTCATCACCTCCGACGACGCTCCGATGGACTGTCTGATCACGCTCCAGCCCATGAACATCGTCCAGGCCGCCACCGACCTGGTGTGGTCGCCTGTGCTGCGCAAGTTCCCCGACCTGAAGGTGGCCCTGTCCGAGGGCGGCATCGGATGGATTCCGTACTTTCTCGAACGGGTGGACTACAACTACGACAAGCACCACGTCTGGACCGGTCAGGACTTCGGCGACCAGCGTCCGAGCGAGGTCTTCAACCAGCACGTCCTGACCTGCTTCATCGACGACCACTTCGGCGTGGCCAGTCGTGCGTTCCTCGACATGGACAACGTCATGTGGGAGTGCGACTACCCCCATTCGGACTCCACCTGGCCCACAGCACCCGAGACCCTCTCCGCCAACCTGGCCGGCATGTCCGACCACGACCTCGACCGGGTGACCCACCTGAACGCCATGCGCCACTTCCACTACGACCCGTTCACGGCGATGGGTGGTAGGGAGAACTGCACGGTGGGTGCGCTGCGGGCCCGAGCGATCGGCCACGACGTTTCGATTCAGTCGAAGGCCCGGGCCGGCGTCGCCAAGATGGGCACGCTGTCCGCCGACCTGTTGAAGATCGGCAGCTCGACCAGCGCGTCCGACTGACCTGACCTGACCTGACCGGCCCCGCCGCGGGCGCCGCCCGCTTCACCTGCGCCCTTGCGCCCCACCGTCCGTTCCACCCGTCCGAAGAGAAGGATGCCACCACCATGTCCAATGCACTGTCCGGAGTCCGGGTCCTCGAAGTGGCCGCCTGGACGTTCGTCCCCGCCGCCGGGGCTGTCCTGGCCGACTGGGGCGCCGACGTCATCAAGGTCGAGCATCCCGAGACCGGCGACCCCCAGCGTGGCCTGGTGTCGATGGGCCTGATTCCCGGCGGCCCGGACGCCGTGAACTACATCATGGAGCAGCCCAACCGGGGCAAGCGCAGTATCGGGCTCGACATCAGTACCGATGCCGGCCGGGACCTGTTGTACAAACTGGCGGAGTCCTCGGACGTGTTCCTGACCAGCTTCCTGCCCCCGGTGCGCCAGCGCCTGCGTATCGACGTCGATCACATCCGGGCCGTCAACCCGAACATCATCTACGCCCGAGGTACCGGCCAGGGTCCCCAGGGGATCGATCGCGACAAGCCGGGCTATGACGGCTCGGTCTACTGGGGACGGGGGGCCATCGCCAACGCCCTCACCCCGGCCGACTCGAAGTTCCCCATCGGGGGGCGGGCGGCCTTCGGCGACCTGGCCGGGGGCATGGCCATCGCCGGAGGCGTGGCGGCCGCACTGGTGCAGCGGGCGAACAGCGGTGAGGCCCCCATCGTCGACGTGTCCCTACTCGGCATGGCCATGTGGCAACTGTCGCCCGACATCGTCGCCTCGGGGCTGTACGGAGGGGACCCGATGCCGAAATTCGGACGGAGCGCCTCACCCAACCCGCTGGTCGGCAGCTACCGGACCAGCGACGACCGGTTCATCACCCTCATGATGCTCCAGTCCGACCGCTACTGGCCCGAGTTCTGCACCCTCGTCGGGCGGCCCGACCTCATCGACGATCCACGGTTCGTCGACGGGGCCAGCCGGTTCGCCAACCGTGAGGCGTGCGTGGCCGAAGTCGACGCGGTATTCGCCAGCCGCACCTACGAGGAGTGGAAGGGCGTTCTGGCCGGCCTGACCGGGGCATGGGCCCCGGTGCAGATGGCCAGTGAGCTGGTCGACGACCCCCAGGTCGGGGCGAACGGCTACCTGGCCCGGGTCCACCGTGAGGACGGCCAGGAGTACGACCTGGTGGCCAACCCGGTCCAGATGGACGAGGTGCCCGACCAGCTGCGGGCCGCCCCCGGCCACGGCGAGCACACCGACGAGATCCTGCTCGGGCTCGGCCTGGACTGGGACGCCATCATCGCCCACAAGGAGTCCGGCGCCGTCCTGTGACCGACGGCTACTTCGGCGGGAACCGCAGTGCCCCGTCGAGGCGGATGTTCTCACCGTTCAGGTAGGGATTGACCACGATGCTCTCCACCAGGAGCGCGAACTCCTCCGGTTCGCCCATGCGCCGGGGGAACACGATGTTCTCCACCAACTTGGCCTTCATCTCCTCGGGAGCGCTCTGCATGAGGGGGGTACCCATGGTCCCCGGGGCGATGGCGCACACCCGGATGCCGAGGGGGGCGAGATCGCGGGCCAGGGGAAGACTCATGCCGAGAATGGCGGCCTTGGAGGCTGCGTAGGCCACCTGGCCGGTCTGCCCCTCGTAGCCGGCGATGGACGCCGTGTTGACCACCACACCACGTTGTCCCGTCCCGTCAGGCTCGTTGGTGGCCATCCGGGCCGCGGCCAGGCGGGTCACGTTGAAGGTGCCGAAGGTATTGAGTTCCATGGTCCCCCGGAACGCGTCCATGGCCATCGGCGTGTTGTCCCGGGACAGGGTGCGGCCACCCATGCCACCACCGGCCACATTGACCACGACGGCCAGGGGGGCCAGGGCCGACGCCGCGTCGAGGGCGGCGGTCACGTCGTCGTCATCGTTGACGTCACCTCCGACGGCGGCTCCCCTCCCGATGCCGGCGACCAGCGACTGGCCCGCCTCGAGGGCCCGGTCGAAGACCACGACCCCGAGACCCAGCGCCGACAGGCGGCGGACCGTGGCCGCCCCCAGGCCGCCGGCCCCTCCGGTGACGACGGCCGAAAGCTCGTTCCATTCCATGATGACTCCGATCAGTGTGCGCGGTGGGTGTGGTCAGGTCGTACGGATCTCCGGTGACGGGGCGCCCGTGGTACCGGGCACCGGCGCCCGCCGGTCGACGCGGGGGTCGACCCTACCGGTCCGGGTCGCAGCCCCGAGGGAAGTGCCTTGGAGCGTGCTCCACCGGTACCGCTCAGGTGGCGCGGGTGAACTCCATCGGGAAGTGGTCGATCGACCGGATTGCCGGGGTGTAGGCGAGCGTGTGGCCTTCGGGCACGGCGTACTCGGGGATGCGTCGGTGCCACTCGCGCACCGCCACTCGCAATTCGAGACGGGCCAGGTGGGACCCGAGACATCGGTGGATGCCGCCCCCGAACGCCACGTGCCGGTTGACCTCGCGGTCGAAGCGGACGACGTCGGCGTCGGGCAGGTCGGCCTCGTCGGTATTGACCGAGCCCAGCATGATCATGACGCCGTCGCCCTTGCTGATCGGGCACCCGCTCAGCTCCGTGTCCTCGGTGGCCACCCGTACGACGCCCATGACCGGGGTCTCCCATCGGAGGAGCTCCTCGATGGCCGCCGGGATGATCGACGGGTCAGCCACGATCTGGCGGCGCTGCTCGGGATGGTGGGCCAGGTAGCCGAAGATGCAGTCGAGGGTGGCCGTCACCGTGTCGAGGCCGGCGATGAGGAAGAGGAAGCAGATGTCGAGGATGTCCTCCCGGGTCAGTCGCTCACCTTCGACCGTGGCGTCGAGGAAGCGGCTCAACAGGTCGTCCTCGCGCTTCACTTCCCGCCGGTCGAGGACCTTGTCGAAGTAGGCGTAGATCGACTCCGCCGTCGCCTTCTGGTGAGCCTTGGACTCCTTGCTCCCGTAGGTGCTGCCGATGGCGATGTGGGGCCGGATGATCCCGTCCTTCATGGTCAAGAAGGTGGGCAGTTCATCGACGGGGAGCCCGAGCAGACCGAGGAAGACGCGGGTGGGAAACAGGGTCGAGAACTCCGCCGAGAAGTCCACCTCACCCTGGTCGATGAAGCCGTCGATGAGCTCGTTTGCCGCGGTCACCAGCGCATCCTCGAGCGTTCCGACCTCGCGTGGGGCGAAGATGGGGTCGAGGAGCTTGCGGAACTTCTTGTGCTCGGGCGGGTCGATCTGCAGTGGGATCAACGGTCGGATGTTGCTCAGGTTCACGGCGTCGATGTCGGACGAGAACGTGGTCGGATCACGCAGGACGACATCCACGTCGACCTTCCGGCTGACGACGACACCGGTACCCTCCACCGGCATCACCGGCATGGTGTCGCGCATGATCTTGAACATCGGCTGCGGATTGGCGGACGTCTCGGGGTCCATGGCGGCGAACGGGTCGTCGCCGGTCTCCTCCTCGGTGTCGTCTACTACCGGGGCGGTGTCCATGGGTACTCCTCGAGGGCGTGAAGGGGTCGGCCGGCGGTTACGGTGAATTGACCGTTCTCATCCTGGCACATAGGCCATTTCCGCAGATACTACGACGGTTCGGGTGCCTGGTGCCGGGCGGGGTCCCGGCTGGGTCCAGGGGTCAACCGGGCTTGCCGGAGGGAGTGCGCCAGTCGTCCTCCGGCGGAAGGGGGTGGTCGAAGAGGGCTGCCGCGTTGCCCCCGGCCACCTTGCGGAGGATGTCCTCGGAGAGGCCGGCGAACGACGAGGCCAGGACGGCCTGGGTGTCCGGCCAGGTGGAGTCGGCGTGGGGATAGTCACTCTCCACCATCACGTGGTCGATCCCGATCCGGCCCAGGAGAGGGACCATGGACGGGTCGTCGATGGTGCAGAACCAGAAGTTGCGACCGAGCACCTCGCTCGGCCGGAGGTCCGACCTCCATGTGGCGCTCTGGGGACCCGACCCGGAGTGGTCGACCACATAGTCGACCCGGTCCATCAGCATCGGGACCCAACCGATGCCGCCCTCGGAGAGGGCGACCCGGAGGTCCGGGTGCCGTACGGGGACGCCGGACCACACCCATTCCGCCGCGGCGAGCAAGGCGTTGACCGGGAACACCGTCGGCAGCAGCTCGAGGGGAGGGTCGGGTGACGGCAGCGGGGCCCAGGAGGAGGCACCGGTGTGGAGACAGACCACCGTCCCGGTGTCCTCACATGCGGCGAAGAACGGATCCCAGTGCGTGGTGAAGATCGATGGGAGCCCGAGTTGGGCCGGAAACTCGGGGAAGCTGACGGCCTTGAATCCGAGCGCCGCATTGGCCCGGACCTCGGCGGCTGCGATGGCCACGTCGTCGAGCCACGGGATCTGCAGAGGGATGATCCGCGCCGGGTAGGTGCCGGCCCACACCTCGAGGTGCCAGCGGTTCCAGGCCCGGGCGCAGGCCAGGCCGAGCTCCTTGTCCGAGGTCTGGGAGAAGACTGCGCCGCAGAAACCTGCGACCAGGGAGGGGAAGCACAACGACGCCCAGATCCCGGCGATGTCCATGTCGCCCACCCGGGCGTCGATGTCGAAGTACCCGGGCCGCATCTGATCGAACCGGGCCGGCTCCATGCTCCACTCGTCGCGGGGCCGGCCCACCACGGCGTTGAGCCCGACGTTCGGGTACTCGCGACCCTCGAACAGCCAGTACTGTTCGCCATTCCCGCGCTCGAGGATCTGGGGGGCGCGT
The DNA here is from genome assembly GCA_036513075.1 of Acidimicrobiales bacterium. GTDB lineage: Bacteria > Actinomycetota > Acidimicrobiia > Acidimicrobiales > RAAP-2 > Bog-756. Next base: position 58,331 of record DATBZS010000037.1, read on the forward strand.
GCCGAGTGGGCGGCGGGCATCCGCCCCTCGAAGAGGTCAGGGGGCTCGATCAGGTGGTCGTCGACCGAGATGACAGGGACGAGGATGGGTCGCGGATCGGGATCCGCCAGCAGCGTGCTCGCCATGGGTGGCGAGGCTAGCGTCGGACCACCGGGAGGCACGGGACGCGAGGTGGGGGATGGACACCCAGGACGAGGAGGCACCGGTCGACGTTCCCACGGGGATGACGGCATGCATCGGTCCCCGAATCCGCCGGACGGGGGCACGGTGATCGACCTGGTGATCCGCGGCGGACTCGTGGTCGACGGTACCGGGGTTCTCCCACGTCGGGCCGACGTGGCGGTCGACAGCGGCCGGGTGGTGGCCGTCGGACCCGTCGAGGACACGGCCCGACGGGTCATCGACGCCGACGGGCTGGTCGTGGCTCCCGGGTTCGTCGACCTCCACACCCATTACGACGCCCAGCTCTCGTGGGACCCGTCGGCAAGTCCCTCACCCCTCCACGGCGTCACCACCGTGTTCGGAGGGAACTGCGGATTCTCGTTGGCCCCTGCCGGGCCCGAGCACGCGGACTACCTGCTCCGGATGATGGCGAGGGTCGAAGGGATGCCGTTGGTCGCCCTGCAGGCCGGGATCGACTGGACGTGGTCGAGCTTCGGGGAGTGGCTGGGGCGCCTGGACGGGGTGGTCGGGGTCAACGCCGGCTTCCTGGTCGGCCACTCCACCCTGCGTCGGGCCGTCATGGGGGACGGGGCGCGAGGACTGGCGACCGAGGGCCAGTTGGCCGAGATGGAGTCGACGCTCCACCAAGCCCTCGCCGAGGGGGCGATGGGATTTTCGACGTCCCGGGCCCACACCCACAACGACGGGGACGGCCAACCGGTCCCCTCGCGGTTCGCCGCCACTTCTGAGCTCGAGCGCCTGGCCGCCGTGGTGGCCGGCCATCCGGGCACCACCGTCGAGATGATCGTGCCCGGTTGCCTCAACGGCTTCAGCGACGACGAGGTCTCCCTGTTGACCTCGATGTCGGTCCTGTCGGGTCGACCGGTCAACTGGAACGTGCTCGCCGCCACCGCAGCCAATCCGGAGGGGACGGCCGCCCAGCTGGCCGCGTCCTCGGCGGCCGAGGCGGCCGGAGGACGGGTGGTCGCCCTGACGCTGCCCCACACCATGGACCTGCGACTCTCGTTCGAGCACGGCGCCATCCTGGACGGACTCCCGGGGTGGCGGGAGTTCTTCGCCTCCCCCGTGGCCGAACGGATCGCCGTCCTATCCGATCCGGATGCCCGTCGAGCGCTCGACGAACGGGCCCAGTCCGACGAGGCCGGCATCCTCCGGTACCTGGCCGACTGGGGCCGGCTGGTCATCGCCGAGACCCGCGCCCCGCAGAACCGCCGCTTCGAAGGTCGCTCCGTGGGAGACGTGGCCGGAGAGATCGGGGTCGACGCCTGGGAGGCGATCTGTCGGGTGCTGGTGGCCGACCGGTTGCGCACCGGGTTCTCGGTGCCCATCCCTGTCACCGACGCCGACTGGGCGGCCCGGGCACGGACGTGGCTGGACCCCCGGGCCGTGGTCGGCGGGTCCGACGCCGGCGCCCACCTCGACACCATGTGCGGTGCCGTCTACTCGACCACGCTGCTCGCCGAAGGGGTGCGCGAGCGCGGCCTGGTCACTCTCGAGGAGGCGGTCCGGCTGTTGACCGATGTGCCGGCCCGGCTGTACGGGGTGGTCGCCCGGGGCAGGGTGGCCGAAGGGTACTGCGCCGACTTGGCCGTGTTCGACCCCGGACGGATCGGCCCCGAGCCGATGCGCAGTCGCGACGACCTGCCGGGCGGGGCCAGTCGGCTCTACGCCGAGGCCACAGGGATGGAACACGTGCTGGTCAACGGGACCGAAGTCGTCACCCACGACAGGTTGACCGGCGCCTTGCCCGGAACCGTGCTCCGTTCGGGGCAGGACACCCGGACCGTGGCCGTTTCCTGACGTGCCTGAGCCGGGCCGTCGGGTCCTAGAGTGGCCTCGCCCGTCGGACGGCGGGCTGCCGGGTCCGTCGGTTCGACTGCTCGGTTCGACTGCTCGGTTCGACTGCTTGATTCGACTGCTCGATGTGATTGCCGGATTCGACTGCGAGGAGCGCCGTGCCAGGTTGGTGTGGAGGAGAGGGGCAACGGGGTGGGTCCGCCCGGCCCGGGTCGACCAGGACGCAGGTCGCGAGGTGACCGTATGAAGCTGGCCACCACCTACCGCCAACCCGGAGCCCTACGGTTCGGCCGTCCGGGCGGAGCCTGGGATTTCCCGACCCTCGACCAGCTCCTGGCTTCCCCGCGCCCGTCGGCGTCGGTCGCGGTGTTCGACGGCGAGGTAACGATCGACAACGGCGCGCTCGACGCGGCGGCGTCCGCAGCGGCCGGAGGGCTCCGGTCACTCGGGGTGCGGCGGGGCGACGTCGTGGCCTGGCAGCTTCCCAATTGGTGGGAGGCCATCGTGCTGTTCCATGCCTGCTGGAGGATCGCTGCGGTGGCGGCCCCGATCCATCACCAGGTGGGGGCGAGCGAGGTGGTCCGGATGCTGGACGACCTGGAGCCCGCCGTGACGCTGGCGTCGGCCGGCCTGCCCCTCGCTGACCTGGTGGACGCCATCGGTGTCCGGCGGGGAGATCCCCGGTTCGACGCGCTGCTGGCCGGGAGGGCCGCCTGGACCAGACCCCGGGGTTCGGATGTCGCGGTGGTGCTGTTCACGTCCGGGTCGACCGGCAATCCCAAGGCGGTGCTGCACTCCCACCGGGGACTGGCCTACAAGGCGGATTCCATGGTCCGGGCCCACGGCCTGACCCCGGACGATGTCGCACTGATGCCCTCGCCGCTGGCCCACATCTCCGGACTGCTCAATTCGGTGTTGGTACCGGGGAGCGCGGCCATGCCGGTCGTGCTCATGGAGAAGTGGGACGCCGGACGCGGCGTTCGGCTGGCCGGTGCACACGGGGCCAGCTTCATGATCGGGCCGCCCACCCTGTTCGTGGGGATGATGGAGGTCCCTGGGTACCGCGCCGACGTGGCGCGGCTCCGACTCGTGTCGTGCGGCTCGATGGGCGTCACCCCCGAATTCATCGACGCGGCGCGCGAGGGATTGGGGGCCATGGTCAAGCGCACCTACGGATCGACCGAGGCGCCGACGGTCACCACCAGCAGCTGGCAGGACACGCCGGACCAGGCGCGCGACACCGACGGCCATTCGGTAGGCGAGGCCGAGCTGGCGGTGGTGGAGCCGGGGACGACGCGGGCCGTGTCGCACGGCGACCGCGGTGAAGTCCTGGTGCGGGGGCCCGAGCTGTTCGTCGGGTACGGGCAGGCGTCCCAGACCGCGGAGTCGGTGCGACGGGGCTGGTTCGCCACCGGTGACCTCGGGACCCTTGACGGGGACGGTTGGCTGACCATCGTGGGCCGCCTGAAGGAGCTGATCATCCGGGGAGGGGAGAACATCGCCTCGGCCGAGGTCGAGCGGGTGCTCGAGCGGCACCCCGACGTCCGCCAGGCCGTGGTCGTGGGCTGCCCCGACGACCGCCTGGGGGAGCGGGTGGCAGCGTTCGTGGTCGGGGCCCCGACGGTCGATGTGGAGTGCTGTCGACAGTGGTTCGCCGACCAGGGGGTCGCCCGCTTCAAGACCCCCGAGATGGTATTCCTGATCGAGGAGATCCCAGTCCTCGGCGTAGGCAAGCCTGATCGGGGGGCCCTGCGGGCCCGGGCCGCAGGGCTCGCGGTGCGTCCCTAAGCCCCGCTCGGCGGATGCCCACCGACGATCGGTGGACGACGCCCCACCGGGGTCAGCGGAGGCGCCACTCGATCCGCTTCCCCGAGGTGAAGCGCTCCTGGCCTTCGGCCAGCGCCGCCGGGTCGGTGCCCACGTTGGTGAACAGGAATGCGTGATCGAGGGCTTGGCGACGGGAGACCTCGAGACCCATCCATAGAGCCCGGAGCGTGCCTTGGATGGCGAGCGCAGGTTGCTCGGCGATGGCGTTGGCGGCCCAGCGAGCCCGTTCGGCGAGCTCCGCTCCCGGCACCACCTCGGAGACGAGTCCCACCTCGCGCGCCCGCTCGGCTGACATCCGCTCGTGGGCCCCGAGCAGCGACAGGCGCATGACCTCCTGGAAGGGCATCTTGTGCAGCAGGAAGATCGGTTCGAAGGCGGCCGGCATACCGTATGTGACATGGGGGTCGAAGAAGGTGGCGTGGTCGGCGGCGATGATGAAGTCGACCTCGCCGAGGATGTAGAAGGCACCACCGCAGGCCATCCCGTTGACGGCGGCGATGACCGGCTTCCAGAGCTGATTCGTCTTGGGACAGACGCTTCTGCCCGGATCGTCGAAGTCCCACGGCGTGTTGTAACCCGGGAGCTTGCCCGGTGGGGGGTCGTCGAACGAACCGATGCCCTCGCGGTCGAGGCCGGTGCAGAACGCCTTATCGCCTGCACCGGTGAGGACGATACAGCGGACGTCGTCGTTGGTCCGCAGCATCGACCACAGGTCGCGCAACTCGCGCTGCATGACCGGGTCGAACGCATTGAGGGCGTCGGGGCGGTTGAGGGTGACCCAGGCCACGCCGTCGGATTCTTCGTAGAGCAGGGTCTCGAGCTCGGGCATGGCGGTCATGGTAACCGGAGGTGGGGACGTCACCCCGAGGGCCGCCGGAGTGTCGACGTCGCAGGGTGAGGTGGGGCGGACGCCCGGAGTTGGCTCAGCTGCAGTGACCGGGGGGCGGCGCCACGTCGAGCGCCGGGTTGGCGTCGAAGAACCCGACCGGCACCAGGTGGAACCCGCAGTACTCGACGGGCATGACCGGCCAGTCCTCAGGCCGGGGGGAGTGGGTGATCCCGAAGGTGTGCCACGCCACGATCGCAGTGTCGAGGAGAGGTCGGTCGGCTGCAGTCCACGTAGGTAGCCCGTCGCCTCCCTGATGCTGGTTGGGGTAGTCGCCCGCCGCCCTGACCTGGCCCGGGGTGTCCGGGGTGACCCAGAGGTTGTGCCTGGCGAACCCCGCCCGTTGACCCACGCTCGAGCCGGGCTGAGCGAGGATGGTGGGCGTCGCCCCCGCCAGCAGCTTGTAGGCCACCGGCCTCCCCAGGCCGTTGAGACTGGTCGGGTTGACGAACCGCCAGTGGCGACTGGAGGCGGAGTCGATGTCCCGACGTGCGGCCAACTCGGACTCCAGACGGGTGACGGTCTGGCGTATGGCGTTGCCCATCGGGTTGTCGGTCCCCTCGGGGGCCGGTTCGAAGGACACTTCGTGGACCTCGTTCACCGGGCCGTCGACGGTCACGTCGAGTCGGGCGCAGAAGAGGTGCTGGTGGAATGGGGCGGCGAGGCCCGGCGCCACCATCGATCCCCAGGGGGTCTCCTGACCCTCGATCACTGCCTGGGTCGACATGATTCCTGTGAGCTTGACCTCGAGTTGGAGCGAGCCGTCGAGGTAGAAGTACCAGTAGAAGCCGTACTCGTAGTTGCCGACGGTGGCCATGAAAGACACGACCAGACGCCGCGACCGGCGCACCTCGGCGTGGCCGGTGTTCATGTCCAGGTGCTTCCAGAGGATCCCATAGTCCTCCTCATGGATGCAGATGGCGTTCTCCACGACGTAGGTCTTGCCGTGCTCACTGGAAAACGTGGCGTCGAGATACGTGATCTCGCCGACGCAGTCGCAGCCGAGGGCGAGGGAGTTGGTCATCCGGCCCAACCCCCATTCGCCCACGTCGAAGGCGTTCTTCCACCCGTGCACGGGTCCCGGGTCGCCGTAGGGGACGACCATCTCGGAGATGCAGGCCCGATGCAGTATCGGCCGGGTGATGCCGTGGTCGTCGTAGGCGATCGTGTGGAGGACCAGGCCCTCGAGCGGGTGCATCGACAGCCGCATGGACCAGCGCTGCCAGGAGAGGTGGTGACCGTCCAAGGTGAAGCTGACACCTTCAGGTTGGACGATCTCCAACGGGAGGAGATCGTCACGGTCCGGTCCGTTGTCGCCGGAACGGTAGGTGCCGCGTCCAGGGGGGAGGGGCACGACCCCGGAGTCGGTGACGTCGAGGACGACGCCGCGCGCAGCGTCCACTGTGGCCAGGACACCTTCGACGGGCCGGGCGTAGCCGTTGTCGGTGGGATCTTCCCGGTAGTAGGAGAGACACCGGGTGATACGTCGCCCGTTTTCGTCGGGGACACCGAAGTTACCTGTGGGCCACGGGTCGATCTGGACCTTCTCGTCATCGGTGATCCCCCGCTTGCGCATGGCCGCCTGCCACCGGGGGTCAGCCTTCAGAGCCAGGATGGAGCGGTAGGAGTCGTCGAAGAGGAGCGCCGGTCGGACGCCGTCCCGTTCCACCCAGTCGACCACTGTCCCATCCGGGAGTGCCACGGTCGCCTCGACCAGGCTGGCGTCGGGACGGGGGAGAATCACCAGTCGGGCCAGTCGCGGCACCGGCTGTCCGACAGCGAAGCCCGTCAACTGGACGCGGTCAGGCTCGACCAGGGTGACCATGGCGAACAGGGCGGAGTCGGACAGTCGACCCGTCGCCCGGACTGCGGCCACCGCGGCGATGATCTCCCCCTCGTCGAGCGGGTCGAGCGGGTGGGTGCTGGGGGTGGCCGTGGCCATGGATTGCATACCTCCGTCGGGAGTCCGACCCGTCACCCGGTCGGGAGTGGTCGGTTACGGGGTCGCCGGGAACCCTCGGCACTAGTCTGCACCCCCATGGTGCTGCGACGTGGACCTCGTCGGGCTCGGGCCCGGGACCGACGGCGAACTCGGCATGTGGGCGCATGAAGGTGGCGATCGACGGTTACCGGAGCGTTGGTTCCGGTAACTGTGTGTTCTGGGCACCGGCGACGTTCACGTTGAACGACGATGGGGTGTCGGTGCTCATGGAGCCGGTCGGCGACGACCTCGAGTGCATCATGGTGGCGGCCGAGGGGTGCCCGACCCGGGCGATCTCGGTCACCGGAGTCGACGCGCCGGCCGCGGGGACCCGAGCACCGAGGACACTGGAGGGCACAGATGCCGATCGCACTGACTGACGAGCACGGGGCCCAACGGCTCTCGGCGAGGCGCTGGCTGGACGCGCACTGCAGACCGGAGGTGCCGAGGTCGCTGCTCGATGTCGACGAGGAGACGCTGGTACCGATCTGGGGTGACATGGCCGACCAGGGATGGTTGGGTATCCACCTCCCCGAGGATCTCGGGGGACAGGGCTTCGGGCTCTTCGAGCTGGCCGTCCTCCTCGAGGAGACAGGATGGTCGGTGTTCCCCGGCCCACTGCTCCCGACGGTGGCGGCGGCGTCACTGATCACCGAGGGCCTCGACCGGGAAAACGCCCTCGGGATCGTTCCGGGCCTGGCCCTGGGGACGTCGGTGGGAGCCGTGGCATTCGACTCGGGGCACCTCGACGTGGTGGCCACCCGGCCCGACGGTGCCCTCGAAGTTTCGGGCACGCTGAGACCGGTCCTCGGCGCCGCGACGGCGACCGTGCTGGTGGCTCCGGCCCGTGCCGTCGACGGTTCCGTGGTGTGGTGTGTGCTCGAACTCGCCGGCATCGGGGTTCGGGCGGTCCCCCTGGCCAGCCTCGATCCCACCCGCCGGGTGGCGGCGGTCGAGGTGGAACGATCGATCGTCTCCGCCGGGCACCAACTCAGCGGCGTCGACGCCGGACGGGTCCGCCGGCTGGTCGTCGCACTGATGGCGGCCGAGCACGTCGGTGGGTCCCGTTGGTGCCTGGAGACAGCGACCGACTATGCAAAAGTCCGGGTCCAGTTCGGGCGGCCCATCGGTCAGTTCCAGGCCGTCAAGCACCGTCTGGCCGACATGGCCGTCCGTGTCGAGCAGATGACCGCGGCGGCCTGGGACGCAGCACTGGCCGTAGGGGCGGACGACCCCGACGAGGCGGAGCTGGCCGCGGCCACGGCCGGCGCCCTGTGCGTGGACGGTTACGTCCAGTGCGCGCAGGAGTGCCTACAGATCCTCGGTGGCATCGGCTTCACCTGGGAGCACGATCTCCACCTCCACCTGAAGCGGGCCCTCGCCGACCGGCAGCTGCTCGGAGGACCGGACCGGTACCGCCGACAGGTGGCCACGGTGGCAGGCGACGGAGTCCGGCGCGACCTCGCCACCGATCTCCCCGACGAGGCCGACCGGTGGCGAGTGGAGCTGGCGCCGATCATCGCCGGTATCCGGGACGCGTCCGAGGCCGACCGGCGGGCCTTGCTGGTGGACGCCGGGCTGGTGGCTCCGCACTGGCCGAAGCCGTGGGGCCGCGACGCCCGGGCCGTCGAGCAGGTGGTCATCGACGAGCAGATGGCCGAGGCCGGTCTCGCCCGTCCCCACCTCGGCATCGGTGCCTGGGCCCTGCCGGTGGTCATCGCCTGCGGCGACGACGACCAGCGGGCCCGCTGGGTCCGTCCCACCCTGATGGGGGAGCTCTCCTGGTGCCAGTTGTTCTCCGAACCGGGTGCCGGCTCAGACCTGGCCAACCTGTCGACTCGGGCCGAACGTGTCGAGGGTGGTTGGTGTCTTACCGGGCAGAAAGTGTGGACGTCCATGGCCCAGTCGGCCGACTGGGGGATCTGCCTGGTCCGCACCGATCCGGAAGTCCCGAAGCACGAGGGCATCACCTACGTCATCGTCGACATGGCGAGCCCCGGGCTCGACGTGCGCCCCTTGCGCGAGCTCACCGGGGCGGCCATGTTCAACGAGGTGTTCTTCGACTCCGTCTTCGTGCCCGACGACTGCGTGATCGGCGACGTGGGTCGGGGGTGGGGGATGGCCCGGATGACGCTGGCCAACGAGCGGGTGGCGATGTCGTCGGGCGGCACGTTCGGCACCGGTGTCGAGTCGGTACTCCGGTTGGCCGGTCGTGCCGACGTCCCAGCCGAGCCGGAGACGGCATCCCACCTCGGTGCCCTGCTGGCCGAGGCCCAGTCCCTCCGCCTGATGACCCACCGGTCGACGCTCCTGGCCCTGGCCGGGGCCGACCCCGGGCCGGCGGCCAGCCTGCGCAAGCTGCTCGGCGCCGAACACGAGCAGCGGGTCCAGCACATGGGGCTCTCGCTGCTGGGGCCCGAAGGCGCGACCCTCGAGGGCCGGTCGGCCCGATGGGCCGCGGGTGTCCTCGCCACCCGTTGTCTGACGGTGGCCGGGGGGACCAGCGAGGTCCAGCGCAACGTGATCGCCGAACGACTGCTGGGGCTTCCCCGGGATCCCGAACCCGGCGGGTGATCCCTGGCCGGGGCTGCGGCCCCCGGCTACGGTGACGGCCGCCGAGGTCCCGAGCCGGTGGGCGGGGACCGGAAAGGGGACGTAGTGGCCTGGGACTTCTCGACCGACCCCGACTTCCAAGCACGACTCGACTGGATGGAAGCCTTCGTCACCGAGGAGGTCGAGCCGATCGATCTTCTCTGGGGATCGAAGACGTACCACCCCTTGGACGACGACCTGCGGGCCATCGTGGACCCCTTGAAGCAGCAGGTGCGCGACCGGGGGCTGTGGGCCTGCCACCTGGGTCCCGAGCTCGGAGGCCAAGGCTACGGTCAGGTGAAGCTGGCCCTGATGAACGAGATCCTGGGCCGATCGTCGTGGGCCCCGATCATCTTCGGAACCCAGGCCCCCGACACCGGAAACGCCGAGATCATCGCCCACTACGGCACCGAGCAGCAGAAGCGGGACTATCTGCAGCCGCTCCTCGACGGCGAGATCTTCTCCTGCTATTCGATGACGGAACCCCAAGGGGGCTCGGATCCGGCACTCTTCGAGACGAGCGCGGTGCGCGACGGCGACGAATGGATCATCAACGGGTGGAAGTTCTTCTCCTCGAACGCCCGCACGGCGGCGTTCCTCATCGTGATGGTCATCACCGACCACGACACCGACGTCTACCACGGCATGTCCATGTTCCTGGTCCCGACGGACACACCCGGAGTAACCATCGACCGCAACATCGGGCTGATGGGCGAGCGGGTGCCGGGCAGCGGGATGCACGCGCTGATCCACTACGAGGACGTGCGCGTACCCGCCGACAACCTGCTCGGTGGCGAGGGGCAGGCCTTCGCCATCGCCCAGACCCGACTCGGTGGCGGTCGGGTGCACCACGCCATGCGCACGGTGGGCATGGCCCGCCGGGCCCTCGACATGCTGTGCGAGCGGGCGGTGAGCCGACGAACCCGCACCGGGGTCCTGGCCGACCTCCAGAGCGTCCGCGACTACGTGGCCGACTCCCACATCGAGCTCACCCAGTTCCGGCTCCTGGTCCTGTACGTCGCCTGGTGCATCGACCAGGGGGCGGAACACCGGTCCATCCGGCGGGACATCGCCGCCATCAAAGTGCTCACCCCGCAGGTCCTGCATAACGTGACCCAGCGGGCCATCCAGGTCTACGGGGCGCTCGGGGTGTCCGACGAGCTCCCCCTCGGTGGCTTGTGGATGACGGCGCCGATCATGGGTCTCGTCGACGGGCCGACCGAGGTGCACCGGACCACGGTGGCCCGCCAGGTGCTGAAGGGCTACGAGCCGGTCGAGGGCCTGTGGCCGAGCCAGCATCTCCCGACTCGGGTGGCCGCAGCCCGCGAGAAGTTCGCCGACCATCCCGGTGCGCTGCGGTCGGCGGCCGGCGACGACGGAACCGGGGTCGCGGCGGCACTCGAGCGCGAGCTGGGGAACCTGTGATGGAAGACGGAACACCTCACTCACGGGTCGACCACGAAGTCCTCGGACGGTGGATGGATACCCAGGGGTTGCCCGGCGAGGGTGAACTGCTCACCACCCGGTTCATCACCGGAGGGGCTTCCAACGAGCTCTTCGACGTCACCCGCGGATCGCAACGGTTCGCCCTCCGACGCCCCCCGGACCCGGTGCCGACCGGGAGGGACGACACCATGGTGCGCGAGTACCGGCTGCTGGCCGCCCTGGCGGGTACCGACGTGCCACACGCCCGGTTGGTAGCGGGCTGTGACGATCCCTCGGTGCTCGGCGGCTGCTTCTACTTGATGGAGTTCGTCGACGGCTGGTCACCGATCCAGGAGGGCGCCGTGTGGCCCGAACCCTTCGGCAGCGACCTCGAGGCCCGACGAGGACTGGCCTTCGAGCTCGTCGATGGCATCGCCCGCCTGTCCCGGGTCGACTGGCAGGCACGGGGCCTCGAAGGGTTCGGTAGACCCGACGGGTTCCACGAGCGGCAGGTGGACCGTTGGCTCCACCACCTGGAGGCCGTGCAGTTCCGCCCACTCCCCGGGATCGACCAGGCGGCGGACTGGCTGCGCACCCACAAGCCGCACACCTATCGGCCCGGCATCATGCACGGTGATTACCAGTTCGCCAACGTCATGTACCACCACGGAGGACCTGCCCGTCTGGCCGCCATCGTCGACTGGGAGATGGCCACGGTGGGTGATCCGCTGCTCGACCTGGGCTGGGTGATCAACGGCTGGCCCGACGACACGTCGTCGGGCGGCGAGGGCACGGTGAGCTATGTGGACTACACGGGCATGCCGTCACGCCAGGAACTCCTCGACCACTACGAGCGGGCCAGCGGTCGCCCGGTCGACGAAATCGACTACTACGTGATCCTGGCCCGGTTCAAGCTGGCCATCGTGCTCGAGGCGGGCTATGCCCGTGTCGTGGCGGGCGAGGCGGACAATCCGAAGATGGCCATGTTCGGCGATGTGGTGCTGGACATGGCCCGCCGGGCGGCGGAGCTGGCTGCCTCCACGCCACTCAGGGCGTCGTGAGCTCCCGCGACCGGGGATCGTCCGTCGCCGGGCAGTTCGATCTGACCGGACGGGTGGCCCTGGTCACCGGGGGGAGCCGCGGACTCGGTCGGTCGATGGCGCTCGGCCTGGCCGAGGCCGGTGCGGACGTCATCATCGCCAGCCGCAAGCTCGATGCATGTGAGGAGACCGCCGCGGCCGTCGAGGCGCTCGGGCGTCGGGCACTCGCCGTCCCGGTCAACGTGAGCCAGTGGGACGAGCTCGACGGACTGGTCGACACCGCGTACGCCCATTTCGGCCGGATCGATGTGCTGATCAACAATGCGGGCATGTCGCTCCTCTACCGCGATCTCAGTGAGGTCACGGAGGCGATGTGGGACAAGGTGGTCGGACTCAACCTGAAGGGTCCGTTCCGCCTGACCGCCCTGGTCGGGCCGCGCATGGTGGCCGATGGCGGGGGATCGATCATCAACGTGTCGAGCACCGGTTCGATCCGGCCGGCCCCGTTCATGCTCCCCTACGACGCAGCCAAGTCCGGCCTCAACGCGCTCACCGTCGGGTTCGCCCACGCCTATGGCCCGTCGGTGCGGGTCAACTGCATCATGGCCGGGCCGTTCTTCACCGATGTATCCAAGGACTGGGACCTCGACGCGTTCGAGTCCGAAGTGCGCCACCGCCATGCGCTGGGCCGCGGCGGCCGGCCCGACGAGATCGTGGGCAGTGCCCTCTACTTCGCCTCGGATGCCTCGAGCTACACCACCGGCGCGGTCCTCCGCGTCGACGGCGGCATCCCCTGACCCGGCTACGGGTACCGGATCACTCCATGCCCAGCCGGCCGATGGCGTTCACTTCGTCGCCGGCCGCCGGATCGTCCATGGCGTCGAGGATGCGGGCGGCGACGACGTCGGGCTGGAGGACCTCGTGGCCCAGATGGCCTTCCCTGTCCCACCGCTCGAACAGCGGGCCGGACTCTGCGGGATCCCAGCCGTCGGCGAACGAGGTCGCGGTCGGGCCCACCACGACCCGGATGACGCGGAGCCACGATTCCTCGTCCCGGAGTCCGAGTGCCAGTTGGTCGAGGGCGGCCTTGGACGCCGCATACGGGACGAGTCCCGGCCACGGTCGCCCGACCGAGTGCGAGGACAGCAGCGCCACCATGGGTTGCCGGCCCCGGGCGAGGTGGGGGAGGGCGGCCGACGCCACCAGGGCCGCCCCGACCAGATTGGTGGCGAGCACGTCGCCCCACACGTCGGATCCGGTCGAGGCCAGGCGGCCGATCGGCGACCATCCAGTGGCGTAGACCACGGCGTCGAGCCCACCCAGGGCGGCAGCAGCTTCATCCACCACCTCCCGGCAACGTCCGGCGTCGGTCACGTCGGCGGTGAGGGCGATCGAGGCTGGGCCGGCGGCGGCGGCCGCTTGCGACACCAGCGCCGAACGGCGGCCGACAATGGCCACCGAGTCACCGTGTCGACCGAGGGCCACGGCCAGGCTGCGTCCGATGCCGGACGAACCCCCGAGCACCAGGACCCGCCGGGCCCCCTCGGTCACGGTGCCGCGGGCTGTCCGGCGGTCGGGTCGACGTCGGGGTCCTGCTGGATCTCCACGGTGTTCCCGGCCGGATCGTTGAACCAGATCTGCACGGTCTCGCCTTGGGCCCCACGGGTGAACGGGACGCCGGTGGCCTCGAGCTCGGCGATGGCGGCACCGAGGTCGGACACCGCGAAGCAGACGTGGGGTCCGGTGGGACGGATGCCCTCGTGGCCGGCGTCGGCATCGACCAGGTGGAGCTGCGCGTTTTCGGTGGCGAACCAGTGCCCCCCGATCCCGGGGATGGCGGGTCGGGCATCGCTGGGCAACTCCATGAGGCCGGCGTAGAACGCCACGGTGGCCTCCAGGCTGCCCTCGACGTTCACACTGTGGTGCAGGGTCCGGGTGACCTTCACGGCTTCGGCCATCCGTCGGGCACCACCACGTCGTCGATGGTGCGGGGGTCCACCGGCAGGCGGGTGTTGCCCGCCTCGTAGACGGCGAAGCACAGCTGCAACGCCTTGATGGCCTCGTCGGCGCTCATTTCGGCCGGCACCCCGTTCACCAGGGCGTCGACGAAGTGGGTGGCGGCCCGACGGAATCCCGCGCCCCAGTCGTCGTCGACGTGGGGGAAGGTGGTCGTGGTCTGGCTGCCCTTGGTCCCGTCGTAGAGGACGACGGCAGGCAGGTCGAGCATCTGTCCGGTGCAGCGGGTCACCCACAGGTTTCCGGCGTCCCCCTGGATCTCGAAGAACTCGTCCGCCCCGTAGTAGGCGCTGCGGAGCCACATGTCCGGGGCGTAGGAGACCTCCATGGAGCCGAGGACGTCCGGGTCCTCGTACTCGAAGATGGCCGCGCAGGGCTCGAAGTAGTAGTCGCGCCGGCGCACGATGGCCTGCACCGAGACGATGTCCTGGTCGAGGAGCCACAGGGCCACCGCGTACTTGTGGATCATGTCGTCGAAGAGGTGTCCCCCCGGGCTCTCGGCGGTCATCCGCCAGAGGTAGCCCTCGAAGTCGAGGCCGGACTGGAACGCCGAGTCGGTCTGTCCCACCACGGTCCGGCAGCGCAGGTGGGTCGGCTTTCCGATCGCCCCCTCGTCGATGAGTCGCTTGGCCAGTTCGAGAGGTGGATAGTGCCGGAAGCACTCGCTCACCCGCAGAATGAGCCCGGCTTCGTCGGCCGCTCGCGCCATAGCGCGGGCCTGGCTGACCGAGTTGGCCAGGGGCTTCTGGCACGAAACGTGCTTGCCGGCGGCCAGCGCGGCCAGGACGTGGTCGTGGTGCAAGTTGGTGGGGGTGAGGATCTCGACGGCGTCGATGTCGGGATCGCCCAGAAGGTCGTCGAGCGCGATGTAGGCCCGGGGGACGCCCCACTCCGCCGCCATCTCGGCGGCGCGTCCCTCGCGGGGATCGCACACCGCGACGACCGCACAGCGCGGGTCCGACAGGTAACCGGCCACGTTCATCGACGCGATGTTGCCGGCTCCCACGATTCCGATGCGGACGATGTCGGATTCGGCTGGCATGGCTGCGAGGCTACTTCGGGCCTCCGTGTCGGCGACGGCCATCAGGCGTCGCCGGTCGCCGGGGCGTCGTCTCCCGGGGCGGGAGGCGCCGCTGGATGGCGCTCGCGCAGCCGGTCCTTGACCACCTTGCCGGTGGCGTTACGGGGCAACTCGTCCACGAAGTACCACTGGCGCGGAACCTTGTACCGGGCCAGGAGTCCGAGGGTGTGGTCCCGGAGTTCGTCGGCGTCGGCCGCCGCCCCCGGCCGCAGGGCTACGAAGGCGACCACGTCCTCGCCCAGAACCGGATGTTCGACCCCGAGCACGGAGACCTCGCGCACCGCGGGATGGGAGGCGACGGCGTGCTCGACGTCGGTGGGGTGGATGTTGTTTCCCCCGCGGATGATGACGTCCTTGCTCCTGCCGACGATGTAGAGGTAGCCGTCCCCGTCCAGCTTCCCCAGGTCTCCGGTGACCAGCCAGCCGTCGACCCAGGTCCGGGCCGTGGCCTCGGCGTCGCCGTAGTACTCACGGGGGCGACCCGGGATGCGCATGCGGACGTGACCCACCTCATCGGCAGCCACCGCCGCTCCGCCCTCGTCGACGCAGACGATTTCGGCCGGTGCCAGCGGTTTGCCCACGGATCCGGGTCGCTTCACGGCTTCACCCGGTGGCATCAGGCAGTAGACCGACCCGGCTTCGGTCATGCCGTAGTTGTTGGAAACCAGAGCATCGGGCATCTTCTCCTGTAGCCGTTCGAGCACCCGCGGGGAGAGTGGGGCGCTACCTACCGTGCACTGCACCACCGAGCCGAGGTCGGCCGTTTCGAAGCGCGGGTGCTCGAGGAGGAGAGTGGCCATGGCCGGGACGAGGAACACGAATCCGGGCCGGTCGGTCTCCACCGTGTCGAGCCACATCCCGGCGTCGAAGCGCGGCAGATAGATCCCTTGGAGCCCGAGCTTCATCGGTGTGTAGACAAAGGCCAGGCCGGCGAAGGTATACGGGGGGCTGGCGTGCAGCCAGCCACCTCCGCTCCACTGGGGCCTCTTGAACGGGACGAGCGAGGAGTTGTCGTGGCGGACGGCCACCGCCTTGGGGTGGCCGGTCGTCCCCGACGTGTAGAGGATGTCGGCCAGGTCCCCGCAGTCGCGGAGGACCTGGAAGTAGGTGGGGTCGCAGTCGAGGAGCTGGTCCCACCTGGGGCCCGGCACCGGATCGGCACTGCGCCCGTCGTTCTCGCCGTTCTCGCCGGCGCCGCCGGGGCCGGGCACGGTCGCCACCACGGTGCGCGTGCCCTGATACCGGTCGGCGAGCGACTCCTCGACCAGTGCCACCACCGCCCCGCAGTGGTCGAGCATGCGCTCCACCTCGGGTCGGGTGAGCTGGGGGTTGAGGGGCACGGCCACACCCCCCGCCCGGTGGATGGCCGCGTAGGCGATCATCCACCGCAGTGCGTTGGGTGCCTCGAGGTGAAGAGTCACGCGGTCCCCCGGTTCTACCCCGGCCTCGAGCAGGCCCCGGGCGACACAAGTGGCGGCGGTGTCCCATTCGGTGAAGGTCATCGATCCGCCACCGACCACGCGGTAGGCGATGTGGTCGCCGAAGGCCTCAGCCATCGTGTGCAGCTGTTCGGGGGGGAGTTGCGCCATGGTCGTGATGCGGTGCTTAGCGGCGGGTAGCCCAAACCTTCGGTCGCGGGTCGAGCGTCTGCACGGCGTCACTGTAGGCGCGCATCGCCATTCGGGTCGGGGGTAACGCCGGGCCCGCCGCAATCGACCGGGACCGTGCGACGGAGAGGGCGCGGAGTAGCATCAGCCCGCACCTAACGGTCCGTCCCATCCCGCCCCAGGAGGTCCCGTCCCATGCCCCGCTCAGTGGAGAACGCCCCGGAGGCCGTACTGGCCGCCGCCAAAGACATGTTGGCCAAAGGACTGGTGGAGGGAACGGCCGGCAACATTTCGGCCCGTCAGGAGGACGGCACCGTTTGTGTCACCCCCTCCTCGGTCGACTACGGCGAGATGCAGCTCGACGATCTCATGGTGGTCGACCTCGACGGTAACGTCGTCTCCGGCAGCCGTTCGCCGTCGTCGGAGCTCCCGCTCCATCTGGCCGCCTACCGCGCCTTCGACGACGTCGGATCGGTGATTCACTCCCACCCGGTGCACGCCACCATGTTCGCGGTGGCCCGCCAGCCCATCCCGTCCTGCATCGACGAGTTCACCATCTACGTCGGCGGTGACGTGCGGGTGACCGAGTACGCCATGAGCGGGAACGAGGACGTGGGGAGGTGCGCAGTCGACGCGCTCCAGGGTCGTGGTGCCGCCCTCATCGCCAACCACGGCCTTGTCGCGGTGGGGCCGAGCCCGGCCAAGGCGCTCCACATCACCGCACTGGTCGAGCGCAGCGCCTTCATCATCTGGGGGGCGCGCCAGCTGGGGGAGATCCACCACCTCCCCGCGAAGGTCGACAAGCAATTCGCCAGTGTCTATGAGTGGATGCGCCAGAATTGACGAGTTCCCCGCCGGACGGGGTGGCAGTGGCGACGGGTGAGGGACGGATCAGGGCCCGGTTGGTTGAGCTAGGCCTCGTCCTGCACGGCCCGCATCCGCCACACGACCCCCTCGATGCCGTGGTCGTCCACGGTGGGCAGGCCCGGACCTCCGGCCAGCTCCCGAGGATCAACGGCGACCTCACCTGCTGCGGACGACTGGGCGACTCGGTGTCCGTGGAGGACGGGACCGAGGCCGCCGCGGTGTGCGCCCTCAATGCGCTTGCGGTGCTCGAGGTGGCGCTCGGATCCCTCGACCGGGTCGAACGCGTGCTCACCGTCACCGGTTACGTGGCGTGCACCCCGGACTTCCAGCAGCAGCCCACGGTGGTGGACGGGGCCAGCCGGGTCCTCCACCAGGTGTTCGGCGACGCCGGCCGTCACACCCGTTCGGCTGTGGGAGTGGCAGCGCTCCCGCGCGGGGGAGCGGTGGAGATCGAAGTCACGGTGGCCGTCCGAGCCTGAGCGAGGAAACGAACGGGCCGTCCCGGCCCGGAAAGTGGGGAGTCGATGGAGGAACGCGAACTGGCCGAAATCCTCACGCAGTTGGGGGCGGCCACCTTGGGAGAGTGCGGGGCCCGTCGACTCCCACCGCGGCTGCGTCCGGCGTGGTCCGGAGCAGTGCTGGCTGCCCCTGCCTACCCGGTGGGCTGCACGCCAGGTGACAACCTGGCCGTGCACGTCGCCGTCACCCGGGCGCCGGCCGGCTCGGCCCTCGTCGTCGACGTGGGGGACGTCCACGACCGCGGCTACTGGGGAGAGGTGCTTACCGCTGCGGCCCTGTCACGCGGCCTGGCCGGTCTGGTCATCGACGGGGGAGTGCGGGACGTGGCCGCCCTCGAGCGGCTCGGGTTCCCGGCGTTCTCCCACCGGATCGTGCTGCCCGGAGCGTCGAAGAACTCACGAGGGACGGCCGGGCTCCCGGTCCACGTGGCCGGGGTGCCGGTCGCGCTCGGCGACTGGGTGGTCGGCGACGTCGACGGTGTGGTGGTAGTTCCCGGTGCCGAGATCGACGAGGTCATCGCTTCAGGTCGAGCCCGCGAGACGGCGGAGCAGGGCTACTTCCGTGCCCTCCGGTCAGGGGCCACGACCGTCGACCTGCTCGGTCTCGACGAGTCGTTGATCGATTCGGACGGCAGCTCCGCCTGACGTGGAGTCCGGCCGCCCTGGCCGGGCCGCTGGTAGGAAGCGTCCTAGTGGTTCGTGTAGTCGATCGGACCCGCGCCCTTCACCCCGATGGCGAAGCAGAAGCAGTGGATGGAGGCGTTGTCCGAGATGGGGCGCAGGCTGTGGACGATGTCCGGCGGGATGTGGACCAGGTCGCCCTGGCCGATGAGCCGCTCCTCGTCGCCGATGGTCATGGTGCCTCGGCCCCGGAGCACGTAATAGAACTCATGGGTGGGATGGGAATGGGGGTCGACGTAGCCGCCACCGGCCACTTCGAACTCGTTGACCAGCTCGAGGAACCCACCATCGGTCAGGTCCTTCATCTCCCGGGAGTTGACCATCCACCACACCGGCACAGTGCCGTTGTGCTCGACGACCGGGGCGACGTCTTCGATGTTGCGCACGTCCATCTGGATATGGTCTCCTTGGCTCGTCGGGTCGGGTCCCGCGACCCCTGCGGCGCCCGCTCGCCGACGGTCGGCGTCGACGGTCGGCGTCATGCCATAGGGCACGGACGGTGCGGATCATGGGTGATGCTGTGCGTCAGATAGTACCGAAGCCGCTGCAAGCGGACACGTGGGCGCCGTTCGGCTGGCTGCCGGTGGACGACACCGACCCGGCAGACGGCTCCCACATTCTCGAGTTCGCCTGGGGCGATGTCCATGTCAACCGGATCGGCCACCGGCGGGACGAGGTGACCGAGCTGCCGCAAGGGCTCCGATGCGAGGTGCTCTTCCGCCACGCCACCCACACCCAGGTCCTGATGTCACTGGACAACCGGGCCGTCGTGGTGGTGGCCCCGGCCGAACTGTCCATGACCGGACGTGGCGACATCGACCAGGTCCGGGCGTTCCTACTCGACCCGCTCAGTTCGGTGGTGCTGCACCGGGGGACCTGGCACTGGGGCCCCTACCCCGTGGATGGGGAGGCAGTCACCTTGTTCAACGTCCAGGGGCGCCGCTACATCGAGGACAATGCCAGTGTGGACCTGGCCGCAGCGGGTGTCCCATTGGACGTGATCCTTGACGGGTGACGCCGGTGCACCGAGGTGTCCCACGTCCCAGTCTCTGGAGATGGCTAGTCTCCACTCCATTGACATGGCTAGTGTCCGTGCCATAAGAACAGCCGACACGACGTATGGTTCATCGGGGGGGAGGACGATCTCGTCCTGGTCCGGTGGGGCAGGTCCGGCACGAGGAGGACGAACAGATGCGTGGTCCCCGGGGGAATTGGGTACTGACGGTGGCCGCGCTGGCGCTGGTGGCGGGTGTCTCTGCCGCATGCTCGTCGCCTTCGTCGTCGTCCAGCACGACCACGACGACGACGTCCGCGACGACGGCAACGACGTCCGGGGGCTCGTCATCGTCCAGCGCCCCGGGTGTCTCGAAGACCCAGATCGACGTGGCGACGATCTCTTCGAAGACCGGTCCGTTGGCCGGGTATTTCGACGGAATCTCCCCCGGGATGAACGCCTATTTCCAGATGATCAACGCCAAGGGCGGCATCAACGGGAGGAAGATCGTCATCACCGCCGATCTGGACGACGGTGGCTCACCTACCCAATTCACCCAACAGGTGCACACGGCCATCGACCAGGACCACGTGTTCGCGGTCGGTGTGGCGTCGGCCTGGTTCACACCCAACTACTTCGTGGCCACCAACACGCCGACCTACGGGTACAACGTGAGCTCGAACTGGGAGACGGCGCCCAATCTCTTCGCCGCCGGGGGCTCGACGCAGTTCTACTCCCCGGGGGTCCCGTCGCTGGCTCACGTCATCAAGGCGACCGGGTCGAAGTCGGTCGCCGTCATCAGCTACGGCCAGTCGATCGCCGCCTCCTACGACGCGTGTAATGCGTTTGCCACCCAGCTGAAGGCCGCCGGGTACAACATCAGCTTCGTCGACGTGAGCGCTCAACTGTCCGGTGCCTATGCGTCCGACGTGCAGCGGATGCAGCAGGCCGGGTCCGACATGCTGGTGTCCTGCATGGAAGGATCCGACGACATCACCCTGGCACGCGATATCCAACAGTACGGTCTGAAGATCAAGCAGGTCTGGTTCAACGGCTACGACCAAACGTTGCTCAACCAGTACAGCAGCGTGATGCAGGGCGTCTACATCAATCTCAACGGGAACGTCCCCTTCGAAGCCGGAACTGCCCCCAAGTACGGGAACACCTATCCGGGCATGAAGCAGTATCTCGCCGCTATGAAGAAGTATGAACCCGCATTCATCTACAACGGCGTGGCCTTCCAGGGTTGGCAGTCGGCCGCGCTGCTGGCCCAGGGGATCCAGGCGGCCGGCGCCAACCTCACCCAGGCCGCCGTCGTCAATGCCACCAACAAGATCACCGACTTCAGCGGCGGCGGTGTTTCGACTCCGGTCAATTGGACCGTGAGTCACACCTCCTTCACCGAGCCCAACTGCACTGCCAACGTCCAGGTCCAGGGCACGACCTTCGTCCCCGTCCTGGCCACAGGAAAGCAGGTCTTCGTCTGCGTCGGCCCCAACGCCCGGAATCCGGTGCCGGTGACCCCACCCGTCGGCACGCCAGGCGCGTGAGCGCCGCCCCGCACCGGACCCGATAAAGGGAGCTCAGGAGTGGAGCATTTCCTGGGGTTCGCCATTCCCGGGATCCCCTATGGCTGCACGTACGCCATCGTGGCGGTCGGTCTGGTGCTCACCTACCAGGCCACCGGGGTGTTCAACTTCGCCTACGGTGCCCAGGCCTACCTTTCGGCCTACGTCTTCACCCGGTTGGTCCAAGACGAGCACCTCCCGGTGTGGCTGTCCTTCGTGCTCTCGGTGGTGGTGCTGGGACCGGCGGTCGGCCTTGCGTTCGATTACTTCTTGTTCCGCAAGATCGCCACCACCAACACCACGGCCAAGTTGGTCACCGGGATCAGCCTGTTCGTGGGTATTCCGGCGATGCTCGCGGTCCTCTTCGGCAGCGCCAACCAGTACAACTCGCCGAGCATCCTGTTCAATCCGGGCGTTGTCTACTTCCGGCTGGCCGGCACCCCGGTCAACGGCATTGCCATCACCGCGGTGCTCACCACCGTGGTCATCCTCCTCGCTCTCGGGCTCCTGCTGCGTTTCACCAACCTCGGTCTGCAGATGCGGGGTTCCGTCGAGAGCCGCCGGCTGATCGAACTCGACGGGGTGAACGCGGGCCGGGTGGTGGGGGTGGCCTGGGCCATCTCCGGGTTCCTGGCCGGACTGGCCGGGGTGCTCCTGGCTCCGAACTACGGACAACTGCAGTTCAGCGACTACGCCGCCCTCATGGTCGCCGCCTTCGCCGCTGCCGCATGGGCGGTGCTGCGTTCGCTGGCCCTGGCCGCCCTGGTGGGGATCCTCATGGGCGTCATGACCACCACCCTCCAGGGTTATCTCCCCGTGGACAGTGTGTGGTCCGCGGCCCTGTTCACGTCGCTCCCCTTCATCGTCCTGATGGCCGCCCTCCTGTTCGTCCCCGGACTGCGCCGCCTCGACCGGACGTCGGACCCGATGGCGTCGGTCGACCCTCCGACACCTCCTTCGGTCACCTCGCTGCGCGCCCCGCAGATGGACCGGGTGATCCGCATCCTGTGGTACGTCCTGCTCGTCGGCTTCGTCGTGTCGATGCTCACCTGGCTGCCGACCACCTGGGAGAACGTGTTCAGCGCCGGGTTGGTGTACTCGGCCCTGTTCCTGTCGATCACCCTGATCACCGGTTTGGGCGGACAGCTGTCGTTGGCCCAGGCCACACTGGCGGGGGTGGGGGCGTTCACTGCGGCCCAGCTCGCCAGCCACTTCGGGACCAACTTCCTGGTGGGCGGTGCGATCGGCGCCGTGGTGGCGGCCGGGGTGGCCGTGATCCTGGCGCTCGCTTCGGTCCGCCTACGTGGCCTGGGCCTGTGCCTGCTCACCATCGCCGCCGCACTGTTCTTCGACAACAGCGTCTTTCCGCAGTCGCTGTCGAGCGCCCAGGGACAGTCGATCAGCGTCCGCCCGTCCTGGGTCGGCCTGGGCGTCAGCAACCCCAACGGCCACGCGTTCTTCGTGCTGGCCATGGTGGTCCTGCTGGCCTGCATCGTGGTGGTGAACCTGGTCCGTCGGGGGACCATCGGCCGGTACCTCGGAGCCATTCGGGGAAGCGAGACCGGAGCTGCAGGCCTCGGGATCAATTTGACCTGGCAGCACGTGGTCATCTTCGCCCTCTCCGGACTGGTGGCGGGCATAGGGGGAACCCTGAGTTCGATCCAGCAGCAGCAGGTGAGCCCCGAACTGTTCAACTACCAGCTCTCCCTGGTGTTCGTGGTCGTCGTGGTCACGACCGGGGCCGCCACGGTGGAGGGCGCTGTGCAGGCCGGGTTCGGATTCGTCGTCCTCCAGCAGCTCCTGACCTACGTCCCGGCCCGGTTCGGAGGGAACAGCCTGGTGGTGGTGTTCTTCGCGTTCGGAGCCCTGACCTATGCCGCCCATCCCGAAGGGATCCTCGAATACCAGAAGCGGCGTTGGACGCTGCGGTTCGAACGTCTGATCTTCCATACCGACCCGGCGTCGGGGGGCCGGATACCGGGTGTGTCGGCCGGGCCGACCGGTGGGGTCACACCGGTGGCACCGGTCGAACCGGCGGTGGGCGACTATGGCTGAACCCCGCACTCCTACGCTCCTGGCGGTGGCCGGGGTGACCAAGATCTTCGGTGGCATCGTGGCTGTCTGTGACGTCACCATCGACGTCGACAAGGGGGAGAGCATCGGCCTGGTCGGGCCGAACGGCGCCGGGAAGACCACGCTGTTCAACTGCATCTGCGGACAGATCCGTCCCGAGCGCGGGACGGTGGAACTCGACGGGGTGAGCCTCCTCGAACTCCCCACCTACAAGCGTGCCCGGATGGGCATCGGCCGGACCTATCAGCGGATCGAGGTGTTCCCCGACATGACGGTGCGGGACCATCTGGTGGTGGCCGTCCGGGCCCGGCAGGGGAGCGGACGTCTGTGGCGTGATCTGTGCAATCTCAGCTCGGTCACCCCCGACGAGCGCGACCAGGTGGACAGTGTGCTCGAGTTGGTGGGGATCGCCGACCGGGCCGAAGTTCCTGTTTCCAGCCTCGGCCTCGGATCGTGCCGGCTGGTCGAGCTGGCCCGGGCCCTGGTGTCCGAGCCGGTCCTGCTACTGGCCGACGAACCCTCGTCAGGCCTGGACATCCACGAGACGGCGGAGTTGGCCGGCGTGCTCCGGACCCTCCAGCGTGAACGGGGACTGGCGCTGCTGCTGGTCGAGCACGACCTGGCCATGGTGGGCGAGGTGGTCGACCGGGTGATCGTGATGAACCTCGGGAGCGTCATTGCCGAGGGACCCTTCGACACCGTGATGGCCGATCCCGGGGTCCGCCACGCCTATCTCGGGGTCCAGGCGTGACCCGGCGCGTCGACCACCCATCGTCCCGGGGCGACTCCCGGTGACCGCGTCCGGCACCGAGGCGGTACCGGCGCTGCGTGTGGACCATGTCTCAGCCGCCTATGGCCCCTACCGGGCGCTGTTCGACGTCACCTTTGCCGTTCCCGCCTCGGGTATCACCGCCCTGATCGGCTCGAACGGTGCCGGAAAGTCGACCGTGGCCCGGGTTGTCACCGGGCTGCTGGCCAGCTCACAGGGGAGTATCCACCTCGACGGCACCGACGTGACCGGGCTGCCCACCTACAAGATCGCCCGACTCGGATGCGCCCATGTTCCCGAGGGCCGCGGGGTCTTCGCCGATCTCACTGTCGAGGAGAACCTGAAGATCCTGTTCCGTCAGAAGCTCGGACGCCGTCAGGTGCCGGACGCGCTCGAGCGTGCCTACGAATCGTTTCCGATCCTCGGAAGCCGTCGCCGCCAGAACGGCGGGACACTGTCGGGCGGGGAGCAACGGATCCTGTCGCTGGCCAAGGTGCTGGTGGCCCCGCCGCGGCTCCTGGTGGCCGATGAGATCTCGCTGGGCCTGGCACCGGTCATGATGGACGCCATTTATGACGGGCTGCGCAAGATCAACGATGCCGGGACGGCGCTGCTGATCGTCGAGCAGCAGGTGGATCGGGTCCTGGACATCGCGTTGACGGCGGTGGTGCTCGAGCACGGCACGGTGGCCTACGACGGTCCGGCCGCCACCGCACTGTCCGCCGTGGAATCGGTCCTGGCCACACGCGGCGAGCGGGCCGTGGCCGCCATGTCTGACCGGAATCGCACCGGGGCCCCTGACGGGGTCACTACAGGTCCGGGGGACGAGCCGGCGGACGATGGACCGGTGACCGGACCGTGAGGCCCGACTCGCTGCGGAACGAGGGAGTCAGATCGATGAGGAGACACCATGGTCGATGACGGGCGTGATGCAGTGGTGGTCGACGTCGTGCGCACCACGCTGGGCAAGCGGGGTGGCGCGCTGGCCCACTGGCACCCCGCCGACCTTCTCGGATTCGCCCTCTCGTCGTTGGTTGAGCGCACGGGGGTGGATCCCGGGCAGGTGGACGACGTCATCGGCGGGTGCGTGACCCAGGTGGGGGAGCAGAGCACCAACGTGACCCGCAACGCCTGGGTGTCTGCCGGACTGCCCCAGCAGGTGCCAGCCACGACGGTCGACCGTCAGTGCGGATCGTCCCAACAGGCGATGCACTTCGCCGCGGCCGGAGTCAAGGCCGGCCACTATGACATGGTGGTGGCCTGTGGGGTGGAGATGATGAGCCGGGTTCCCTTGGCGGCGAACGCCCGAGGAGGTACCGGCCCGTTTCCACCGTCGTTCCTCGACCAGATCGACGGTCGACTATGGGCCCAGTTCCGGGTGGCCCAGGTCCTGGCTGACCGGTGGGGGATCGGTCGGCGGGACATGGACGAGTTTGCGCTCGAAAGCCACCGGCGGGCCGCCGAGGCCTGGGATCAGGGCCGGTTCGCGGGCGAGGCCTTACCGGTACCCCTGAAGGGCGAAGACGGGAGTCTGTCGGGCGGGTCCCTCGAGTCCGACGAGGGGATCCGCCGGACCGGCTCGATGGAGTCGCTGGCCGGCCTGCCCCCGGCCCAGTCCTGGGAGCCCGATACGGCACCCGACATCACCGCCGGAAACTCGTCGCAGATGACAGACGGTGCTTCGGCCATGCTGATCGCAGATCGTTCGGTGGCCGAGCGATTGGGCCTGCCGATTCGGGCCCGCTTCGCCCACGCCACCGTGGCCGCCGACGATGCCGCCATCGTGCTGTCGGCTCCGGTGCCCGCGACCCAGCGATTGCTCGACCGCTCGGGCATGACCGTCGACCAGTTCGATGCCGTCGAGTGCAACGAGGCGTTCGCCGCCATCCCGCTGATGTGGCTCCGGGCCTTTCCCATCGACCCCGGGCGGCTGAACCCCTGCGGTGGAGCGATCGCCATGGGTCATCCCTTGGGGGCGAGCGGGGTGCGACTGGCGGCCACATTGCTGAACCATCTCGAGGCGACCGGAGGACGTTACGGCTTCCAGACGATGTGCGAGGGCGGGGGCCAGGCGAATGCCACGGTGATCGAGAGACTGGGCTGACCGTCGTGCGACGGGTGTCGTCGGCCATACCCCGGCCCGTCGTCGGGTCGGGTTACGACCCGGCAGACTTGGCGGCCTTGGCCGCCTTGTCTTTGACGTAGGCGGCCGTTCCGGCCAGGAAGGCCTCAGGATCCTGCGCCTTGTGCGACGCGAACTGGGCGAAGAACTCGGGGACGTACACCGAGAGGGCCCCACTGGCGATGCCCTCCATGATGGTGCGCACGGCCTCGTCGACCGTAATGGCCTCGACGTCGTCAGTGAACGGGTCGTTGTCGGGAAGGGAGAACAGCTCCGTGTCGACCACGCCGGGGTACACCACGGTGACCTTGACCCCGGTATCCCATAGGTCGACGGCCATCGCCTCGGAGAACACCGCCAGTGCGGCTTTGGAGGCGTCATACGCGGCCTCCCCTGGCGAGCTGAGGGGAGCGGCGACTGAGGACACGTTGACGATGCGCCCGGACCCGCGGGCCACCATGTGGGGGAGCAGGGCCAGGGTGAGACGGACGGGGGACAGGTAGTTGATGGCCATCACCGATTCCACGGTCGCCGCGTCCAGGCCGGTCACGTGCCGACGTTTGGGAATGCCGGCGTTGTTGATCAGGATGTCGACCCCGCCCAACTGCTCGACGGCCTCGACGGCCAGACGGTCCACGGATGCGTTGTCGCTGAGATCGAGGGCCCACATCGTCGAACCAGGGGAGTGGGTGCGGCACCGGTCGAGAACCTCGGACAGGCGGTCGTGGCGACGGGCCGCGATCCCGACGGTGGCGCCGCGGGCCGCGAAGGCCTCGGCTAGCCCGGCGCCGATCCCCGACGAACCCCCGGTGATCACTACTCGTTGGCCGGCGAACAGATCGGACATGCCTACTCCTTTACTACGTGGACACTTCGCGTGTCGGCCGGCGACCAGGCATCTCCCGGGTCCCGGGTCGATCAGTGACGCGGACACCCTGGACGACCGAGGTGGTCACCGGTTCATCCATACCGGTGCCCGCTTCTCGGCGAAGGCCTTGGGCCCCTCGACGGCGTCCTGGCTGGCGAACACCTCCGACGAGATGGCGGACTCGATCTTGTAGGCCTCGCGCATGTCCACGGCGAGGCCGCGGAGGACCGACTCCTTCGTTTTGCGGACGGCGAGCGGTCCGTTGGCGGTGATGCGACGGGCGTAGTCCTCGGCCCGTTCCAGGAGGCGGTCGGGCGGGCACACCTCGTTGAGCAGCCCCATCTCCATCACCCGATGGGCCGACAGCCGGTCGGCGCAGAGCAGGAGCTCCATGGCCGCCGGATAGGGGATCTGGCGGGGTAGTCGCACCGTGGTACCGCCCCCGGCGAACAGGCCCCGCTTGGGCTCGAGCACGCCGAAGGTGGCCGTATCGGCCGCGACCCGGATGTCACACCCTCCCAACATCTCCATGCCCCCGGCCACGCACGTCCCGTTGACGGCGGCGACGATGGGCTTGTAGAGCTTCACGTTGCGGAGCACCGCCTTGACCCCGTCGTCGAGCCGGTAGCCGTCGATCTCGGTGACCCCGTCCTTCATCTTGGCGGCGAGCGCGGTGATCTGGGGGATGTAGGTCTTGAGGTCGGCGCCGACGCAGAAGTCCGGCCCCACTCCGGTCACGATGGCCACCCAGGAGTCGTCCTCGGCGTCGAATCGCTCCCAGGCCTGGCGCAGCTGGGCGAAGTGGTCCATGTCGAGAGCGTTGCGCGCCTCGGGACGGTCGATGGTGATCCTCACGGTGTGGTCGTCACGACTTTCGTAGTGGACAGCCATGGGTCTCCTCTCGATGCGGTGCGAACGTGCTCAGCGAATGGCGGTGTGGGCGCCACGTTTGCCGGCGGTCAGGTGGACGGTAGTACCGCAGAGGTCCTCGTCGTCGTCCAGGGGGTCCTCCATCCGGGCATAGGCGCGGGTGCCGTCGGGCAGATCACAGATGAGAGCGGTCGCCTGCGGGCCCTCCCGGTCGTATGTCGTCGAGTAGGTGGCGACCGTTGCCGTGCCCTCGGTGCCGGATACCACGGGGACGCTGGGCGGCTCACTCGGCGAAGCGACGGCGTGGATGAAGCCATCGGGCCGGGTCGACCACAGGGAGGCAGTGTGGTGCTCCATATGCATCCCGATCCCGGTCACCATGCCCAGAGCGTAGGGGTCGTCCCGTAGCGTCTCGACCATGGCGGCCAGGGCGTGAGTGCAGTAGTTGCTGCCGGGGCCCCCGTGGTAGGGGAGACCCCCGGTGACGGTCAGGGCCGTCCCAGTCGGTAGGCCCATGGCGTCGGAGGCGAAGGCCAGCGAGCTGGCGAAGCACGAGTAGAGGTCGAAGTGGGACACCTCGTCGGCGTGGTTGCCCCCGAGAGCGGAAGTGCTCGCCCGGGCGAGGGCCGGCGAACGGCCCAGGTCGGGACGGGCGGCCAGCGCCCTCGGCTCGTCGGCCGATCCGAGTCCCCGGAGGTGGATCCGCTTGTCGGACGGGACACCGAGGCGGTCCGCCTCCGCCACCGTGGCGACCAGCACGGCGGCGGCCATGTCGACGTCCATGATGGCCGTCATCAGCTTCGTGTAGGGCGTGGCCACCATGCGGTTGTCGGGCGACACCGTGGTGATCTCTTCGGGGGCACGGGTGATGGGGAACCAGGCGTCCACAGGGTGTGCGGCGGCCACCTCGGACATCGGGGCGAGCAGGGCGCCGAGATGTTGCCGGTGCTCGGCCGGGGTGCGCCCGAGGGCCGCCCGGCGGGCGGTATCCAAGAGGGCGAAGGTCAGGTAGGCCTGGTAGATCCCATTGGCCGCCTCGTCGCGGTCGATGGTGATCGGGAACGGCGTGGGCTCGGCCGGGGCGTGTGACCACTGTGGGTCGGGGAGGTTGCGGCGGGTGGCCAGCGCCTCGCCCCCGACCACGAGCGCCAGGTCGAGCTCACCGCGGGACATGGCCAGTGCCGTGTCGCGGACCAGGCCGACCGGCACCGAGCCGCCGATGCCTGAGTAGACGCGGTGGGCGGGGTCGGCGCCGAACCTGGTGGCCAGCCGGCCGCACGGGTCGTCGTACTCCCAGGACTGGCAGTAGACGATCTGGAGGCTTTGGATACTCCGGACGGCGTCCGGCACGCCGGCATCGGCGGCGGCGGCGCGGGCCACCTCCTCCCACAGGTCGAGGGGCTCCGGGGCGGACCGGTCCCGCCACGTGCGACGGGCGGCGCCGATGATGCACAGGGCCCGCGGGTCGACGGGCATGTCCGGCTTCAGGAGGTGCGGGCCTGGCCGGGCAGTCGAATGGCCCGGTCGGCGATGATGTTCTTCTGCACCTCGGTCGAACCGCCGCCGATGGTGCTGTAGCGCTGGAAGGCGTACAGCCGTGTCCACTTGCCACGGTCCACCGTGTCCGGTCCCCCGCGTGCCAGCAATCCGGCCGGTCCGAGGAGGTCGACGGCCAGGTCGGCGAGGGTCTGGGCCAGCTCCGACCACTTGAGTTTGGCGAAGGGCACCTCGGGCCAGTTCTTCTCGCCCTTGATGATCTTGCTCAATGCCCGCATGGTGAGGAGCCGGGCCAACTCGATGTCGGTCCAGGCCCGGGCTAACCGCTCCTGGATGGACGGGTCCTCGAGGGCGGCGGGGTTGACCGACCGAGCGGCCATGACCATGGCCCGGAGGTCGGCCGCCAGGCTGGAGATCTGCCCGGCGATGCCCACCCGTTCGTGTCCGAGTGTGCCCATGGCCACCAGCCAACCCTCGCCTTCGCCCCCGAGACGGCTGTCGAGAGGGAGGTGGGCGTCGTTGAAGTAGACCTCGTTGAACATCTCCTCACCGGTCATGTCACGGATGGGCCGGACCTCGATGCCGGGCGTGTGCATGTCGACGATGAAGGCGGTGATCCCTTCGTGCTTGGCCCCCCGCTCGATCGCCGTGGGGTCGGTGCGCAGCAGGAAGAGCCCCCAGCGGGCCAGGTGGGCGGTCGAGATCCAGATCTTCTGACCGTTGACCACGTAGCCGTCGCCGTCCCGGATGGCTGTCGTGCGCAGGTTGGCCAGGTCGTTGCCGGCATCCGGCTCGGAGAACCCCTGGCACCAGTGTTCGGAGGCGTCGAGAATGCACGGGAGCCAGTGCGCTTTTTGTTCGTCGGTGCCCCAGGCGATGATCATGGGCCCGATCTGCCAGAGCCCGTTGGTGTTGGCCTGTCCGGGCGTGCGGTACTCGGCCATCACCTCGGAGTAGAGGATGCGCTGCATGGCCGTGGCCGCGCGCCCGTTGTACTCCTCGGGCCAGTGCACTGCGGCCCAGCGGCCCTCGTTCAGCACACGCTGCCAGCTGGCCCTGCGCTCCTGGGCTTTCTCGGTCGACATGGCGCCGTCATCGGCCAGCTCCTCGCTGGCCAGGAACGGTTCCAGGTGCTCGTCGAGCCACGTACGCAACTCGTCGCGGAACGCTTCGTCTTCAGGTGCTAGGGCGAAGTCCACGGGACGAGATGCTAGCCGGGCACCCGTCTACACTGTCGGCCAAGCCGTCAACGGTGCCCGGGGGGGAGTGACATGGATTTCACATTCGATGCGGAGCAGTTGGCTTTGCAGGACGTGGCCCGTCGAGCCATGGACGAGGTCAGTGGCGACGATGTGCGTCGCCTGGCCGACGACCCCGTCGGATTCGACGCCGGGCAGTGGGACCGGCTGGTCGAGCTGGGGTGGACGGGCATGCTGCAGCCCGGTTCCGGAGGCGGGCTCCTCGAGATGTGCATCGTGCTCGAGCAGATGGGACGGGTGCCCCTTCCCGGCCCGTTCTTCTCCTCGTCCGTCTACGCCACGCTGGCCGCCCGGGCACTCACCGCCGACGGACTCCTCGAGGGCCTGGCGACCGGCGGTCAGCGGGGCACGGTGGCGTTGCACGAGCAGGGGCACGGTGATCCGCTCGGAACCGTTCGGGCCCGGGCCCGACGCAAGGGAGCCGGTTGGGTGGTGTCGGGGGCCAAGCCCATCGTGGTCGACGGCCACACGGCGGACTGGGCGGTCGTGGTGGCCTTGGCCGAGGATGGCATCCGCTCGTTCCTCCTACCGTCTCCCCGGGGCGAGGCCGTCCCCAATCTCGACCCCACCCGCAAGTTGGCCCGGCTGGTGCTCGACGACGAACCCGTCGAACCCCTCGGTCCCCCCGGCGACCAGACGTTGCTGTGGCGGGACGTGCTCGACGACGTGGCCGTGGCCCTGTCGGCCGAGCTGGTCGGCGTGTCCCACCGGGCGCTCGATGAGGCGGTCGAGTATGCCAAGGAGCGGGTGGTGTTCGATCGGCCCATCGCCACGTTCCAGTCGGTCAAGCACCGCATCGTCGACATGTTCCATTCCCTGGAGATGGCCCGGGTCGGCGTGCACTTCGCCGCCTGGGCTTCGGACACGGGGGCCCCGGAACGGTCTCGTGCCGCGGCCATGGCCGCCGGTTACGCCTCGGAGACGGCCGTCCGGGTGACAGGCGACGACATCCAGGTCCATGGCGGCGTGGGCTTCACGTGGGCCAACGATGCCCACTTCCTCTTCAAGCGGGCCAAGCAGAACGAGGTGCTCATGGGGGGCAGCGGCCATCGGTGGCACCAGGTGGCGGGCGAACTCATCGGCGCCTGACCGGGGCGAAGACGCGGACATAGACCGGGATCAACGGATCCGGGGGAGGGGGAGTCGATGGAGACAGAGCCGGTGGAGACCATCTCGGAGGCGGGGTCGATGAACCCGTTCGATCCGTTCGAACTCCCGGACACTGTATCGGGTGACATCCGGGATCCCTATCCCCGGATGGCCGAACTGCGCCGCACCGGCCCGGTCCACTCGGGACCTGTCGACCTCGGCAACGGCCTGCCTGTCGGTGACCCGGACCGTCCCCCACCGGTGACGGTGTTCGGCTTCGACGAGGTGGTCCAGGTCCTCCGTGACGACGCGGCGTACTCGTCGACTGTCTACGAAGGGATCATGGGCGCGGTCATGGGACGGACCATCCTGCAGATGGACGAGCCCGAACACCGCCTGCACCGCGCCCTTGTCTCTCCTACCTTCCGCACCAAGGTGCTGGAACGGTGGGAGGGCGACCTGGTCCAGCGGGTGGTCGACGAACTGATCGACGGCTTCTGTGCACGCGGCTCGGCGGACCTGGTCCGCGAGCTGACCTTCAACTTCCCGGTCCAGGTGATCGCCAAGATCCTGGGGCTGCCCCGTGCCGACTTCCCGATATTCCAACGTTGGGCGATCGAGATCACCAGTGTCACCGCCGACTGGGACCGCGGGTTGGCCGCCTCGGCGGCCCTGCGGGACTACTTTTCTGACGTGCTCGCCGAGCGCAGGAAGCGACCGGCCGACGACCTCATCAGCGATCTCGTGGTGGCCGAGGTCGACGGTCGCCGTCTCGACGACGAGGAGATCTACTCCTTCCTCCGACTCCTGCTTCCCGCGGGAGTGGAGACCACCTACCGGGCGTCGGGCAACCTGCTGTTCGGCCTCCTGACCCACCCGGACCAGCTCCGGGCGGTCCGGGAGGACCGGGCGCTGCTCCCTGCTGCCTTCGAAGAAGGGATCCGCTGGGAGCCACCGGTAACGGTCATCTTGCGCCGCGCCACCCGTGACGGCGAGCTCGCCGGGGTCGACGTTGCCGAGGGGGCCGATGTCGGCCTGCTCCTGGGGTCGGCCAATCGGGACGAACGAAAGTACGTGGATCCTGAGCTCTTCGATATCGCCAGACAATCGCGCCAGAGCGTCGGCTTCGGCTTCGGCGTCCACGTCTGTCTGGGCATGCACCTGGCCCGCATGGAGGCGCGGGTGGCCATCGACACGCTCCTCGACCGCCTGCCCGACCTCCAACTGTCGGCCGACCCCGGTCTCGACCCGCATATCGAGGGACTGGCCTTCCGGTCCCCGGTCACGCTGCCCGTTACGTTCTCGCCCAGTTGACAACGGGCGGCGGACGGCACCCGCTTCCCGGACGCGGTCGCGGATAGGTTGACCCGGTGCCCGTCTGGCTGACCGATGAGGAGTACCGCGTCGCGGAGGCGGCCTGCGAGCGACTGATCCCGGCCACGGACCGCGGGCCGGGCGCGAGGGCCGCCGGTGTGGCCGACTACGTCGACCGCCTCCTCGGTGCCTTCACCTTCGACCCGCCGCGCATCTGGGCGGGAGGGCCGACGTCAGGGAGGACCGGCGGAAGCGCCGGTTTCGCCACCTTCCATCGACTGTCGACCCTCGACGACCTGGCCTGGCGCACCAGGATCGAGGGGTCCGACGGCCGACCCGAGCGCGAGTTCAACGGTCCGGTGGTCGGCTACCAGGAGCGCTACCGCCGGGGACTGGCCTCGTTGGGCACGGACTTCTGCGACCTGGACGAGGCTGGGCAGGTGGCGCGCCTGCGGGCCGACCCGGACTTCGTCGACCTGCTCTACACCCATGCCTGCGAGGGGATGTACGGCGCGCCCGAATACGGTGGGAACCGCGACCTGGTCGGCTGGCGGGCCATCGGCTTCGACGGGGACGTCCAACCCCGGGGTTGGACCGACGAGGAGGTCACCCGACCGTGACCGTCGACGCCGTCATCGTGGGATCGGGTCCCGGCGGAGCCACCGCGGCCGACGTGCTGACTGCGGCGGGCTGGACGGTGACCATCGTCGAGAAGGGACGGAACCACCTCCTCGACCCCGAAGATCTCACGCAGCCGGCGTCGGACTTCTCCAACGACGAGATCAAGTTCCACAGTCGGCACTTCCTCGGACCGGACCCCCTGATTGAGCCGCGCACGTTCCGGGCATCGGACGCCGAGGGGGACCACACCTTCGTCGGCGAGGTCAACTCGGTGCCGTCGACCGTCGGCGGCGGCGGGACCCATGCCGACGGCAAGGTGCCCCGCTTCCGACCTGACGATTTCCGGCTGCTCTCGCGCTTCGGGCCCCAGGAGGGGTCCGACGTGGCCAACTGGCCGGTCGACTACGACGATCTGGAGCCCTACTACGCCGAGGTCGAGCGGTCGGTGGGCGTCGCCGGCACCGAGGGCGCCAACCCGTTCGCCGGACCGCGTTCGGGTCCCTTCCCCATGCCCTCGGGCGCCCCCATGTTCGGGGCCACCCGCTCGGCCGCCGCCGCCGAGAAGCTCGGCTATCACCCCTACCCGGCACCCACCGCGGCCAACAGCGTCCCCTACGACGGCCGCCCGGCGTGCAACAACTGCGGATTCTGTTCGTTCTTCGGTTGTCCGATCCACGCCAAGGGCGACCCGGTGGCCATGCTCCGACGCACGATGGCGACCGGTCGGGCCGAACTGTTGCCCGAGACGTTCGCGTCACGCATCCGCACGGCGGCCGGACGGGCTACCGGGGTGGACGTGGTCGGGCCCGACGGCAAGGAGCGCTTCCTCGCCGCCCGACACGTCGTCGTGGCGGCCGGTGCGATCGAGACACCACGCCTGCTGCTGCTGTCCGGATTCGATCATCCGTTGATCGGGCGGTACCTGATGACCCACTTCCAGACGATCGTGGCCGGTGGGATGCCGTTCCGCACCTACGCCGAACGGGGTCGCGCGGTCACCCACGTGCACGACGACATGATCGTGGGCGACGACGCCTCGCGCCGAGCGGCCGTCGAGGGTGGTCTGCCCTGGCTGCGGGGCGGCCTGGTCGAGCACAGCGGGGCGGCTCTCCCCATCCTCGAAGCCACCCACTACCCGTGGGGCACGTCCCACACCGGCCTGATGGCCGACTCGCCGATCCGCGGTCGGCTCTGGGCGTTCATCATGCAGGGGGAGGACCTCCCCTATGCGACGAATCGGATCGACCTCGACCCTACGGTCCGGGACGCCCGGGGGTTCCCGGTGGCCCGGGTGACCTACCGGGCCGGTCGACACGAACACGTGGCCTCCGACCACTACGGTCCGCGGCTGGCGGCCATCCTGAAGGAGATGGGGGCGGAGTGGACGGCGGTTACGACGTCGCCCGGCAGAGGCAACGCGGCGTCACCCGAAGCCGTCCCCGAGAGCCGCCACAACGTCGGAACCGTGCGCATGGGAAGCGACCCTTCCCGATCGGTGGTCGATCCCCAGGGGCGGATGCACGAACTCGAAAACGTCGTGGTGGCCGACTCGTCGGTGTTCGTCACCTCCGCCGGCTACGGACCCACCCTCACCCTGGTGGCGCTGGCGGCCCGGGCCGCCCACCTGCTGGCAGGCACCCGGTCGGCATAGGCCGGCCCGGTCCCCGAACTCAATCCCTGCCGCGGGTCAACAGCAGTGTGCCGGCGATGGGTCCGCCCCCATTGCTGACGGCCGCCACCTCGGGTGCCCTGCCTCCGGCTCGTGCCACCTGCCGGTCGCCACCGTCGCCCCGGAGCTGTACGCAGGCCTCGTGGATCAGCCCGAACCCGTGCAGCCGGCCACCGGATAGCTGGCCGCCGGCCGTGTTGATGGGCAGGACGCCGTCGAGGGCGATGGCCGAGCCGTCGGCCACGAAGGGACCACTCTCGCCTCGGCCGCAGAAGCCCATCGCCTCGAGCCAGACCATGGCCAGGATGGAGAACCCGTCGTAGAGCTGGGCCACGTCTACGTCCGCCGGGGTCAGTTCGGTCCGCTCCCACATCGACGCGGCAGCGTCGCGGGCGGCCATGGTCGTCATGTCGTCGAACTGGTCCCAGCTGGGCCGACCCCGCAGTGCGGTGCCTACCGCATTCACGTGACAAGCGGGACGGGGCGCATCTGGTGCGTAGTCGCGGTGGGACACGACGAACGCCGTCGACCCGTCGCTCGGCGCGTCGCAGTCGAACAGGCAGAGCGGCGTGGAGATCATGCGGGCCGACAGGTAGTCATCGAGGTCCATCGGTTCGCGGTAGATGGCCGTCGGGTTGCGGCCCGCGTTGCGCCGGGCGTTGAGTGCGATCTGGGCGAGCTGGTCGCGGGTGAGCCCGAACTCGTACATCCGGCGCTGGGCGACCAGGGCGATCCAGTTGACGGCGGACACCGCGCCGAACGGCAGGGTCCACTGCAGGAAACCCGAGAAGCGCGGCACCCCGCCGGATTCGCCACCACTGCCACCGATGCCCTGCCGGCTGCCGGACCCTTGGGCGGTGGACTCGGTGACCGTGCGATAGACGAGGACGTGTCGGGCCAGCCCCGCCCCGACGGCCAGGCAGGCGGCGATCAGGGCGCGCATCTGGCCGGGTCCCTCGCCTCCACCGTCGTGCCAGTCGAGGGACAGGCGCAACGCATCCTGGACCTCCGGGGTGGTGGGTCCGGCGAATCCCGGGGTGCCCGTGCCCATGCCCGGGTACGTGGCCAGTCCGTCGATGTCGTCGCGGGTGAGGCCGGCGTCGGCCACCGCGGCCAGGCAGGCCTCGATGGTCAGGTCGAGATCGGAGCGGCCAAGGTGACGCCCGATGGCCGACTGGCCGATCCCGGTGATGGCGGCCCGGCGCTCGAGGGGCTCGTCCCGGCTCACGACGGGGTTCCGTCCGCCGGTCGGAACAACGGGAGATGGATGTCATCACACTGCTCGAAGGTGACCTCGAGGGCCATCCCGGTGACGACGTCGTTAGGCTCCATACCGACCAGGTTGGTGGTCAAGCGGACGTTCTCCTGCTCGTCGATGGCCACCAGCCCGATGATGTAGGGCTCGCTCCCCGGGATCCAGGCGTGCACATTGACGGTGTGGGACACCAGGGTGGCCCGCCCGCTGACCGGCTCGACGGCGACGTCATCGGAGAGGCAGGTGGGGCACCGCGGATACGGGGGGTGGATGAAGGAGCGGCAGTCCTGGCAGCGCAGGAACCGGAGCCGTCCGTCGGCACCGCTGGTCCAGAAGAACTCGTTCTCCGGCTCCAACCGGGGGAGGAGCCGGAAGGCCGGCCCGTCGGCGGTCACGGGTCCGCCCGTGGCATCGGCGCGGGACGGTCGGCAGCGGCAGCGGTGGCGGTCATCGGCCAGGAAGGACTTCGGGATTGACGATGTGGAGGGGCCGGGCACCGGCCAACAGTCGACACAGGTCCTCGGCGATGATCCGCGTGTGGTTCGACTCGGTGTCGTAGGTGGCGCCGCCGATGTGAGGCGCGAGGACGACCGAGTCCATCGACGTCAGGGGATGGTCGGGGGCCAGGAACTCCCCCTCGAAGTGGTCGAGTCCGGCGGCGGACACCTTGCCGGAACGAAGGGACTCGACCAGCGCATCGGTGTCGTGCAGAGCGGCACGCGCCGAGTTGACGAAGACCACCCCGTCGCGCATGGCCGCGAACTGGGCCGCCCCGATCATGCCGATCGTCTCCGTGGTGACCGGCGCGTGGAGGGACACCACGTCGGCGCGCTCGAGCAGTTCGTCGAGGGGGACGGTCGATTCGTCGGCGTAGGGATCGTACGCGATGACCTCCATGCCCAGACCCCGCAGACGCCACCGCAGGGCCCGTCCCACGGCACCCAGTCCGACCAGGCCGGCGGTGCGCCCGGCGAGCTCCCAGGCCCGGAAGCGCTGGTAGGGGATGGTGCCGTCCTTATAGATGTCCCCCTTGCGTACATCGGCGTCGGCGGCCACCAGGCCCCGGGTGGCGGCAAACAGCAGGCCCACGGCCAGTTCGGCCACGCCATCGGCGTTGCGCCCCGGGGCCCGGAGCACAGGAACGCCGGCCTCGGTGGCGGCCGGGACGTCGACATTGTTCGGGTCTCCCCGGCAGCTGCCGACGGCCACCAGAGGCAGCTCGAACAGTGGCCCTGCGCACCGGTCGCTCTCGACGATGGCGATGGTGGCCCCTTCGGCCTCCATCCGCGCGGCCAGCTGCTCGGCGTCGAAGATGCGCAGGGTCGGCTGGTCGAGCCACGAGTCGAGCGTGAGGTCGGCCAGCTCGCCGAGCAGGTCCAGGCCCGGCCCCCGGACCGCCGCGGTCACCAAGGCTTTGGGTCGTGCGTCGGGCATGCGATCAGATCCCCCAGGTCGATGGCGGGCAATGCCGGAGGGTAGCACCCACTCCCGGCGTTGCTGGGGTCCATACTGTCCGGTCAGGGACGTGGGGACGGGGGTCAGGACGAGCATCGGGGGAAGTGTCGGTGGGGAGAGCGCACAGATGACGATCAGACCCGACGGGGTCACGTGCACGGTCGGCGTGGACATCGGAACCACGTCGGTCAAGGCCGTGGCGGTGGACGCCCAGGGCGAAGTCGTGGCCCGGACGCGTGTCCCCCACGCGGTGGGCACTCCGACGGTCGACCATCTCGAACATGACGCCGCGAAGGCCTGGCGGCGAGGACCTCGACGGGCCTTTGCCGAGATTTCGGCTGCGCTCGGGGGACCTGCCGCCGGAGTGGTCACCACGGCCATGGTCCCGTCCATCACCGCAGTTGACCGCCGAGGGATCCCCCGCCTACCCGGCCTCCTCTACGGCGACGACCGCGCCCGTTCGGACCCCTGGAACGGCGACCCGGTGGCCCGGCGCAACGATCATGGAGGCGAGCGCGAGGAGGGGGCGCGGATGTTGGCC
This sequence comes from Acidimicrobiales bacterium, assembly GCA_036513075.1. Taxonomy (GTDB): domain Bacteria; phylum Actinomycetota; class Acidimicrobiia; order Acidimicrobiales; family RAAP-2; genus Bog-756. Next base: position 96,796 of record DATBZS010000037.1, read on the forward strand.
TGGGCCGCGGGACAACTGCCTGACGCGTCGGGCTACTGGCCGAGTCAGGCCGTGGCGACCCATGCCCTGTGCGGGGTGCCGGCCATCGACTCGGCGGCGGCCACCACGTTCGGTTCCCTCGTCCCGAACGGCCGCTGGGACCGAGAGGCACTGGCCGCCATCGGCATCGACGAGGGCCGGGTCGCCCGGATCCTGCCGTTCGGGCGAGCCGCTGGGACGGTCCGAGGCACGCCGACGGCAGTCGGCGGTGGGTCGATCGACGCCTTCTGCGAACAGATCGTGGCCGGGGCGGACGAGCCGGGGGACGTGCTGGTGATCTTCGGCGCCACGCTGATCGTGTGGGTGGTGTCCGACGCATGGCTCGAGCTGCCGGGATTCACGACCTTCCCCTCGACGGTGTCGGGCCGGGTGTTGATAGGCGGTCCGAGCAATGCCGGCGGACTGTTCACCGACTGGGTGCGCACCATGGTCGGTGCGCCCGATCCACGGCGCCCTGCCGGCCGTAGAGCCGCCTCCTCACCCGATGCACGGGTGGGGGACCCGGGTGCGGTCCCGGTATGGCTCCCCTACCTGAGGGGCGAGCGAACCCCGTTCCACGACCCGTGGCTCCGGGCCAGCCTGCACGGCCTGGACATCACCATGGGACCGGGTTCCGTGGTGCGCGCCGCCCATGAGGCCAGTGGGTTCGTGGTCCGCCGGATGATCGAGCGGTCCGGGGTGGCGGCCCGCCGGATCGTGGCCACCGGCGGGGGGTCGCAGTCCACCCCGTGGATGGCGGCCGTCGCCGATGCCACCGGACTGCCGGTGGACACCGTGGCCGTCCCGGAGGGCGCGGCCCTGGGGGCGGCGTTCCTGGCCAGGATGGCCGCCGGCCTCGAGTCCGACTTCAGTGTGGCAGCTTCCTGGGCGAAGCGGGGCCGGACCATCGATCCCGACCCTGGCTGGGTGAACGCCGTGTCCGACCGCTACCGCCATGTCGTGGAGCTCAACCCGCCGGAGTGACCGGGTGGCTCGAGTCGGGGCACGGGCGGGGGCTCAGGCTGGTGCCTGTCCGAAGGCATTCGGATTGGGGGTGAAGGTCGCCTTCACCACGCCGCTCACCTCCGGGCGGGACAGAGCCTTCAGCGCGTCCCACCATCCCTCGAGGGCGAAGTGGTGGGTCACCATGTCGCAGAGGTCGATGCGACGATCCTGCACCAGCTGCAGATAGTGATCGATGGCGTGGCGGCGGGTCCCTTCGAACTCTTCTTGGGCGAAGGCGTTGGAACCTACGACGGTGAGTTCCTTGAAGTAGATCGGCGTCCACTCCCACCGGCCGGGGACGGCCACCCCGGTGAAGACGAGGGTGCCCTTCTCCTTGAGTACCCGGACGCCGACCTCGAAGGTCTCCGGCTTGGCGATGGTGTCATAGACGACGTCGATGTGGCCGGGGTAGGTCATGGGCAACCCGTCGAAAGCCTGGTGGAGCACGCCGCCGGACCACTCGGCCAGTCCCTCGACGACAGCCAGGCTGGGCTCGTGGACGACCACCACGGAGGCGCCCATCTTGGTGGCCATCTCGACTTGCACCGGGAACCGGGCCACCACGGCGACCTCGACGGTCGGATAGAAGGCGTGGAGGATGGCCACGCTGGAGAGGCCCAGAGCTCCGGCGCCGTAGACCACGACCTTGCCGTGGGGTGGCGGGGGATGGTTGACGATGGCATGGAAGGAGACCGAGAACGGGTCGGCCATGACCGCTGCTGTGTCGCTCACGTCGTCGGGCACCGGGTGGAGCATCGAGTCGTGGGCGGCCATGAGCTCGGCCCACGCCCCCGGGGCACCGGTGACCACGCCGATGTGAACACCGGGGCCGATGTCCCCCCGGGTGAACGACCAGCACCGGTTGACGTCGCCGGTCCGGCACGGCGGACACAGCGGGGAGATCCCCCGGGGGGCGCAGCTCAGCCAGGGGTTGAGCACGACCCGCTGACCCACCTCGAGCCCACGCGCCTTCGGGCCGAGCTCGACCACTTCAGCCACCACCTCGTGACCGGGCACATGAGGGAGGGAGGAGAAGGCGGCCATCGGATTGTCGATGTCCCCGTCGTGGAAGTCGCCGAGGACCAGCTTTGCGTCGGAGCCGCACACTCCCGAGAGGATGGGACGGGTCACCACCCAGTCGGGTCGGATGAGGCGGGCGTCGTCCAGGTCGTGGAGGCCGAAGGGCAGGTGGGCCAGCTTCTCCTCCAGCTCGTCGGTGGGTACCGGCCGCACCTCGGACCTGTCGGGACGGGCCCCGAACACCAGGGCCTTCACGACGGCACTCCGTCCCCATCGGAAGGGTCGCCCATCGACCGCATGGCGGCCACGAACCCGTCGAAGTCCTTCGTCTTCATCTCCACCACTGCCTTCAGGTCGGGAATGTAGTGCTCGAACCGGTCGCTGGCGATGGCCGCGATCAGGCCCTCGGCCACCTCGTCGGGTGGCACCAGAGGACCGTCGTAGACGGCCGTGTCGTTGCCGGGCTGGTCCCAGATTTCCGTGTCGATGGGGCCGGGCAGGACGAGGCGTACCGTGACGCCCGTCCCGACGAGGTCGGCGGCCATGGCCTCGCTCCATCCGGCCAGGGCGAATTTGGAGCCGCTGTAGGCCGCCTCGGTGGCGATGCCCAGCCGGCCGCCCATGCTCGAGACATTGACGATGGTGCCCGACCGTCGCTCGAGCATCAGGGGGAGGAGGGCCAGGGTCATGGCCACCGGAGACAGATAGTTGACGGTCATCACTCTGGTGACCTCTTCCATGGTCAGCCGGTCGACCGGACGCCGCATCGGGATGCCGGCGTTGTGGACGACCACATCGAGGGGCCCGTGCTCGTCCCAGATCCGTCGGGCCACGTCGGCTGCTTCATCGGGGTCGGCGAGGTCGGCGACGCTCGAGTGCGAGCCCGGCGACGTGGCCCGGCAGTCGGCGACCACCGCGTCGAGACGGTCGGCCCGGCGGGCCACCGCTATGACGGTGGCGCCCCGAGCGGCCATCATCCGGGCCGTGGCGGCACCGATGCCCGAGGAGGCCCCGGTGACCAGGGCCACCGTGCCGGGTCCCACGGTCCGGTCGGCCGGCGCGTCAGCGGGCATCGAGGTCATCGGCCGACGATAGGCCCTCCCACCCGCTCGGCGGCGAGTCGAGGCGCCAGTACTGCTCGGGGATGTTGCCGTCGAGGCGCTCGTTGAGCAGGTGGTCCTGCTCGAGCGGGCCGATCTGACTGGCGTAGCAGGCGATGGCCGCTCGCTTCGCGGCCATGTCCGGTTGCACCGGCACCACCGCCGGGGTGGGCCAGAGTCCGTTGTGGAAGAGCCGGGAGATACGCCACGCCATCAGTCCGGGAAGGTGCTTGTAGCCGGCGTCCTCGTAGGCGAACCAGAAGGGGGTGACCCCGCCGACGGCCAAGGCGTCACGGGCCAGGAGCCCGGCCTCATGGGTCAGGCCGTGGTCGGGGTTGGCCAGGCCGAGAGGCAGAAAGACTGCGGTCGGGCCAGATTCCTCGATGGCGGTCCGGAGGTCGGGTGCGATGTCGGTCGGCGCGTACCGCTGCTCGGCCGACAGGTACTGGTGGTCGGCGAACTCGAGCCACACCGGGGTGGCGGACAGGGCGGCCATCGCCGCCCGGTCCTCCTGCCGGCGGACGGCAATCACGTCGTCGCCAGTCTTGAATCCGCCGAGGGCGTCCCACTCGCTGGGAGGGTCGGGGTAGGCCGGGGGCCGTCCGGCCAGGACGGTAATGACCGTGCTGCCGGGGTGGGAGGTGAGGAGGTGTGCCGCACCCAGGGCGGCGTCATCGAAGTGAGGGGAGACAACCACGATCCGATCGAGGGTTCCCTCGGGAAGCAGGCCCCACATCGTGCGACTGTCCATGACCGGAGCGTAACGGAGGGTGGCGGCTCAGCCCAGGGCCCGCCGGTTGAAGCCGATCATGCCCACGACCATGAGCACGACCAGGTAGACCACCGCCACCAGGAAGCACAGCCACGTCTGGATGTGGGGGACGTGGGGGACCATCAGTCCCCGCAATCCCTCGCTGACGTAGGTCATGGGATTGAGGGCGCTCGCCACCTGGAACCACCTCAGGTGGGAGAGCGACGGCCAGGGGTACTGGCTGCACCCGGTGAACATGAGCGGGGTGAGGACGAGGGCGAACGTCACGTTGATCCGGTTCGGGGGGACGTAGGTCCCGAGGATCAGACCCATCGCGGCACCGAGCAACGAGCCGAGGATGACCATGGCGAACACGGCCAGGCCGGCCGAACCCCGCCAGGGGATGGATCCGAGGATCCAGACACCGATCGGGAACATGACCGCGGCGGCCACGAAGGCCCGCATGGCGGCGAAGACCACTTTCTCCACGGCGACTCCGGCGACCGGGAGCGGGGCGAGCAGGCGGTCCTCGATTTCGTTGCTGTAGGAGAACTCGATGACCAGGGGCAGCGCCGTGCTCTGCAGGCCGGTGAGCACGGCGGCCAGGGCCACCAGCCCCGGGAACAGCACCAACTGGTAGCCGGGCCGGGCATATCCGAGCTCGGTGAGGACCTTGCCGAAGACGAAGAGCAGGAAGAGGGGTTGCAGGATGACCTGGGCCAGGAAGATGGGGAACTCCCGGCCGGTGACGAACAGGTCCCGGCGCAGGATGGCGAGGCCAGTCCGCCACGGGCCCCACTGGGGAAGCTCGCGGAGCGCGATGGGAAGGGGGTCGACGTTGGCCACGGTCATCGCAGGGCCCGGCCGGTCAGGTGGATGAAGACGTCCTCCAGATTGGGCTCGCCGAGCCGGGCATCGGTGAGCGTCCCACCGGAGGCACTGATGGCCTGGGCAACCGGGGCGACGAATCCGGCGGCCTCGCCCTCCACGTAGATCCGCAGTCGCCAGGCACCGGTGGTCGGATCGTCCAGGCGTTCCGTCTCCCGGACGCCGGGAAGCGCACCGATGGCCGCACCGAGGGCCTCGGCGTCGGTGGTCGGACCGGGGTCCACCGCGCAGTCGAGCGTGCGTTCGCTGGCCATGCCGCGGACGAGGGCGGCTGGCGTGTCCAGAGCGAGGAGGGTGCCGTGGTCGATGATGGCCACCCGGTCGCTCAACGTGGCCGCCTCGTCCATGTCGTGGGTGGTGATCACCACCGTCGTACCGGCCTCCTGCAGTTCGGCGACCTTTTCCCACAGAAAGAGCCGTGCCGCCGGATCGAGACCGGTGGAGGGCTCATCGAGAAACAGCACAGCCGGTGCGTGCATGAGGGCCCGGGCGATCATCATCCGTTGGATCTGGCCACCGGAGAAGTCGTCGGGCCGGCCGTCGGGCCGGTCGGCCAGACCGAACTGGTCGAGCAGGGCGTCGGCCAGACGGGTGCGCTCCGCCCGGGGGACGCCGTGATAGCTGGCGTGGAACAGCAGGTTCTGGCGCACCGAGAGCGAGCGGTCGAGGTTGTTCTGCTGGGGAACCACCCCGAGCACCCGGCGGGCGCCCACCGGATCAGCCACCACGTCGACCCCGGCCACTATCGCCCGGCCCCGGGTCGGCAGGATGCGGGTGGTAAGGATGCCGATGGTGGTGGATTTGCCCGCCCCATTGGGGCCGAGGAATCCGAAGACCTCCCCCTGGGCGACCTCGAAGCTCACCCCGGCCAGGGAGTCCACGGGTGCCTTGGGATACCGCTTGGCCAGCCCGACCACCTCGACAGCCGGGCCCGATCCCTGGCGCCCGATAGCGCGTCCCGACGGCGCGACGACGCCGATCTTATGAGGTGCGGTACTCATCCCCCGGCTGGACTCCTCGCTGACGTTCGTGCTCACAGTGCATCGACGGACCGGAACGGACGGCATGTCCGTGTCCGGGCCTGACGATACGGCACGGGAGTCACGGTCGGCATCTTTCGGCCCCCCGATCGAGGGGCGTCCGGCCACCGGGGGATGTGGAGGTGCGGGTCGGTGCCGTCGTCGACGACCACGGCCCGGGCGTGCACCGTCCCGATGCCGGTGGACGTGGGAAGGTGAGGCGAGCCGCCTGTCGCGTGGCAACCCGTCCGCCGCGGTGGGCCGGTCGTGGGGGCCAGTCGAGCGAGCCGGTGCGCCCGACGGGACGTCGACGTAGAGTGGCGCCGAGTCAGCTCCCGGTCGGTCAGGACACCGTGCCGGGATCGGGGGCCCGATGGGGGAGGTGCGTCCTGAACGGACTGCCCGAAACGATGCCGGCCGCGGTCTACCAGCGGCCGGGCGTGGTGGAGGTGGAGAAGCGCCCGGTGCCCCGACCCGGACCAGGTCAGGTCCTGGTCGAGGTCGATCACTGCGGCATCTGCGGCTCCGATATCCACCTGCTGTTGGAGGGCTGGGCCGGCAAGCCCGGCCTGGTGGCCGGCCACGAGTGGACCGGGGCGATCGTCGCGCTGGGCGACGGCGTGGACACCTGGGCGGTCGGCGAACCCGTGGTCGGAGGGCCGTCGCCCCGCTGTGGGCGGTGCCGGCGATGCCTGGAGGGTAAGCCGTCCCAATGCGATCACCAGGGCTCGATCGTCGACGACCACGACGGGGCGTTCGCCCGCTACGTGCTGGTCGCATCCAGTTCTCTGTTGCGACTGCCGCCCGGTCTCGGTGCCCGAGAGGCGGCGCTGGCCGAGCCGTTGGCCGTGGCCCTCCACGCCATCACCCGGTCCGGCGTGGCTGCCGGTGACACGGTGATGGTCATTGGGGCCGGGCCCATCGGGGCGCTCGCCATTGCCGCCCTGGTAGCCCGGGGCATCGGCCCGATCATCGTCGTCGAGCCAGGGGAGCGCCGTCGCAGTCTGGCCCGCGACCTCGGCGCGACCGAGGTGCTCGATCCGACAGTGCTCGAGACCTTTCCGGCCTGGGAGCCCGAGCGCACCGCCGGGCGGGCAGTGGACGTGGTGATCGAGTGCTCAGGAAAGAAGTCGGCCATCGAGGCCGGTTTCCAGCAGCTCCGGCGGGGTGGGACCCTCGTCCTGGTGGGGGCCGGCATGGAGCAGCCGACTTTCGATCCCAACCGGTTCGTCCTCAACGAGCTCTCGGTGGTGGGGTCATTCGTCTACGACCTGGGCGGATTCGATGCGGCGCTGGAACTGCTGGCCACCGATGGCTTCCCGACCGACCGGCTGATCGAAGTGGACGCAGTGCCTCTCGACGGGATCGCCGAGGCCCTGGCCGGACTGGCCCGCGGGGAGTTGGCCGGCAAAGTCATGGTCGTCCCCGGACGGACGCGCGAATCGACCGGTGCCGCCCCACTGGGAGGTGGGTGATGGCCCACCCCTTCTACCCGTCGGGAGTCCCCCGCCTCAACCACGTGGCCATGAGCCTCGACGCCGATCTGCTCGACGCGTCGCACCGGAAGGAGATCTGCCGGTTCTACGCCGAGGTCTTCGGTTTCGAGGAACTCGACGTGATGACTGAGGACCGTCGTCGCCTGGTGCTCTCATGTGTCCACTGGGACCAGTTCCTCTTCCTGATCGCCGACGACCGGCCAATGCGCTGCCCCCGGATGGACCATTTCGGCTTCGCGGTGGGATCGCTGCAGGAGTTGACCGACGCCCGCGACCGGGCGGCCGCGTTCGCGTCCCACGACGACCGGGTCGACCTCATCGACTACTCCGTAGACGACCAGGAGGTGGTCAAGATCCACTCGTTCTACGTGGGGTACATGCTGCCGATGATGGTCGAGGTGCAGTGGTGGGAGTTCGCCTCGTGACCGGGGAGCTGGTGATCGGGGTCTTCGTGCCCCAGGGCTGGAAGACCGAGTACACCGGATGGTCCGGTCCCGACGCCTGGGACCGGTCGGTGGAGTTGGCCGTGTTGGCCGAGTCGCTCGGCTACGACCACCTGTGGGTGTACGACCACGTCGAGACAGTGCCCGAGCGTCGGGCGACCCACGTGTTCGAGGCCTTCACCATGCTGGCAGCGTTGTCGCAGCGGACCACACGGGCACGGCTGGGCCAGCTGGTGACGTGTGCCTCATACCGCAACGCCGGGCTATTGGCCAAGGAAGCCGCTTGCGTGGACGTCTACTCGGGTGGGCGGTTGATCCTCGGGCTGGGGGCGGGATGGTTTCACCAGGAGTACCACGCATACGGCTACGAGTACCCGTCCGATCGGGAGCGACTGGCCGTGCTCGAGGAGACGCTCCAGGTGGTCCGGTCCCTGTGGACCGAGGAGATGACCACGTTCAAAGGCGAGCACCTCGTCTTCGACGGAGCATTCTGCGATCCCAAACCCATCCAGCAGCTGCCCCCGCTGCTGGTCGGTGGGGGAGGGGAGCGGATCACCCTTCGCATCGCCGCCCGGCGGGCCGACCTGACCAACTGGCAGGTCGGGCTCGAAGCCTTCGTCCGCAAGTCGGGCCTGCTCGAGCGGTACTGCGAGGAAGCTGGTCGCGCGTTCTCTTCCATCACCCGGACCCACGGACCGGACTGCCGAATCTTCGACACCGAAGCCGAATGCCTTGCCTGGTGCGAGGAGGAGGGAGGGGGAAATTTGTGGGGTGGCGAGCCCACCGCCGACTACCTGGCCGACAACCTGGTGGGAACGGTCGAACAGGTAGCCGGGAAGGCCCAGGACTTTGTCGACGCCGGATGCCGTGGGCTCATCCTCTGGATGCGGGACTATCCGGCGGACGAGACCCTGCGGCGGTTCATGGGCGAGGTCGTGCCGATGCTGCGGGTGCCGAAGTGAGGACCGGCTTCGGTCGTAATGTGAGTGTTGATCGGGTGGAGCTCGACGGGTTTCATATCAGGTGAGATGACGCTTGCATGGGCCGCGACGATGTCTGGCGAGAAGGTTCTGCAAGTGGCTAGGTGTCCCACCTACCCGCTGTTATACGGGTGATCAGGGACAGGGGCCACGATTGCCTAGGCGCGGCGACGGTCAGTCCCCTGTTGAGGGGTCGATCATTGATGCAACACGGGTCACCTTGTCGGCGGGAAATCCTCCGCAGCGTGCGTGCTCGAGGATGATGTCCTCGTCGGGCGCGACATAGACGCAGTAGATCTTGTCGTCAGTGACGTAGCTCTGCAGCCACCGGATCTCCGGTCCGAGCGTGCCGATCACCTGGTTCGACTTTTCGCTGATTGCCTGGAGCTCTGCAGCTGTCAGGTTCCCTGCCCCCGGCAGCTCCCGCTCGATCATGAACTTCGGCATGATTCCCCCTGTCCCGCTAGTATCGTACTAAGAGTATTCCTCTTACATACGGTTGGTACGTCATTATGGATACTATGGGTATGGATGTCAAGGGCCCGCGTGACAAGCGAGTGGCGCAAGGAGAGGTGACTCGCTCAGCCTTGATCGACTCTGCTCGCGAGCTGTTCGGCGACCAGGGCTATGCCGACACCTCGACCGACGAGATCGTCGCTCGGGCTGGGGTTACTAAGGGAGCCCTGTACCACCACTTCCGCGGAAAGGACGATCTGTTCCGCACGGTGTTCGAGCAGGTCCAGCGCGACGTTTCCGACCAGGCGGTCGCCGAGTTCCTCGGCCCAGACTCCTGGGAAGCACTCGTCAACGGCTGTGATCTGTGGGTCCGCGCTCACTTGGATGCATCGGCCCGACGCATCGTCATGCAGGACGCTCGAGCCGTGCTGGGCGCGGACGAGGTGCGTGCAATCGAGAATCGTTATGGGGCTGTGGCCCTTCGGGGCGCGCTCCGCAAGGCAATGCACGCCGGGGTACTGCAGCGCCAACCGCTGCGTCCCCTCGCCCTCCTTCTGATGGGGGCATTGAGCGAGGGTTGCTTCTACATCGCGGACGAATCGGACCCGACTGCAGCCCAGATCGAGGTCGCCGCGCTGATCACGCAGATGTTGTCAGCATTTCGGACTATGGCCCAGGAGTAGTCATTTCGCGATGGCCGATCGGGATTCGGTGGCCTGCCCCACCCGTGTAAGTGCCTGGTGGGGGCAGTCTGTTCAAGAGACATTGCCGAGGCCTTCCGTGGGCCGCGACGCTGTCTGGCGAGAAGGTTCTGCAAGTGGCTAGGTGTCCCACCTACCCGCTGTTATACGGGTGATCCACGGGCCCTGGACTGGGAGCAATCGAACCACACTCAGCTGGGCCCGTCGACGTCTTCGATGAGGCCGTTAAACAACTCAGCCTGGCTGCTCTGCTGGTGTTCGATGGCGTGGTCGCGCTGACGACGGAGGATCGGGATGACTGTAAGCATCAGCACTGCGGTCCATGAGCCACATTCTCCCAACCCGGCGTTCCTCCGGACGCCTCGTCTCGCAGGATCTGCCGCAGCACCTCCTTCTTCACCTTGCCTGAAGGGGTTCTGGGCAACTCGTCGACAAACCGCAACTGCTCGGGCCACTTCTGGTGGGCCAGACCGGAGTTGGACAAGTGTCGTCGAATGGCGGCCAGGTCCACGGTCGCGTCGGCACCGGCCGGGCGAACGAACGCACAGGCCTGTTCGCCCAAGCGCTCGTGGGGGGCGGCCACCACCGCCACCTCGACTACCCCATCCATGACGACCAGTTGTTCTTCGACCTCGACGGCGCTGATGTTCTCTCCGCCGCGGATGATCACGTCCTTCTTGCGGTCGGTGATCGACAGGTAGCCGTCCTCATCGAGCACCCCGATGTCCTCGGTCCGGTACCACCCTGCGTCATCGAAATAGGTGTCGGTCAATGCCGGGTCGGTGTACCCCATGCAGCAGTCCGGTCCACGGGACCAGATCTCACCGGGTTCTCCGGGTCCGACCGGGTGCCCGTCGTCGTCGACCAGGTGTACCGACTTGCCTTTGAGGACCGGGATGAGCAGCGCGCCGAGCATGCCGATGGCGTGGCCCACCGGGGCTCCGGTCAGGGTCTCCCGTCCGGAGGCGGCGTCCATGGCGCCCAACTGGCGGACCTCGGAACCGATGGTTCGATGGGAGTGGATCACCCCTTTGGGATCGGCGGTGGTGCCCGACGTGTAGGCGATGATGGCGGCTGAGTCAGGGTCGACGGCCACCGGGGATGCGATCGGCGCACCCTCGGCTTCGAGCGCGTCGAAGTCAAGGAGTCCCTCGGGGAGCGATCCCGGCGGTGAGGCGACCACCGCGATGGTGTGGACGCCGTCCAGCGCGTCGCCCATTCGCAAGAGCCCGTCGAGATAGTCGGCGTGCCCGAAGGTGGCCGCGGTGACAAGCACGTGCACCCCGGTCCGCCGAAGGATGTAGCCGACCTCCTTGGGTCCGTAGAAGTGGACGATGGGCACCACCACTGCGCCGAGGAGGGCCGCCGCGTAGAACGTGACCGCCGCCTCGACCCAGTTCGGAAGTTGGAAGGCAACCGGATCACCCGGACCCACCCCCCGCGCGGAAAGGGCCCCGGCCAGGCGCCGGGCACGGATGCGCACGTCGCCGAACGTGCCCGACCACGGCCGCACCTCCGAATGAATCCGGAACGTCTGGTCAGCGTGGTTCCGGAGTGCTTCATCGAGTTGGCTGCCCAGGGTCCGGTCATTCCAGAGCCCCGCTGCGAGCCAGCGCTTCTCGAGCTCGACCGGCACGGTGCGCAGGGCCCACCCCGGTGCACCCGACAGATGCTCGTCGGTCGTCACAGCACTCCTTCGACCGGGGTCGCGTCGTAGACGGAAACTTCGGTGAACTTCGAGGTTACGGCCGGCTTGTCCGGAGGTCCGGCCGCCCGCAAGGCGGCCACGTGGGCCTGGAGGTCAGCCAGGGTTTCCCACCGCTCCACGAGGCGAACCCGGCCCGGGTGAGTGGCATCGGCGGCGAACGAGTAATCGATGCATCCGGTCTCGGCCAGGGTGTGCGAAACCTGGTCTCGCTTGCTGTCGAGGAACCGACCCCGCTCGGCCTCGGCAACTTCGATGGTTCCCACCACGATGATCATGTCGACTCCCTGTCTCTCACGCTGTCACGGTCGGCGTACCCCGGAGACCCGTGACCCTGCACACTACGATGGCCACTGCCGACCGGGCCCGGAAAAAGGGGGAGTGGCTGTGGAGCACTCGGGATATGCGGAACGACCGGACTACCGGGTCGACATCCTGTCCCGACGGAACCGCGTCACCGCGTCGGTCGGGGACGAGGTCCTGGCGGACACCAATCGGAGCTTTCTGGTCGATGAGCAGGATCACGGCCTGGTCTTCTACTTTCCTCCCGACGACGTTCGCCTCGATCTCTTCGCGCCTATCGACCGGTCCAGCTTCTGCCCGTTCAAGGGAATGGCCACCTACCGCCGACTCGTCTACGACGGGGTCGAAGTGCTTGCCTGGAGTTACGCCGACCCCTTTCCCGAGGTAGCCCGGTTGGCCGGATACGTTGCCTTCTATCAGGATGTCGTGGACGTGCGGGTGGGAATCGCGGTCCCTGCGGTCTCGGTCAGGTGAGCCCGGCCACAGGCAGGGTCACCGGGCCCTCCAGCGTGGCCGGGATGGTTGAACTCTTCGATGTCATCCCGGACGGCGCCCAGCGGTACACGGGGTTCAGCGACGGCGGTGACCGTCGGGTGGTCGACGGAAGCCAACTGCTGGCCCAGTCGATCGTGGCCGCGTCGAAGGCCCTTCCCGACCACGTGGTGCGCTCGGCCCACGCGGTCTTCACCCGGGTGGTAGACGACGCCCGTCCGCTCTGGTTCGACGTGGACGTCAACCACCGCGGTCGGACCTTCGCCGGGGCGACAGTCACCGTGGGACAAGAAGACCGTCGGTGCGCCACGGTCAGCCTGCTCCTCGACGTGGTCCACCCGGACGTGATCCGCCATGCCTCCGCGCCGCCCGCGGTCGGACGTCCGGTCGACGCCATCGAAGTGACGATGCCCATGGTTGGACGGCAACTCCGGCTCGTGGGGGTGGCCGACCCCAACGACCCCGACGAGGTGGGACCACCGGTCCTCGACGCTTGGGTGCACTTCGATCCGGTGCCGGAGCGAGTGGATCTGGCCCGAGCCCTGATTGCCCACTTCACTGGACACCTGTCGATCTCGGCCACCATGCGCGGCCATGCGGGGATCGGCACCGGGCAGGCTCACCGTGCCGTGTCCGCCGCGGTCATGACCATCGGGGTGGCCTTCCACGAACCGGTGGCCTGGGACGGCTGGCTTCTCTACCATCACGAGTCCACCCAGGTGGGAGCGGGCATGTCGTACGTGCGGGGGCAGGTGTACACCGAGCGGGGCGACCTCATCGCCTCCTTTGTCCAGGAGGGGATGCTGCGAACCTTCGAGCAGGACCCGGCATCTCACCCGCTTCCGGTGGAAGCGCGGCTCTGAGGAACCGGCCGCTCGGGTCGGTCCGGGACATTAGTGACGACGTCGCCCGAGGGCTTCCCCGAGGTCCGGCTCCACCGGGGGCGCGGGGGCGCCGCTACCCTGTGGCCGGACCGGGACACCCAACCCCGGAAAGCCGAACCGCCGGGATCCCGGCCGACTGGTAGGTGTACGGTGAAATTCGCTCTTTCCCTCGGCCAGCTCAATCCCACGGCGTGGGTTGCCGTGACCGAGGAGGCCGACCGACTCGGCTACGACTCGGTGTGGATCCCCGAGCACCTCGTGCTGCCGGTCGACATGGGCGGCAGTCCCCACGCCGGCCAGGACCATCCGCCCATCCCTCCCGAACTTCCGGTCTTCGACGCGCTCGTGTACCTGTCGTACCTGGCCGCCCGCACTGAGCGCATCCGATTCGGTACCCAGGTCTTCAACATCGGACTCCGGCACCCGTTCGTCACTGCCCGGGCGGCAGCCACCCTGGACCAGGTATCGGGCGGACGTCTCGACTTCGGTGTCGGGGCCAGCTGGATGCGCGCCGAGTGGGACGCCGTGGGCCTCGACTTCGACGCCAGGGGAGCACGGGTCGACGAGGCCATCGAGGTGTGCCGACGCCTGTGGTCCGAGCCGGTGGTCGAGCACCACGGACGATTCTTCGACTTCAACCCGGTGATGTTCGAGCCCAAGCCGGTGCAGCACCCCGGACCCCGCCTGCACATCGGGGGGGACGGGCCGGCGGCCCTGCGCCGGGCGGCCACGGTCGGCGACGGCTGGGTCCCGATGAACCACACACTGGACGAGGTCCCCGCGGCGGTGGTCACGATTGCCGAACTCCGGGACCGGGCCGGGCGTGACGGCCGCACCGAGGTGACCATCGGTGCCCAGATCCAATCCCCTTCCGACGTGGATCGGCATGTCGAAGCCGGAGTGGACCGGGTGTTCGTCAAGCCGTGGAGGAGGACGTCGGACGCCATCGAGAGCCTCCGGTCCTTCGCCTCTGAGTTCATCGGGTCGGATCCGCTCCTGGATTGATCCCCGGGGCCGCCGCATAGACTCGCGTCAGAGGGGCCGGGCACCGAATTCAGGCGGAGATCGAGCACGGAGGGACGTCTACATTGTTCCAAGGTCACCTGGCAGTGGGACTGGATGAAGGTGGTCCGATCGCCAGCGGCGGTATCGGGGGACGTGTCCCCCCGTCAACATGGTCTACGCGCTCGCTCTGACCGCAGCGCTGGCCAATGCGCTGACCAGCATCCTCCAGCGGATGGGAGTTGAGGATGCCCCGGCGGATTCGACGCTGCACCTCAGCTTGATGACCCACGCACTGAAGCGTGGGGTCTGGCTGCTCGGGTTCGCGTGCATGGTGGGGTCGTTCCTCCTCCAGGCGTTCGCATTGCACCTCGGTGACCTGAGTCAGGTCCAGCCCATCCTCACTGTCGAGATCCTCCTCCTCGTACTCTTGCTGGCAACCTGGTTCCGGTTCCGGATCGGATGGCACGAGTGGTTGGCGTGCGTGGCGGCGGCCGGGGGGCTGGCGGGATTCCTCGTGTTCGCCGATCCCCGCGGTGGCGGGAAGACCCCGAGTGCGGTCCAGTGGATTCTGATCGGATCGCTGTGCGGTGGGGTGATCGTGATTGCCGTTCTGGCCGCGATGCGTGGTCCCCGGTGGTGGCGAGCGGCGATGTTCGGAGCGGCTGGAGCCATCGGATTCGCATTCACGGCCGCACTGATCAAATCGGTGGGCGACTATGTGGCCGCTGACTGGACCCAGCTCTTTCTGCACTGGCAGACCTACGCCCTGGCGATCTGCGGCCTGGCGTCGGTGTTCCTGGCCCAGAACGCATTCCACGCCGGCCCGATCGCTGCGTCGCAGACAGCCCTGGTACTGGTCGACCCGCTGGTCAGTTTGGCCATCGGCATCGCCATCTTCGGAGACGACCTGCGCACCGGTGGGGCCTACGGCCCGCTCGAAGCGGTATCGCTTCTCATCATGTTCGCCGGTGCGGCATTCCTCGCCCACTCGCCGCTCATTTCGGGCATGAAGGGCGATGACAACAGCTACGAGCAGCTCTTGTCGGTGCGGTCGCGTTCGAAGCGCCTGGCCCGGGCTGTGGAGAACCAGGTCCCTCCCGGCATGATCGGTGCGGCCAAGTTCGACTGAACACCGACGACGCCGGCGCCACTGACCGCACCGGCCTACCATCGGACTTCCATGGGGGAGAACACGGCTCGGGTACCCGAACGCGGTCGGCACCGCCGACGTCGAGGTCCCGGCCGGTGAACGCCGGGCACGCCACCGACGATGCTGCAGCGGTCGTTCCCGAACGGCCGGCGCTCGTGGTGGGTGAAGAGTTCTGGACCTACCGGACACTCGAGGACATGACCCGGCGGGCAGGAGCCGCACTTGCCGCGGCTGGTGTAGGTCCGGGGGATCGGGTGGCCCTTGTCAACCTGGGCAGCGCACTCTCGGTGGCCATGATCTTCGCGTGTGCCCGTCTGGGTGCGGCCAGCGCCCAGATGAACGCCTATCTCACGACGCGGGAGCTGGGGCAGCTGGTCGACCTGGTCGGTGCCCGGGTCGGCGTGGCCGGCGACCCGTACCTCGACGGGCTCACCGCGGCCATGGACGGTCCGGTCCTCGGCGCAGGAGACGTCGAGTCGGCTGATCCGGAGGCGGTGCCGGCTACGACCGGCGAACCCGACGACACCGCACTCGTCCTGTTCACCAGCGGGACGACCGGGCTGCCCAAGCCCGTCGCCATCAGCCATCGGGTCATCGCCGACCGCCTGGCCTACTACGGCAAGCCCATCAACCCGGGTGTGAATCAGGTGGTCGACATGATGTCCACGCCGATCTTCCACATCGGCGGGACGCTCGGCCTCTTCGTGTCGTTGCACCAGGGCAAGAAACTGGTGGTGCTGCCCAAGTTCGACGCCGGGACATGGCTCAACCAGGTCGAGCAGCACCGGGTCACCCAGACCTTCGTCGTCCCCACGATGCTCCGCCGGATCCTCGACCATCCCCGCTTCGCATCGACGGACCTCGGATCGCTGCGTTCCCTCAACTACGGTGCCGCCGCGGCTCCGGTGGATGTGGTGCGCAGGGCAGTTGCCGCATTTCCGGACGTGGGATTCTCCAACACCTTCGGCCAGACCGAGACGCTGGGGGCTTATGCGGCGCTGACCCCGGACGACCATCGCCGTGGCTGCATACCGGGGACACCGGGTGGCGTGACGCCGAGGGCTACCTATTCCTCTCGGGTCGGATCTCGGACACGATCAACCGGGGAGGCGAGAAGTTCGGTCCTGTCGAGGTGGAGGATGTGCTCCGTTCCCATTCTCTGGTGGCGGACGTGGCCGTTGTCGGCGTGGCGGATCCGGAGCTCGGGGAGCGGGTGGGTGCCGTGGTGGTGGCCGCGGGGCCGGTCACAGCGGCGGAGCTGGTGGCCCACTGTGCGGCACGTCTCTCGACGTACAAGGTGCCCGAGTTCGTCGAATTCGCCGACGAACTACCCGCGTCTGTGCTGGGCAAGCTCGACCGCGCCGCCCTCCGAGAGCGGCTGTCGGCGTCCCCACCGGTGCCCCGACCCACGTCGTGACCGGCATCGGGCCCGACCCCACCCGGGTGTGCGCGCTACGGTGCGCTCCGGGCAAGCGAGGCCCGACCCGCGAAAACCGGACCCGAGACCCGGCGGGTGGACGGACCGGCGACGCACGACGAGATGGAAGGAGCCCCAGGTGGGAGAGGACAGCCTGAGCACGATCATCGGCAGACCAACAGGGACGACGGTGGTCACGGTGGAGCGGGGTCAGCTGGCCTTGTTCGCCGCGGCGGTGAAGGACGACAACGCGGTCTACCGGGATA
The DNA here is from genome assembly GCA_036513075.1 of Acidimicrobiales bacterium. GTDB lineage: Bacteria > Actinomycetota > Acidimicrobiia > Acidimicrobiales > RAAP-2 > Bog-756. Next base: position 113,895 of record DATBZS010000037.1, read on the forward strand.
CGCGTGGCGCCGAGGCCGCCGGACTGCCCGGTATCCCCGCACCTCCCACCTACCCGTTCGTGATGGGGAACTTCGGGGTCTTTCCCGAACTCCAGACCGATGAGGCGCCGAGCGGTAACCCGATGGCCGAGGTCCTCGGCCCGCTGATGGCCAAGGGGGGAATCATCCTCCACGGCGAGCAGGAGTTCACCTATGTCCGGCCGGTTTTCGCAGGAGATGTTCTGGTGGGCGTGGGGACGGTGGCCGACGCCTATCAGAAGGAGTCGAAGGGTAAGACCATGACCTTTGTCGTCGTGGAGACGGCCTGGAGCGACCGGGCCACCGGCGAGCCTGTCTGCACCTCCCGCATGAACATCATCCACCGCGTCTGATGGCCGCCGACGCCGGTCTCCCGGGTGAAGGGGTCTCGGCCGAAGACGCCGTGCTCCGCCGCTTCGAGGGCGGGGTGGCGTGGATCACGCTCAACCGGCCCGAAGCCGGCAATGCCATCACCGCGGCCATGCGGGACCAGGTTGTCAACTGGCTGGAGGAGGCCTCTGCCGACTTGGCCGTGCGTGCCGTGGTGCTCACCGGAAGCGGCGAGAAGGGTTTCTGCACCGGGGCCGACCTCCGTTCGTCAGCGGCAGGACCGACCCGACCCGAGGGGGCACCGGACCGGGCCGTGGGCGACGCCGCACGTCTCATCCGGACCGGGTGGCAACGGCTGGTGGCCGCCGTCCTCGACTGCGAGAAGCCGGTCATCGCTGCGGTCAATGCCACCGCGGCGGGCGGGGGTATGCACCTGGCGCTCGCCTGTGACCTCGTGATCGCCGCGGAGGAGGCCAAGTTCATCGAGGTCTTCATCCGCCGGGGGATCGCCCCCGACGCCGGGGGTGCCTACCTGCTGGCCCGCCTCATCGGGCCCCAGAAGGCCAAGGAGTTGTTCTTCTTCGGCGACGACGTGCCGGCCCGCGAGGCCGAGCGCCTGGGTCTGGTCAACAAGGTGGTTCCCCGGGCTGAACTGATGGATGAGGTCGGCGCCTGGGCGGCACGCCTGGCCGCGGCCCCGACCAAGGCCATCAGCGCCGCCAAATACCTGACCAACCGGGCCCTCGACACCGACCGGGCCACGGCGCTGTGGGACGAGGCCGTCGCCCAGGAGATGGTGACGGGCACCGAGGACTTCCGGGAGGGCATGGCCTCATTCACCGAACGTCGACCGCCGGTGTTTCGGGGCTGGTAGGCGGGTTGTCGGGAAGGTCGGGTACCCGTTCCGGCGAGGGGCGCCAGGCGCCCCTCCGAAACTGGAACGAGTTCTGTTTCCGGACAGCGAGATGCTAGAACTGCGAGGTGCACATGATCGGTGAGACCCACCTCCTGCCCGCGTCCACATACGCGGACTGGATGGCCGTGCTGCGTATCGGCCTCGGCCTCTGGTGGATCAAGAGCTTCGCTCACAAGGACCTGGCCGGTTGGCTCAAGCGCGGCTCCGGCATCGAGTGGGGCGGCTCCGTCGCCGAGAAGCACAAGTGGGGGTTCGTGAAGACGGGCTTCGACAAGGTCGTCCGCCCACACCCGATCCCCATGGCTTACATCGTGGTCTTCTCGGAGCTGGCCCTGGGCCTCGGCTTGGTGCTCGGCTTCCTGACCCCCATCGCCCTGGTGTGCAGCATCCTGTTGAACCTCCTCTACTTCGTCCTGATGATCAGCGACTGGGCCGAGCAGGGGCAGAACCTCATGATGATCCTGGCCGCCGTGGTGGCCCTCTTCACCGAATCGTGGCTGGTCTTCTCGGTCGACCACCTGCTCCACCTCTTCGGGGCCTGATCCGATGGCGATCGGCATCCAGGACGAGCACGAAGAGCTCCGCGCCGCGGTCCAGGGTTGGGCCGAGTCCCGGGGCGTGGCCGCCGTCGTCCGTGAGGCGCTGGATGCCGATGCCGACACCCTCCCGCGCTACTGGGGAGACCTGGCCGCCCAGGGCCTGCTCGCCATCCACCTCGATGAGGACCTCGGGGGCCAGGGAGCCGGTGTGGTCGAGTTGGCCGTGGTGGCCGAGGAGCTGGGCCGGGCCGCCGCTGTCGGGCCTTGGGATACCACGGCCGTCGTGGCCGGCGTGGTCGCCGCCGCGGGCAGCGCCGGCCTGGCCAAATCACTCCTGCCCGGTCTGGCCGACGGCAGCCTGACCGCCACCCTGGCCGTTCCCACGGCCGCGCCCGACGGGTCGCCGGTCGCCCACACCGGCCTGTCGGGCGAGGCCGGTCCCGACGGATCGTTGGTGGTCACGGGCGTGTTGCGACCCTTGGTGCACGGCGCGGTCGTCTCCCACGCACTTGCTCCGGTGGTCGTCGGCGACGCGGCCCGCTGGGTCGTGCTCGAGCGGGCCGACGCCAGCTCGGTGACCCCGCTGCTCAGCTTCGATCTGACCCGCCCCACCGCCATGTGGACCGTCGACGGGGCGAACGTGGCCGGCGAGCGGGTGCTCGACGTGACGACCGGCGCCGTGCGGGACCTCGCCCTCGTCGTGCTGTCGGCCGAGGCCTCAGGTGGCGCCCGATGGTGCCTCGACGCAGCCGCCGAGCACGCCCGGACCCGCGAGCAGTTCGGCCGCCCGATCGGACAGTTCCAAGGGGTCAAGCACCGGCTGGCCGACATGCTGGTCACCGTCGAGCAGTGTGTGGCCGCCACCTGGGATGCCGCCATGGTCCTCGAAGCCGAGGGCGGCACCACCACAGGTGAGGAGAACGACCAGGGCAGCCTCGCCGTCCAGCTCGCCGCCGCCCTGGCCCTCGACGGTTATGTCGAGTCGGCCAAGGGGGCCATCCAGGTCCTCGGTGGGATGGGCTTCACCTGGGAGCACGACGCCCACATCCACCTCCGCCGGGCCACCACCCTCCGCCAGTTGGTGGGCGGTACGGCCCCGCTGCGGGCCGAATCGGCCCGGCTGGCCCTGGCCGGATGGCGCCGGCGCCTCTCGATCGAGATGCCACCCGAAGCCGAGGCGCTGCGCACCGAGATCGACGCGCTGATTGCGTCCATCGCAGCCATCGAGGACCCCGCCGAACGTCAGCGGGCCCTGGCCGACAACGGTCTCCTGGCCCCGCACTGGCCGAGCCCCTGGGGCCGGGACGCCGGCGCCATCGAGCAGCTGGTCATCGACCAGGCCTGCGCCGAGGCCGGCCTCAAACGGCCCAACCTGTCCGTGGCCGCCTGGGCCCTGCCGACCATCATGGCCCACGGCACCACTGAGCAGACCGAGCGGTTCGTCGGGCCGACCCTGCGGGGCGAGATCATCTGGTGCCAGCTGTTCAGCGAGCCCGGTGCAGGGTCCGACCTGGCCGCACTGTCCACCCGGGCCACCCGGGTCGACGGCGGTTGGTCGCTGACCGGGCAGAAGGTGTGGACGTCAGTCGCCACTCGGGCCCACTGGGGTATCTGCCTGGCCCGGACCGATCCGGAAGTTCCCAAGCACCGCGGCATCACCTACTTCCTCGTCGACATGCACTCGCCGGGCATCGACATCCGGCCACTGCGGGAGATCACCGGGGCCGCCCTGTTCAACGAGGTCTTCTTCGATGACTGCTTCGTACCCGACGAGTGCGTGGTGGGGGAGATCGACGGCGGTTGGAAGCTCGCCCGGACGACGCTGGCCAACGAGCGGGTGTCCCTGTCGACGGAGTCGGCCTTCGGCGGTTCGCTCGAGGCCGTGCTCGACCGGGTGGCGGCACGTCCTGAGCTCCAGGACCCCGTCACCCTCGACCGCCTGGGTCACCTGCTGGCCGAAGCGCAGTCGCTGGCGCAACTGGGCATGCGGGCAACGCTGCGCTCGGTGGGCGGTCTCCAACCCGGGTCGGAGTCGAGCGTGCGCAAGCTGCTCGGTGCCGAATTCGACCAGCGGGTCCACGAGTTCGGGCTGGACATCTGCGGGCCCGAGGGAGCGGTCACCGAGGGCGATGCCGCCGTGTCGGCCTACATGGTCCTGCAGACCAAGTGCCTGACCATCGCCGGTGGGACCAGCGAGGTCCAGCGCAATGTGATCGGGGAGCGCCTACTCGGCTTGCCCCGCGACCCGGAGCCCGGCCGGTGAGTGACCGCTTCCCGGGTCTCCGTTTGTGGACACCCCCGAGTCGCGGCACGGCGAGGTGGAGCGGTGGAATACTGACCGATCACGACCGGGCCTCCGGGCGGAGTTCGCACGAGGCCGACTGGTGGCCGCTCGAGGAAGGATCTGGACATGGCTGAGACCGCACTCTTTTTCGAGGACGTCGCCGAGGGCGACGAGGCCCCCGAACTGACCCACGTGCTGACTCGCACCGACCTGGTGGCCTATGCCGGGGCGTCAGGCGACTTCAATCCGATGCACCACGACGAGGTCAAGGCCACCGCCGCCGGCCAGCCCAGCGTGTTCGGCCATGGGATGTTCTCGATGGGCCTCCTGGGCACGGCCATCACCGACTACGTCGGGGCGGGCAATGTGAAGCGGTTCATGGTCCGGTTCGCCCGGCAGACCTGGCCGGACGAGGAGCTGCGTTCGAAGATCGTGGTAACCGGCAAGCGCACCGAAGGTGACTCCCACCTGATCGATCTCGACGTCCGGCTGCACAACTCGGCCGGCGAGGAGAAGGTGGTCGGCGAGGCCACCGCCGAGGTCCCCACCCGGGCCTGACTCACTGGTGCGCCGCCCTGGTGCGTCCGACGACCCTTCGCCATCTGCGGGCACCGTCGATTGTCGGACCGATCTGACCAGGGCACGTGCCCGGCTGGACAGACCCCGGGGGAGGCTGAACCTCCAACCCGGGGTGTGTCGGCAACGAGGCGACTAGGCGAGGCTGAACGGCGGGACGCCCGAGGAAATGCCCTTGAAGAGCTCGCCCTTGGCGGCGGCCAGCTCGTCGAGCGTCCACATCGAGTCGCGGTGGATCTCGCCGACGGGATGGAAGCCGCCCATGGCCCAGATGTCGCCGCCATAGACGATGAAGTTCTGGCCGCTGATGTCAGCGGCGCCGTCGGTGGCGAGGAAGGTCACGAGCTGGGCCACATTGCGAGGGTCGAACTTGTCGAATCCGTTGTCTGACTTGGCCATCTCGCCGAAAATGTTTTCGGTCATTCGGGTGCGGGCGCGGGGGCTGATCGAGTTGCTGGTGATGCCGTAGCGGCCGAGCTCACGGGCGAGCACCCAGGTCATGGACGCGATGCCGGCCTTGGCCGCCGAGTAGTTGGCCTGGCCGGCGTTACCGAACAGGCCGGCTTCCGACGAGGTGTTGATGATGCGACCCGAGACGTCCTCGCCGGCCTTGGCCCGGCCCCGCCAGTAGACGGCGGCGTGGTGGGCCGGGGCGAAGTGGCCCTTCAGGTGGACCCGGATGACGTCGTCCCAGTCCGACTCCTCCATGTTGAAGCTCATCTTGTCCCGCAGGATGCCGGCGTTGTTCACCAGGATGTCCAGCTGGCCGAAGGTGTCGACGGCCTGATCGACGAGGGCCTTGGCCCCCTCCCACGAGCTGACGTCAGACGAGTTGACCGCGCCGTCGCTGCCGCCGGCCTTGATCAGCTCCACGACCTCCTCGGCGGGGTGCTTGTCGCCACCCTCGCCCTGGAGGGACGCGCCGATGTCGTTGACGATGACCTTG
>DATBZS010000038.1:0-20714 GCA_036513075.1 Acidimicrobiales bacterium
TGCCGGTACGGCGTCCTGATCGACGGGTTCTTCTGCCGGTGCCCCGTTGGCGGACCTCTCGAGGATCTCCGGCGAGCTGGCCATCGGGCGGGCAGTCAGATCGGCGATCCGCTCACCGGTGACCTTGGCCGCCCGCTCCCAATAGGAGCGGAACATCCCGATGTCGAACGCCCCGTCGCGCACCCGGGCCTGGTCGAGGAGGCGGGCCGGAGGGTTCTTCAGATCCCGCACGACGTGGACCGCGGCGAGGCCCTTCAGGAGGTACCACGTCGGGTCGAACTCCCACCAGCGGAAGCCCTGGCGAACCGAGGCGGGCAGGTAATGGTGGTTGTTGTGCCACCCCTCGCCCCCGGTGATGACGGCGATGACGAACGAGTTCCGGCTGGTGTCCGGCGTGGCATATCGGCGCCGACCGATGATGTGGGCCATCGAGTTGACGAGGAACGTGCCGTGCCACAGCAGCACGGTCGACAGGAAGAAGCCGATGAGCAGGCCGCCCCACCCGAACAACCCGAAGGACGCGATGGCCACGGCCCACGGCCCGATCCAGTTGTACTTCTCCAGCCAGCGCAACTCGGGGTAGGCGGCGAAGTCCTTGATGCCGTCGAGGTCGGTGTCCTTGTACTTGGTGGACAGGATCCAACCGACGTGGCTCCACCAGAATCCTTCGCGGGGCGAGTGCACGTCACCGTCCAGGTCGGTGAAGCGGTGGTGGATCCGGTGGTGGCTGGCCCACCAGAGCGGTCCCTTCTGGACCGCCGTCGTGCCACCGAAGGCCATCAGGAACTGCGCCACCCGACCCATCTTGTAGGTGCGGTGGGAGAAGTACCGGTGGTACCCGGCGGTGATGCAGAACATCCGGGTGACGTACAGGAATGCGCACAGGGCCCAGTCCTGCCAGGTGACGGCCACGAAGAAGGCACCCAGGGGGGCCAGGTGGACCAGAAAGAACGGAGTGGCCGACACCCAGTCGGTCCGCGCCCCTCGGGTCGAGGACGTTGGTCCTGGTGTAGCCGGGGTCTGGGCGGTGGCTGCGGTCATGGATGGGGGCCGCCGCCAGCATGCGACAACACGGCCATCGTAGTGGACGCCACCACGGTCCGATGGACGCCCATCAGACGACGTACAGGTCCCCGTTCGACCCCTTGATGACGGTGATCGTGGTCAGGCCGGACGTGGCCGGGCCGTTGAGGACGGCACCGGTCGTCGGATTGAACTCGGAGCCGTGGCAGGGACAGGCGATGATGTTGGCCCCCGACTGGTAGGCGACCGTGCACCCGGCGTGCGGGCAGATGGCGTCGAATGCCACGAACTGGTCGGCGGTGCGCTGGATCACCAGTCCCGGGTCGCCGGACTTCGGATCGGTGAACGAGGCCGAACCCCCGACCGGGATCTGGGAGGCCGGGCCGATCGCCGTGCCCTTCGGCGCGCCCGCGACCGTGGTGGTGGTCGACCCCCCGCCGCCCACCGCAGCCGTGGTGGGCGTGGTCGTGGCCGACCCCCCGCCCAGGGTGGCCGTCGCCGTGTTCGGTGCGGGCGCGAAGAGCCGGCCGATACCGGCGACCGTGCCCACCAGCACAGCGGTGCCGGCGGCCACGATGCCGATGAAGGCTCCGCGGGACATCGCCCCGGTCGCGGACCCGTCCCGCGCCGCCGACGGGGACCCCCGGTCGGCCAGCCACGTGTCGAGCGCCGGGGCTCCGCCCGCTCCGGCCAGGACGAACGGCGTCCACGCGAACACGAACACGATGTCCGAGCCCGTGTAGAAGGGGTGGGTGTGGAAGGAGATGGCGAGGAACAAGCTGAGTGAGACGAGCACCCCACCACTAGCCGCCACCCGCGTCAGCAGGCCGAGCAGCGCGCCCACCCCGATGGCCACTTCGGCGATGGCGATCAGTGCGCCGATCAACGTCGACATGCCAGTCAGGTGGTTCAGCAGTCCGCCGATTGGGCTGGTGTGGGTCGTGCCGACCAGCTGGGCATGGATCGAGATGGGACTCGAGCTCCGGAAGAAGTCCGGGTTCGACAGTTTCTGAAGGCCGGCGAACGCGAAGGTCGCGCCGAGGAACAGGCGGAGGGGGAACAGGTACCAGCCGGTGGCGACGGTTCCGTCTGCGCCACGGATCTGCCACATGTCGCCCGGTGTCGACGGATCGCCCACTTGTGTGGCCCCGGAGCGCTGTGTCGCCGCGTGGGCGCGACGCGAGGCGTTAGACGTCATGACAGGAGACCCATCCCCGGGACATTACCCGGGACCCCGGGCTGCGGATCGTCACCCCCGGGGGGCTACAATCGTCGTGTGGACCAGACCTTGACCACGGCGCCGACGGTGTCGACAACCAAGGAGCGCTCGAGGGCCGACGAGGCCATGCGTCATCTGCTGCGCGTTCCCGACCAGCAAAAGCCCATCCCCGAGTCGGCCACCCACAAGATCTTCGGCACCTCGATCCTGCTGTCGGCGACCCGTTGCCTCCTCAGCTACATCGTGCTGCCGATCCTGCTGCCACTACTCGGACTGGCCAAGGGCGTCGGTCCGATCATCGGGATCCCGGTCGGCGTGCTGGCCCTCACGTTCGACGTGCTCGGCATCCGGCGGTTCTGGTTGGCCGACCACCATCAGAAGTGGCTGTTCTCAGCCGTCTACGCCGTCGTGGGCGCCATGGTCCTGACGCTGCTGATCGTGGACCTCGTCGACCTCTTCGGCTGACCGGACCCCCGCCACTCCGCCCGGCGGCCGGGGATGTCGGCCTCAAGGCGTGACGATGGCGAAGTTCCGGTCGGGGAACTCAACCACCTCGAGCAGCCGTCCGACGGCATCGAGGTCCCCGACGGCGCCGATCCCATCCAGGCCGGCACCGAACAGGACGCCGATCATCTGGGCCTTGGTGAGCTCCAGGGTGAGATCGGCAATTGCGAGCCCCTCCCCCACCACCCGGTGGGTCAGCACCCCGTTGCCCAAGGTCGCCCGGTGGGTCTGGCCGAGATCGGTGAACCGCCAGTCGATGGTGAGACACACGTCCCAGGCTTCGGGTCCGTTGATCCGGATGGCGATGGCGTCGAGCAGCTGTCCGACGGTCAGGGCCGACAGCAGCTCGGCCGATCCCACTGTCGCCGGTGCAGCGTTGATGCCGTGGCGGAGTTCCTGGGCGCCCATCAGGTAGAAGTTCCGCCAGGTCCCGTTCTCGGCGCCGTAGGCCAGGCGCTCGTAGACACCGGCCAACGCCTCCTTGGCGGCACCGTGGTCGGGATCGGCGAACACCACCCGGTCGAGCAGCTCGGCGGCGAACCGGAGGTCGGCCTTGGCTGCGTAGCCCGCCGCTAGCTCCACCACTGCATCGCTTCCACCCATGCAGTCGACGTAGCGGGACGAGGCTTCGGCCGGTGGGTGCGGCCACAGCCGGGCCGGGTTCCCGTCGAACCAGCCGAGGTAGCGCTGGTAGATGGCCTTCACGTTGTGGCTGACCGAGCCGTAGTAGCCGTGGGTGTGCCAGGCCCGCTCGAGGGCTGGCGGCATGGCCATCACCTCGGCCGCCTCCGTCCCGTTCAACCCGGTATTCATCAGGCGCAGTGTCTGGTCGTGAAGGTAGGCGTACAGATCGCGCTGCAGCGACAGGTACTCGACCACCCGGTCGCCACCCCAGGTCGGCCAGTGGTGGGAGGCGAACGCCACATCGGTCGCGTCGGCGAACAGCTCGATGGCATCGTCCAGGTAGGTCGCCCACACCCGGGCGTCACGGACCACTGCGCCCCGTAGCGTCACCAGGTTGTGGAGATTCCGGGTGGCGTTCTCGGCCATGCACAACGCCCGCCGGTCAGGGAAGAGGAAGTTCATCTCGGCGGGGCATTCAGTGCCCGGGGTGAGTTGGAAGACAATCCTCACTCCGTCGAGCACCTCTTCCTGCCCGGTCCGGGTGATGTCGACCGTCGGGGCGACGAGCCCGACGGTGCCGGTCGAATTGGTCATGCCGAGTCCGCAGCCGATCTGTCCGGCCGGGCCCTTCACCAGTGCGGCGCCGTACATGTAGACGGCGCGGCGGCTCATGGCCACCCCGGCGTAGACGTTCTCGGATACCGCGGACTCCATGAAACCGTCCGGCGCGAGGATCGGAACGTCGCCTTCGAGGACGCCCCGGACCCCGCCGAAGTGGTCGACATGGGCGTGGGTGTAGATGACCGCCGTCACCGGCCGGTCCCCGCGGTGGCTGCGGTACAGGGCGAGGGCCGCGGCCGCCGTCTCGGCCGAGATCAGCGGATCGATGACGATCACCCCGGTGTCCCCCTCGACCAGCGTCATGTTCGAGAGGTCGAGTCCACGCACCTGGTAGATGCCGTGGCACACCTCGAACAGCCCCTGCCGGGACACCAGTTGACCCTGACGCCACAGGCTGGGATGGGCGGTGTCAGGGCACTCGTCGGCCAGGAAGCCGTAGGCGTCGTTGTCCCACACCACCCGTCCGGTGGCGTCGGTGACGATACCCGGGTCGAGTGCGCCCACGAAGCCCCGGTCGGCGTCTTGAAAGTCGGAGATGTCGTCGAAGGGCAGGTCGGAGAAACTCGTCGCTGACATGGGCGAAGTCTCCCAGACACCGTGGCGGGCTGTCCTACGCTGACGTTGCCGGCGCCGGGCCTTCCGAGCGCCGCCAATGCCTCGCCACCGACGACAGGAATCCTCCATGCTCACCATCGGACTCAACCACGTGGCCACCCTGACCAACGACGCCGTCCGGCTGCACGCCTTCTACGAGGAGGTCTTCGAGGCCGAGATCGTGCGCGACGCGCCCGAAGTGGAGGGGAACGACGCCGTCCGGCTGTCGGTCGTCAAAATCGGCCCGTGGTCCGAGCTCAACGTCTTCCAGATCGAGGGGAACACCGAGGCCGACCACCAGGTGCCGATGTTCGGCCGTGGGCGCCTCGACCACTTCGCCCTCCAGGCCGCCTCGATCGAGGCCTTCGAGACGATCCGGGAACGCCTGATCGCCCGCGGGGCGGCCGACTCGTTCGTCACCGATTTCGGCCCCGTGCTCAGCGTCTTCTTCCGCGATCCCGACGGGCTCGAGGGAGAGGTCTGCGTGGACAACCCCGATGCCGTAGCCGGGGTGTCCCATCCCCCGGGCACCCCGGCGACCCGCTACGTCGTCACCGAGGTGTAGGTCGGGTACCGACCACCACCCGGGAATGGCAGGCGCCATTGGACTTCCGATTCCTCGAGCCAGCAGGAAGCGTCCCGCCGTGCGTAACGTGTCGGTCGCAACGGGAGGAGGACACCGATGACGGGTAGTGCGCCAGTCAGAGCCGACCAGCCGAGCGCCACCGACACCCGCGGCGGTGCCTCCGGAACTCCCGCCTGCCCACTGAACGGAGCCGCCTGACCATGGACACACCCCGCTACGACCAGGACACCCTGGTGGATACGGCGATCGCCGCAGCCGGCAGCAACGACCTCGGCGAGGACTCGTGGCAGGAGGGTCTCGGCTACCTGCTGGAGGACCTCGACGGACCCGCCCAGCTCAATGCGCTCGGCCGCACCGTGGCCGAGGCGGACGTGGTCGGCTACCTGACCACCCGCCTCCGGATACTGGAGTGGCGACGCACCCATCCTGAGGTGGCCGACGGCACCATCACTCGGCCCATCGTCATCGTCGGACAGCCCCGCACCGGCACCACCATCCTCTACGACCTGCTGGCCCAGGATCCGGACAACCGGGCCCCGCTGACATGGGAGGTCGACCAACCCGTCCCGCCGCCCGAAACGGCGACCTACGACACCGATCCCCGCATCGAAGAGGCGGACGCCATCGCGTCCATGCCCGACCTCATCATCCCGGGGTTCACCGACTTCCACCCGTTGGGAGCGCGTCTGGCCCAGGAGTGCGTCCGGATGACCGGCGGCGACTTCCGCTCGATGATCTTCCCGACCCAGTACGACGTGCCGGAGTACAACCGCTGGCTGATGTACGAGGCCGACATGGCCCCCGCCTACCGCTGGCACCGCATCTTCCTCCAGCACCTCCAGAGCCGCCACGGCAGCGACCGGTGGCTGCTCAAATCGCCGGCCCACCTGTGGTGCCTACGCGCCCTGCTCGACGAGTATCCGGACGCACTGATCATCCAGACCCATCGGGACCCGGTGCGGGTGATCTCGTCGATCAGCGCACTGGCCGCACTGCTGCGCCGGATGTCGACCGACCACAGCTCGGTACCCCGGGCGGCCGACCTGTTCAGCGAGGACATCTTGCTCGGGCTCGACAGATCGGTGGCGGCCCGGCGCGACGGGACGGTACCGGCCGACCAGGTCGTCGATGTGCAGTTCGGGGAGTTCATGGCCGATCCGTTCACCACCATCGGCACCGTCTACGACCGTCTGGGTCTGACGTTCACCGCCGAGGCCGAGGCCGCCATGCGGGAGTTCCTCGCCACCCACCCGGGCGACGGGGGCGGTGGGGGCAGTCGCTACACCTTTGCCGACACGGGACTCGATGCCGCAGAGATGCGCGAGCGCAGCCGCGCCTACCAGGAGTACTTCGACGTGCCGAGCGAGCCCATCGCATGAGCCTTCCCGCCAACGCCCGGCCCCGGTGACCGGGCCCGATTCGAGCGAGGCGCCTGGCGAACCCGACCACCAGGTCGGCCTCGGGACCATCGCCAAGGAGTGGGGGCGCATCGGCTGTATCGGCTTCGGCGGTCCCCCGGCCCACATCGCGCTGCTCCGCGACCTGTGCGTGGAACGCCGGGGCTGGTTGACCACCGAGGAGTTCGAGGACGGGATAGCTGCCACCAACCTGCTGCCCGGCCCGGCCTCCACCCAGCTGGCCATCCTGTGCGCCTGGCGCCTGCAAGGCCCGGCCGGTGCGCTGATCGGCGGGCTGTGCTTCATCGTGCCCGGGCTGGTCGTCATCCTGGCCCTGTCGGTGCCGTTCTTCGCGCCCGATGCCCCGCTGTGGGTGCGGGGTGCCGCAGCCGGCGCCGGGGCCGCTGTCCCGGCCGTCGCTCTCCGAGCGTCAGTCGGCCTGCTGCCGGGCAGCTCGCGCCGGGCAGGTGCCGAACGCAGCGCCCGGTCCCGCTGGGTCGTGTATCTGGTCCTCGGCGCGGTGTCGGCGGCCACCGTCGGGCCTTGGCTGGTACTGGTGCTGGCCGCCTGCGGCGTGGTCGAGGCCACCGTGCGGTCACCCGGGAGACGCCCCTGGCCGACCCGTCGTGTCGCCGTGCTGCCGCCGGCGGTGGTACCGGCCCTGGCCACCGGCGGGCTCGCCGCCCTGTCCTGGGTGGCACTGAAGGTGGGGCTCTTCTCCTACGGCGGCGGATTCGTGATCATTCCGATGATGCAGCATGACGCCGTCCACACCTATCACTGGATGACCGCCGGGCAGTTCCTCGACGCGGTGGCCCTCGGCCAGATCACCCCCGGTCCGCTCGTCCAGACGGTCGCCGTGGTCGGCTACGCGGCGTCGGGCGTCGTCGGTGGCCTCGTTGCCGCGTTCGTGGCATTCGCCCCGTCCTTCGTCTTCATCCTGGTCGGCGGCCCCCGGTTCGACCGCCTGCGCACCAATCACTGGGCCCAGGGGTTCCTTACCGGAGCCGGCGCCGCCTCGATCGGCGCCATCGCCGGAGCCACCGTGCCGCTGGCTCTCTCCTTGGAGCATCTCTGGCAGTTCGGCGTGCTGGCCGCTGCCGCCGTCTGGGTGTTCGCTCTCCGGCGAGGGGTGGTGTCGGCACTGGTGGGTGCCGGTCTCCTCGGCGTGGCCGCGGCCTACGCCGGGTTGCACCTTCCCGCCTGAGCCGATCGGATCACCAGTCGGGCCTGGCTCCTGCTCAGCGGCGGGACCACCGCCGCCATCGGCCCCCGACGGGACCGGCGGCGATTCCGGCCTCGGCGGCCAGGGCCACTACGCGGTGGGCCGACGGATTTACCAGGATCGTGCCGCCGATGGCCACCGTGGGAACCGTCTCGGAACCATTGGCATGGACCCGCACGAAGGCGCGGGCCTCGGGGTCCGACCAGATGTCGATCTCCTCGGTGGCCAGACCGGCGCGGCGGAGGCCGCGGCGCAGGGAACCGCAGTACGCGCAGCCGGGACGCCAGTAGACGGTGACGACCGGCGGGGCCGACTCTTCGGTCGCGCTCATGGCGCCCGCCAGTCGGGGTGTAGGTCCTCGACGAGGGCGAGTTTCTGGGCCCGGACGGTCTGACCGTTCTGCAGGGCCTCGGGATGGTCGACCATCCAGGCCATGGCGGCAGCCGGCACCGACGGAGGCGCGCCGGTGTAGTGGCCGACCAGGCCCAGGGCCGCGGCGTTGACCACCTGGCGCTCGGTCTCGACATAGCCGGGGTCGAGGTTGTAGGCCCGGATCCCGCGGTCGCCGAGCTCCACGGACAGCAGCGGGGCGAAGCGGTGGGCGGCCGCCTTGGATGCGGCATAGGCCACGCCCCAGCCGCCCTTGCCGACCGGTCCGGGCGGGTCGGCGGTGGCGGTGTGGGAGGTGACATCGATGATCGTCCCGCCACCCCGCTCGAGCATGCCGGCCAAGACGGCCTGGATGAGCACGAACGGTGCCACCGCGTTGGCGGCCAGCTTCGCCTCGAGTTGGGCAACGGAAAGTTCGATGATGGGCACCATGCTTCCGGGTGCCGTGTCGACGGCGTTGTTGACCAGCAGATCGACACCGCCCCAGGTCTCCTCCACCGTGGCCACCGCGGCCACCAGCCCGGGATGGTCGTGGAGGTCGGCCACCAGCTCGAGGGAACGTCGTCCGCGGGCCCGGATCTCCTCGCCGGTCTCTTCGAGGCTGCCCGGCAGTGGACGCCCGGCCCCGGTATCGGAGTCGTCCCGCCCTTCGCCCCGTCCGACGGTGCGGCCGGTGACGGCCACGTCCCACCCGGCTTCGGCGAGAGCCAGGGAGGTTGCCCGACCGATGCCCCGGGTGGCCCCTGTCACCAGGGCCCGACGTCCGGGGGCGGTCACCGCGCGCTCCGGACCCGCGACGCCGGTTGGTAGTTGGGCCCGGCCGTCTCGTCCACCCGGACCAGGAGGGCCTCGCAGGGGGGCTCGAACCGCTCGGCGAATTGGACCGACCGAGCTTCGCCCAGGACCTCCCAGGGGCGTGTGGTGAGCCGATCGGTGTCGTCCTCGATCTGCTGGCGGAGCGCGATCCCTCCGCTCGTGACCGACCGGCCGGCGGCCAGGCCCTTGGCCTCGAGCGCAGCCCAGCCGGCCTCCAGTTCGTCGGAGGACGTCCCCCGGGACCGGGCCAGCCAGTCGTCCTCGTAGCCGAGCCACGCATTGTGGAGGATCGACGCTTCAGCATGGGTGAGCCCGGCGGCGACCACCAGTGCCCAGTGGGTGTCCCCCCGCCACTCCCGCAGGCAGTTCACGGCGTGCCACCCGGACAACAGCGGGTCCGATGGTCGCGGGACGGCCAGGTGGGCGGCGAAGAACACCCGGCCGACCAGTGGCAGCGCCTCCACCACCGACCACAGGTCGGGACCGAATTCGACCAGCGGCTCGATGATGTCGGGCGCGTGAGCGGACAGGCCCTCGACCACCGCTTCGTCGCGGGCGGCCCACATACGGGTGAAGCCTTCGGCGTCGAGCAGGTCGAACACTGCGGCGATGCCGAGCGGGCTGATCGACCCGAATGCGGCGATGACTGCGGCGGGCCCCACCGGTGCGAGCGGCGCGCACCGTGACGCGATGTAGCCCAGCGGCCCGGCCAGATCCTCGGGCAGGCCGGTGGCCTGGTAGCGGGCCACGGCCCCCGGATCCCAGAAGATCCACCCGATGGTGGTCTGCACCGACCGGGCGTTGCGGGTGGTCACGGCCGTCCAGTCGGTCATGAGCCCAGTCTGCCGGACCCCAGCACCACCCGGCGACGTGGTTTGGGGGCGGGCCGTCACCCGTCGAAGGGCAGGGTGAGGGTCGCCGAGCCCGTCACGTGGTCACCGAGGTCGGTGACCGCCCGGAAGGCGACCTCCACCACACACTCGTCGCCTGACGCCGTGACCCCGGCCACCTCTCCCGTGTACGTGAGGGTGTGCCCGGGAAAGACCGGGACGCCGAGCCGGATGGACAGATGTGTCATCCGGGCGTCGGGTCCCGCCCAGTCGGTGAGGAACCGGGAGCAATACCCGGTGTCGGACAGGATGTTCATGAAGATGTCCGGTGCCCCCTGTTCGGCGGCGTACTTCCGGTCGTGGTGCACGGGCATGAAATCGCGGGTGGCGATGGCCCCTGCCGCCACCAGCGTGGCCGTCACCGGGATCTGGAGGGATGGCAACACGTCTCCCACCGAAACGTCCGCGGCGTGCGGCGTCATGGGGACACCCCCGAAGGGTCGAATTTCAGGATCCGGAAGGTCTGACGCCCGACCACCTCGTCCGTTCCCACTGTGTATGTGGTCACCCAGGTGACGAACCGGCCGCGGCCCATCCGGGTCTGTTTCTCCTCCGAGATCGAGGCGAACACCGTGGTGGAGGACACCACCTCGCCGAGGTGGAGGTAGCGGACGATCTCGAACTCGGAGTTGGTGGCCAGCGTGCCCACGTAGCCGGCCCGGTCGAGGACCGACAGGGCCGTGTCCCCCTCGAGCTCCACCGGCGAACCTCCCCGTTCGGCGATCCCGGCGAGCGTGGGCGTCGGCATGGTCCAGGTCTGGAGCATCAGCGGGGGTGCCACGATCTGGCCGAATCGCGACCGGGCGGCAGCCCTCGGGTCCACGTAGACCGGGTTATCGTCGCCAAACGCGGCCGCCCAGTGCCGGATCATCGGCTGGTTGACCGGGTCGGGAGCCACCGAGGCTCCCCCGCGTCCGACCGGTTGCCCGACCAATGCCTGCAGCTCCTCCTCCAGCGACTGGTCGCCCATGGCGTGGCCCCCTTCCGTGACGATCGTCCACCGTTGCGGCGAGGACGCTCCCATACCGCCGGCGCCACTGTCCAGCGGGAGCCGATCAGACACGCCTTCCCCCATCGTCGAATCGTGTCGCGTCAACCGACGGGTGGCGCCCCTGGGGCGGTGGTCTGCCACGACCAGGCGGCGCCGTCCCACCACCGGAGCGGAGCCACGGCCCACGGGTCCGGATACCAGCCAGGTGCCATGGTCGGCCGACCCGGAGGTGAAGGAGGTGGCGGCGGAGGTGGCACCGGCGGTGGCGTCCGGCCGGGGGTCGCCGCAACGGTGGAGGACCCATCAGGAGTGTCCGGCGCAGCCGCCGGTGTCGGGCCACCAGGTTCAAATGGAGGCGGAGGTGGCGGGGGTGCGACGTCCGAACCTTGTTCGGGCTGCCCGATGTCCACCGGCTCGGGTCGGGACGCGTCGATTGCCGCCAGGTCGGCAACCAGGCCGGCCACCAACTCGTCCACCGTTCCCCGGAAGTTGGCGAGGGCCAGGTCCAGGCGGAACTCGAAGGTTTCGGACACGCCCGGTCCGTACCGCACGGTCACCGGCGTCTTCCGGTTGGACAACGAGAACGTGGTGGCTCCGGTCGCCGCATCGTGGTGGACCCCGATCAGCTTGGCGAACGGGCTCTCCCGGGTCTGGGCTCCCCCCTGGAAGACCACCCGGGAAGAGGTGACGGTCACCGTACCGGTGTCGATGACCGTCGGCGCCGGATCACCCTGAACGAAGTGCCCCTTGGAGGCCCCCACCCGATAGCGGATCGGGCGGCCTCCGATCCGTGCCACCGGGATCGAAACACCGTGGGAGTGCCCGACGTAGGTTCCTGCCCCCCGCCGTTCTTCGATGAGCGCGCAGCCACTCACCTGGAGGTACACGGACTCACCGGTTGCGAGGAGGACCCCCTCGGCGTCGACGCCTCGAAACGTCCGTGCTGCCTCGATCAGGTCCACGTAAGCGTCGTGGCGGGTCTGCCACTCGAGCTCGGCCTGGTGGACCGCCTGCTCGGCTTTTCGCTCACGGTGTCCTTCGAGCACGGTGTCGCCTCCGTTGTCCGCCGACCGCGAGCGACACTAGGTCAACCACGCACCTGGCACTCCGGTCACCCGGGGACGGCCACCGCGGTGCAGGAGGTTCGTACCTGCGGCCCCGAGGTCGGACCGATTATGGTTCAGGCCGCGGCCTTCTTGAGTTCGGATCGCAGGACGAAACCGCCCACGATCTCGAGCAGGCCCATGATCAGGAACCAGATACCGAGCAGTGTGGCCAGCGCGTTGACCGAGTTCGAGGGCACCGCGACGACCACGATGCCGGCCACCAGGCTGACCACGCCGAACCCGATGACCCAGCCCCGCTGACCCTTCGTACCCCCCATGATGCCGGCCATCAGGGCGACCACACCCTGCACGATCCAGACGATGCCGATGAACAGGCCGATGGCCGCCTTCGTCAGGTCAAGGTGGCGGATCATCACCACGCCGATGACGACCTCGAGCAGTCCGGCCACGGCGATCCACGACCGGTGCTCCTCGTCGTGATCGAGAGCCCGGATGAAGTGGAAGAGACCCCCCAGGATCAGCAGGATCCCGATGATCACGCAGATGACGTTCAGCGAGGTCGACGGGTGGAAGGTGAGGGCGATCCCGAGTCCCACGGTGATCAGCCCCACGATGAGTTCCAACTGCCAGACCACCTTGGATGGCAAGCCCCCCTGGACGACCACTACTTCGCTCTCCGTTGCCATGTCTGGCTCCTTTCGTTCCGCCGACCGGCCGGGAACAACGGTAGTGGTGGCACCGAGCCGTCAGGGGGACCCGTCGGTTCCGGCCCAGCGGTCAGGTGCCCGACCACTGGGCCGTGACCAGCGTGACGGGGACGGGCACACCCGGACCACAGAAGCGGTGGTAGGCCGTCTCGGGATCCGGCGGTATGCGGACGGTGGTCTGGGACACCGAGTGAACCATGTTCGAGATGAACGACCCGACGGTCAGGGGTCGGTTGGGCCCGTACTCGATGGAGTGGATGGCCGGACAGGACAACGCGGCTCTGGCCCATGCCGTCTGGATCGCCAACGCCCGCCCGGTCAACTGGGGGATCAGAGCGGTGTAGGCCCTGGGCCGGTTGATCTGAAGGTCGCCGATCTGCACAGTCGAACTGCCCGGCGCGGTAAGGAGGGCCGAGATCCAGGGTGTCGGGAGGGGCTTCTCGTGGCCGGTGAACTGGCCCCGGTGGGTCAGTTGTAGGTGGGCGGTCAATGGGTCGGAGAGCCCGAGCAGGTCGAGGATCTGGACGCCGGGGCCCAACTCATAGGGTGCGGTGCCGATCTGTGCGGTGGCGACCACCGGGCTCCGGAGCCCGGGAGCGGTGGGTGCCTGAAGCCGGACCGGGGCCTTGCCGGCGTCGAATTGGAGCCAGGCAGCCTCGCCCGTGGTCGGGTCGGCGAAGGCGGCCTGACTGGTCCACGCCCAGACAGTCGGGTTCACATTGCCGTGGCCGTTGGCGGCCAGTAACGGAGACAGCGAGAACGGCTGCCCGTCCGTCGAGCGCAATCCGAACGAACACAGCAGCGCCCACGGAATCACCAGGAGGGAGATCACGAACCGTCGTCCGAGGGGAACTACAGCCACGGGTGCGACCAACGCAAACAGCGGGGCCACCAGCAATCGACCGTGGACGTAGTCGCCCCCCATGATCACGATGTAGCCGGCATTCAATGCGCCGGCGGCCGGCAGCGCAACGAGGACGGCGAGGTTGCGCGTCCCCCGGTCGGTTCGTTTCAAGGCGCCGGCCAGCGGGGGGAATGCCCCAACGACCAGACACAGGGCCGGGACGACCATCCAGTAGGTCCCGGCGAAATCCATGAAGTACAGAACTCCTCGGCCGACCCGGGGGAGCGAGGCCTCCTTGGCCACCGCGGTGTTGGCCACGACCATCCCGTAGTAGCCCATCCGGAACATCTGGTACGCCAACGGGAGCGCCGCCGCCCAGGCCAGGATCCGCACCTGCCCGCGCCACGTCCGACCGGCCCGATCGACCACGAGCAGCAGCCCGACGAATACCAAGCTGTCGATGCCGAGTTCGGGTCGCACCAGCGGTCCGAGCCCGAGGACGATCAGTGTCCCCACAGGGACGGCGGGGCCGGACCGACCGGCCCAGCGGACGAGCAGGGTAAGACAGGCGCCCAGCCAGAAGAATGTCAGGCCCGTCTCCAGACCGAGCGATGCGAGCGACCAGACCGCCGGCACGGCCACGAACACCAGCGCACCGAGCGGCAGCAGAAACGCGTCTCGCTCGGCACGTCTGGCCAGTCGCGCCGAACTCACGATGGCCAGGACGAGTCCGGCCAGGGTCAGGGCGATGCCGAGATCGACGGCGATGGTGGTGAGCGGGAACGGCGTGACGAATGCCACCAGAGCGACCAGGGCCAACCATGCCGGACTGGTGAACGCCTCGACCCGTTGGCCGGCGTTGAAGACGGGCCCGTGTCCGGCGAGGATGTTCTGGACGACATGCAAGTAGATGAACCCGTCGTAGAACATGGAGCGGTGGGTCCAGGCCAGGACGGCCAAGACGACGACCGGTACCGCCAGGACGGCCACCTGCAGGCCCCTGTGCGGGCCCGGTCCCCCGCCGACGGATTCGGGCGCCGAGGCAGCGTCCACCAGGGACGGGTCAATGGCAGCGACGGCATCGGGAGCGGGTGGTGCCTCGATCATGAGATCAGGCGAGATCATTGTCCGCTCACTTCCTGGATCGGTCGTTCGGCGCGCAGGTCACCCCTCGTGAGGGGAACCAGCCCGCAGACGGGACAGGTCGTCCGCCGGGGATCGCTTATGGCGCGTACCCAGTGGTCACGTCTGTCATCGTCGGAACGACGCACGCACTTGAGGGGCGCCAAGCCGTCACGGACCGGGGTTCGGACCGTTCACCCTGGTGGATAAGGCTGCCGGCCGGAGTGCGGCCGGGCCCGGGTTCACTCTTGGCTGCTCCGTCGACCTGCCCCGTTCGGGTGGCGCAGTCGTCGGAACCACGGACGTCCGTCGCCGGAGGTACGGATGAGGGTGTAGGTGACGAGGTAGACCACGGCCAGCACCACTGTCAGAGCACCCCACCAGAACAGCATTTGGCCACAACCTTTCCTGGCTTCCGTCGCCCATGCTCCCACCTGGCGGGGACGGCGACGAGCAGGCATGGCGACGGTGTGCCAGCATCGGCGCATACGCAAGGCGGGCCGCCGAGCCCGATCGAGGAGGTACAGACGATGGAGACCCAGGCCGCAGTCCTGTGGGGGCAGAACGAGGATTGGAAGATCGAGACGATCGAGCTGGATCCGCCGAAGGCCGGCGAGGTTCTGGTGAAGCTGGCCGCGTCCGGCATGTGCCACAGCGACGAGCACTTCAGGACCGGTGATCTGGGCGGCATCTACCCGATCATCGGCGGCCACGAGGGCGCCGGCGTCGTCGAGGAGGTGGGTCCGGGGGTAACCGACCTGGTGCCGGGCGACCACGTCGTGTTCGGCTTCATCCCGGCGTGCGGCAAATGCCCCTCGTGTGCGCGCGGCCATTCCAATCTGTGCGACGTCGGGGCGACCCTCATGATGGGCACCCAATACGACGGAACCCACCGCCACCACTCACTCAGTGGGATCGATCTGACCACGGCGGTCTGCCTCGGCACCTTCGCCCACCACACCGTGGTGAACCAGGCGTCGTGCGTGAAGATCCTCCCCCACTACCCCCTGGACAAGGCCTGCCTGATCGGCTGCGGCGTGACCACCGGCTGGGGTTCCGCCGTGTATACCGCCGAGGTCAAGCCCGGCGACGACGTGGTGGTCATCGGCATCGGCGGTCTCGGGATCTCCGCCATCCAGGGCGCCAAGCTGGCCGGAGCGGAGCGGATCTTCGCCGTGGATCCGGTGGCGTTCAAGCGGGACGAGGCACTCAGGTTCGGGGCCACCCACGTGGCTGCCAGCATCGAGGAGGCCACCCCGCTGGTCAACGAGGTCACGTGGGGGAAGAACGCCGACAAGGTGATCATGACCATGGGTGTCGGCGACGGCTCGCTCATCGAGAGCGTGATGCAGCTGACGGCCAAGCGCGGCCGGGTGGTGGTGACCAACATCCACCCGATGGCCGAGACCACCGTCACCCTGTCACTCACCTGGCTCACCCTCTTCGAGAAGCAGCTCGTCGGGACGGTGTTCGGTTCGGCCAACATCCGCTATGACATCCCCCACCTGCTGCGCCTCTACGAGCAGGGTCAGCTCGACCTCGACAGCATGATCACCCGGACCTACACGCTCGACGGCGTGAACGAGGGATACGCCGACATGCTCGAGGGCCGCAACATCCGCGGCGTCATGATCTACGACTGATTCACAATCATCCCGGGTAGTCCGGATCGTCAACCCCTGTTTCACAGGATGATATGTTGACCGGACCATCGGCCCCGGAGCTGGTCCCGCCACCCGTTCCGGGGCCGGTGGCATAGTCTGTTTCCCTACTTAGCTCACAGGAATAGGCGGCAACATGACCCCTCCAGACGTGGAGTTGATGTCGATCATCCAGGGGATGATCGAGGCGACAGAGGGGCTACAGGCGGCCCTCGAAGCCCAGAATGAGAACCGGCGGGAGCAGTTGCGTCGCCTCGGGGAGGGTGAGGAGTTACGGGACATCGTCGTCTCGATGCCCGTTGTCGGCACCCGCACAACTGCGAAGGCGGCCCAGGAACGGATGGAGTCCCAACGGAAGGCCCTCCGCAGCGCAATCATGTGCCGTTGCATCGATGAGGGGCTGACCAACAGGGACATCGCCAAGATCTGGGGGGTGTCGGTGCAGTTGGTCTCCCGCTACACGGGGACCAGGCACGTGCCCGGCTGAGCCCACCGCTCCGGGTCAGGTATCTGCACTGTTCCCCACCCGCAGGTGACGCCGCCGGATGCCGTCCACCCTGGCTCCCCGGCGCAGATCGACCGATCGGGTCACCATCTCCTGGGCCACCCGGTTCTGTTACAGGCTGCCCCCGGCGGCACGCAGCCTTGCGTCGGGCACATCCATTGCCGTTTCGGCCTCCGCCGACGGCGCCGGCTCATCGTCGAGCGCCCGGTCCCAGGGTCCTTCCGTCCTGCCACATCGTCGATGTCCAGTCGACGCCGGGCCTGATGACCCCCCACATCGCCGACCACCGCTGGTCCCGCGCTGGACGCGATGCACCCGCACCGGACGCCCCCCCGGGGGACAACCCGGTGCTCACGACAACGCGGCCACCTCGTCGACCGGCACCACCGTGCACGTGATGGGTCCGGGGCGGTCGTCGGCGAGGAAGAACCGCCAGAATACGATGCCGATCTCGTGGCCCTCGGTGTCGAGCCAGTTGGGCACGCCCGGATCCCGGTGGGCCACCACCACCCGGTAGCCACCGTCGGGGCCCAGCTCGAGCTGGGTGCGGTTCAACCAGGTCTGGTGGCTGCGGTACTCGAACGTCTGCATGAAGCGGTTCCACAGCGCGACGTTGGCGAACGCACAGTCCGGAACGGTGCCCTCGAGCACGAGCGCCTCGTCGGCTCCCAGCACGAAGGGGCCCATCGAGTAATGGGCGTCGACGGCGCCGGGTACATCGAGACCCGAGTCACGGAAGCTGTAGGGCTGGGGCAGGACGTTGGGCTCGCGGGACACGAAGGGGATGGGACCCTGCTCGTCGGGCGAGGGCATGCCCCGGGTCTTGGAGTCCACGAAAGCGCCTACCGCAGCGGTCCGGGCGGCGAACAGCTCCTCCGTCCACGGGGGCGCCGGACCGGGGTCGTGGACCGGCTCGATGGTCAGTTCCAGATGGAGGTGGGGGTCGGACGCGGCCGGCACGGTCCGTTCGAAGTAGTGCCGGGTAACGATGGAATGCGCGTCGGGTGCCCCGGTCAGCCAGTTGCCAGTGAATCCCTCCGGCGGCCCGTCCGGGCTGATCGTCAGCTCGTAGGTGCCATCCGCACCATGGATCAGCGACTCGAAGTTGACATCGGCGATCACCCGTTCCTTGTTGGGGTCGTCGGGCTCCAGTCCATGCACCGTGAAGGAGAGGTAGCTTTCGCCGACGTTGCGTCCCCGGACGAGGTAGGTCGTTCCTCCGTCGATGGCCGTCCACTGGTAGACGGCGTCGGGGTTGTCGCCCTGGATCTTCCGGAACGGCGACACGATCCGGGTGAACATCGGCCGCTCGGGATCGCTCTCCAGGTGATGGTCGAGCCCGCAGGCCAGCAGGTGGGCAATGTGCCGGAATCCCTCGGTGCGGTCCAGTTCCCCCATCGGCTGGGTGTCGAGCCAGTCCGCCACCTCACCCAGGGACGCCAGTAGGCCCCGGAACGCGTCGCCGGCCGATGATGTCATCGGCCTACGGGTCCGGGCTGAGATACGAGGTGGCAACTCGGTGATGGATATGCGGCGGATGCCATGTCGGCTCCCTTTCGATCGGCTCGGTGGCCGACCCACGGTAGCCCCGGCCACCGGATCGAACCGGCTAGAGCTCCACCCGTCCCGCCGACGGAGCGCGGCGGCAATGATGCAGGGGCGACCGGTCGAGGTGATCCGACGAACCGTCGACGAACAGGAGGCCCCCATGCCCATCGATGCGCGCGGCCAACGAGACGGTGAGATCCTCGACCCGACCCAGATGGCCGACATCCGGGCCATCGAAGACCTCGGCATCGCCTATGCCTTTGCCGTCGACGACCGTGATTGGCGCCGGTGGGAGGCGCTCTTCCTGTCCGACGGGCTGGTGGACTACACCCGGGCGGGTGGGATCAAAGGGACTCCGGCGGAGGTAGCCGAATGGATGGTCGGTGCGATGGCCACCTTCGCCTTCACCCTGCACACGACCTCCACCCATGAGATCCGCCTCACCGGCCCCGATACCGCCACCGGGAGATCCCACGTGTTCAATCGCAACGGGGTCGAGTGGGAAGGTCGCCGTGAACTCTTCGACGTCGGCGCCTGGTACGAGGACACCTACAGCCGGATTGGCGCCGGGTGGCGGATCGCCAGCCGGATCGAGCACACCACCTACATGGCCGGCGGGTCGTTCGCCGACATGATCCTGGGGATGGTCAACAATCCGGAATCGGGTCTTCCGCCCGTCTTCGGCTGAGTCCCCGGACGACACCACGGGCCAAACCCAGTGCGATCGTGCGACCGCTCGGGGTCCGTTGCCAACTACGGTCCGATGCTCCATAGGCTTAACTCGATGACATGGTGATGGGACGACGACCAGGTGTGGAGACGGCATCGGTGCCGATCACCGCCCTCGACACCTTGCTCCTCGGTCAGCAGCTGACTGTCGCCCTGGCCCGGATCCCGTTCCGGCGCCCGCTCGAGGGTCACTCATCACGACTCTCGAATCTGGGTCAGAACGTGACCCGCGAGGTCATCCGCAGCTTCATGGGCTACGTCACCTCGCTGCCGGTCCCCGAGTTCCGTTCGATCGAGCTCCTCCTGGACGACCTCTGCCAGGTGGTGTTGCCGCCGATCGTCCATGCGCGCGGCGTCGATCGGACGGCCACCGAGATCGGGGGCGTCCCGGGCATCCTGTACGTACCTCGGGAAGGGACGCCCCGTGGGGTGATCCTCTACCTCCACGGCGGTGGCTATATCGGCACGTCACCGGCGATGTACGCCTTCTTTACGTCAAGGATCGCCGCCACGACCGGGTGCGCCACCTTCGTGGCCGACTACCGCCTCGCCCCCGAGTTCCCCTTTCCGGCCGGGCTGGACGACGCTGGCGACGTCCTCGATGCGGTCATCGCCGTTGGTGTACCGAAGGAGCGACTCTTCCTGGCAGGCGATTCGGGAGGAGGCGGGCTCGCCAATTCGCTGGTGCTGGCCGCCCGGGAGACTACGCACCTCGTCCGACCAGCCGGCCTGATCCTGTTCTCCCCCGAAGTGGACCTGGGGCTCGGCGAGCCGTCGGTCACCGAGAACGCGTCGCGTGACATCCTCCCGTGGAACATCCCCACGGTCCCCTACCTCCACGGTGCCGACGCAACCGAGGGCGAGGCGTCGTCGATCAACGCCGACCTCCACGGGTTCCCACCCACGGCGATCTCCTGGGGAGGAGACGAGATGTTCCGGAACCCCATCCGGACCTTCGTGCGCCACTTGGAGGACGCCGATGTGGAAGTGCACGCCCACGAGGTTCCCGGGATGTTCCACGTCTTCCAGATCCTCATGCCCTGGGCCGACGAGAGCCAGGCCATCTACGAACACGTCGGTCAATTCGTGGACGGGCTACTGACCGACGCGCCTCCCCTACCCGACGGGGCGGTGCAGAGCCTCCGCGGCACCTGACGACTGCTTACGACTTCACCCCGTTTCGGCCCGCATCGAGGGGCTGTGGAAGGTGCTCCACGCCTGACGCCGCTGTTCAACCTCCCTCCGCCTGCCACTTGACGTCGTTCTTGATTCGGGTGTCCCGACCGACGATGCAATGACCCAGGCAGCGGCGCCAGCCGGCAACGACCAGGCACTTCCCGTGTCGGAAGACCGTCGCCCACACTTCGACGAGCGCAACGAGGCATGGACGGAATCTGACGCTGCCTGGCAGCGTCAACGATGCACCGTCTACATGTTCGTCCCACGACGTCAAGCTGCTCCGGATGTCCAGGGGCGCATAGTCTGACTGTCGCACTTCGTGTTCCACGCCACTCTCTTGGGGGACTATGCCGGTGACCGGGCGACGAGTGGTGTCGATGGGAGTGATCCTAGGATTCGTGCTCTCAGTAATCTGCGCCCCTCCACCTGCGGCGGCCGCTCAGGGTGGCGTGGTACACACCAGTACCCCGCG
>DATBZS010000039.1:0-43561 GCA_036513075.1 Acidimicrobiales bacterium
ACTCCCGGCTCGTGATCCGCAGCCCATCGGGCAGTAGTGGCGCCTGCCGGCGCGGTCATCACCGGACTGCGGGCGCGTTCAGCCGACGGGTTGACGGTGTGGTGGGAGCAGGTGCGTGGGTGAAGGAGCGGGGTGCGGCGCGGTGGCTCAGGAAGCCCGGCGACGGGCGGCCAGCCAGGCCTTGCGGAGCTTGCGGCGCTCCTCTTCGGAGGTAGCGCCCCAGACGCCCGACTCCTGGTTGGTGGCCAGGGCGAAGTCGAGGCAGGTCTCCTGGACCTCGCAACTGCGGCATACCCGCTTGGCCGACTCGATCTGGTCGACCGCGGGCCCCGTGGTGCCGATGGGGAAGAACAGATCGGGCTCGGTACTGCGACAGGCAGCGAACTGCCTCCAGTCACCTTCGTCCCACTCGACCGTGCGATTCCACATGAGGGCCACGCTGATTCCTCCACATCATCAGTCCGAATTACCCTCTTGTGATTTGTTTCACATAGCTCGGCGCTAAACATGTCACCGGCCGTTCAGGGTTCGTTCACTAGAGTATCCAGCGATATCGACGCTTGCAAGCAGTTTTAGGGCTTCCACGTGGGATTTGACACAAATTTCGCGATGTCGCGTCATGTGTTGGGGAGAGTACGCAGCGTGGCTACACCAGTCGCAGTCCAAGCCCACCGGGGAAGTCCTGATCCGGGCTCCGGCATCAGGGAGAACACGTTGGACGCCTTCGCCCGGGCCCGGGCCCTCGGTGCCGACGGAGTCGAGCTGGATGTCCGCCTGACCGTCGACGGCGGCTTGGCCGTGCACCACGATCCGGCGGTCGAGGGGGTGGGCGTGATCTGTGGACTGGCCACGTCCGAGCTCCCGTCGCACGTCCCGCTCCTGGCCGACGCTCTCGAGTCGTGTACCGGGATGGTCGTCAACATCGAGATCAAGAACCAGCCGCACGAACTGGGATTCGACCCCACGGACCGTGCCGCAGGCGTGGTGGTCGCCCTGGTCGAGGCCATGGGCCGCACCGGTTCGGTGGTGGTCTCGTCGTTCTGGTCGGGGGCGCTGGCCGCCGTCCGCTCGGTCGGCTCCGCGGTGCCCACCGGGCTCCTGGTCGTGTCCGCCTTCGACCCGCTGACCAGTATCGCCGCCGCCGCCGACCTGGGATGCGCCGCTGTCCACCTGCCGGTGGGCCTCGTCGACCGGTCGACGGTGGCCACGGCGCACGCCGCGGGCCTGGCCGTGGCCGCCTGGACCGTGGCCGACGAGGCCACCCTGATGGCCGTGCTCGGTGCCGAGGTGGACACGGTGATCGTCGACGACGTGGCCCTGGCACGCAGGGTCATCGACCAGCACTGACCGCCGGTCCGTTCGGACCCCACCCCAGGTCCAACGGGAGAACCTCCTGACCTGGGGTTGGACCCCGCTGACCTGGGATGAGGCCCCGATTGGTCGAAAGGGTCGGTTTTCGTCAACAATGCACGGTCATGAACGTCGTTGTCTGTGTAAAGCAGATCCCCGATCCCGCCGCTCCGCCGGCACTCGATCCGGGGACGAAGAACCTTGTCCGTGACGGGAAGCTGATCCTGGACGATTCCGATGCCTACGGCGTCGAGATGGCCCTGCAGCTGGCCGATGCCGCCGGTGGCGGTGAGGTGACCCTCGTCTCCATGGCCCCCAACGGGGAGGTGTCGGGCCTGCGTACCGCGCTGGCCATGGGCGCGGCCAAGGCCATCCTGATCAGTGATCCCATCCTGGCCGGCTCTGACGCACTCGGCACCGCCAAGGTGCTGGCCGCCGCCATCAAGCGGGCGGAGCCCGACCTGATCCTGGCCGCCACCGAATCCACCGACGGGTACACCGGAACCACCCCGGTCCAGATCGCCGAGCTCCTCGGCCTCCCCTCGGTCACGTTCGCCAAGAAGGTCGAGGTGACCGGCAACTCGGTCAAGGTCGAGCGCCAGACCGAGGCCGGCTATGACGAGGTCGAGTGCCCGCTCCCCGCGGTGGTCACCGTGACCGCCGGCGTGGTCGAGCCCCGCTACCCCTCCTTCAAGGGGATCATGGCCGCCAAGTCCAAGCCGGTCGACAACCTGACCGTTGCCGACCTCGGGCTCGATGCCGGGCAGGTCGGGGCAGCAGGTGCGCGCCAGGAGATCACCGAGGTCGTTCCAGCCGAGGCCCGGGCGTCCGGTGAACTCGTCGTCGACGAGGGCGAGGGTCACCTGCGGGTGATCGAGTTCCTCGAGCAGCTCAAGGTCATCTAGGGCCTGGTACAGGAGAACACGAACATGTCTATTGCCAAGATCTGGGTCGTCGTCGAAGTGGTCGACGGCGCCCCCACGACCCCCTCCCTCGAGTTGGTCAGCCACGCCCGCACCCTCGCCGACATGGTGGAGGCCGTCGTCTGGGACGGCGGCGCGTCCGCCGCCGGGACTCTGGGTGAGTACGGCGCCACCACCGTCCACGACGTGGGCGATCTCGCCGGTGCGCTGCCCGGCGCCCCGGTGGCTGCGGCCATCGCCGCCGCCGTGACGGCCGGCACCGGCCCGGACGCCGTCCTGCTGCCCGCCTCCTACGACGGTCGTGACGTCGCCGGCCGCCTGTCGGTCAAGGTCGACCGCCCGGTGCTGACCAACGTGGTCGGTCTGACCGAGGTCGACGGTGGACTGGCCAGTCAGCACGCCATCTTCGGCGGCGCCGAGATGCTGACCGCCCGATTCACCGCTGAGGGCCCCGGGATCTTCGTGATCCGGGCCAAGTCGTTCCCGGCCGAGGCGTCGGGTGGAGCAGCTGCCGCCGTCGCGGCCGCCACCCCACCGGACACCGGGGCATCGAACTCGGCGCGCATCGTGGCCCGCCATGTCGAGGAGCGCACCGGCCCGAAGCTGGACGAGGCCGACGTGGTCGTCTCTGGCGGCCGTGGACTGGGCGAGAAGGAGCAGTACGTCCTCATCGAGCAGCTGGCCACCCTCCTCCACGGTGCAGCCGGCGCAAGCCGCGCCATCGTCGACGCCGGATGGGTGCCCTACTCCCACCAGGTCGGCCAGACCGGCAAGACGGTGAAGCCCACCGTCTACATGGCCTGCGGGATCTCGGGTGCCACCCAGCACATGGTGGGCATGAAGAACTCGAAGAACATCGTGGCCATCAACAAGGACCAGGACGCCCCGATCTTCCAGGTGGCCGACCTCGGCATCGTCGGTGACGTGCACAAGGTCATCCCGAAGCTCATCGAGGCCCTCCAGGCCCGGGGCTGACCCCGAGCACCGGTCCCCGACCCGGGGACGGGTGCTCGACCATGACGTACGACGACGACCTGCGGCCCCGGCCGCAGGTCGTCTGACGTTCCCGCCACCTGTCGTGGTGTCGCCCGGGGTTCGGCCATCGGACCGTCCGACGGGACGGCCCCTCGGCGCCACGGAAGGTGGCTGCGAACCTGCCCGGGTCATCACCGGGGGTCAAGGACCCACCGGGTAGTGTCCGCACCAGACCACCATCCGGCGGTCGACGGCGCCCACCCCCTGTCCGAACGACGGTCACGTGCTCTTTCCCACCATCGACTTCGCCATCTTCTTCGCCGTGGTATTCACGGTGCAGTGGCTGCTCGTCCCGTATGCGGGGGCGTGGAAGGCGTTCATGGTGCTGGCGAGCTACGTGTTCTACGCGTGGTGGGACTGGCGCTTCATCTTCCTGCTCGCTGCTTCGACCGCGATCGCCTTCACCGGCGGAAGGCTCGTCCACCCGGCGACCGGCACCCGGCGGCGAGTGACCCTATGGGTCACCGTCGCCCTCCTCATCGGCCTGCTCGGATGGTTCAAGTACTTCGGGTTCGTGGCCGTGAACGTCGACAACGTCACCCACGCCCTCGGCCTCGGCCGGCCCATACCCCTACTCACCGTCACCCTGCCCGTGGGAATCTCGTTCTTCACCTTCATGGCCATCAGCTATGTGATCGACATCTACCGCGGCGTACTCCGGCCGGCCCGGGGCATCGACGTCACCGTCTATCTGGCCTTCTTCCCCCACCTGATCGCCGGCCCCATCGTCCGGGGCACCGAACTGCTGCCCCAGATCCGCAACATGCGCGACCCGAACGACGTGCACTACGTGGAGGCGTTCTGGCTGATCTCGGCCGGACTGGCCAAGAAGGTCGTGCTCTCCTCGTACCTGTCCACCTATGTGGTGGACCCGGTGTTCGCCAACCCCCACCAGCACTCCGCCCTCGAGGTGCTGTTCGCCATCTGGGGCTATGCCGTCCAGATCTACGCCGATTTCAGCGGCTACACCGACATCGCGATCGGCCTGGCACTGCTCATGGGCTTCCGCTTTCCGGTCAACTTCAAGCGCCCGTACACGGCGATCGACCTACAGGACTTCTGGCGCCGCTGGCACATCACCTTGTCGTTCTGGTTGCGGGACTACCTCTACATCCCCCTCGGCGGCAATCGGGGTCCCGAGTGGCGCATCTCGGTGAACATCATGGTGACCATGCTGCTCGGCGGCCTGTGGCACGGCGCATCGTGGACGTTCGTCATCTGGGGCGCCTACCACGGGGTCGGCCAGGTCATCGGCCGTCGGCGGCGTGCCGTCCGGGTGGCCCGCGGGCTGCCGGCCGAGCCGGAAGGCCGGGGCCGGGTGGCCTGGGCGCGTTTCGTCACGTTCCAAATCGTCTGCCTCGGCTGGCTCTTCTTCCGGGCCGACACTCTCGGCGACGCCTTCGCCATGCTGAGCCGCCTCTTCGTCGGCTGGGGCTCGGCGCCGCTGGTCACCCCTCTGGCGTTCCTCGCCATCGTGGTCGGCATCGCCAGCCAGTACCTGCCGGACGGCTGGCTGACCCGGGGCTTGGCGGTCTTCGCCGCCCGCCGCCCGCTGGTGCAGGGCGGCATACTGGGTCTGGTGCTCCTGGCCATCACCACACTCGGTCCCCAGGGCGTGGCCCCCTTCATCTACTACCGGTTCTGACGTTGCCCACCACCCCGCCCCCGACCACTCCCACGCCCGACGATGGCGTGGCGGCCTACGACTGGTCCAACCCCGATGCCTACCGGCCGCCGGAGTCCGGGCCGGCCAGCGACCAGCCCGTCGGAAGGGGCGACCACCCCTTCTGGGAGCGGCTGCCCTTCCGGGGCGTCCCTTGGACGCGGGCACTCATCATCGGGCTCGTGTGCTTCGGACTGTGGTTCCTGCTCGACGCGCCGAGCCTCCAGCACTCGGCCCAGGTGTCGCCGCTCGGCACCCGACGGACGGTCTCGCTCGACGTGGTCGGCCCGGTAGCGGCGCTCAGCCGCACGCTCGGGCTGTCGTCGGTGGTCGGGTCGACCGACCGAGCGCTCGGCCGCACTCCGGGCGGGGGTCCCTCGCTGGCCGTGACCACCC
Organism: Acidimicrobiales bacterium; assembly: GCA_036513075.1. Taxonomy (GTDB): domain Bacteria; phylum Actinomycetota; class Acidimicrobiia; order Acidimicrobiales; family RAAP-2; genus Bog-756. Next base: position 5,368 of record DATBZS010000039.1, read on the forward strand.
GCAAGCCCAAGCCGAAGCCACTCCCGACCACGGTCAACGGCACCCCGACGTCAACCACCCTGCCACCGCTCGATTACTACCCGACGCCGGCCAATCCGCTCAAGGTGCTCATCGTCGGCGACTCGGTGGGCCTCGACCTCGGCCAACCCCTCGTCAATACCTTCGCCGCCTACGGCGATGTCACCACCTACCTCGACGGCCGCATCGACACCGGACTCACCCGGCCCGACTACTTCAACTGGCCGGCCGAACTCCAGGTCGACCTGACCAACCAGCAGCCGAACCTGGTGGTGGTCATGATTGGGGCCAATGACCCCCAGGGACTGGTGACCCCGGACGGCAGCCTGCGGTTCGGCCAGCCAGGCTGGGACGCCGCCTATTCGGCCCGGGTGGCCGCCTTCATCGCCGAGGCCAACGCTGCGGGGGCCCACGTGCTGTGGGTCGGCATGCCGCCCATGCAGGACCCGGGCCTCGATGCCGCCCTCAAGCACCTGAACGGCCTGGTCGCCGCCCAGGTCGCCCAGACACGGGACCGTGGTGCCAGCTACCTCTCGTCGGTCCTGTCGCTGGGTGACAAGAAAGGGGCGTTCGCGTCGTTCCTGCCCGACGCCTCGGGCACCGAGGTCAACGTGCGCACCCCGGACGGTATCCACCTGACCCCGGCCGGTGGTGCCCGCCTGGCCGCCGCGGTGGCCGGCAACCTCCAGGCGGTGTTGCACGTACAGCTGACGCCGGAAATCGGCGGCACCGGTCTGCACACGTGAGCCTGCCGGCCTGACCCGGCGGCCTGTCAGGTCAGATGACTTGTCGAATGGCACGAGTCGTCCGATCACGCGACTTGTCGGATCAGACGAGGGGCCACGGGTAGGGGGGACGGTCGCCGATGGGCTCGGGAAAGACCCCGACAGCGGCCAGCCGCGCAGCCCGGTTGAGCACCGCCTTGGCCTCGGCCCCTGACAGCAGTGCATCCAGGTCGTCCGGCAGCCCGTCGGTCACCAGTCGCTCGAGGTCGTCCACGATCCACCCGGGCACCTCCTGGTCGGCGAAGTCCCAGATGACGGTGCGCAGCTTGTGCTGCACATGGAAACACAGGCCGTGGTCGATACCCCAGAGGCGCTGGTCGGCAGCCACGAGGACATGGCCGCTCTTGCGGTCCGCGTTGTTGGCCACGACGTCGAAGGCGCAGAACGTCTCGAGCTCACCCTCCCGTCCGCCGTCCTCGAGGAGCGTGAAGTAGTGGCGCTCGTAGTCGGCCTCGAGGAACAACTGCACCGAGCCGGTCCCGAACGGGGCGTCGTCGCGCACAACGGTCGGTGGGACCAGGCCCCATCCCAGGGCCTCCGACAACTGGAAGGCGGCGACCTCACGGCGGAACAGCCCGTCGGGAAAGTCCCACAGGGTCTGCTCACCCCGGTGGGGCTTGTAGACAGCCTGCACGGGTCCCGGTCCGTCGTCGACATCTGGCCCGTCGGTGCCGTCCAGGCTGACCAGGAAGGTCAGGTTGGAACTCCAGGGCAGGCGGCCCTCGATGACCAGCTCACAGGTCGTCAGGAGCTCGGCGGCCTCCTCCAGCGACGGACCTGAACCGGGCCGCCACCCGCTCACACGACCGGAGGACGGTGGCCGTTGGTCCGCGGGCATTCGTGTCCGGAGGGATCGAGTGGCGAGCCGCAGAGGGGGCAGGGCGGCCGTCCGGCCTCGACCAGGCGGGTGGCCTGTATGGAGAAGGCAGCGGCCTGCTCGCGGGTGACCGACACCCGGGCGATGGCCCCCACTTCGCCCTCGGGGACGAGTTCCTCGATGACCAGGACCACACGGTCCTCGACCTCGTCGAATGAGATCCCGATGGTCCCGACGGCCCAGGCGGGCTCCGCGGCTTCCTCGAGCGGTTGGTCGTCGGGCAGGTGGCCGGGCCGTTCCCGGTCCCTGACCACCTGGGCCAGGGTCTCAGCCATGGCCGCCACCTGGAGCTTCTCGATCTTCAAGGTGAGGACCGTTGACCCGCCGCGTATCTGGAGCAGAAAGAGGCGGCTGCCCACCGGGCCGACGGTGCCGACGCACAGTCGTTCGGCGGACAGGTCGTAGGCCTCGGTCACGGGCGGACGCTCCTTGTGGCCGGACGCCTCACGCGATCGCCAGAGACTGCAACGAGGCGGTGGAGTTGACGGTCAGCACGAAGGGTCCGCCGCCGGTGTAGGCGATGGCCGACACCGAGCACGGGGCCACGGTCAGGCGCTGGAACAGGTCGAGCGGGGTGCCGGCGGCCTGGGCCACCACGGCCTTGATGGGATCGGCGTGGGAGACGGCGACGACCGTCTCGCCGGGGTGGCGGGCGACCAGCCGGGACAGCGCTGAGGTCATCCGGGTCTGCATCTCGAGGAACGACTCGCCCCCCGGGAAGCGGAAGCCGCTGGGGTTGCGTTGGACGGTGGTCCACTCCGCCTTCTTCGCCAGGTCGGCGAGCTTGGCGCCGGTCCACTCGCCGAAGTCGCATTCGAGGAGGCCCTGGTCGGCGCGGACCCGGAGGCCGATCCGCTTGGCGATGGGTCGGGCCGTCTCGGTGGTGCGCTCCAGTGGCGACGCGTAGACCGCGACCGGTCCGCCCCGCTTGCCCGCGGCCAGCGTGCCGATCCGCTCGGCCACCTGCTCGGCCTGGTCCCGTCCCTCGTCTGACAGGTGGAGTCCTTTGGCCCGACCGGGGAGCACCTGGCCGGTCGTCGGCGTCTTCCCGTGCCGCACGAGCAGAACGACCGTGGGTCGCTCAGAGGGTTTGGGTCGGCTGGCCACGACCGCTCACCGTACTCGGTCCGCCGCTGCGGCCGGCCGCCAGTTCGGCTCCCACCGGCCACTCGGGACTGGGAACCAGGGTGCCGTGGTCGCGGTCCTCGTGCGACAGGTGCGACGGCCACCAGTTCCACCGCCCGAGCAACACCGCAATCGACGGGACAAGCATGGTCCGGACGAAGAACGTGTCGATCAGGATGCCGGCGGCCAGGCCGACGCCGATCTCCACGATCTGGGTGTCGCCGGTGGCCGTCAGCACCCCGAACGTCCCGGCCAGGATCAGGCCGGCCGACGTGACGGTGGTGCCGGTCGCCTCAACGGCGTGGCGCACCGCGATCTTGGTCGGGGCGAAGTGGGCCTCCTCGCGGATCCGGGTCATGACCAGGATGTTGTAGTCCTGACCGAGGGCCATGATGAAGATGAACATGAAGAACGGCAGGACGAAGTTGATACCGTCCTGGCCCCCGATGACCACGAACACCAGGACGGTGAAGCCCAGCGATGCCAAGTAGGACAGGGCTACGGTGGCGACAAGGTAGAGCGGGGCCATCAGGCTGCGGAGCACCACGGCCAGCAGCAAGGCGAGCACCAGCATCACGATCGGGATGATCCGTAGCAGGTCGCCCATGGAGAGCGACCCGACGTCGGCGGCCAGCGGCGCGAAGCCGTCAACCCCGGACGACGTGGCCCCGATGGTCCGCGCCACCGAGGCGACCGTACCCCGCACTTCGGGTATGGCGGATGCCGCGGCCGTGCTGGACGACGGCCCGGCAGCCAGCGAGGTCGGAAACAGCAGGGTCCGGCCGTCGCCACTGATGTACTGCGCGGACGCCACGTAGGCGGCGTAGGTGGTGAGCGAACCGGTGTAACCGGCCGGTGGGACCGCGGGCAGGTCCGCCGCCGGCCCGTAGGCCGCCAGCTGTTGGTGGGCACTGGCCAGGTCGCTGGGCGACACTGCGGTCCCGTTCGAGTCGAGGGCGGAGGCTACCGAGGAGAACTGGCCGGAGGTCCGCAGGCCGTTGGTGGCGGTGGCGAGCGCCTCGGGGTGGTCCCAGACCGGGTCGGGTAGCGCGAAGACCACGTTCGTCGGGTCTGAATCGGCCGCCGGGTAGTGGGCGGCCAGCAGCGCCTGGCCCTTGGCCGAGTCGGCCGCCGGGGGAACGGCTGTGGAGTCGAATCCGGTGGGGGAGTAGGCCAACATGGCGAGCGACAGGCCGCCGAGGACAACCAGACCGATGACCAGGGTCCGAATCGGATGGCCCACGACGCGGGAGGCGATCTGCCCCCAGGTCCCCCGCTTCACCTGTCCGGCCACCGGGATCCGAGGCCAGAAGACGGCCCGGCCGAAGATGGCCAGCAGGGCCGGCAGCAAGGTGAGGTTGGCTAGCAGAGCCATGCCGATCCCGATGGCCAGCGCCGGGCCAAACCCCTGGTAGAGCCCGAAGGTGGCGATGACCACGGTGCACAGGGCGGCAATGACGGTCAGTCCGGAGAACGTGATCGATTCGCCGACCTTGGCCAGCGAGAAGGCCACCGCATGGTGGGGGGACAGTCCCTTCCGGATCTCTTCGCGGAGGCGGAAGATGAGGAAGAGCCCGTAGTCGGTGCCGGCTCCGAGCATCACTACCACCAGAAGCACCGGGGTGAGATCGGAGACCTGCACGCCGATGTGACTCGACGCGGCGATCAGCGGCTCCGCGGCGATCAGGGCGACGGCCGAGGGGAGCAGGGCTACGAACGGGGCCAGGAGCGCACGGAAGGTGAAGAACAGTAGGAGCAGGATGAACAGGACCGACAGGATCTCGGTCATCTCCTGGGTCTTGCCCTGCTGGTTCTGCTGGTCGACGGCCTTGGCGGCATCACCGGTCAGGTGGACGGCCAGGCCGGGGGGAAGACCGACGATGGCGAACTCGTGGCGGATGTCGGCTATCAACCGGTTGACGACCGGGCCGGTAGGGCCCGGCGGCACGTCCAGGATGACCTGGGCCTGGCGGGCCCGTCCGTCGGCAGAGGTGCCCTGGTCCCGGACGCTGGCCACCAAGGGGATGCCGGCCACGGCATCCTCCACCCGGTCGATGGCGGAGATATCGACGGCCGACAGTCGACCCGAGGTGGTGGCGGCCACCAGCATGGCTTCGGACGTCGTCGTCGAACGGAACGGTGAGGTCAGCCGGGCCGCCTCCTGGCTCGGCATGGTGCTCGGTATGAACTGCGAGTTGCTGTTCTTCTCGACGCTTGAGATCCCGGGTAGGAAGAGGGTCAGGGCGACCGTGGCGACAATCCAGGCAACGACGACCAGCCATCGGTAGCGGACGGCGAGGCGTCCGATGGAGAAGAAGGAGAAGTGTTCGACCTGCAAGATTCCACCCTACGTCCGGGTCCCCGTAGGGATAAGAGAGTCTTTGGACCCTTATGACGTCGTCAGGCCGCCAAGATACCTTTAGGGGTTCAGGAAGTGGTCGCGGGCAATCGGCGGGGCATGGGGACGGCCGTCTCCGGCCACCGCCTGCGGCTCACCTTGGCCAGGCGGTGGAGGAGGGCGATGGCCCCCGGGTCGTCGTCGCCCGGCCGGGTCTCGACCGAGCCGTCGTCGATCATGCCCTGAAGGAGGTCGCGGCCCTTGTCGGTGCGCACGATGGTCAGGGTCCAGTCGTTGAACGCACCGATGCCCCCCGTCGAGATGTCGGCGTGCTCGGCCGCGAAGTCCGGGCAGGTGGTGCAGCCTTCGCGGGTCCAGGCGTGGGCCTCCTTGAGCGGGATCTCGTGGAATCCGCCGTCCTTGGTCCAGACCTGGAAGACGCCCTTGATGTTCATCTTGGCGATGTCGGCCCGGGCGATCCCGTACTTGGCCTCGAACAGCTCGGGAAAGATGGCGTCGTCGAATGTCTTCGAGCACATCAGCCCGATGGTCAGCGACAGCCGCCGGGCGATCTTGCCGGCTTTGCGGGCCTGCATGACCGGCGGCGCCGACGACTGGCAGCCCATGCCGACCAGGGCGATGCGCTCGGCGCCGGCCTCGATGGCGAGGGGGTAGGCGAGGGGATTGGCCGAGTAGGTATAGCGGGACCCTGCGGCGGCCAGGACCTGCTCCCGGGTGGTCGCCACTGTCGGCTTGGCCTTCCAAGTGGAGCCGTCGCCCTCGAGGTCGGACACCAGGGCGGCGTCGATGACGTCGTGCTCGAGGGCCCAGATGAGCAGTGCCGAGACGAGGCCACCGTCCTGGCCGGCGGTGTGCACCTCGGGGTCGGTGGCCCGGACCAGCAGCACATCCGAGGAGATACCGGCCACCTCCTCGTCGGTGCGCTCGCGACCGTGGAGGTGGGTGTCGATCTCGGTCTCCCACAGGCGGAAGCGGGGGCACGCCCTCGTGCACATCGTGCAGCCTTTGACCCCGTGGGTGCAGCTGTCGGGTCCGCCTTCGGCGTCGATGTGGAACGGCTTGTAACGCCCACCGGTGTCGTCGTAGGAGAGAACGTCGTAGGGGCAGGCCACCACACACGCCGCGCACCCGGTGCACAGCCCCGAGGTAACGACTTCGTTGAGCAGTTCTGTCCAGTGCGGCTTTTCGGGCGGCATGTGGCACACCCTACTGTCGACCCCCGGACGGTCCCCGCCCGGTCGCCGTATGGGTACCCTCGGGTCGTGCCCGAACTTGTCGAAGTGGAGCGCTACCGGACCCTGGCCGAGGGCGCGCTCGAACGGAGGGTGGCCTCGGTCGACTCGCCGGATCCCTGGTTCATCAAGGGTGCGACGTCCGGACCGCTGCTGGACTCGGCCCTGGTGGGACGGCGATTCACGGGGGCCCGACGGATCGGCAAGCTTCTGCTGCTCGACGTCGACGACGGCCCGGTGGTGGGCGTGCGGTTCGGGATGACCGGGTCGCTCCTGGTCGACGGCGACGACCCGGTCGGGCGTCTCCTGTACTCCGCCACCCGTCACGACCCGGTGTGGGAACGCTGGTCGGTGACCTTCGCCGACGGCGGCCGGTTGGTGGTTCACGACCCACGGCGGCTCGGAGGCGTGACCCTCGACCCCGACGTCTCCCACCTGGGACCCGATGCCGCCTCACTGGGTGTGGCCGGCCTGGGCCGGGCCCTGGCCGGGTCCACCGCGCCACTGAAGGCCCGGCTGCTCGACCAGTCGCGGGTGGCCGGGATCGGCAACCTGATAGCCGACGAGGTGTTGTGGCGTGCCGGCCTGTCGCCGCTCCGACCGGCCGCCTCGTTGACGCCAACCGAGGTCAGGCGACTCCATCGCCACCTGGCGCGCACCCTGGCCGACCTGACGGAACGTGGCGGTTCCCACCTCGGTGACCTCATGGACGAGCGCCACCCGGGAAGCATGTGCCCGAAGGACGGGTACCCGCTGGTTCGGACGACGGTGGGGGGCCGGACGACGTGGTGGTGTCCCGCCCACCAGGTGTGAGGAGCCGGATCGACCCGGCCTCAGTGAGGGCGACCGGAGACGGCTTCGACCAGCTCCCTCCGGCTCCCGATCCCGAACTTGTCGAAGACGGCACGCAGGTGCTCTTGCACCGTGTTCGAAGAGATGTGCAACTCGTCCACTATGGATCCGGTGGACCGTCCCTGGATCACCAGGGCGGCCACCCGGTTCTGCGCAGGGGTGAGTCCGTGCGCGGCGAGTACCAGCGAACTCAGTTGGGACGAGTTCGCCGCGTCGAGGATGACGGCGACCCGACCGCTGTCCTCTCCTTTGAGCAGAGACGCGTGCACCGAGATCCATCCGCCTCGGGCCCGGCGGATCCGTGATGCCGGCGGAGGAGCGTCCTCCTGCACGTCCAGCCGTACGGCATGGGCTGCCGCGGCATAGATCGACAGGGGCAACTCGGAACGTGGGTCCCAATCGGTCGTGTCGAGAATGGCCAACCAGTGCTCGGCCTGGGCATTGATCGAGATCACGGAGAGGTCAGATCCCAGGATCACGATTCCCGGGCCTCCCCCGGGGGATGCATCCGGCACTCCCGGGTACAGGGCGATACCTCGACGCAACCCTTCAGCCAGGTGAGGACCGAGTCGGCGGAGCAGATCGAGCTCCGGCTCGGCGAACCCCAGTGGTCCCTGCTCCCGATGGAGGCACAGCACGCCCCAGCAACGTCCACCGGAGCGCAGGGCGATTCGGAGTTCGTCACCGAGACCGAGCGGGGAGATCACCTCCCGGTAGCGGGCGCTGCTCGGGCGATGCCCCTCGGTGGAGCGGTCGAGGGAACCGATCGGATCCGTCGACCGGGCCAGATCGGCGAACTTGTTCACGTCGACACGACCGAACTCGTTTTCGAGGAACTGCGGTGCCACTGCAGCCAGGGGTCCTTCAGCCGACGCGGAGGTGAACAGCATCGTTGCCGGATCGACGGATGCGTAGAACGCCGCGTCGATGCTCAGCAGCGTGCGCAGCAGCCGAAGTGACTCTGTCCGGAAACCCGCGACATCAAGACCATCGTCGGGGAGGCGCTCGATGGCCATCGCACCCTGTTTCCACGTGGATGGCATCACGAGGCGATGCTACGCCCGAACGCCCTGCTCACAGCCTGGCGGACCGTCGATCCGGTCGATGAGCTGTGTGGCGCTCACGGAACGGGGACCAGACCGAGCTGCTGCATGAAGCCGAGGTCGTCCAGCCGTCCCCAACGCTCCACGATCAGTCCCTCGCTCAGGCGGAACACGTTTATCCCCCCGAGGGTGACGGTCGCGCCCGATGCCTTTACTCCCATGATGTCGCCACCCGTGTGGGTGCCCGATGCCGTGAATACCTCGACCACGGTGTCGTCCTCAGCAACGAGGAGGTGCAGGTCACTGTGCCAGTCGGGGAAAACGGCCCGGAACATCGATGCCGCTTGTCGCATCCCCTCGCGGGCCGAGCTCGCACCGAAGGGAGGATCGTTGTTGACGAAGCAGTAGGCGAGGTACTCGTCGACGGCACCGAGATCGCCCCGGGTGAAGAGCGCGTCGATGAATCGGGAAACGGTGGCCTTGTTCTGCTCTGTGATGGTCATGGACCCAGTGTGGGCGTGGTGACATCGGAGCGGTACCCCAACTTGTTGGGGTATGCCCGGCAGCCACCCATCGCAGCCACCCCCGGCGACCATGAGTGTCGTGCTGGAGTTGCGATCGGGTCAGGCCTTGAGCTCCTCCAGGACCTTGGCGGCGTGGCCGTCGGCCTTTACGTGGTACCAGGACCGGGCGATCGTCCCGTCGGCGGCGATCAAGAATGTGGAGCGGATGACGCCGATCATCTTCTTGCCGTACATGGTCTTCTCGCCCCAGGCTCCGTAGGCCTCACCGACCTCGTGGTCGGCGTCAGTCAGCAGCGGGAACTTGAGCCCGTACTTCTCACGGAACTTCTGGTGCTTGGCCGCGGTGTCGCCCGAGATCCCGAGGACCGGTACCTTCGCCCGCTTGAAGGCCGACAGGTTGTCGTTGAACTGGCAGGCCTCCTTGGTGCAGCCCGGGGTGTCGTCCCTCGGATAGAAGTAGACGACTACCTGGCGGCCGGCGAAATCCTTGAGGGCGACCGGCTTGCCGTCCTGGTCAGGCAAGGTGAAGTCGGGGGCTGTGTCGCCTGCATCGAGCTTTCCCATGGGGTTCCTTTCGTGTTCGGAGGTCCCGGCGCGAAAGGGCGTCGGGACACCTGGCCCGGCTACCGAGCCGCATGCCCGGTCGTTCCGTCCCCACGATGGCACAGACCGGATGAAGCCGGGCGTGCGTCGTGGGAGACTCGGGCAGCGATCCGTGCGAAGGGATAACCATGACCGACGAGACGACACCTCCCGACCCCACCGTCACCGCGGCCCTGCGGGCCCACAACCGGACCAAGGTGTATGTGGACGGACCCAACGACGTGCGCGTCCCCTTCCTCGAAGTCGCCCTCGCCGACTCGCCGGGCCGTGACGGGGCCACCCCCAACGAGCCGCTGCGTCTCTACGACACCTCGGGCCCGGGCTCGGTCCCGACGGTCGGGCTTCCCTCCCTCCGTCGGAAGTGGATCGCGGCGCGGTCCGACGTCGTCGAATACGAGGGCCGACCGGTCAACCGACGCGACGACGGCCGGGCCGCGGTGCGCCGCGACGGCGATGGCCCGGTCGCCTTCCCGACCGACGGCCGCCGACCGCTGCGGTCGGCGGGCACTCCGGTCACTCAGCTCCACTACGCCCGCGAGGGGGAGGTGACACCGGAGATGCAGTTCGTGGCCACTCGCGAAGGCGTTCCCGCCGAACTGGTCCGCGAGGAGATTGCCGCTGGACGGGCGATCCTGCCGGCCAATATCAACCACCCCGAATCGGAGCCGATGATCATCGGCTCGAAGTTCCTGGTGAAGGTCAACGCCAACATCGGGAACTCGGCGGTGTCCTCCTCCATCGAGGAAGAAGTCCAGAAGCTCACGTGGGCCACCCGGTGGGGCGCCGACACGGTCATGGACCTGTCGACCGGCCCGGACATCCACACCACGCGCGAGTGGATCCTGCGGAACTCGCCGGTGCCGATCGGCACGGTGCCGATCTACCAGGCTCTGGAGAAGGTGGACGGAGCTCCCGAGGAACTGACCTGGGACCTCTACCGCGACACGCTCATCGAGCAGGCCGAACAGGGGGTGGACTACTTCACCATCCATGCCGGCGTGCTGCTCCGCTACGTGCCGATGACGGCCAGGCGGATGACCGGCATCGTCAGCCGGGGCGGTTCGATCATGGCCGCCTGGTGCCTGGCCCACCACTCCGAGAACTTCCTCTATACCCGGTTCGAGGAGATCTGCGAGATCATGGCCGCGTACGACGTCGCCTTCTCCCTCGGTGACGGGCTCCGTCCCGGGTCGATCGCCGACGCCAACGACGAGGCCCAGTTCGCCGAACTTTCGACCTTGGGCGAGCTCACCGAGATCGCCTGGCGTCACGATGTCCAGGTGATGATCGAGGGTCCGGGCCATGTCCCGCTGCACAAGATCGTGGAGAACGTCACACTGCAGAAGGAGGTCTGCCATGACGCGCCCTTCTACACGCTCGGCCCGTTGACGGTGGATGTGGCTCCGGGCTATGACCACATCACTTCGGCCATCGGCGCCGCCGTCATCGGCATGGCCGGGACCGCCATGCTCTGCTACGTGACCCCGAAGGAGCATCTCGGCCTCCCGAACCTGGAGGACGTCAAGCAGGGGATGATCGCCTACAAGATCGCCGCTCACGCAGCCGACCTGGCCAAGGGTCATCCCGGTGCCCAGTCCTGGGACGACGCCCTGTCCAAGGCGAGGTTCGAGTTCCGGTGGGAGGACCAGTTCAACTTGGCCATGGACCCCGAGACGGCCCGTTCGTTCCACGACGAGACTCTGCCCGCCGCCCCGGCCAAGACCGCCCACTTCTGCTCGATGTGCGGCCCGAAGTTCTGCTCCATGCGGATCAGTCAGGATGTCCGGGATTACGCCGAGGGCAAGGGAATGGACCTGGCCACCGCCGTCGAGATCGGCCTGAAGGAGAAGTCGGCCGAGTTCCTCGAGTCCGGCGCCGAGGTCTACCGGGAGCCGTCGGCCACCTGAGGCAGGCGGTCGGCGGGACCCGAGCAGGGCCCATCGTCGCCACCCATGGGGACCGGTCGTCCCTGCTCATCGCCCCGTTGACCCGCCGTATAGGGGGTTGCCGGGTACACTGGGGACCGTGGTCGGGTGAGTGCCCACCACCGGGGTCTTCCTCATCCTGTTCTCCTGGCCCGCACAGCGGCTCGGACAATGACCCGAGGCGGGCCCGCACGCAGCCGTGACTAGCACGGTGCTGACGGTCGGCCTCGGCCGTCGATGAACGATGAGAGAGAGCTTCTGAACCCCATGACCACCATCACCGATCCGTCGGATCGCGCCGTGGAGAATGCCGTCGGGACCGATCCTGACGCACTCGCACCTGACCAGCAGAAGTCCTTCGCCGAGCTCGGCGTGGACCCCGCCATCGTGGCCGCCCTGGAGGAACAGGGCATCCGCGCCCCCTTCGCCATCCAGGCCATGACCGTCGTCGACGCTCTGGCCGGCCGTGACGTCTGCGGCAAGGCCAAGACCGGCTCCGGCAAGACCCTGGCGTTCGGCGTGCCGCTCCTGCAGCGCACCATGGCCTCGCCGGCCACCGAGCCGGGCCGCCCGAAGGCGCTCGTGCTCGTCCCGACCCGCGAGCTCGCCGTCCAGGTGAGCGAGGTGTTCGAGCCCCTGGCCGAGGCCGCCGGCCTCCAGACCGTCGCCGTCTACGGCGGCGCTGACATCGAGCGTCAGATCAAGAAGCTCGGTCGGGGAGTGGACGTGATCATTGCCACCCCCGGCCGTCTCATCGACTTGGGCGACCGCGGCGAGCTGTCCGTCGCCGACCTCGAGACCCTGGTGCTCGACGAAGCCGACCGCATGGCCGACATGGGCTTCATGCCCCAGGTCGAGTGGGTACTGCGCCGCCTCGAACGCGAGCACCAGACCCTGCTGTTCTCCGCCACGTTGGACGGTGCTGTCGACCGCTTGGTCAGCCGTTACATGAACGACCCCGTCCTCCATGAGGTCGCCTCGCCGACGAACACGGTCGAGGCCATGGAGCACCGGTTCATCGAGGTCCACCAGATGGACCGGGTGAAGGTCTGCGCCGCCATCTGCCGCAGCGCCGACAAGGTTCTCGTGTTCGTGCGCACCAAGCACGGCTGTGACCGGCTGGTCGAGCAGCTGGGCAAGGAAGGCGTCAAGGCCGGTGCTATCCATGGCGACCTCCGCCAGGCCAACCGTGAACGGACCCTGAAGGACTTCACCGAGGGCAAGCTCCACGTCCTCGTGGCCACCGACGTCGCCGCCCGTGGCCTGCACATCGATGCCGTCGACGTGGTCATCCACTTCGACCCGCCGGAAGATCACAAGGCCTACCTCCACCGCTCCGGTCGCACCGCCCGGGCCGGTTCGGCCGGCCTGGTCGTCTCGCTCGTCCAGTGGAATCAGGTCCTGGAGATCGAGCGGATCCAGACCCGGCTCGGACTGCGCATGCCCATCGTGGAGATGTTCTCCAACGATCCCCGTCTGGCCGACCTGGTCGACTGGACCCCCGAGAAGTCCTGAACCCGTCTGCCCCGGGCGGTGGCCATGGCCGGTTCCGTCCGGCGGACCGCCGTCCCCGTCACCACCGAGGAGCACCGCGTGCCCGATCGACCTGAGCCGATGACCGTCGACGGCGGATCCGACGACGTCGGGCAGATCCTGGTCGTCACCGCCCACCCCGACGACGTCGACTTCGGCGCCGCCGGTTCGGTGGCGACGTGGACCGGCCGGGGCATCGAAGTCGCCTACTGCATCGTCACCGACGGCGACGCCGGCGGGTCCGACCAGTCGATCACCCGGGCCGAGATGGCCGTCATCCGCCGCGAGGAGCAACTGGAGGCAGCCCGTGCCGTCGGGGTCACCGACGTGACGTTCCTCGGGTTCCCCGACGGTCGGGTCACGGCCAGCCTCGAGTTGCGGGCCTCCATCTCCCGAGTCATCCGCCTGGTCCGTCCCGACCGGGTGGTGTGCCAATCGCCTGAGCGGAACTGGGAGCGCATCTACGCCAGCCATCCGGACCACCTGGCCGCGGCCGAGGCGGCGGCCTGCGCGGTCTATCCCGACGCCCGCAACCCCTTCGCCTTTCCCGAACTCCTGGAGGAGGGTCTGGTCGAGCACACCGTGCCCGAGATGTGGGTGATGGCGACGGAGCGGGCCAATCGGGTCGTCGACGCCACCGACGTCTACGAACAGAAGCTGAAGGCACTCAAGTCCCACCGCAGCCAAGTCGGCGAGGGCGAGCACCTCGACGAGCTGCTCCGGAGATGGATGGCCGGAACCGCGCTGGCCGCCGGACTCCCGGAGGGACATCTCGCCGAGGCCTTCCACGTGGTGAACACCGCGTAGTGACTCAACTCCCGGCCGGATCGGCGGGACACCCCTGGGCCGTCCTCCAGCACGTGGCCCACGAGGGTCCGGGGACGATCGCCCGAGTGCTGGGCGAGACCGGCCACGAGGTGGTCGTGACAAGGCTATTCCTGGGCGATGCGCTACCGTCGGCCAACGACATCGCCGGCCTGGCGGTCATGGGCGGCCCGATGGGGGTCCATGACGACGAGGAGCACCCCTGGTTGGGTCCCGAGCGGGATCTCATCCGCGAAGCTGCGGCCCGCGACCTCCCCGTGCTCGGCGTGTGCCTCGGGTCCCAGCAGCTGGCTGCCGCCCTCGGCGCTCAGGTGACCACGGGTCCGGAGGAGGAGGTCGGGATCGGGCAGGTCGAGTTCACTGCTGACGGCCGTCGCGATCCGGTGCTCGGGCCCGAGTACAACGGGCTGTCCGGTACCACGGTGCCGTGCGTCCACTGGCACCGGGACACCTTCTCCCTACCCGACGGAGCCGTCCATCTGGCTGCCACCCGTCGCTACCCCCACCAGGCGTTCCGGGTAGGGACCCGCGCCTACGGCCTCCAATTCCACGTCGAGGTGGACGCCGCCCTGGCCGAAGCCTGGCGGCCGATGCTGCCCGAGGGCGTGACGCTGCCAGAGGCCGACGTCGCTCGGATCGCGAGCGTCGGTCGTCGGATCCTGCAACGGTTCGTCGAGGTGGCGACGACCCGTCCCGTTGGCGTCGAGGTGTGAGCGTGATGCCGGAGGCGTCGCCGGTCGTGGCCGATTCAGACGATGACGACATCGAGGGGCCGGTCAAGCCGAAGCTGCGCGGGGTCCTCCACGAGGTCGCCTTCTTCGCTTCGTTGGTGTCGGGGGCGTGGCTGGTGTGGGACGCGCCGACCACCTCCTCGAAGCTGATCTGCCTGGTCTATGCATGCGCCATCTCGCTGCTGTTCGGGGTGAGCGCCCTCTTCCACCGCCACACCTGGGGCCCGGTCGGCCGCCGCCGGATGCGTCGGGCCGACCACTCGACCATCTTCGTCGCCATCGCCGGGTCCTATACGGCGGTGGCCGGCATCGCTCTGACAGGGTGGGCCCGCACCGCGGTGCTCCTCATCGTGTGGATCGGTGCGGCTCTCGGCATCACTCTGCGACAGCTCTGGCTCGACGCCCCGAAGTGGGTGATCGCCCTGCCCTACGTGGTGGTTGGCTGGGCCGCCGTCGCCGTGCTGCCCCAGCTCTACCGGGCCCTCGGCCCCACCGGGTTCGCGCTGCTGCTCGTCGGGGGCCTCGCCTACTCGGCCGGAGCCGTCGTCTATGCCATCAAGAAGCCCAACCCGGCACCGGGCATCTTCGGCTACCACGAGGTGTTCCACGCCTGCACCATCGTCGGGGCGGTGGTCCACTTCGTCGTGATCGCCGTGTTCGTACTCCCCCTCGCGTCCTGAGGCGCACCCGCCCCATCTTGGCGGCGTCGGACGACGTGCCGTACGTTGGGCCATGGCCCTCACCCTGTACGGCGTCGTCTCCCTCACCTTCATGATGACCATGTACGCCCTGGAGAAACGGGGCAACGGCTTCGTCCTGGCCTTCGCCCTGGGGTGCGCGTTGTCCTCGAGTTACGGCTTCGCATCGGGAGCGTGGCCCTTCGGCGTGGTCGAGGGGATCTGGACCGTCATCGCCCTGCGACGCTGGTGGGTGACCGACCACACCGCGCCGGCCGCCTGAGTTCCCGACCATCGGAATGGCATCCCATCAACGACTGGCCGGGCAGCCGGCATTCGTGGGACGGTGGAGATGATGGCCGAACACACGCAGCTGGTGGTCTGCGAGGGTGACGAGACGGGCCAGGAGCTCCTCGACGAGGCGCTCCGGGTACTCGACCCCTCGGTCATCGGGGTACCGCTGGACCTGATCCGCTTCGACCTGTCCCTCGAAAACCGGCGACGGACGAAGAACGCGGTGGTGTCCGAGGCCGCTGCGGCCATGGTGGAGGTCGGGCTCGGCCTGAAAGCCGCGACGATCACCCCGCCCGAGACCGGTGACGTCGGCTCGCCCAACCGGATCCTGCGCGAGGGCGTGGGTGGTTCGGTGATCGTCCGAACCGGCCGCCGCATTCCGGGCGTGGTCCCCCTGGCACCGGTCGTCCATCCCATCGTGGTCGTCCGAATGGCCGTTGGCGACGCGTACGGAGCCGACGAAGGCCGGACCGGCACGGTCGGCGGGTTCGATGAGCAGGCGTGGAGGACCGAGCGCATCGACCGTTCGGTGTGCCGCTCGGTGGCGGAGTACTCCTTCCGGGCCGCTGCAGTTCTCGGAGCCTGCGTGTTCGGTGGACCGAAGTGGACCGTCTCGACGGTCTACGAGGGGATGCTGAAAGAAGAGATGGACGCGGCCGCCGCACGTCACCCAGACGTCCCCTACCGTCCCGTGCTCATCGACGCGGCTTACGCCGGGCTGCTTACCGAGGCTGACGACCAGTCATTGGTCATTCCGGCCCTCAACCGCGACGGCGACTGCCTGTCGGACCTGGTCCTCGCCCTCTTCGGCTCCATCGCCGGGGCCGAGTCGGTCCTGCTCGCCCTCGACGACGACCTGCATCCCACTGTGGCCATGGCCGAAGCGCCTCACGGCACGGCGCCGTCGCTGCAGGGCAAGAACGTGGCCAACCCGATGGCCATGCTGCTGGCGTGTGCCGCCGCACTCGACCATGCCTCGATGGTCCAGGGCCATGCTGTTTCGGACGCGGCAACGGCCATCCGCGATGCGACCCTCGGTGCGGCGGCCGATGGGGTCCGCACCTTCGACCTCGGAGGTGGGGCATCGACCAGCGGTGTCGTCGACGAGGTGATCCGGCGGATCCGGAAGTACTCGACCGCCTGATCCTGGCGGGAGTTGGTACCGAGCGAGGTCGGGAGTGGTGCGTTCAATGCCGGTATCGGTGCGGAAAGCACCTGCCGCGCCCGTTGCTACCATCGCCCACGTGACTACCCGAGCTGTGGTCTTCGACCTCGACGACACGCTCATCGTCGAGGAGTCCTACGCCATGGCGTCGCTGCGCGAGGCGCTCGGCACGCTGCCCGGTATCGACCCGGTGGCATCCGAGCAGACCGCCCTCGAGGCCGCCCGTTCGGTGTGGAAGACGGGTGGCGACTACCAACGATGCGTCGAGCTCGGCTTTGCGTCGTGGGAAGGGCTCTGGTCGACCTTCGAGGGCAATCACCACTCAGTGGCCGGCCTCGTCGCTTGGGCGCCCACCTACCGGATCAAGGCATGGAGGGCGATAGGAGCGGCCGTCGGCGTCGACGACCCCATGCTGCTGTCCTCTGCCGCACAGCGTTTCGAGGACGCCCAACGTCGGGGTCATCCGATCATCGAGGGAATGCACGACACCATCGCCGAGATGGGTGCCCGCCACCCGTTGGGCCTGATCACCAATGGACCTTCGGACATCCAGCGTCTCAAGCTCGACCAGGCCGGTCTTTCCTCCACCTTCGCCGTCGAGGTGATCTCCGGCGAGCTCGGAGTGGGCAAACCCGAGCCTGAGGTGTTCCTCGGCCTGCTCGAGCGCCTGGGCGCCGCACCCGAGGCGTCACTGATGGTCGGGGACAGCTGGGAGCGGGACATCGAGGGCGGACTCGCCGCCGGCATGTCGGCCGTGTGGATCGCCGACGGCCGGACACCACCGGCCGAGCTCCCCCGGGTGAAGGTGGTCGACTCGGTGGTCGAGCTGATCGGCCTGTTGGACTGAATCGGGCGGGCCACCACCCGTCATCTGTGGCACGGCGCAATGGCACCTTGACCCCAGCAAATGACAGTGATGTGATTCATGGGGTCGGGCACATCGCCTGGCGGCGGTGCGGGGAGGACTCCATGAGCGATACACCCAGTAGGGCTCTGGTGTTCACGATCCTTCGGCACGCCGAAGACTTCCCGCGGAGAATGGTGGACATCGGACTGTTGGGTCTGCGTCTGGACGATCGGCGGGAGTACCGCCTGCACGTCTGGGACCCGAGCTACATCGTCGGAGACCCTCCCATCCACGACCATCCTTACGACTTCACCTCGAACGTCATTGTCGGTGCACTGACCAACAACCGGTACGTCGAAGACCCCTGGGGCGACGAGCACCTCCGCTTCCGCTACTCGCCTCCCGCCGAAGACGAGCGTCGGTCGGACACGGTGAAGCTGTCGTCAACGGCGGAAACCGTCACCGAGGGCGGCGAGTACCGTCAGCTCGCCCACGAGTTGCATGCGAGCTGGCAACAACCAGGGACCGTGACGGTCATTCGGTGCTCATGGGGCGAGCCGCGTGAACTGACCGTCTGCCTTCGAAGTGAGGACACCTGGCGCTCGGGTCAGGCGCGGGATGCGACGCGGGAGGAGATCAAGGCGTTGAGCGCCAAGGCTCTGGAGTGGTTCTGAGGATCGAATGTGAGAAAACGTAGTTTCGTGTCGCACCGGGACGCGACGTTGGCAGGGACTGATGCACGATCCCGTGGCAGTCTGATGTCGATCTGACTGGCCGAGCAGGTCGTGGTAGGCGCCTACCAGGCTTTCAATCCGGCGAACCGGGTTCGTGGTCACCGACTGCCACGGCCTCAACCGCGACGATCCCGAGGTGGGTCGAGTCCATTGCCCATCACGTGCCTCCATCTGGTCCGGCACTCTCCAGGTCCGACGTGGACACCGATCCCTATGCTCGGGAACATGACGATTCAGCGGATGGACCATGTCGGGGTCGTTGTCGACGATCTTGAGGCAGCTACTGCGTTCTTCATCGAACTTGGTATGGAGCTGGAGGGCAAGGCTCCAGTCGAGGGAGCTTGGGTGGATCGTGTCGTCGGGCTCGACGACGTCCGAGTCGACATCGCAATGATGCGGACCCCGGACGGCAATGGCCGGCTTGAGCTGACGAAGTTCCGCACGCCGACCGCAGTGAGCGGTGAGCCTGAAAACGCACCGGCGAACACGCTTGGCATACGTCGCATCATGTTCGCTGTCGATGACATTGAGGACGTCCTTGCTCGCCTGCACACGCACGGCGCTGAACTCGTGGGCGAGCTGGACCAGTACGAGGACAGTTACCGGCTCTGTTACGTACGCGGCCCAGAAGGCATCATCGTCGCACTGGCCGAGCAGCTCGACTGAGCGCTGCCGCAGGGGCCGGTCTGCGATGAGGCGACAGGTTGGTGTCTACCCGCCCGCCAACGGAGGTCGTGGTAGCCGCCCACTGAGCGGAGGCCCTGGTCAGCCCGCCATCTGGCGCAACATGTAGGGGAGGATCCCGCCGTGGCGGTAGTACTGGGCCTCCATCGGCGTGTCGATGCGGAGCCGGGCTTCGAACTCGACGGTGCGGTCACCGTCGGTGGCCGTGACCGGCACCGTCTTCGGGCTGACGCCCTCGTTGAGCGAGCCGATCCCGGTGATCGAGAAGACCTCGTATCCGGTCAGGCCCAGCGACTCGGCGTTCTGACCGTCCGCGTACTGGAGCGGGAGCACACCCATGCCGATCAGGTTCGACCGGTGGATGCGCTCGTAGGACTCGGCAATGACGGCCCGGACCCCCAACAGCCGGGTGCCCTTGGCCGCCCAATCGCGTGACGAACCCGACCCGTACTCCTTGCCGGCCAGCACCACCAGCGGGACCCCGTCGGCCTGGTACTGCTCCGAAGCCTCGAAGATGCTGGTCTGTTGGCCGTCGGGGAGGTGGAGGGTGATGCCGCCCTCGGTGCCCGGAGCCAACTGGTTTCGCAGCCGGATGTTGGCGAAGGTGCCCCGGACCATGACCTCGTGGTTGCCCCGGCGGGTCCCGTACGAGTTGAAGTCGACCTCCTCGACGCCGTGTTCGAGCAGGTAGCGACCGGCCGGCGTCGTCGGCTTGATGTTTCCGGCCGGCGAGATGTGGTCCGTGGTGACGCTGTCGCCCAGTTTGGCCAGGACGCGCGCGCCCTCGACGTCGGTGACGACGGCGGGGGTCATGGACAGGCCTTCCAGGAACGTCGGGCGCAACACATAGGTAGACGACGTGTCCCACGCGAAGGTGGCGCCGGTGGCCGTCTCGATGGCCCGCCACCGGTCGTCGCCCTCGAAGACCGAGCTGTAGCGCTGGCGGAACATGTCCGAAGTGAGCGAGGTGCGGACGGCCTCGGTCACCTGCTCGGGGGTCGGCCACAGATCGGCCAGGAATACCGGCTGACCGTCGCCGTCGGTCCCGAGCGGTTCGGTGGTGAGGTCGAGGTCCATGGTGCCGGCCAGCGCGTAGGCCACGACCAGGGGAGGCGAGGCCAAGTAGTTCATGCGGACGTCCGGGTGGATCCGGCCCTCGAAATTACGGTTGCCGGATAGCACGGAGGTAACCGACAGGTCGCCGGCCTGGACGGCCTCGGATACTCCGGGCAGCAGCGGGCCCGAGTTGCCGATACACGTGGTGCAGCCGTAGCCGACGAGGTCGAACCCGATGGCGGCCAGGGGTTCGGTCAGGCCGGCGCGGTCCAGGTAGTCCATGACCACCCGCGAGCCGGGGGCCAGTGTCGTTTTGACCCACGACTTGGAGGTCAGTCCCCGGGCCACGGCGTTGCGGGCAACGAGGCCGGCCGCCACCATGACCTGGGGGTTGGAGGTGTTGGTGCACGAGGTGATCGCGGCCACCACCACGTGGCCGTCCTTGATCTCCTCCTCGGCCCCTCCGCCGAGCGAGGCGACCTGCCCAGCCGGCTCGCGGTCGAGGGCGGTGCGGAACGAACGGGCGGCCGTGTCGAGGGTCACCAGGTCCTGGGGTCGCGACGGCCCGGCGATGCTCGGCACCACAGTCGCCAGGTCGAGTTCGATCACCTGGGAGTAGACCGGTTCGGGGCTGTCGGCCGTCCAGAACATGCCCTGGGCCTTGGCATACGCCTCGACCAGGTCGACGTGGGGGTCGTCCCTACCCGAGAAGCGCAGGTAGTCGAGTGTGACGTCGTCGATGGGGAACATGGCGCAGGTGGCCCCGTACTCGGGGGACATGTTGCCGATGGTGGCCCGGTTGGCGAGCGGCACCGAGGCGACGCCCGGGCCGAAGAACTCCACGAACTTGCCGACCACGCCGACCTTGCGGAGGACGTTGGTGATGGTGAGGACGAGGTCGGTGGCCGTGGTGCCGGCCGGCTGCTCACCCGTCAGGCGGAAGCCCACGACCGGTGGGAGAAGGAGCGACAGGGGCTGGCCGAGCATGGCCGCCTCGGCCTCGATGCCGCCCACCCCCCAGCCGAGGACACCGAGTCCATTGACCATCGTGGTGTGGGAGTCCGTGCCCACCAGGGTGTCGCAGTAGGCACGACCGTCCTCGGTGGCGAAGACCACCCGGGACAGGTACTCGAGATTGACCTGGTGACAGATACCCATGCCCGGGGGCACGACCCGGAACCCGTCAAATGCCTCCTGGGCCCAGCGCAGCAGCTGGTAGCGCTCGATGTTGCGGTGGTACTCGATGTCGACGTTCTCGTCGTATGCCGTGGGGGTGCCGGACGCCTCGGCGATGACCGAATGGTCGACCACCATCTCTACCGGGACCAGAGGGTTGATCTTGGCCGGATCGCCACCGAGCTCGGACAGCGCGTCGCGCATGGCCGCCAGGTCCACCACCCCGGGCACGCCGGTCAGGTCCTGCATGAGCACCCGCTCGGGGGTCAGGGCGATCTCTGCGGCGTCGGAGCCGCCCACGCCGTGGCGCTCGGGGTTGACGCCCCAGCCGGCGACAGCCTCGATGTCAGACGCGGTGACAGCCAGGCCGCCCTCGTGGCGCAGCAGATTCTCCAGGATGACCTTGATGGAGTACGGCAGGCGTGCCACGTCGAAGCGTTCGGCGAGGGCCCCGATCCGGTAGATCTCGTAGGTGGCGTCGCCGACCGGCAGGTCGCCACGGGCACCGAAGGTGTCGGGGGAGGTGGGGGAGTTGGCCATGCCCCCCATTCTGCCCCGTCACGGGGTCGCGTGATTCAGCAGACGCCTCACGTACGGGTGCGGTACCGCCGGATGGCAAGCGGGATGAAGATGATGAGCAGCCCGATGGTCCAGGCCAGAGACTGGACGACCCAGAACGTCGTGCTCCGGCCGGTCCCGGTGGAGGCTGCTCCCACCATGAGTGAGCGGCAGGCGCTGATGGTGACGCTGAACGGTTGATAGGTGGCGAAGCCCTGCAGCCAGCTGGGCATGGACCCGACGGGTACGAAGGCCGCCGAAATGAACGTCAGCGGGAACACAAGCGGGAACGACATCACCTGGGCCGTCTCGGAGTTGGGGGCGGAGAGTCCGACGATGGCGAAGAACCAGGAGAGGGCGTAGGCGAACAGCAGGATCAGGCCGATGCCGGCCATGAAGGAGGCGAAACCCTCGCTGGGGCGGAATCCGACGAGCAGACCGACCACCGTCATGATGATCACGACGAAGACGTTGCGGACAAGGTCGGCCGTCGTTCGACCGAGAAGGACTGCTCCCCGGGACATCGGTAGTGCCCGGAAGCGTTCGATGATGCCCTTCTGCAGGTCCTCGGCCAGGCCGATGCTGGTGCTCACCGAACCGAACGCCACGGTCTGCACGAAGATCCCCGGCAGCAGGTAGTCGACGTAGGGGACGGGACCGGTGTGAATGGCCCCGCCGAATACGTAGCGGAACAGCAGCACGAACATGATCGGCTGCACGGTGGAGAAGAACAATGCCTCGGGGATCCGCGTGACGGCCAGCAGGTTCCGCTTGGTCAAGGTCAAGGTGTCCGAAACCAGCCACTTGAGGTTGGTGAAGACGCCGGTGGAGTGGGGGGCGCCGGACACGGTGGGGGCAAGGGTGGCGGTGGTCATGCGTACTCTCCGGTCTGAATGGGGAGGGCCTTCTCGAGGTCGGCCAGGCGCTTCTTCTTCCGCTTCTGCCGCGGCGTGAGGTTGTCGTCCTCGTCGGCCTCCTCGACTTCGGTGCGGTGGCCGGTGAGTGAGAGGAAGACGTCGTCGAGGCTGGGCTCGCGCAAGTTGAAGGTCTGCGGTGCGATGCCGTCGGCATCGAGGTTTCGCAGGGCGGCCATGGCGACCTGGGGACCGTTGTCGACGGTCACCTCGACCTGGGTCCCGTTGACAACGGAAGCATGGGATCCGAGCCCGTCGAGGATGGCCCCGGTGCGCTGGGCATCATCGATGGTGGGCAGGCTGACTTCGAGGACGGTGGCCCCGAAGTTGGCCTTCATCGACTGGGGCGTGCCTTCGGCGATCACCTTGCCGTGGTCGATGACGGCCAAGGTACTGGCCAGCCGGTCGGCCTCTTCGAGGTACTGGGTGGTCAGGAGGACAGTCGTGCCTCCGCCGACCAGTCGCTCAATGACCTCCCACAGGTCATTGCGACTCTGAGGGTCGAGTCCGGTGGTGGGCTCATCGAGGAAGAGCACCGTGGGTCGGGCTACGAGGGCGGCGGCCAGATCGAGTCGTCGGCGCATGCCGCCCGAGTAGGTCTTGAGCGGACGGTCGCCGGCGTCGGTGAGGTTGAACTGGTCGAGCAGCTCGATCGCCCGGGTGGCGACGAACGAACTCGGCAGGTGGTTGAGCTTGCCGACCATCTGCAGGTTCTCCCGACCGGTCAGGTTCTCGTCCACCGCTGCGTATTGGCCGGCCAGACCGATCAGCGAGCGAACCAGCGCCGATTTCTTCGTCACGTCGTTGCCGAGCACGTGGGCCGAACCCCCGTCCGGCCGCAGGATGGTTGTCAGCACCCTGACCGCGGTGGTCTTGCCGGATCCGTTGGGTCCGAGCAGACCGAACACGGTGCCCTCGGTGACGGCGAAGCTGACACCGTCCAGGGCGCGCACCTCTCGCTTTCCCCTAAAGGTCTTTTGCACGTTGTCGACTTCGATGGCGATGCTCATGTGCTGAGGGAATCCCGTCTGGTGGCGTTGGCTGGCGGTGCGGGCGGCATGCCACCTTCCAGAACTGGCCAGGAGAGTGCGACGGTCCCGTGCCCGGGCCACGGGGCGCACCGTGCCTCCTATCCTACGGGGCCCCGGGCGTCACCTGACGCACCCGGGCGACGTCCGTCGTGCGCCGATAGCCTCGGCCCATGGAAAAAGGCGACCTGGCACCGGACTTCGAACTGCCCGATGAGGACGGCGTCCCCCGCAGACTCAGCGAACTGGCCGCGTCCGGTCCGGTGGTGCTGTTCTTCTACCCGGCGGCTATGACTCCGGGTTGCACCGTCGAAAGCTGTCACTTCCGGGACATGAAGACGGAATTCGAGGCCGTCGGCGCCCAAAGGGTGGGTATCAGCGCAGACGACGTCGAGAAGCAGAAGAAGTTCTCCGACAAGCACGAGTTCGACTACCCCCTTCTGTCGGACACCGACGGGGCGGTAGCCACCCAGTTCGGCGTGCGCCGCCGCTTCACCAAGCTGTCGCCCACCAAGCGGGCGACATTCGTGATCGGAAGCGACCTTCGGGTGATCGACGTGATCCAGAGCGAGGTGCGGATGAACGTCCACGCCGACAGGGCTCTCGAGGTACTCAAGGCCACCGCTAGCTGACGAACAGCGTGCCTGACGTCCCGTCGGGGAGTCCCTGAATCCGACGCCGGCCGATGGGAAGCTGGACGGATGGACCCGACCCTCAGGCCAACAGGAGCGTGAGCCCGATGCCCGGCGCCAACCGGATGGAGCAACTGGTCGAATCGATCGCCGAGCGCGTGGTCAACTTGGTACTCGACGCCATCGACATCAACGCCATCGTCTCCAAGGTCGACGTCGACGGTCTCATCGACAGGGTCGATGTCGAGAAGATCATCGAGCGGGTCGACGTGGACAAGATCGTGAGCCGGGTCGATGTCGAGGCCATCATCGAACGGGTTGACGTCCAGCGGATCATCCAACGGGTCGATATCGACTCGCTGGTCGAACAGACCGAGCTCGGCACCATCATCGCCCATTCGACCAGCGGCGTGGCGTCCGAGGTACTCGACGTGGTCCGGGCCCAGGGCGTCGGACTCGACGACTTCGTGGCCCGGTGGATCAACCGGATCCTGCGCCGGTCTTCCGACGACTGGCCGGCCGGACCGGCCAAGCTCATCGCGCCGGTGCCGATTGTGGTCCCGATCTTGGAGACGGCCGGATGACCGCGCCGATGGCGACCGCCGCGCCGCCAGCCTCCGGAAGGCTGGGCAACTACGCCGGCGGGCTCACCCGCCTGGTGGCCTTCGCTGTCGACATCGCCGCCTCGTGGGGCATCTTCACTCTGGGTGTCGCCGGGCTGACCTTCGCCATCAGTCTGGTGACCGGCAAACAGGTCAACCTGGCCAGCCGCCAGATCATCGCCTTGGTCGCCATCATCATCTGGGAATTCCTGTACTTCTCGTACCAGTGGTCACTCGGAGGCAGGACCATCGGCATGGCGCTCCTCGGCATCCGGGTCGTTGCCACCGAAGGTGACCCGATCACGCCGCGACAGGCCGTTGTCCGGACCCTCACCCTGCCCCTCAGTTTCCTCCTATTCGGACTGGGTTTCATCGGGATCCTGCTGAACAAGGACCGTCACGCCCTCCACGACCGCCTGGCCAGGACCGTAGTCGTCTACTCCTGGGATGCACGGGCCGCCCGGTTGCGCTGGTTGGCCAAACAGGAGCCGGCGACACCGGCCTGATCCGGTGCCCGACCGTCTGCTGCCCCGCAGTCCGGAGGCCCCGCTTCCGGGCGTCGTGCTCCTACCATGCTGGCTCGATCCCGAACAGCGGATCGAGCTGGTCGATCGGTGCCGGGCCTGGGGAAAGGCGTCCGGCGGGCCTCGTTCCCCCCAGATGCGCAACGGCACCCCGATGTCGGTGGAGATGGTCGGCCTGGGCTGGCACTGGTATCCCTACCGGTACTCGCGGACCCGCGACGATGGCGACGGGGGCCGGGCGTTGCCGTTTCCGACGTGGCTCGGCGGGCTCGCCCGGCGGGCCGTGGTCGACGCGGTAGCAACCGATCCGCTCGTGGCCACCGATCCGGAAGGGTTCGCACCCGACGTGGCCCTGGTCAACTGGTACCGGCCGGGGGCAAAGATGGGAATGCACGTCGACAGCGACGAGGTGGTGACGGCCCCGGTGGTGTCGCTCAGCGTCGGAGCGACCGGGTTGTTCCGCTTCGGCACACCGGCGAGCCGGGGCCGGCCGTGGGTGGATCTGCCACTCGAGTCGGGGGACGTCGTGGTGTTCGGGGGCCCGGCGCGTCGCGCCTACCACGGGGTGCCGCGATTGGTGCCGAGGACCGTCGACCCGTCCGTCGGCGAGTTGCCCGGACGGCTCAACGTGACGATCCGCCAGACCGGCCTGCCCGCCTGACCGTCGCTCGATCCGGTAACGGGAGGTCACCGGGTGTGACCGGGGAATTCGTCGTCGCCGGCGGTTCGTTGTGCGGTCCCGGTGGCGCCGCCCACTCTCCGTAGTCATAGGCAACATCGGATATCGAATGAAACAGGGTGTCCACTAGGTTCGCCCGGTATGGAACAGGGGCGCATGCGGATGCGGTCCGCGGCCTGGGGTGGGGCTTCCCTTGGGATCGGCACGCTCGCCTACGCCCTGTGCAGCCCGTCGTACATCGGGTGTTCGACGAACCTGGTGGTGTTGACCCACGGCACGGTCACGGCCCGGGGATGCGCGGCGTACTCCACCCTCGCCCGGCTTGGCGTTGGCCTGATGGTGCTCGGTGCCGTCCTGCTGCTCAGTTCGTTCCTCTCTGCAATCCGGACCCGTCGCGAAGTGCCGATCGTGGCGGGCGAGCCCGTGGCGGACACAACTCTGGCCGTAGCGACGCCGGTCGTCGTGGACACGCCCCCGACTGCGCCCGCCGAAACGCCGCCCACGGCCACCATGCCGGTTGTCGGCCCGGTGGAGGAACCGCCCGCACGACGCATCCCGGCTCGGGTCGGACCACTACCCCCTGGCGGAGACAATCTGGCGCACGTCGAGCCGGGAACGGAGATTCCGGTTTCGCTTCCGCCTGGGTGGTACGGCAATCCCAACAACCCGGACCATCCCGTCCAGTGGTGGGACGGCAGGAAGCTCGTGGACCGTCCGGCACGTTCCGGACGTTGAGCCCGGACGGTACCTGGTGGTCGGGTACCGGACAATCGTCAACGGCCCGGTGACGGTGAGGCTCACCGCTCCCTTGAGGGTCGGCACCAGGTCACCTCAGGACTGGGGATTATGCACCGACGACCCACAGTGACGACAGCACCGGTACTCCGGTGGGGACGTCCCGGGCATGGATCCGGCACGTTTTCGATGGCTGATCTCGCGAATGCACCGTCATCAGTACCTACCGCGGACTGATTCTCCGGCAGTTCGAGATCCACCCCAAACAGAGCCATCACGGTCTGAACATGCGAATGAACCAGTGGTTCCTCAGGCTCGGTCGTCCGGGTCATGTCGCGACATCACAAGGTGCCCCTGGTGGGACGGTTTTCGAACCCTGAGTTCCAGGGTGCTGTTGAGAAACTCGTGGTCAACCGGCCTGGGTCCGAGTTGCCGCGGTACCTACCGAGCCGTCGATCTGTTCTGGTCCGACCGGAACCTAATCGGGAACGTCGTTCCGTCAGGTGAACCGAGGATCGGTCGGACGGTCATCGATGGGCGGGAGTCATCCGAGGACACTCAATCACCACCTGTACTGCGAATCGATTCCCAATGTTCTGGAGATGCACTCCGGCGCATCTCCGGAGGCCCACCCACTTGGGTGCCCTCAGTGGTTCGGGTAGCGTCCGGTGGGTGAGCCAAACGAAGATCCTTGCCACCATGGGGCTGGGTGAGCACCAAGAGCTTCTCGCCGTGACGCTGCCGTCATTCGAGCGGTATGCGGCGCGACACGGTTATGAGGTGCGGATCCCAGAGTCGGACCCGGCACCCGAGCGCAAGTTCAAGCAGTGGAGCAAGATCGCGTTCATCAATCAGCTGCTACCGACTTGCGATCTTCTCTTCTGGGTCGACTCCGATGCAGCGATCCTCGATGATTCAGTCGACATCGGAACCACCTTGCCGGCGCGACACTTCCTTGGGCTCGTTGAACACCACTACGACGGACTATCCGTCCCCAATACGGGCGTGATGATCATCCGAGGTGGCCGAAAAGGGCGTCGGTTCTTTAAGGAAATGTGGAACCACACTGAGTACCTGGAGACCAAGTGGTTCGACAATGCCGCTGCATTGGACATGCTCGGCTACGAGTTCGACTCAGAGGCGACTCAGAAGTACTGCCGGCCTGGAAAGCCGACGCCGTGGTCTCGCCGGACGCAGTTGATTCCAAACGAGTGGAACTCTCTCCCGCAGGACATGGCCAACTCGCCACGAATACTTCATGTGACCCGGGCCTTTCCCTTTGAGGAGCGCCTCGAGCGACTGCGCGCCGCCCTGTCATGAGTCAACCAACTGTGCCGTTCCTTGGGAATTGACGACCATCCGGATCGCCGGGACTGCCTTGGGATCTCCGGGAGACGCTGGTCGTTCCCTCGAGAGTTGCCGTCCGGCCTCGTAGGTATGGCCCACGGAGCAGTGTGCTCCACCCGCCGACGTCAGTCTCGAACCCGGTGACGCATGGCCGAATCCGGCCGGACCTCGTCCGGTGGCGGCTGTCAGTTGAATCCAGTTGCACGACGGGGGTCCGACAGCGGCGAGCGAGCAGCGAATCCGGAGGTAGGAGAACGACCTCCTGGAACTGCAAGAGTGCCCCTGGCAGGAATCGAACCTGCGCTTTCGCCTCCGGAGGGCGACGCTCTATCCGCTGAGCTACAGGGGCAGTAGGGCCAGGCACAACCGCTGAGGTTGGTCATCCGCTCCACCGAGGAGGCAACTCTAGTGCCATCGGTTGGCGGCTGAGTCCGCCGGCACACTTGGGGCAGGCCGGGACCGCGTATCCTCACGTCACGATGTCCGCGCCCCTCCCGCCCGCCGAATCCCACACCTTGACCACCTACCGGCCCATCCGCGACCGACTGGCTGACGCGGTCGCCGGAGCGGTCGGCACCGTCGCCGCCGAACAGGGTCTCGACCTGGCAGTCGACCCGGATACGGTCCACCTGGAACGCCCGGCGAGACGTGAGCACGGCGACTGGTCGACCAACATCGCCATGGTGACGGCCAAGCGGGCCGGCACCAATCCACGGGCCTTCGCCACCGCGGTGGTCGAGGTACTCGAGCGGGCCATGCCCGACCACGTGGTCGGCATCGAGCTGGCCGGCCCCGGCTTCATCAACTTCCGACTGGACGACGGGTGGCTCCACGAAGCGCTGGCCGCCGTGCTGGCCGAAGGCGAGGACGGCTACGCCCGTCCCGACATCGGTCACGGCGAGAAGGTCCAGGTCGAGTTCATCTCGGCCAACCCGACCGGACCCATCCACGTGGGCAACGGCTGGTGGGGCAGCTACGGCGACGCCCTGGCCCGGGTGCTGGCCCGCAGCGGCCATCAGGTGTCCCGCGAGTACTACGTCAACGACACGGGGGGACAGATCCGCACCCTTGGCATGAGTCTGCTGGCCCGGACCAGGGGTGACGAGGTGCCCGAAGGCGGGTACCAGGGCCAGTACGTGGTTGACCTGGCGGCCGAGTACGACGGTCCCGACGATGTGACGGCCGCCGGCCGGTGGGCATCCGACCGTATCCTCGCCCGGATCCGGGCGACCCTCGAATCGATCGGCATCGTTTTCGACGAGTGGTACTCCCAGGCCTCCATCGAGGAGAGCGGCGCGGTGGACGAGACCATCGCCCTGCTCGAGTCGCAGGGCCTGGTCTACGAGCGCGACGGTGCCATGTGGTTCCGGTCCGAGCAGCTCGGCGATGTCCGCGACCGGGTGCTCCGCAAGGCCAATGGGGACGCTACGTATCTGGCGGGCGACCTCGCCTACCACCGCGACAAGTTCCTGGTCCGTGGTTTCGACCGGGTGATCGACGTGTTCGGCGCCGACCACCATGGCCAGGTGGCCAGCCTGATGGCCGGCGTGGAGGCCCTGGGGATCGATCCCAGCCGCCTCGAGGTCAAGCTCGGACAGATGGTCTCGCTCGTCGACGGCGACGAGGCGGTCAAGATGGGCAAGCGAGCGGGCAACGCCATCGACCTCGACACGGTGATCAGCGACATCGGCCCCGACGCCACCCGCATCCTCAGCCTCATGAGCACGCTCGACCAGGCCGCCACCTTCGACCTGGCAAGCGTGCGCGAGCAGTCAGCCGAGAACCCGGTCTTCTATGTGCAGATGGCCAGCGCCCGCATCGGCGGAGTGGGCCGCAAGGCGGTCGAGCGCGATGTCACCCGGGCTCCGCTCGACGAAGTCGACCTGTCGCTCCTCACCCACCCCCGCGAGCTCGAGGTGTTGCGCTGCCTGGAGGAGCTGCCTGAGGTGGTGGCCGACGCGGCCGTTGACCGGTCCCCAAGCAAGGTGACCACCTGGGTGCGGCGCCTGGCCTCGACCTTCCACGGCTTCTACCACGACTGCCCGATCCTGGCCGACGACGTGGACCCGCCCGTGGCCCAGGCCCGGCTATGGCTGGTCGAGGCGTCCCGGATCGGCCTGGCCATCGGACTGGGCCTGCTCGGGGTTTCCGCACCGGAGGTCATGTGAGCCCGGTC
This sequence comes from Acidimicrobiales bacterium, assembly GCA_036513075.1. Taxonomy (GTDB): domain Bacteria; phylum Actinomycetota; class Acidimicrobiia; order Acidimicrobiales; family RAAP-2; genus Bog-756. Next base: position 35,628 of record DATBZS010000039.1, read on the forward strand.
CCCACCGGTCCGGTCGACCGCTCGCTCCTGCCACGGACCGCCCGCATCGGCGATGACGGACGGCTGTCCATCGGTGGCTGCGATCTCCTCGAGCTGGCCGGGACCCACGAGACCCCGCTGTTCGTCTACGACGAGGCCCACCTGCGGTCGGCCTGCCGAGAGGCGGTCGAGGCCTGGGGCGACGGTGTCGCGTATGCCACCAAGGCCTTCTTGTGTGTAGCCATGGCCCGACTGGCCCACGAGGAAGGGATGTGCCTCGACGTCTCCACAGGAGGCGAGCTCCACGTGGCCCTGACCGCCGGGGTGCCAGCCGACCGCCTGGTGCTCCACGGCAACAACAAGTCGACCGAGGAGCTGGCGGCCGCCCTGATGGTCGGTGTCGGGCGGATCGTGGTCGACTCGTTCGACGAGATCGACCGTATCTGTCGGCTGGTTGCCGACCCCGCAGCCCTCGGGGGTGGCCCGAATGATGTCGTGCCGGCCGTCCACTGGCGCCCCAAGGTGCTGGCCCGGATCACTCCGGGCGTCGAGGTCCATACGCACGAGTTCGTCCGCACCGGACAAGAGGACTCCAAGTTCGGCTTCGGCCTGGCCTCGGGAACCGCCACGCGGGCTGTCGAACGGCTGGCCGCCCTGGACGCCGCAGGCGTCGTCGAGTTCGTCGGCATCCACGCCCATCTCGGCAGCCAGGTCTTCGCACTCGAACCCTTCGCCCAGGCCATCGACGTCCTGGCTGAGTTCTTCGCCCCGCTCGGACTGCCCGAACTGGTGGTCGGCGGTGGGCTCGGCGTGCCCTACGTGAATGGGGAAGAGGCCCCTTCCATGGCCCAGTGGGCCGGCTCCGTGCGCCGAGCGTGCCGCAAGGCCGGCATCCCCGATTCGGTCCGGGTCACGGCCGAACCCGGCCGGTCGATCGTGGCCGCCGCCGGGGTCACCCTCTACCGGGTCGGGACCATCAAGGACGTGCCCGGTCACCGGACCTACGTGTCGGTGGACGGCGGGATGAGCGACAACCCGCGGCCCGTGCTCTACGGCAGCGGCTACGAGGCCTTCCTGCCCCGCGAGTCGGGTGCCGAACGCCCGGTGCCCATCCGACTGGTGGGCAAGCACTGCGAGACAGGGGACGTGGTGGTGGCCGAGGGGTTCGTGCCCGACGACCTGGTCGTCGGTGACGTGCTGTGCACGCCGGTGACCGGGGCCTACGGCCACTCCATGGCCTCCAACTACAACAAGGTCCCCCGGCCGGCCGTGGTCTTCGTGGCTGACGGCGAGGCCCGCACCGTGGTCCGCCGCGAGACCCTCGACGACTTGGTCCGCCTGGACGTCTGACCCCGGTCCGGAGGACGGCGTCGCGGGTCGTGCATCGTCCGGAGCCCCCGTCACGAGGCGGTAGCGTGACCGGGTGACCTCGGACCCGTCCACAGAGCGCGTCCTGCGCGTTGCGGTCCTCGGTTGCGGCAACGTCGGGGCCGCCCTGGTCGGGATCCTCCAGAGCCGGGCCGGGGCACTGGCCGTTCAGTCCGGCGCCCGGTTCGAGATCGCCGGCATCGCCGTCCTCGACCTCGACACCCCGCGCCCCGACCATGTCCCACGGAACCTGTTGACCACCGACTCCGCATCACTGGTGGCCGACCCCACCGTCGACATCGTGGTGGAGCTCATCGGCGGGCTCGAGCCGGCCGGGGTCCTGGTGCGGTCCGCTCTCGATGCCGGGCACCCGGTGGTGACGGCCAACAAGGCCTTGCTGGCCTCCCACGACGGCGTGGCGCTGCGTACCCTCGCCCGCGAGCGCGGCGTGGACCTGCTGTACGAGGCGGCGGTGGCCGGGGCCATCCCGCTCGTGCGGGCGCTGCGGGAGTCCCTGACCGGCGAGCGCATCCATCGGGTCATGGGGATCGTCAACGGGACCACAAACTTCATCCTCACCAAGATGGGAGAGCAGGGGGCCGACTATCCGTCGGTACTGGCCGAGGCCCAGTCGCTCGGCCTGGCCGAACGCGACCCTACGGCCGACGTCGAGGGGTACGACGCCGCCGCCAAAGCGGCCATTCTGGCCGGTGTGGCCTTCGGTTACGACGTCTCCGACGACGCCGTGCTGCGTGAAGGCATCACCGGGATCAGCGCCGACGATGTCGACTTCGCCCGGCGTGCCGGGTACGTGATCAAACTGCTCGCCATCGTCGAGCGTTCGGGCGACGACGGATTGTCGGTCCGGGTCCATCCGGCCCTGGTACCTGTGGCCCACCCGCTGGCCGGGGTGCGCGACGCCTTCAACGCGGTGTTCATCGAGGGTGAGGCGGCCGGCGAACTCATGCTCTACGGCCAGGGTGCGGGCGGCCTCCCCACGGCCAGTGCCGTGGTCGGTGATCTCATCGACGCCTCGCGGAACCTGATCGCCCACACCACCGCGCCCGCGCCTGACCGGCAGCCGGCCCACCTGGTGCCCGGGGCCGACGTCGAATCCGGCTTCTACATCGGCCTGGACGTGGCCGACCGGCCCGGCGTCCTCGGCGCAGTCACGACCGCCTTCGGCACCCATGGGGTGTCGATCCGTTCGGTCGAACAGGAGGGCGCTGGCGACGGTGCCCGCCTGGTCTTCGTGACCCACCGGGCCCGCGAGGGCGACGTGCGGGCCACGTTGGCCGACCTCGGTGGCCTCGACGTCGTGGACAAGATCGGTGGCGTGATGCGGATCGTGGGTGCGGCGTGACTGACGCGAACCGGTCCCTGACATGGCGAGGGGTGATCGAGGAGTACCGGGAGTTCCTGCCGGTCACCGCCGACACCCCGGTGGTGACGTTGCTCGAAGGTGGCACGCCGCTGCTCGAGGCACCTCGGCTGTCGGCCCGGGTGGGCGCACGGGTACTGCTCAAGATCGAGGGGGCCAACCCGACCGGCTCGTTCAAGGACCGCGGCATGACCATGGCCATCTCCAAGGCCGTCGAAGCGGGTGCCAAGGCGGTGGTGTGCGCCTCCACCGGCAACACCTCGGCGTCGGCCGCCGCATTCAGTGCCCGGGCCGGGCTCACCTGCGCGGTGCTTATCCCCGAGGGACACATCGCCCTGGGCAAACTGGCTCAGGCACTCATCCACGGAGCGAAGGTGCTCCAGCTGCGGGGCAACTTCGACCAGGCGCTCGACATCGTGCGTGATCTGGGCGACAAGGCCCCGGTCACCGTGGTCAACTCGGTCAATCCGTTCCGGATCGAGGGACAGAAGTCCGGTGCATTCGAGATCGTCGACCAGCTCGGCGACGCCCCTGACGTGCACTGCATCCCGGTGGGCAACGCCGGGAACATCACGGCCTACTGGAAGGGCTACCTCGAGTTCAAGGAGGCAGGCCGCTCGACCCGCCTGCCAAGGATGCTCGGCTTCCAGGCGGCCGGTGCCGCGCCGATCGTGGCCGGTCACCCCATCGAAAACCCTGACACCGTGGCCACCGCCATCCGGATCGGCAACCCGGCTAGCTGGTACGGGGCGACCTCGGCGGCATCGGAGTCAGGGGGTGGCATCGCCGCGGTGACCGACGACGAGATCCTCGAGGCCTACCGATTCCTGGCCACCGAGGAGTCCGTCTTCTGCGAGCCGGCCTCGGCGGCGTCGGTGGCCGGGCTGGTGACCCATGGGCTGCCCGACGGCCTCGGGCCATCGGCGACTGTGGTCTGTGTACTTACCGGGCATGGCCTGAAGGACCCCGACATCGCCATCAGCCAGATCAGCGTGCCGACCGTGGTCGACGCCGACCTCGGTGCCGTTCTCCACGAACTGTCGCTCTGACCGGTACAGCTCGTCCTGCTGACCAGGAACGTCAGGCTGGATGACCGACGGTGACGGGTGGTTGCCGCTGCGGTCCGGAAACCTGTATGATGGCTGTACCTTCGCTTCCGCAGTACGCCCGTTCGGGCCTGTGGGCGGGATCTCCTGGTTCGACACCTTCGACCAGCCCGTGCCGGGCGTCGGGGGGAGATGCGCCCAGGACCTGTCTTGGGATTCCCACCTCCCCACCCCCTTATTCCCCTGGCTGGGGGATCCTTCCCACCCGCCAACGAGGACATCGTGAAACGAGGTAGCCGATGACTGCCGAACAGCAGCTCGAGCGCTCGGTCTTGGAGAGCAAGGAGCGCGATGAGCTCCATGCGATCGCACAGGCCCTGTCTGTGAAGACCACCACCCGGACCAAGAAGGCCGATATCATCGACGGCATCCTGAAGGCCACCGGTGTGGGCGTCGACGACGCCCCGTCCGCACCCGCCGCCCGCGCCCCGCGTGGACCCCGCAACCGGGACGGCGCCGAAGCGGCTGACGCCCCGGCGGCGACCAACGGCGACCATGCCGACCCCGGCGCACCGGCTGAGAAGCCCCGCCGGGCTCCAGCTGTCCTGTCCTTCTCGCCGGACGATGATGCCGCCGGCACCGACGTTGGGGCCGAGCTCGACTACGACTTCGACGACCTCACTTCCAGAGGGACGACCGAGGTTGGTGGTTCCAACGGTTCGTCTGACGAGTCCGGTGCCGATGGCGCCGGTCGCGGCCAGCAGAACGCTGGCCACGTCCGCCAGAACAATCAGGGTGGCCAGGGAAACAACCAGAACCAGGGCCGCCAGAACAACCAGGGTGGCCAAGGCAACCAGGGCAATCGCAACCAGGGTCGCCAGAACAACCAAGGCAACCAGGGCAACAACCAGAACCAGGGCAATCGCAACAACCAGGGCAACCGCAACAACCAGAACCAGGGCGGCGGCAGCGACGACATCGGCAACCGTCGGTCCAACCGGCGGCGCCGCGGACGTGAACGCCAGGGCGGTCAAGAGGGCGACCTCCAGGGCGCAGGCAACCAGGAACAGCAGTACCAGGGTGAGCTCATCCCGGTCACCGGCCTGCTCGATCTGCGCGATGAGGGCTATGGCTTCCTGCGGTGCGAGGGCTACCTCGCCTCGCCCAAGGACGTCTACATCTCGATCAGTCAGGCTCGCCGCTTCGCACTCCGCAAGGGAGACAGCGTCGAAGGCTTCTGTCGCCCGGCCGGATCGACCGAGAAGTTCCCGGCACTGCTCCAGATCGACAAGGTGTCGGACATGGATCCCGAGGTGGCCCGACTCCGGCCGCGGTTTGAGGACCTGACCCCGCTGTTCCCGGACGAGAGGCTTCACCTCGAGATGCCGGGCGAGAAGGAGGACATGACGGCCCGCATCGTCGACCTCCTGTCGCCGATCGGCAAGGGCCAGCGCGGCCTCATCGTGTCGCCCCCGAAGGCGGGCAAGACCACGGTGATGAAGCACATCGCCCACTCCATCGAGGCCAACAACCCCGACGTCCACCTGATGGTCCTCCTGGTCGACGAGCGTCCCGAGGAGGTCACCGACATGCGTCGGTCGGTCAAGGGTGAGGTCATCGCCTCGACCTTCGACCGCCCCGCCGACGAGCACACCGCGGTCGCCGAGTTGGCCATCGAACGGGCCAAGCGCCTGGTCGAGGGCGGCCGTGACGTGGTCATCATCCTCGACGGCATCACCCGCCTGGCCCGCGCCTACAACCTGGCGGCGCCGGCCACCGGCCGGATCATGTCAGGTGGCGTGGACTCCGGTGCGCTCTATCCGCCGAAGAAGTTCTTCGGTGCCGCCCGCAATATCGAGGAGGGCGGTTCGCTGACCATCCTCGCCACCGCGCTGGTGGAGACCGGGTCCAAGATGGACGAGGTCATCTTCGAGGAGTTCAAGGGCACCGGCAACATGGAGCTCCGGCTCGACCGGCGCCTGGCCGAGCGCCGGCTCTACCCGTCGATTGACGTCAATGCCAGCTCCACCCGCCACGAGGAACTCCTCTTCGACCGCTCGCAACTCCAGCAGGTGTGGAAGCTCCGACGTGTGCTCAATGCACTGGCCAACGAAGGCAGCGCCGCCGCCGGCCTCGAGCTCCTCATGGACAAGGTCCGCACCACCAAGAGCAATGACGAGTTCTTGGCGGAGATCGCCAAGGGTCCGGCTACCTGATCCCACCCGATCATCCGGGCTGATCGCTCAACCGGATCATCCCGGGCCGCCGGTCGACGCCGGGAGCAGCTCCGCTACACTGTGTCCGCTGCAATCGGGCGTGTCCCGCCTCACGGGTGCGCCACTACAGGAGATCTCCATGAAGACCGACACCCACCCCGACTACGCCGAGACCTCGGTGCGCTGCTCTTGCGGGAACACGTTCACCACGCGCTCGACCAAGCCCGAGATCACCCTCGAGCTCTGCAATGAGTGCCACCCCTTCTTCACCGGCAAGCAGAAGCTGGTTGACTCCGGCGGCCGGGTCGAGCGCTTCCAGCGCCGCTACGCAGCCGGCGGTCGCAAGAAGAAGCCGACCTCCCCGACCGAGAGCTGAATCACTCGGCCGCCCCACTGTGCGGCCTATCGCGTCGACTGCGGCACTCCGATCCACACCGGCTCCGGCGTGACCGACGGGTGACGCTACCCTTCTTCCCGTGCTCAACGACCGCCTGAGGGAACGCCTGGTCGACCTTGAGCAGGAGTACGAGTCGGTTCTGGCCGAGCTCAACGACCCTGGCCTCTCGTCGGATCCGAAACGTCTGCGTGAGGTGTCGCGTCGACACCGCGAGCTCGAAGAGGTCGTCGGATGCTTCCGCCGCCTCGAGTCCTCGTTCGACGACCTCGAAGCGGCCCGCGAGATGGTCAAGGACTCAGCCGGGGGCGAGCGGGATCTGGCCCAGGCTGAGGTGGCCCAGGCCGAGGAGGACATCGCCCGGCTCGAAGAGGAGCTCCGGCTGCTCCTCGTCCCCCGCGACCCCAATGCCGGTCGCAACGTGATCATGGAGATCCGGGGGGCCGAGGGCGGTGAGGAGGCCAACCTCTTCGCCAAGAATCTGTTCGATATGTATTCGCGCTACGCGATGTCCAAGGGGTGGAAAGTCGAGGTCCTGTCATCCAGCCCGTCCGAGCGCGACGGCCTCAACGAAATCACCTTCGTGGTCAAGGGTGAGGATGCCTGGCAGCGCCTCGAGCACGAGGGCGGGCCCCACCGGGTGCAGCGGGTGCCGGTCACCGAGTCACAGGGGCGGATCCACACCTCGTCGGCCGCCATTGCCGTGTTGCCCGAGGCGGAAGAGGTCGACGTCGACATCGACCCGGGCGACCTCAAGATCGACGTCTACCGGTCGACCGGTCCGGGCGGACAGTCGGTCAACACCACTGACTCGGCCGTGCGAATCACCCACGTGCCGACCGGCATCGTGGTGGCCATGCAGGACGAAAAGAGCCAGATTCAGAACCGGGCCAAGGCGATGATCGTCCTGAGATCCCGACTGCTCAAGGCCGAGCAGGACCGCCAGACCGCCGAACTGTCCGAGCAGCGCCGCAGCCAGGTTGGTGGTGGCGGGCGATCCGAGAAGATCCGGACCTACAACTACAAGGAGAACCGGGTCACCGACCACCGCATCAAGCTGACCCTTCACAAGCTCGACCGGATCCTCACGGGTGACCTCGATGAGCTGACCGAAGCGCTGATGGCCGACAAGCGCTACCACCAACTGGACGAGGGCTGAGGCGGCGGTGGCCGTGGAGACCGGGCACAACGGTGCCGAAGCGGTTCCTGTGGTCGGGCGCGCCGACCTGTGTGCCGAGGTGGCCCATCGGGTCGGGTCGTCCCGGGAGGCGGTCTGGATCGTCGACCACGCCTCCTCCATGACCGACGACGGGTCCGGAGCGGTTCGGGACGCCGCCCTCGCCCTGGTCGACCGGCGGACCGCCGGTGAACCGTTGCAGTACGTACTGGGCACCTGGGCCTTCCGCTCGCTCGAGTTGGCGGTCGACCGGCGGGTGCTCATCCCGCGGCCCGAGACCGAGCAGGTGGTGGAGTTGGCGCTGGGGGAGCTGGCCCGAATCGCCCAGACCCGGGATTCCGGAGGCGACCCGCTGGTCTGTGTCGACCTCGGA
>DATBZS010000040.1:0-46863 GCA_036513075.1 Acidimicrobiales bacterium
GGGGGCGAGCGGGGCAGCGGGCCCCGACTGGTGGACGGTACGGGTGCGCCCTTCCCGGTCCTCCCGATCCTGCTCCACGGTGATGCCGCTTTCGCCGGCCAGGGCGTGGTGGCCGAGACCCTCAACCTGTCCGGACTGGCCGGCTACCGCACTGGCGGAACCGTCCACGTGGTGATCAACAACCAGCTCGGATTCACCACTGCGCCCGAGGCGGCCCGCAGCTCGGTCTACCCGACCGATGTGGCCAAGATGGTCCAGGCACCGATCTTCCACGTGAACGGCGACGACCCCGAGGCGTGCGCCCGGGCCGCTCGGCTGGCGTTCGGCTTCCGCCAGGCGTTCCACAAGGACGTCGTCATCGACATGGTCTGCTACCGGCGCCACGGACACAACGAGGGCGACGACCCGAGCTACACCCAGCCGCTCATGTACGCTCTCATCGACGCCAAACGCTCGGTGCGCAAGCTCTACACCGAGTCCCTGGTCCGCCGGGGCGACATCTCACTCGAGGAGGCCGAGCTGGCCCTCGACGACTTCTCGACGCGGCTCCAGGCCGCCCTCGACGAGACCCGGGCCGAGGCCGAGGGCGCGCCGGCCCCCCCGCTGACCCTTCCCGAGTACGTCCAACCCGAACTGATGATCCCCCGTGTCGAGACCGGGATCGATCCCGAGACGGTCAGTCGCCTGGCCACCGTGGTGCGGTCGGTGCCCGAGGGGTTCGTGCTCCATCCCAAGCTTGCCCGCCAGTTCGAACAGCGGGACAAAGTGGTGGCCGATGGCGAGATCGACTGGGCGCTCGGCGAGGCACTGGCCTTCGGCTCGCTCCTGCTGGAGGGCACCAACGTCCGGGTCACCGGACAGGACACCCGTCGCGGCACGTTCTCCCACCGCCACGCCGTGTTGGTCGACCACGAGACCGGGGCGGAGCACGTGCCCCTCGAGGGACTCGGTGGCGGCCGGTTCACCATCCGCGACTCGCTGCTGTCCGAGTACGCGTGCGTGGGCTTCGAGTACGGCTACTCGGTCGACGCACCGAACGACCTGGTGGCCTGGGAGGCCCAGTTCGGTGACTTCTGGAACGGCGCGGAAATCATCGTCGACAACTTCCTGGTGGCCGCCGAGGACAAGTGGGGCCAGAAGTCCGGCCTCGTGCTCCTGCTGCCGCACGGCTACGAGGGCCAGGGCCCCGAACACTCCTCGGCCCGGATCGAGCGGTTCCTGACGCTGTGTGCCCGGGGGAATCTCCGGGTGTCCGATCCGACCACGGCGGCGCAGTACTTTCATCTGCTCCGGTCCCAGGTCCGCATCCCCGACCGCAAACCCCTCATCGTCTTCACTCCCAAGTCGCTGCTGCGGGCACGCCAGGCGCGGTCCCCGATCTCGGCGTTCACCTCGGGTTCGTTCGCCGAGGTGCTCGATGACCCGTCGGCCGATCTGGAGGGCTTCGACCGGGGCAAGGTCGACCGGGTGGTGCTGTGCACCGGCAAGGTGGCCTTCGACGCCCTGGCCCGCCGGGACGAGCTGGGCGAGCGCGGCGCCCACGTGGCCGTGGTGCGCCTCGAGCAGCTCTACCCGTGGCCGAAGGACACGCTGGCCGAGGTGCTGCGGGGCTACCCTCAGGCCGAAGAGGTGGTGTGGCTGCAGGAGGAGCCCGAGAACATGGGCGCCTGGAACTTCGTCCACAGCCGGCTGCACCGCCTGCTCCGGAGTACGCACCTGCTCCGCCACGTCAGCCGGGCCGAGTCGGCCAGCCCCGCGTCGGGAAGCGCCGCTCTGCACCGCCTCGAGCAGGAGGACCTGCTGGTTCGGGCGGTCGGCTGACGCTACAACGGACGGCCCGCGCGCGGCCCGACCGATGGCTCATTCGAGGAAGTCGCGGGCCAGTCCCATCCACATCTCGGTGGACAGTCGGAGCGACTCGACGTCGACACGCTCGTCGATCCCGTGGAACATGGCCCCGTACTGCTCGAAGCCGATGGCCGTGCTGTGGAGGCCGAACCCGTAGGACACCGAGCCGAGGGTGCGGGTGTACCGGGCGTCGGTGGCCCCGACAGTGAGGAACGGCACGGTCGATGCTCCGGGATAGAAGACCCGGCTGACCCGCTGGATGGCGTCCCACAGGGGCGTGTCGATGGGGGAAGTGGACGCCGGCTCCTCGGACTGGAAGGCGATCTCGACGTCGTCGGCGAGGTCACCCAGGACATCGTCCAGCATGGCCCGCACGTCACCGGTCTCCCATCCGGGCAGCGCCCGGATGTCCACGTCGAGGTCGACCCGGTCGGGGATCACGTTGGTCTTGGTGCCGGCTCGCATGACCGTCGGGGCCATGGTCGTGTGGGTGCAGGCGTGGGCCTGGCGGGCCAGGCCGAGCAGGGGGAGGTCATCGCAGAAGGCGTCGATCCGATCCGGGTCGAGCAGCGGCTCGGACAGCTCGGGCGGGAACCCGAGCCCGGCGATGAACCGGGTCCACGCCTCGTGCAACTCGGCCTGGGGGCGGTACTCGTCGATCCGACGGACCACCTCGGCCGCCTTCACCAGTGCGTTGTCGGTCCGGAGGGGCTGACTGGCGTGCCCCGGGGTGCCCGAAACCGTGAGGGTGCACCAGAACACGCCCTTCTCGCCCACGATGACCGGGAGCCGCGGCAGTCCGTCGGCACCGTTCATGGGGAAGCCGCCCGATTCGGTGATCACGTAATCGGTGCGGATGTCGTCGCCGACGTTGGCGCACAGCCACTTGGCCCCGTAGGTCGACAACGCCTCCTCGTCGGCCACCGCGATGTAGGTGAGGTCGCCGGCGGGCCGGAAGCCGCTGAGCGCCAGGTGACGGATGCCGGTGGCCATGGTGGTGGTCAGGTTGAGCATGTCGATGGCACCGCGGCCCCACACCTCACCGTCGATGAGTTCGCCTCCGAACGGATCATGGGTCCAGTCCGAGGGGTTGGCCGGCACCACGTCGGTGTGGCCGAGGAGGGTCAGCGACGGGGCCGACGGGTCGCGGCCGGCCAGCTTGGCCACCAGCGAGGTACGCCCGGGGGCGGGCTCGTAGGTCTCGAGCTCGACGCCCGAGCCTTCGAGGTAGCTCGCCAGGACGTCGGAGCTTCGCTCCTCCTGGCCCGAGCCCGGCGTGCCGTCGTTGACGCAGCCGTTCCGGATCAGGTGCTGGAGGAGATCAGTAGCCTCGTCGGCCCGCTGGGTGTCGGTCGTCACGGGTCGATTCTACGGCCACCCGGGCCCCCCGTCCCCGGGGGCATGACCGGACGCTCGGCGGGCAGGTGGTTGACTGGATAGACCTATGGAATCTGAATCTGCGGCCCGCCGGCGCATCGTCGTCGACGGGTCCAATCTTGCAACCGAGGGTCGCACCCTGCCGAGCCTCGCCCAATTGAACGAGGCGATCGAGACCTTCCTGGAGGAGTACCGGGGGTTCACTCCCGAGGACGTGACCGTCGTGGTCGACGCCTCGTTCGGCCACCGGATCGACCCGTCGGAGGTGCAGGCGTTCGAGCAGGCGATCGAACATGGCGAGATGGTGAGCCCGCCCGCCGGTGCCGTCGGCCGTGGCGACGGGTTCATCCTGCGCATCGCCGAAAAATCCGGGGCCCTGGTCCTGTCCAACGACTCCTTCCAGGAGTTCCACGCCGAGCGCCCCTGGCTGTTCGAGGCCGGACGGCTCATCGGCGGCAAACCGGTCCCCGGTGTTGGGTGGGTCTTCACGCCCCGGACTCCGGTCCGCGGTCCGCGGAGCCGGTCGGTGACCGCTCAGTCGAAACGCGAGGCCAAGGCCGCTTCAGGCGGTACCGACGTCGTCGAGGACGAGCTGATCGACGGGACGGTCGACGAGACTGCGTCCCAGGCGCCGGCGTCCCGGCGACGCCGGCGTTCCTCCAGGGCGGAGAAATCGAACGAGCCGGCTCCGGTGGCTTTGGACACCGCCGACGCCGACGACGCCTATGAGGCGGTCGACGGGCGGGCCTCCAAGGCAACGAGGGCCACAAAGGTGGCCAAGGTGACCAAGGCGGCCAAGAAGACGACCAAAGCGGTGGCAGCCACCAAGGCCGCCAAGACCACCAAGACCGTGAAGGCCACCAAAACCGCCAAGGCGACCAAGGCAGCCAAGGCGACCAAGGCCACGAAGGCCACGAAGGCCACCAAGGCAGCCAAGGCCACGGCCGACATCGGGGGAGACGCTCCCGCGTCGGGGGCAGCCAAGGCGACCAAGGCCACGAAGGTCACCAAAGCCACCAAGGCGGTCAAGAAGACGACCAAGGCCACCAAGGCCACCAAGGCGGCGCCGGTCGGGTTGGCGACGGTGTCCTCCAACGGCAGTCGGAGCCGTGACGTGCCGGTGGGCGAGGCACTGAACGACGCCATGACGTTCCTCACCTTCGTGGCCGAACATGCGGTGGGCAGCACGTTCGACGGAGTCGTCGTCTCGTTCACGTCGCACGGGGCCCACGTCGATGTCGACGGCATGCTCTGTCACATCCCGCTGCGCAACCTCGGCGACCCGGCTCCCCCGAAGGCCCGAGGTGTCCTCGCCAAAGGGGAGACCCGGGACTTCGCCCTGGTGTCGCTCGACGCGCCCCGCAGGCGAGCCGAGCTGGCGCTGCCGGGGATGGCCCGCTGAGCAGGGTCAGCCCGCCGACCTGTGGTCCCGGTAACCTCGCTCTTCGTGCGAGCCACCGACTTCCTGCCCCACCGCGACCCGTTCCTCTTCGTCACCGAACTGCGCACCATCGAGGCCGGCCGGTCGGCAACCGGTGCCTGGCAGCTGACCGGTGACGAGGCCTTCTTCGCCGGTCACTTTCCCGGACGGCCGACGCTGCCCGGCGTGCTCATGGTCGAGTCGCTGGCCCAGCTCGGGGCCTGCGCCGTCCTGTCGGACCCGGCGTTCGCCGGCAAGCTGCCCCTGTTCGGCGGGATCGAGCGGGCCCGGTTCCGGCGCCAGGTCGTTCCGGGCGACCTGCTGGAACTCGAAGTGACCCTGGGTCGGATGTCGGCCCGGGCCGGTAAAGGATCGGGTCGGGCCACAGTGGGCGGCGAGCTGGCCTGCGAGGCCGACCTGCTCTTCGTCCTGGTGGACGCCGCGCCGGCGGGTGGGAGCTGAGCCCGGTGCGCATCGCCACCTGGAACGTGAACTCGCTCACCGCACGGCTACCCCGGGTCGAAGAGTGGATCGCCTATGCCCGTCCCGACGTGTTGTGCCTGCAGGAGACCAAGCAGGCCGATGCGGCATTCCCGCACGGGGCGTTCGCCGCTCTCGGATACGAATCGGCACACCACGGCGATGGCCGGTGGAACGGCGTGGCCATCGTCTCCAAGGTGGGCATCGACAGTGTGGCCACCGGGCTCGGATCGTCCGACGACGACGAGGGGACGCGACTGATCGCCGCCGACTGCGGTGGCGTGCGGGTCCTGTCGGCCTACGTGCCCAACGGCCGGGCCCTCGATGACGACCACTATCCGGCCAAGCTGGCCTGGTTGGCCCGTCTGCGCGAACTGCTCGACGAGACGTGTGCCCCTGACCGGCCGGTCGCCGTATGCGGCGACTTCAATGTGGCCCCCGAGGACCGTGACGTGTGGGACCCGTCCGAGTTCGAGGGTATGACCCACGTGAGCCAGCCCGAGCGGGACGCCCTCTCGGCCCTCGAGTCCTGGGGCCTGGTCGACGCCTTCCGCACGCAGTACCCCGACGACCGACTGTTCAGCTGGTGGGACTATCGGGGCGGGTCCTTCCACCGCCACCGGGGGATGCGCATCGACCTGATATTGGTCACTGAGGTGCTGGCCCGGAATACCACGTTCGCTCTCATCGACCGTCAGGCCCGCAAGGGAGAGAAGCCCTCCGACCACACCCCGGTGTTCATCGACACCACCGTCGACTGACGCGCGGGCACGGCCGACCGACCGTGTCCGATCTGTCCGGAGGTTGCGGGACGGTCAGCCCCGGAGCTGGGCCCGGAGCCCGGCGAACCGTTCCGCGGCGGCCTGCTGCGTGGGCCGAACCGTCCCCTCGGCGGCCACGGCGGCGATGTCGGCCAACCACGGGGACGGCCGACGATCCATGGCCCGACCACTGGCGCCCATGGCCCGCGATCGTGCCCATGAGCACTCGAGGACCCGCCCGGCCCGGGTGAGGGCCACGTACAGCAGCCGGCGCTCCTCGTCGAGTGCCGCCGGGCTGTCGGCGTGGACGATGGGGACGAACCCTTCCTCGATTCCGATCACGGCCACCGCGGCCCACTCCAGCCCCTTGGCCCGATGGAAGGTGGCCAGCTCGACGCCACCGCCGGGGTCGAGCTGGCCCGCCGACCGAGTGTGCGCCGCGGCCCGACCGGTGGCCGGTCCCGGGGACTCGATGTCGGGTGATTCGGGGGCCGGGGCGAACCGGCACGGGATGCCGGCCTCGTCGAACGCCCGCCGGACACCGGTCAGCAGGTCGTGGGTCCGGGCCAGGACGGCCTGGTCGGACCAGGCCATGCCGGCCTCGGCCCGGGCCAGGACGCGGGTGGCCACCGCCTCGACCTCGGCCCGGTCGTCGTCGAAAGCGGTGACAGTCGGCAGCGGTCCGTCGGGGGCGGCCGACCGGGGCGGTGCCACGTCGGTGGTGCCGAGGGCGGCCGAGGCGACGGCGACCACCTGGGGTGTGCATCGGTGGTTGTGGTCGAGGTGGATCACCTCGAGACCGGCGAACCTGACGGGAAGCGTGGCCAGCAACGAGGGATCGGCACCGTTCCACCCGTAGATGGCCTGGTTGGGGTCACCCACCACGCACAGGTCGCCCCGGGTGCCGAGGAGCGCTTCGAGGAGCCGGAACTGGGCGGGATTGACGTCCTGGAACTCGTCGACGGCCACGTGGCGGTAGCGCCAATGGGCCTGTTCGGCGAATGTGGCGTCATCGAGCAACAGGTCGGCCGCCCGCAGGAGCACGTCGTCGAGGTCGAGCAGCCCCCGGCGCTCCAGGCGGACCTGGTACGCGGCAAACACCTCAGCCACCTTGGCTGTGGGCGGGACGACGGAGCGGCCGGCGGCCGACGCTGCGTCCTCGTAGCCGTCAGGGGTCAGGCAGCGGGCCTTGGCCCAGCCGATCTCGGTGTCGACTGCCGAGGCGATAGCCCGGTCGCCGGCCACATCGGCCAGGGCGCGCCACCGGTGCTCGACGAGACCGGGTGGCGCCTGCCCGGTGTCGGACGCCCGCCGGCGCAGGAGGGTGAGGGCGAGCTGGTGGATGGTGCCGGCCCGTACGCCGGGAGAGGGAGCGCCACCCGGACCGGCCGGGGTGGAGACGGGCACGCCGAAGTGACCGAGACGGTCCCGTAGCTCGTAGGCCGCCTTGCGGGTGAACGTGCACACCACCGTGTGGTCGGCATCGGTCGAGCCGTCGCGGATCCGCCGGGCGAGCCGGAGAGTGAGGACGCGAGTTTTGCCCGAGCCGGCGCCGGCCACGATCGACACGGCGTCGGCCGTCGACCCGACCGCCCGCCGTTGCGCCGGGGTCAGGTCGGCCCATGCCCGCTCGAAGCGGTCGACCCCATCGGGTGACGCCGTCAGCGCGAGTGGTTCCACGGAGGCCGAGGCTACTGGCGGGGTGTGCCACCAGGGTGGGGGACCTGCATCGGTAGATTGATCCGGTGCCCGTGCGTACCCGCCCACCCCCGATGACGCCGGACTGACGGGTGCCGGCACGCCCTCCGATGCTCCCGGGCGAGCAGATCCTGGTCGATATCCGACCCCACTGGGCGTTCCTGACAGGCCCGCTGCTTGCCGCCCTGGTCGCGCTGGGGTTCGGGATCGCCCTCGATGTCGGATTCCCCCACACCTCGGTCGCGGTTCACTGGGTCGAGGGCGCGTTGGTCGCTGTCCCGTGCGTGTGGTTGGTCGCCCGGTTCGTCCGGTGGCGGCGGTGTTGGCTCATGGTGACCTCGGTCCGGCTCGTCGACCAGTGGGGAGCGGTCACTGGCAACCGGATCGACATCCCCCTCGACTCGATCGAGCGGGTGACCGCTGTCCAGAGCCCGATCCGGCGGCTGGCCGGAACCGGCACCATCGATGTGGCGGTCTGGGGTCAAGGGGTTCTCCATCGTGTGGAGGACGCCCGCAAACCTGCGGTCTTGGTCCGCGTCATTACCCGCCGCCTCGGTCCGTCACCCGAGGTTTGGCCGGAGAACGGTAGGGACTGAGTGGCCTCTGGACCCGCCGAACTCGGGCGGTCGGGCGCGATCCGAGCCACGGATACGCGAAACACCCGTTCACGCCCTTGAACAGTGCGCTCGTATCAGTCAGGATGGCCATCCGAGGGTTGTCGACCACGAGCTCGTGCCACGGGCCTGGTCGGTGCGGAAGGAGTGTCGGATGGTGGACATTGCGGGAGTGCGCGGACTCGGTGATGCGGACGCCGACTGGGGGATGCGGTCGCAGCGGCCGTTCGAGGACCCGAAACGCCGACTCGACCAGCTCGTCCCGCTGCTCCACGAGCTGGTGGCCTGGGACCTCGTCCAACAGGCCGAGGACGGGGGCTTCGTGCTCCGTCGGGACGTCCAGGAGCGCCTCGCCATCTTGACCGCCGACCGTCCGCTGCGGTCGGCCGAGGTGTTCGTCGGCCGCAAGTGCGAAGTGTGCGGGCTCGTCCGACTGACCCGCATGGTGGAGGGTGTCCGCACATGCTCGCCGTGCTCGAAAACGACGCCGCTCGATGAGTTGGCGGCAGCCGATGATGCCGGACGGGTGAAGGGCCAGCGCAGCTTCTTCCACCGTCACCACAAAGCCAGCTAGATCCGCCCGGGGCAACCGAGCAGATGGGCGTCAGTCCGGCGACCGCCTAGCCACCGTCCCATCGGACGGCACCACGAGCCACGCCGGCGTACCGAGTGCGGACGGTTCGAGCGCACCGGCCTCGCCGAGGGCGACCACGCACCCCCCGAACCCGGCCCCGGTCATCCGGACACCGAGCACGCCCGGCCGCGACCGGAGGTCGGCGACGAGGGCGTCCACCACGGGAGTGGTGGCTTCGAAGTCGACGGCCAGGCTGCGATGGCTCTCGTCCATCAGTTGGCCGGCTGTCCCAAGATCGCCGATGGACAGGGACTCCGCGAACGCCCGCACCCGGATGCACTCCGCTACGACGTGGCGGGTCCGCCGCCGCAGTAGCGGGTCCCGCAGGCCGAGGATGTCGGCGTCGGTGGCCAGCCCGAGCGGCCCGATCACCGCGGCCGCCGCCTCGCACTCGGCCACCCGGGTGGCGTAGGCGGCGGTGCGCAGGTCGCGGCGCTGGCCGGAGTCGACCACGGTGAATTCCGCCCCGTAGGGGACCGGGACCTGAAGGGTGTCGAGCGAGGCGAAATCGATCAGTAGCGCGTGCCCGGCCCGTGCCCCGGCGCACACCAGCGGATCCATCAGGCCCACCGGCACGTCGATCCGGTGTTCGGCCAACTGGCACAGCCGGGCGATCACGAGCGCGTCGCCCACAACCCCGAGGACGTCGGCCAGAGCCACGGCCAGAGCGGCGCTCGACGACAGTCCCGAACCCCGGGGGAGTGTTGCTCCTACGTGGATCCGACCTCCCGACCCGGGGCGGGCGAGGGAGACCACTGCGGCGGCCAGGCGGGCCCAGGCCGGCTCCCACGCCGCGACGGTGTCGGCAGTGATGTCCAGTGGGATCGTGGTCCGCTCGCCGGGATAGGCGTCGGAAGTGAGTTCGATCCACGACTCGGCCCGCTCTTCGAACATCACCGAGACTCCGAGGCCGATGGCCATCGGCAGTGCGAGCCCTTGGTTGTAGTCGGTATGGTCGCCGATCAGGTTGACCCGGCCCGGGCCGAAGCAGTTCCTGGTAACCCTGGCTCCGTTCGTCGTCACTCGATGGTTCCCCCGATGCGTCCGACGTCGTGTCCGAGGTCCCGACGGACGCCCTGGACGTCGGTCACGCTACCGGTGACGGTGACCCTCGGGTGTACGGATGCCCCCGACGGCGACATACCATGCGGGTCGCATGTTCGACGATCTCCTCCAAGCCAACGCCGGGTACGCAGATGGATTCGCCCTGCGGGGTATTCCGCCGGTGGCCGCCCGCGGATTCGCCCTCGTCACGTGCATGGACAGCCGCATCGAGCCGCTGACCATGCTCGGGCTCCACCCGGGGGACGCCAAGATCCTGCGGAACGCCGGCGGCCGGGTGACGCCTGACGTCCTGCGGTCGCTCGTGCTGGCCACCCGGTTCCTCGGCGTCACCGAGGTGGCCGTGATGCAGCACACCAACTGCGCGCTGGCCGACCAGACCGACGACGACGTGCGCACCCGGCTGGGTGCCGAGGGGGTCGACGGGGTGGAGGAGTGGGAGTTCCTCGCCATGCCCGATCCCGACGGCGCCCTGCGGTCCGACGTGGCCGTGCTGCGGAACTGCCCGCAGCTTCCGGACGACGTGCGCATCGAGGGCTGGCGCTACGACGTCGCCACTGGGCGTGTCCTGCGCGTCGAACCCTCCTGACCGTCCCGACCGTCCGGGCTGCACCGTCGGTGATGACTGGCAGGCCGGCCAGCATTTGACCCCCGGGCACCAGTGGGACACCATCCCGCCATGCTGAATTTCGTCCGCACCTATCACGACCCTGCGTCGACCCGCCCCCGGGCGGCCGACGCCACAAGCCATCTCGGCAGGACCCGGTGAGCGGGCCCTTGGAGGGCGTGCGGATCATCGAGCTGGCCGGCCTCGGGCCGGCCCCGTTCGCCGGGATGATGCTGGCCGACGCAGGCGCCGACATCATCCGCATCGACCGCTCCGACCGGGCCACCTATCCACCCCACCAGGATCCCCACGTCGACCTGATGAACCGGGGCCGCCGCTCGGTGGCCGTCGACCTCAAGCACCCGGACGGGGTGGCGCTCGTCCTGCGCCTGCTCGAGGGGGCCGACGGTCTCATGGAGGGCTTCCGACCCGGGGTGGCGGAGCGGCTCGGACTCGGTCCCGACGACTGTCTGGCCCGAAATCCGAAGCTGGTCTACGGCCGGATGACCGGCTACGGCCAAGAAGGTCCCATGTCCCAGGCGGCCGGCCACGACATCGACTACATCGCCCTGTCCGGTGCACTCGAGGCCATCGGTCGCGAGGGGGAACGGCCGGTGCCGCCGCTCAACCTGGTCGGCGACTTCGGCGGCGGCGGCATGCTGCTCGCCTACGGCATGGTGGCCGCCATCCTCGGGGCCCGCACCACCGGGAAGGGCCAGGTCATCGATGCGGCCATGGTCGACGGCGCCGCCTCGCTCATGACCATGACGTACACGTTGCGGACGGCAGGGATCTGGCAGGGCGGACGGGGCACCAACTTGCTCGACACCGGGGCCCACTTCTACGAGGTCTACGAGGCTGCGGACGGCGGCTACCTGGGCGTGGGTGCCATCGAGCCCCAGTTCTACGCCGAGCTGATGCGCCTGTTGGGCCTGGCGGACGAGGACCTCTCGACCCAGATGGACCGCACGACGTGGCCGGCCATGAAGGAGCGCTTCGCCGCCATCTTCGCCTCGAAGACGCGCGCCGAATGGGAAGAAGTCTTTGCCGGCTCCGACGCCTGCGTCGCCCCGGTACTTTCGGCCGCCGAGGCACCCGACCACCCGCACAACAAGGCCCGGGGCACGTTCGTCGAGGTGGCCGGCGTGGTCCAACCTGCTCCGTCTCCGCGGTTCTTGTCGACCCCCGGCGCCATCCGCCGCCCGCCGCCCAACCCGGGCCAATACGCCGACGAGGCGCTGGCCGACTGGGGGGTGCCGACCGACGAGGTCACCGCATTGCGCGGCTCGGGCGCCATCACCTGACACCCTCATCATCGATCAGTCGACCGGGGCGACCGGGCACTGCTGATCAGAGGTTCACTACAGGGCAGGTGACGGTTCGGATGATGCCCTCGATGAGTTGGATCCGTCCCACCACCATCTGGCCCAGTTCGTCCACCGTGGTGGCTTCGGCCCGGGCGATCACGTCGTAGGGGCCGGTCACGCCTTCGGCCGCCACCACGCCGTCGACCGACTCCACGGCCCGGGCCACGGTGGCCGCCCGTCCGACTTCGGTCTGGATCAGTACGTAGGCGCTGACGGACATGGCCATCTCCTGGAAGGGCGGTCAGGGGCCGGGCGCATGAGTCTACCGCCCGTCCCGGCCCGCCTACCATGCCGACATGGGCGTCCGGGAGCGAGGAGACCAGTTCCGTCGCCTCGTGCGGTCCGCCGTCGATGATCTGTTCGACCAGCGCAGCCCATTCGGGCGCCTCGCCCTGACCCACGTCCTGATGACGGCGGGGGACACCATGTTCGCCGTCTCGCTGGCCGGGTCGCTCTTCTTCTCCATCTCGCCGACGGCGGCCAAGGACAAGGTCCTGCTCTACCTGCTGCTGACCATGGGGCCCTTCGCCGTGGTGGCCCCCGCCCTCGGCCCGCTCATCGACCGGAGCCGCGGCGCGCGGCGCGCCATGGTGGTCACCTCGGCACTGGGCCGGGCGGTGCTGTGCCCGTTCGTGGCCCGGGACATCCACTCCCTCCTGCTCTTCCCCGAAGCCTTCGTGATGCTGGTCCTGTCGAAGGTCTATCTGGTCACCAAAGGTGCCCTGGTCCCCGAGATGGCCGCCCTCGAAATGGTCGGTGCCGACGACCCGGCGCCACTCGATGACGCCTGGGCGGACGAGGCCGACAGCGGGACAGCGAACCCGACTCCGCCGTATGGGACCCCGCCGATCGTCCACGTCGACGACCCGGTGACCGGTGAGGACGTGGCGGAGCCGGACCTGGCCACGCTCAATGCCCGCCTCGGCCTGCTGGCCTCGTTGTCCGGGTTCATGTTCGCCCTACCGGCCGTCGCCATCCTCAAGCTGGCCGGCGCCCCGTCGGTGCTGTGGGCGTGCGCCGCGGTGTTCGTGGCCGCGGTGGTGGCCGGCACGCGGCTGCCGGTGCGCCACTTGGCTCGGGCTGCCCGGGAGGCCCGACGGGGTCGAACGTCTCCGGCCAACCGTGACCCGACCGCCGAGGTCGAGGTGGCTCCCGACTCCGACGCCAGGTGGCTGGAAGAGCAACGGGATCTGGCTGCCTTCCGGCCCATCGCTGGCACCCAGGTGATCCTGGCGCTGACCCCGATGTCGGTGTTGAAGGGCCTCCTCGGTTTCCTCACCTTCCTGTTCGCGTTCGGCCTCCGGCGCGAGGGGGCGGCCACATGGTGGTTCGGCCTGCTCATCGGCGCCCTCACTCTGGGCGCCATCGTCGGAGTCCTGCTGGTGGGTCGGATCCGGCGGGTCCTGTCCGAGCAGCAGATGCTCGCCGCTTCGCTGTGGCTGGTGGCCGCTGCCGGACTGCTCGGCTGGATCTTCCCCCACCAGGCGCTACAGGCCGTAGTGGCCGTGGCCGTCGGGGCGGCCGGTGCCATGGCCAAGCCGTCGTTCGACGCGCTCGTACAGCGCCATGTGCGTGAGTCCGACCAGGGCCGGGCCTTCGCCCGGTTCGAGACCCGGCTTCAGCTCATGTGGGTCATCGGCTCGCTGTTCGGCGTGGTGCTATCGCTGTCGATCCCGGCCGGCAATCTGGTCCTGGGCGCGGTGGCCATGGTCGGGGCGTTGTCCTACATGAGCGCCCTCCACTCCGCGGCCAACCGGACCTGAGCCGGAGCTACCCTTTCAGGCCTCGGGCGCGGCCGAGGGGCCGGCGAACCGGCCCCTCGTCATGCGTCGCGTCGACCGGGCGCGATCAGCCCAGATGTTGTTCCAATTTGTCGACCTCGTCGGCCAGCGCGGCGGGAAGCTTGTCGCCGAAGGTGGCGAAGTGGGCCCGGATGGAAGGCACCTCGGCTCGCCACTCGTCGGCGTCGACGTGGAGCAGGGTTTCCATGTCGGCGTCGGACACGTCCAGGCCGTCGGTGTTGATGGCTCCCTTGGCTGGAATCAACCCGATCGGCGTCTCGACGGCCTCGCCCTTGCCACTGACCCGCTCGAAGACCCACTCGAGGACCCGGCTGTTCTCGCCGTAGCCGGGCCACAGCCAGCGACCGTCCTCGTCCTTGCGGAACCAGTTCACGTAGAAGATCTTGGGGAGCTTTTCGGGGTCGGCTCCCGCGCCGATGTCCAGCCAGTGGGAGAAGTAGTCGGCCATGTTGTACCCGCAGAATGGCAGCATGGCGAACGGGTCACGGCGTAGGTTGCCGACGGCACCGGCTGCCGCGGCAGTCGTCTCCGAAGCCATGATCGAGCCGAGGAACACGCCGTGCTGCCAGTTGCGGGACTGGAACACCAGCGGCACGACCGAAGCGCGGCGTCCGCCGAAGAGGATGGCGTCGATGGGCACGCCGACCGGATCCTCCCACTCCGGGGCGATGGCCGGGTCCTGGGCGGCCGGCACCGTGAACCGGGCGTTCGGATGGGCGGCCGGGGTGCCCGATTCGGGGGTCCAGTCCTCGCCCTTCCACGACGTCAGGTGGGCCGGGGGTTCGTCGGTCATCGACTCCCACCACACGTCGCCGTCGTCGGTGAGCGCGGTGTTGGTGAAGATGGCGTTGGAGTCCATGGTGAACATGGCGTTGGGGTTGGTGTGGGTGTTGGTACCCGGGGCCACACCGAAGAAGCCGGATTCGGGGTTGATGGCGTAGAGGCGGCCATCGGCACCGAACTTCATCCAGCAGATGTCGTCGCCGACCGTCTCGACCTTCCAATCGGGGAGGGTCGGGATGAGCATGGCCAGGTTGGTCTTGCCGCAGGCCGACGGGAAGGCGCCGGTCACGTAGCGGGTCTCGCCCGCCGGTGAGGTCAGCTTGAGGATGAGCATGTGCTCGGCCAGCCAGTTGTCGTCCCGGGCCATGACCGAGGCGATGCGAAGGGCGAAGCACTTCTTGCCGAGTAGCGCGTTGCCGCCGTAGCCCGAGCCGTACGACCAGATCTCCCGGGTTTCAGGGAAGTGCACGATGTACTTGTTCTCGGCGTCGCACGGCCACGGCACATCCGACTGTCCTTCGGCGAGAGGCATCCCGACCGAGTGGAGGCACGGGACGAACTCGCCGTCGGTGCCGAGCACCTCGAGGGCGCCGCGGCCCATGCGGGTCATGATCCGCATCGACACGGCCACATAGGCGGAGTCGGTGATCTCCACGCCGATATGGGCGATGGAGGATCCCAGCGGGCCCATCGAGTAGGGAACCACGTACATGGTGCGCCCGACCATCGAACCGTCGAACAGGTCGGTCAAGACGCCGCGCATGTCGGCGGGGTCCCGCCAGTTGTTGGTGGGGCCCGCGTCGGACTCCTTGGTGGAGCAGATATAGGTGCGGTCCTCGACGCGGGCCACGTCGCCCGGGTCGGAATGGGCCCAGTAGCTGTTCGGGCGCTTGGCCTCCGATAGCTGGGTGAAGGTGCCGTGATCCACGAGCAGCTGACAGAGTCGGTCGTACTCCTCGGCGGAGCCGTCACACCAGACGACCTCGTCGGGCTTGGTGAGTGCTGCCACCTCGTCGACCCATGCGATCAGCTTCTTGTGCTCGGTGGGTGGCATGGGTTGGTTCTTCCTCCTCGGTTGTGCGGCGACCCGTCGGGGTCGCCGACCACACGGCAACAGTTCCGTGTGGTGTGTGTCGGCACGGGTCGCCAATAGTAGTGGGATCGGGCCGGGGACAATGCTAGGCAAGTCGGGTGCGCACACCCAATTCGGAGTATCGGCCGCCCGCGGCTTCCCGGATGTCCCGATGACCTCGGGAAACGACGAATTCGGGCTCATCGAGGCCCTGCGGGCCCGCTTCGAGGCCACCGGCGGGCTTCTCGGACTCGGCGACCTGGGCATAGGCGACGATGCGGCGGCAGTGACCCTGCCCGGTCCGGGCCGCGTCGTGCTCGCCACCGACCTGGTGGTCGAGGGGGTCCACGTCGACCTGGCGGTGAGCACCCCCGAGGATATCGGGTGGAAAGCCCTGATGGTGACCGTCTCCGACGTCGGCGCCATGGGGTGTGTCCCGTCCCACGCCCTCTTGTCGGTGGCTGCCCCGGCCGGATTCGCGATCGAGCGTCTGGGCGACGGCGTGGCCGAGGCTGCTGCCGCGGTGGGCTGCACGGTGGTCGGCGGTGACCTGTCGACATCGGCCCTGATGGTGGTCTCGGTGACCGCCGTTGGGTCGGCGGATGACGCCGAGGTCGCGCTGTTGACCCGTGGTGGTGCCCTCCCAGGAGACCGCCTGTTCGTGACCGGCCCTCTCGGGGCCTCGGCCGCCGGTCTCCGCCTGCTGCGTGCCCGGGGCACAGCCGATGTGCCCGAGACGCTGGCATCGGCCCACCGCCGGCCGGTGGCCCGGATCAGCGAAGGCGTGGTGGCCCGGGCGGCGGGCGCCGCCGCGTGCATCGACGTCTCCGACGGGTTGGTGGCTGACATCTCCCACCTGGCTGACGCCTCGGGTGTCGGGCTCGACCTGGAGGTGGGTGACGTGGTGGTGGCCGATGGGGCCACCCGTGACGAGGCCCTCGGCGGCGGTGAGGACTACGAGCTGGTGGTGGCCACCTCGGACCCCGACGGGCTGTTCACCGCTTTCGAGCGGGCGGGGCTCCGTCGGCCGCTGGCCATCGGGTCGTGCGTCGACGTCTCCGAGGGGCGTTCGCTCGACGGGGGACCGCTGCCGAGCGGAGGATGGCGGCACCAGTTCTGACCCCGGGGCGCGCCAGGATCGGTGTGATCCGGGCGGTGCCGGACGAGTTGAGGGGCCAGACGATGGTGTCGACCTGATGGATCCGACCCACCCGGTCTGCCTGACTCAACCGGGGGTCCCTCAGCTGGGGGTGCTTCAGCCGGGGAAGGAGCGGATCGGGCGCTTGGTGACTTTGCCCGACCGGATGCAGGACGTGCAGACGTTGAGTCGCTTGGGAGCGCCATCCACTACGGCACGCACCTTCTGGATATTGGGATCCCAGCGACGCTTCGTCCGCCGGTGGGAGTGACTGATGTTCATCCCGAACGACGGCTTCTTGCCGCAGACCTCACACACCGCTGCCATGACACTCCGACTTCCTCGTAGAACCTCTGGGTAAGTCGCAAAGGTTAGCATCCTGCCCATGTCCGCCCTCGACGCCTTGGATTCCGCCGCGCTGTGCCGGGTCATCGGCACCTTCCGCGACGGCCTGAGGAGCCATCAGCAGGTCATCAACCGGCTCAATGTCTACCCTGTACCCGACGGTGACACCGGCACGAACATGGCCCTCACCCTGGAGTCGGTCGCCTCGGAGCTCGCCGGGCTCGAGTCCCCGGACCTCGACGCCGCATGCCGGGCCATCGCCCACGGCTCGCTGATGGGAGCCCGTGGCAACTCGGGGGTCATCCTCAGCCAGCTGCTCCGGGGCCTGACGGACGGACTCAACACCCCCGAGGGTCGCCCAGGGGCTCGCGACCTCGCCGGGGCCCTGATGACCGCTGACCGCCTGGCCCGCGACGCCGTCCAACGCCCGGTGGAAGGCACGATCCTGACTGTGGCCCGGGGGGCCGCACAAGGGGCCAATGCGGCCGCCGACAGTGGCGGGTCGTTGGTGGCCGTGGCCGAAGCGGCCCGCGCCGGGGCGGCGGATGCACTTGCCCTGACCCCTTCGCTCCTGCCCGTGCTCGAGCAGGCCGGCGTGGTCGATGCCGGGGGCACCGGCTACCTGCTGTTGTTCGACGCCCTGTTGACCGTCCTCGACGAGCGCCCGATGCCCGAACCGCCCGAGCTGCCCGAAGTGGCCGCCGGTGTCGCGGAGATGATGGGCAGGGCGGCCGACGACGATGCCTACGCGGCGTTGGCCGGCCTGCGTTACGAGGTCATGTATCTGCTCGAAGCCGCCGACGAGACCATTCCCGCCTTCAAGGAGGTTTGGGCCGGCCTCGGTGACTCCATCGTGGTGGTCGGCGGTGACGGGCTGTGGAACTGCCACATCCACACCGATGAGGTGGGCCCGGCCATCGAAGCCAGCCTGGACGCCGGCCGACCCCGGTCGATCCGGGTCACCGATCTGTTGGAGGAGGTCGAGGAGGAGCGCTGGGTCCGCGAGGGCGCAGGCGACGAAGCTTCCGGTCCTTCCCGGTCACCGCTCGGCCCGACCCCGGTGACCAGCGTCGTGGCGGTGGCCAGCGGCGACGGCATCGGGCGCATCTTCCGCTCACTGGGCGTCCAGCGGCTGATCGCCGGCGGTCAGTCCA
Source organism: Acidimicrobiales bacterium (assembly GCA_036513075.1). Taxonomy (GTDB): domain Bacteria; phylum Actinomycetota; class Acidimicrobiia; order Acidimicrobiales; family RAAP-2; genus Bog-756. The sequence continues at coordinate 18,163 of DATBZS010000040.1, forward strand.
TGAACCCGTCGATCGCCGAGCTCGTTGAGGCGGTGGATGCCCTGGCCTCCGACGAGGTGATCGTGCTGCCCAACAACGGAAACATCCGGCCAGTGGCGAATCGAGTCGACGAGCTGAGCGCCAAGCGGGTCTGGGTGGTACCGACCGAAACCATCGCCGAAGGGTTCGCCGCCCTGCTGGCCTACGACCCCGAAGCGGGGGGCGAGGCCAATGCCGGGGCCATGGAGGCCACCGCCCGCAAGGTTGTGCCCGGCGAGGTGACCCGGGCGGTGCGCGACTCCGAGACTTCGGCCGGGCCCGTGCGGACGGGCGACTGGTTGGGCCTGTCCCGCGACGGGATCGAGGTGGTGGGTGACTCGGTGTCGGATGCTGCCTGCCGCCTCCTCGACCTGCTCGTCACCGCCGACCACGACCTGGTGACCATCATCGAGGGCGAGGGGTCGGGCGCCGCCGACACCCGCCGGATCACCGAGTGGCTGAAAGAATCACGACCGCTGGTGGAGACCGAGGTGCACCACGGCGGACAGCCGCTCTACCCGTACCTGTTCTCCATCGAGTGACGCCGCCGGCGCCGACACCCGGTGCCGGGGCCCCCGTTCCGGGGCGACGGCTGCAGCAGCTGGCCGAGCTGGCGGTCACGGTGCTTCGGGGCGTGGGGGTGTCGGCCGCCCGGGACCTGGAGGCGCTCGGCATCACCACGGTCTTCGACCTGGTCACCCACTATCCCCGTCGCTATGTCGACGGCACCCGACTGTTGACCATCGACCGGCTCGCCGATGGGGAGAAGGCGACCGTGCTGGCCACGGTCCGTCGGGTCAACGCGCCGCCGGCGCGTTCGGGTAGAGGGCGGCGGGCTCCGGCCCGGGTGGAGTTGGAGGTCGTCGATTCGGGCGGTCGGATCAAGGTGACGTTCTTCAACCAGTCGTGGCGGGCCCGCCAACTCACTGTCGGGACCCTGGCCCTGTTCTTCGGGCCGGTCACCTCCTACCGCGGCGCCCTGCAGATGGTGAACCCCACCGCCGAGGTGCTGCGGGGGGCCGACGAGTCCACCACCGCCGACGACGGGCCGTCGTCGGGTCGCATCTATCCGGTGTATCCGCTCACCGAGAAAGCCGCCCTGACCTCGGCCCGCATCGGCCGGCTCGTGCACGAGGCCCTGGACCGGGCCGGAATCTTCGCCGACCCGCTCGACGAACGGGTCCGATCCGACCACGGGCTCGTGGACCGCACAGCCGCCTTCGCCGGGATCCACCGCCCGGCCACCATGGACGAAATCGAGCCGGCCCGTCGCCGTCTGGCCTTCGACGAGCTGCTCCGCCTCCAGCTGGCTCTCGTCCTGCGGCGCCAACGGCTCCATGAGGACGCCCGGGGCATCGTCCACGTGACCGCCCGGCCCGACGGCGCGACTCTGGTGGACCAGTTCGTGGACAGGCTCCCATTCCCTCTCACGTCGGCCCAGTCCCGGGCCGTCGCCGACCTGTCGGGCGACCTCGCCGACCCGCTGCCCATGCACCGCCTGCTCCAGGGCGATGTCGGCTCCGGCAAGACCGTGGTGGCCGTGGCCGCTCTACTGATGGGTGTCGAGGGCGGCCACCAGGGGGCCCTGATGGCGCCGACCGAAGTCCTGGCCGAGCAGCACCTCGCCGAGGTCCGACGGTTGGTCGACGGTCTGACCGTGTCCGACCCGTCCACGCTCTCCGGTGAGCGGCCGCTGCGGGTGGTCCTGCTCACCAGCCGCACTGGCGCGGCCGACCGGACCGCCATTCTCGAAGGACTTGCCGGGGGCAGCGTCGATCTTGTGGTGGGCACCCATGCCCTGTTGACCGACCAGGTGGTCTTCCACTCGCTGGGCGTCGTCGTCATCGACGAGCAACACCGGTTCGGCGTCGAGCAGCGGGCTGCACTGCGGGACAAGGGCCGCGGAAACGACGGACAGGGGCGCGACCCGGACCTGTTGGTCATGACGGCTACCCCGATCCCCCGCACCGCGGCGATGGTCGTCTTCGGCGACCTGGACATGACGGTCATCGACGAGATGCCGCCCGGCCGCCAGCCGGTGGCCACCTCGTGGCTGCGGACCCCGCTCGAGGCAGAATCGGCATGGTCCCGGGTGCGGGAACAGGTGGGATCGGGTCACCGGGCCTTCGTGGTCTGCCCACTCGTCGAGGGATCCGACAAGGTGGAGGCGGCCTCTGCGACGGCCGAAGCTCAGCGGCTGGCCGAGCACGAGTTGGCCGGGCTGCGGGTCGGGCTCCTGCACGGGCAGATGAAGCCGGCCGACAAGGAACAGGCCATGGAATCGTTCCGGTCGGGAGATCTCGACGTGCTGGTGGCGACGACCGTCATCGAGGTGGGGGTCGACATTCCCGACGCGTCCGTGATGGTCATCGAGGACGCCGACCGGTTCGGCATCGCCCAACTCCACCAGCTGCGAGGCCGGGTCGGCCGGAGCGGCGAGCCGGCGTGGTGCTTCTTGCTGTCCGAGTCGGGCGCACCGGAGGCGACCGCCCGCCTGGAGGCGATGGAGGCCAGCAACGACGGGTTCGTCCTGGCCGACATCGACCTCGAGCTGCGGGGGGAGGGGACGATCCTCGGGGCCCGCCAGAAGGGGCGCTCCGACCTCAAGTTGGCCAGGCTGTTGTCCGACCGGGACCTGGTGGTCGATGCCCGTTCGTTGGCCGTGGCACTCGTCGATGCCGACCCGCGGCTCGCCGACCACGGGCTGTTGGTGGAGGAGTTGCGCCTGTTCATCGACGACGACGAGGCCGAGTTCCTGTTCAAGAGTTAGTCGGCCTCGGCCCGATGTGGCGCTGCTGATCGAAGGGGGTGCGCCGGTAGGCTGGACCGATGCGTGTGATCGGTGGGGAGTACCGGGGCCGGCGCCTGAACGCGCCGGTGGGCGACCACGTCCGGCCCACCTCGGACAGGGTGCGCGAGGCCATCTTCGACATCCTGTTCAGCCTCGGCGGAGTGGAAGGGCTCCTGGTGGCCGATCTCTTTTCCGGCACCGGGGCCCTCGGCATCGAGGCGCTCTCCCGGGGAGCGACTTCGGTCACCTTCGTCGACCGCGACCCGGCCTCGATCACCGCCATCCGCACCAATCTGGTGTCAGCCGGCATGGGGGACGCCGAGGCCGACGGGGACGCCACCGTGATCCGGGCCGACGTGGACGCCTGGGTGGCGTCGACCGCCTCGCGTTATGACCTCGTGCTGTGCGACCCGCCGTACGGCTACGAGGCCTGGGAGACCCTGGTGGCGAGGCTGCCGGCCGACCTCTGCGTCCTCGAATCAGGCGGCGAACTGCCGCTGGTGACGGGGTGGGAGGTACTGAGATCCAGACGGTATGGGAGTACCATCGTCACGGTCGCCCGTCCGGTTCGGGCATCCCAGAAAGGCGTCTCGTGAGGATTGCGCTCATCCCGGGATCGTTCGATCCCGTCCACAACGGGCACCTCGAGGTCATCGAGCGGGCGTCCCGGCTGTTCGACGAGGTCGTGGTGGCCGCCCTGCGGAACCCCCAGAAGAGCGAGGCGCTGTTCGACGACGACGAACGCCGCGAGATGCTCGAGGAGACCGTCACCCATCTGGCCAACGTGCGCATCGTGTCGATGTCCACTCTGGTGGTGAACGTGGCCCAGGAGGTCGGGGCCAGCGCCATCGTGAAGGGCCTGCGGGCGGTCTCCGACTTCGAGAACGAGCTGCAGATGGCCCAGATGAACAAGCAGCTGTCTGGAGTCGAGACACTGTTCATCCCCACCAGCTCGGCCCACTCGTTCATCGCCTCGCGCCTGCTGCGCGAGGTGGCCCGGTTCGGGGGCGACGTCACGGCCTTCGTGCCCAAGTCGGTCGCCCAGCGGCTCGAGGAGAAGTTCGCTGATGAGTGATGTCTTCGACGATCTCGACCAGGAAGTGGCCGACGGCGAGCAGGCCGACGCCGAGGCCTACATCCGCAGCGCCCTCGAGGTGGTCCTCAACGCCAAGCCGATGCCGCTGTCCTCCTCGGTCCGCATCGAGCGCGACGAGCTCGTCGAGCTGTTGGAGGGGGCGCTGGAGCGAATCCCCGAGGAGATCAAACAGGCGCGTTGGCTGTTGAAGGAGCGCGAGGAATTCCTGGCCGACACCCAGCGCAAGGCTGCCGGCATCATGGAGGAGGCACGGGTCCAGACCGAGCGGATGGTCCAGCGGACCGAGGTGGTCCGCCAGGCGAACCACGTCGCCCAGCGGATCCTGGACGACGCCAACGAGGAGGCCCGACGACTGCGCCACGAGGCGGAGGACTACGCAGACAAGAAGCTGGCCAGTTTCGAGATCGTGCTGGACCGGACCATGAAGACGGTCCAAGCCGGTCGGGAGAAGCTCCAGGTCAGCCCCATCCTCGCGGTCGAGATCGGTGACCAGGGCGACACGACGCTTGCCGGTGGCGGGGCCGTCTCCGGCGCCGACGAGCCCGACGGCTTCTTCGACCAGGACCTCGCCTGAGGCGGGTCGTGTCCGGAACCGACCAGGCGCAGGTCGCTCCCTCCGAGCGCCGGCCGTTCCAGGTCCAGGTGGCCGCTCTGCGAAAACAGAACGGGGCGACGCGCGACGAGCACCGGGCAGCGGTGATCCCCGATCTGGGCGCCGTCTCGGTGGTGGTTCCCGAGGGCGAACCGGTGGTGCTCGATCTGACGCTCGCCTCCTTTCCGGGTGGGATCATGGCCAATGGCACCGTCTCGGCCCCGTGGCGTGGGGAGTGCCGGCGCTGTGGCGGCCCGGTGGGTGGCACGGTCGTGGCCGAGGTCCGGGAGCGCTATGCGTCCAAGGGCACTACCGACCACGACGAGGAGGCCTACCCGCTGTCGGGCGACGAGCTGGACCTGGAACCTCTGGCCCGCGACGCCGTGCTGCTGGAGCTTCCACTGGCACCCCTGTGTACCGAGGACTGCCGGGGCCTGTGCCCGACGTGTGGGGCCAACCGGAACACCGAACCGTGCGACTGCACCACGCCTGGCGACCCCCGCTGGTCGGCGCTGGACGCCCTGCGTGACGGTGGGTCCCCGACTTGACCTAGGATGTCCCCCTTATGGCCGTTCCGAAGAAGAAGACCTCCAAGGCGAAGAGCCGCAGCCGCCGGGCATCCAACTGGGTGCTCAAGGCGCCGGCACGCTCGGTGTGCCCCCAGTGCACGACCGCCAAACTGCCCCACATCGTGTGTCCCAACTGCGGTTGGTACAAAGGCCGACAGGCCGTCGAAGTCGACTAGTGGCCAGAGGCGCGCCTCGACCGACCGGTGATGCGTTCGACGCGCTCCCGGTGGCCGTCGATGCGATGGGCGGGGACAGGGCGCCCGACGAGATCGTCAAGGGCGCACTCGAAGTAGCTGATGCCGGTGCCATCAAGGTGCTCCTGGTCGGCCTGCCTGGCGCCATGGGTGACACAGGCGACCTCCCGCTGCTCGAGTGCAGCGAGGTCATCGGCATGGACGACGACCCCGGCCAGGGCGTCCGCCGCAAGAAGGACTCGTCGCTGGTCCGGTCGGCCGAGGCCGTACGCGACGGCCTGGCCATGGCCATGGTCTCGGCCGGCAATACCGGCGCCACCATGGCCTCGGCGCTTCTGCGGATGGGACGCCTTCCCGGGGTCATCCGGCCGGCCATCGCCACGCCGATCCCGGACCTGAAGAAGGACTACCCGACGGTCATGCTCGACGCCGGGGCCAACGCCGAGGCGACGTCGGCGATGCTGCTCCAGTTCGCCCAGATGGGAGCGGCGTACTCGACCAAGCGCTACGGCGTGGCCCGTCCCCGCGTGGCTCTGCTCTCCATCGGCGAGGAGAAGTCGAAGGGGACCCCTCTGGTCAAGGAGACCCACGCCATCCTGGCCGAGGGTGGCCACGGCGACTTCGAGTTCGTGGGCAATGTCGAGGGGCGCGACTTCTTCGAGGACTATGCCGACGTCATCGTGACCGATGGCTTCACCGGGAACGTGGCGTTGAAGACCCTCGAGGGCACGCTCCGCTTTCTGCTGCAGACGTTGACCGGCATCTTCGCAAACCCGGAAGTGGCCGACGCCGCCGGCGTGCTGCTGCCGCACCTGCTGCCGTTGGCCGCCACCCTCGATCCGGAGAGCACCGGGGGTGCCATGCTGCTGGGCGTCGACGGGGTGTGCGTGATCAGCCACGGGTCGTCATCGTCGGTGGCCATGGTGAATGCCATCACGGTGGCCCACGACGTCGCCGTCGACGGTCTGGTGGCCGCCGTGGCCGCCTCGGTGCGCACGGTCGACCTCGTGTCCGACGTGGCCGACACCGCCTGAGGCTCACGACCGGGCGAATCCGGCCAGGTCGCGTGCGGTGTCCCGGCTGACGTCGGGGCAGGCGATGGTGAAGATCTCGGTCCCATGCATGGTGCCCATCTGCTGGCGGCATCGGGCCGCCACCCCGGTCTCCAGCAGCAAGCGGTAGAACTCGATTCCCTCGTCGCGCAACGGGTCGCACTCGTTCACGTTGATGACCACCGGGGGTAGGCCCGCCACGTCGTCCACCGTGGCGAACAGCGGCCAGGCCAGCGGGTCCTTGGCCTCGAAGGCTTCGATCCCGTAGGCGAGCGCCCCGGTGCTCCCGTGCAGGTCGAGCAGGATCCCGTTGTTCTCGTAGGTGGACACCAGGTGCTCCTGGGGCCACTCCCCGGCAATGTAGGGGCAGAGGGCGTAGAGGCCCTTGACCAGACCGATGCCGCCGTCGCGCAGTAGGCGCATGCCGGTAGCCAGGGTGAGGTTGCCGCCGCCGCTCTCTCCTGCGATCACGATCCGCTCGGGGTCGACGCCGAGCTCGCCGGCGTGGTCGACCACCCAGTGGAAGCCTGAGACGCAGTCGTTGAGTCCGGCGGGATAGGGCGCCACCTCGGGCACCGACGACGGCGAGATGGCGTTGCGGAAGTCGACCATGACCACCGCCACTCCGTTGGCCGCTATCAGCTTCCCCCAACCGCGGTACATCCCGTCGAAACAGGACAGGTTGGTCATACCTCCGCCGTGGATGTAATAGACGCAGGCCACCACCTCGTCGGCTTCGGGCCGGATGATCTGGAAGTTGATCGTGTTGCCGTCGGGGGCCGACGTAGTCGACTCCATGGTGATCTGGAGCCCGGCCGACGGCGCCGCCTCTTCGGTGTCGCACAGGGCCATGAACTGTCGAAAGACCTCCGCCCCGGCAATCGCCTCCGGCGTGCCGGCCTCGGCGAGCAACTCCTCTCTGGTGGTGGCCGCAGACGGCGTGATGTCGGGAAGGTGCTCGAGGAGTGCCTTGATGCGGGGGTCGATCCGACGGTCGGCTGCGAAGTCGTAGGCCACGACGCCCTCCTGTCGTACATGGTCCGCCGGAGCGGGCGGGACCAGGTGTCCGCGACCTTACGACGTTCGGCGGAGCAGATCCTTGGCGATGTGGGTGACCTGAATCTCGTCGGTGCCGGCGTAGATCTGGAAGACCTTGGCGTCCCGTGCGAGCTGCTCCACCCGGTATTCGGCGGTGTAGCCGTTGCCGCCCATCAGCTGGACGGCCTCCATCGCCACCTCGGAGGCGGCCTGGGCCGAGTACAGCTTGAGGGCCGAGGCCTCGGCCAGGGTCAGGTTCTTGCCGGCGGCCGAGGTTTCGATGTGGCGGAACACCAGGTTCTCCACGTTGAGTCGGGCCACCTCCATCTTGGCCAGCTTGAGCTGGATGAGCTGGAAGTCGCCGATCGGCTTCCCCCACAGGATGCGGTTCTTGGCGTACTCGACTGAAAGGGCCAGGCACTCCTCGATGACGCCCAGGGACATTGCCGCGACGCCCGCACGCTCGGTCACGAAGTTGGCCTTGGCCGAGTCGCGGCCGCTCTCCTCGCGCACTTCGGTCTCACCAAGGAGGTGCTCGATGCCCACCCGGACATCGGTCATGAAGAGCTCGCCGGTGGGGGAGGAGTTGAGGCCCATCTTGCGCAGGGGCTTGGACTGCTCGAGGCCGGGGGTACCGGCGTCGAGGATGAAGGTGAGGACCGGGCGGTCGCGAATCGGGGTGCCGGAGCCGTCGTCGAGCTTGGCGTAGAGCACGATGGTGTCGGCGTAGGGGCCGTTGGTGATCCAGGTCTTGGAGCCGTTGATGATGTACTCGTCGCCGTCCCGTCGGGCGGTGGTGGTCATGCCTCCCAACGCGTCGGAACCGGAGTTGGCTTCGGTGATGGCCCAGGCACCGACCTTCTCGGCGGTGAGCAGGTCGAGGCCCCACCGCTCCATCTGGGCCGGGGTGCCGCCCTTCATGATGGTGCCGGCAGCCAGGCCGACGCTCACTCCCATCGAGGTCACGATGCCGGGGCAGTGGTGGCACAACTCGATGATCGGGATGAGGGTCATGGCCGCCGCTCCGCCGTCACCGGTCCGTTCGGCCCGCTCGGTGGTGGACTCCTTGGTGCCGGACACCTTCCGCTCGAGCTGGTGCTTGAAGCGGTCGCGGGCCATCTGGTCCATGCCGAACGTGGCGTACAGCTTGCGGATGATGTCGTAGGGAGGGACGCCTTCGTGCTCCAGGGCGTCGATCTGGGGAATCACCTCGGCATCGATGAAGCGCCGGATGGCGTCTCGGACCATGAGATGCTCGTCGGACCACTCGAACATGGCGACCTCCCCGTGGGTGGACCTGCTCAGGAGTTGGAACAGGTTCTGCTCGGGCCAGAGGCTACTCGTGTCCCGCCTACAGTCGGGACGTGCGACTGAAGCGCAAGTCCGAAGGGACCCCGTTCGAACGGTGGGGCGGGCAGCCGTTCTTCGACGCCCTCGTCGAACAGTTCTACGTGGGGGTGGCGACCGACCCGCTGCTCCGCCACATGTATCCCGACGACCTCACCGAGTCCAAGGTCCACCTCGCGTTGTTTCTCGGCCAGTACTGGGGCGGTCCCGACGAGTACAACCAGGTCAGGGGCCATCCGCGCCTGAGGATGCGTCACTCCCCGTTCGTCATCGGCCGCTCGGAGGCCGAGGCCTGGATGCGCCACATGACCGCGGCCGTCGATGCCTTGGGCATGGCCCCAGACGACCGCACCGAGCTGCTCGACTACCTGTCGATGGCGGCCCGCAGCCTCCAGAACGCCCACTGACGTCGACCGGTCGACCCGTCGGCCGGTGGCGGCCGTGAGGGCTACCAGGTGGCCCCCAGGACCCCGCGCATGGTGGCCTCGAAGTCTGCGTCCCCGAGCGACGACCGGGCGCTGAGCACCATGGCCGCGTCCTCGCCCACCGGCACCCGCAGCGGGGTACCCGGGTCCTCGATGGCACCGAGGATGGCCCCGGCCACCAACTCGGGGCCGGGACGGCCGGCGGGGCCGGTGACCACCCGGTCCGTGTGCTCCCACTGCTCCCACAACTGGTCGTAGACGGAGTCGCCGTGGACGCGCTCGCCCGATTTCATTCCCGGTGCGGTGTAGCCCGGCTCGACGATGACCACCCGGATGTCGAAGTGGGCGAGCTCGTAGTGGAGCGTCTCGGACAGCGACTCAAGAGCGTACTTGGACGCCGAGTAGGCGCCGTCGAGCGGCGTGGCCACCCGGCCCTGGATGGAGCTGACGTTGACGATGACGCCCGAGCCCCGGGTACGCCATGCGGGAAGCAGGGGTTGGAGGACCCGCAGTGGGCCGAGCACGTTGGTCGCAAAGATCGACTCGATCCGGTTGAGCGGGTAGCTCTCGAGTGGCCCCTTGCCGTTCTGGGCGGCGTTGTTGACCAGCGCATCGAGCGGACCGGCCAGCTCGAGGGCGGCGGCCACCGACGCGTCGTCAGTGACGTCGAGGGGGAGCCTGAGGGCCACGTCGAGGTCGTCGAGCAGGGAGATGTCCCGGGCCGTCGCCACCACCTCGTGGCCGGCCCGGGTCAGCTCGGTGGCGGTGGCAGCGCCTATGGCCCGTCCCGCCCCCGTGATCAGGATCCGCATGGCGGGCAGGCTACGTCACGGTCCCGGGCCGGTGCCCCGGTCACGGCCCGGCAATCGATGATGGGCGAGGGCTAGCCTGCCGGCATGACGACCGACGAGCTCATGGCCCGGGCCTGTCCGATCATCCGTGACATCGGCTGGGCCCACTATTTCTCACCTGAGGCAGAGACGGTGGCCGCCGACATCGGGATCGATATCTTCACCCTGTACGCGGTGGGGCGGGGCGGCGTGCTCGGTGACGTGGAACCGGTGGTAGTGGCCAGCGCCTTCGGCTACTTCAATCCGGAGGTGGTCGACGCCTTGTGGACCCTGGGCACCAAGCACATCGCACCTCGTGAGGCGGCACGCGCCTACCTCGACTGTGCGGCCGAGGTGGGCCGACGTGCCCTCGCCGACATCGAAGGCCTGGACGCCATGGTGGCGGCGGCCGATGCGGTCAACCGTGCCGCCGATCCGGTCGGTCTCGCCCTCTACGCCGGCTACCGCGGCGAACTCCTGGTGGACGACACACCCGGCCGAGCCCTCCAGATCGTGAACGTCCTGCGCGAGTTGCGGGGGAGCGCCCACCTGGTCGCCCTTCGGGCCTGCGGGGTGGACGCCCGGACCGCGCACTTCATCAAGCGACCGGACGACGGTCCCATGTTCGGATGGCCTGACGGCTTCGCGCCGGAGATCAGCGAGGAACAGCGGGCCGCGGCAGTGCGGGCCGAGGCCCTCACCGACGACCTGGTCCGGCCGGCCTACGCCGTGCTCGACGACGACGGGGCGGCCGCGCTCCTCCGCGGGCTCGACGACATGGCGGTGGCCCTCGGGGGCGGCACCGTCTGACCGGTAGGTCGTCGATCGACACATCGTTGGTGGGTGGCCGGCATCTGGTTCACGGAGCCGACGCCCGCCCCGTTCCCGAGCCCGGGAGCGGAGGAGTTGGGGCGGTACCATCGAGCGTCGATTCGAGACCGAGGGAGAGAGCATGGCCGCAGACTGGGCGAGGCCGATCGTCCACTGGGAGATCGTGGCCCGTGACCCCGCGATACAGGCCGACTTCTACGGTCAGCTGTTCCACTGGGACATCACCGACGGGGCCTTCCGCCAAGTGCCGGCCGGCATCGGCGGGCCCGAGCCCGGTCCGGCGGGCCACATCCGCGAAGGTGTCGAGGCCGGGGTCGTCCTGTACGTCCAGGTCGGCGATCTCTCGGCCACGTTGGTGCGCGCCCGAGAGCTGGGCGGGCAGGTCACGTCGGATCCGTTCGATCTACCCGACGGGCCCACAGTCGCCTTCATCACCGACCCGGAAGGCAATGCCGTCGGCCTGGTGCAACAGTAAGGGACCTACTCCAGTTCCTGGAAGCGGTCCGACCTCATGGTCGTGAGGTCGATGAAGGTCACGAACTCCCGACATGCGGTGTAGTCGGACCGCAACGGGTCGCCGGCGTCGGCCGAGGCGGGCGAGTCCCACAGAGTGATGACCAGCCAATCGGACTCTTCACCTCTGGCTGTGGTGCGCCGCAGCAGGCCGGGCTGCTGATAGGCGAACGCCGACTGCAGCCGTTTGTCGGCCAGCAGGAATTCCTCTTCGTCGGCACCGCGTTGCAGCCGGAATCTCAGGGTCTCGATCACCGAGCGCCCCCGCTAGTTCCAGCAGCCTGGCCACTGGCGACCCGACGGGGCTCAGCCCGCTGGCACCCGTGACACGTCGACGGCCACGTCGAGGGTGTGGAAGTCTCCGCCGCCGAACACGATGCCCTTCAGCGGCGACACGTCGGCATAGTCACGCCCCCACGCCGTGGTCACATAGGTGGACCCGACGATCTTGTCGTTGGTGGGGTCGAGGTCGAGCCAGCCCCATCCGGGCACGAACACCGACAGCCAGGCGTGGGACGCATCGGCGCCCACCATGCGCACCTCGCCGGGCGGGGGGGCCGTCTCCAGGTAGCCGCTCACGTAGCGGGCGGCCAAGCCCATCGACCGAACGCAGCCCACGGCCAGGTGGGCGAAGTCCTGGCACACGCCGCGGCGGTACTCGAGCACTTCGTCGAGCGGGGTGGTCACCGTAGTGAAGCCGGGGTCGTACAGGAAGTCGGTGTGGATCCGCTCGGTCAGGCCGGCGACGGCGTCGACCAGTGGCATGCCGGGAGGGAAGGACGGCACCGCGTACTCCCGCACCACCCGGGCCACCGATACCAGGGGTGACTCGAAGCAGAACTCCCGGGCGTCCAACATCTCGGGACTCAGGTCGTTGGTCAGCAGGTCGAGCGCCTCCTCCCAGCCGGGCCCGACGGCCGGCATCGGGTCGACGTCGATGACGTCGACCACGCTGGTGGCGGTGACGGTCATCTCGGTGAACGGACCGTCCACCACGAAGCTGGCCACCGGATTGCCGTAGAAGTCGTTCCGCTCGCTCCATCCGGTTGGGTCCGGTGCCACCACCAGGTCGCTCGACAGGCAGGACTGCCGTTCGGTGTCGCGGGGGCGGAGATGGGCCTCGTTGCGACACCGGCTGACCGGTGCGACGTACCGGTAGTCGGTCCGATGCTCGATCCGGTACCTCACGTCCCACCGCCCATGCTCTCGGTCTGCCCACCGGCCAGTACCGACAGCCTCTCATGGGCGAAGTACGTCGCCCGTAATGAATCGAGTAGGTCACCGAGGAGCCCGTCGGTCGTGGCGAACACCGAGTCGAGCTCGGACCGGCGCCCGCTGTCGGCGTCGACGTCGGCCAGCCGGTCGGGGTCCGTCAGGCGGAGCAGGGTGGTCGTCTCCAAGGCGAGTCGCTCCTCGTTGCCGACGCGTTGGGCCGAAGATCGTTTGGGCAGACCAGCCAGGTGGGCGACCAGCAGATCCAGCTGGAACAGGACGCTTCTCGGATTGGCCACGTCGTACACCAGGAGATCGAGGGCGCCGGCCACATGCAGCACGGCCCCGGCCCGGCGGCGGAAGATGATCAGGCTTTCGGACGTCTTGAGCAGCGATTCGACCAGCAGGTCCTCGACGACGCCGGCCCGCTTGTCGACCAGCACCGACCGGAGCAGGCGGACCAGTGACCGGGCCCGCTCGAGGCGTCGGCCCCCGTCGAGGAACAGCCACGCCGAGTCACGCTCCATGTTCTCTGCGCACACACCGGACAGGGCGAGAAGGGAACGCTGCAGACCGAGCAGGCTGGGCTGGGCTCCGACGAACTGGGTGGACGGCCGCCGGCGGAACCGCCCGAGCTCCTCTTCGATGTCGCCCACCAGCTGCCAGATATCGGACGACACTTGCTCACGCACTGAGTAGGCGGCCTCGACCAGGACCCCGAGGGTCGACACCAGGCTGCCGTCGGTGCCCTCGTCGAACAACAGGGCCAGAGCGGTCCGGTCGTTGGGCAGGACCCCCTCGGCCACCCAACCCGATGGCAGCGCGGACGGGTGGGCCACGATCGTCCCATCGTCGTCGGGCTCGGACGCCGAGTCGAAGCCGGACGCCGCCCCGAGCGCGGACAGCAGGACCTGGAGCGACTGGGCCCCGTCCTGGTCGTCGGAGCCGAGGGGCTGGTCGAGACGGGCCAGCACCGTCCGGATGAGCCGCACCACCAGCTCGGCGTGCTCGGCGCTGCGTCCGAGGGTGAACAGCCGGGCGGCCACCCGGCCGGGCAGGGCGACGGGCAGCTCAGGCACGGTCACCGGTCGGGGTGCTGTCCGCCCGGACGGCAGCCACGGGCTCTGCTGGAGCGCCGGCTCGGTCGTGGCCACCCAGGTGTCCTTGCTGGTCCCGGCGCCGCGGCTCGAGATGACCTGGGAGTCGGCATCGGCGCCGACCCGGGTGAGCCCACCCGGTAGGAGGCGGAAACCGTGCCCGTCGGCGGTCCCGTCGGCCACTGCGAACGTACGCAACACCACCGGCCTCGGGACGAGTGTGCCGTCGTCGGCCATCGTGGGCATGGTCGACGGGACCACGATCTCTTGGCCGACCCAGTCGCCCGGCCGGGCGAGTACCCGGTCGCGCAGCGCGTCCCGCTCGGCGCTGGTGAGCAGCGCCGGTCGCACCGGCCGGATGCCGGCCGAGGGCTGGACGGGCAGGAGCAGGAGCCGGTCGAACCCGGCCAGCACGTGGCTGAGGCCGTCGGGTCGCCCGCACCACCAACTCTCCGGGCCCGGCAGGGCCAGCTCCTCCCCCAAGAGTGCGGGGGCGATGTCGGACAGGAGGCCGGCCAGTGCGGGGCTCTCCAGGATCCCCGAGCCCAGGGGGTTGAGGACGGCCACCCGGCCCCGGCGCACCACGTCGAGCAGCCCGGGGACTCCGAGCAGCGAGTCGGCCCGGAGCTCGACCGGGTCACACCACTGGTCGTCCACCCGCCGGATCACCACGTCGACCGGGTCGAGCCCGGACAGCGACCGCAGCCAGACCCGGTTGTTCTGGACCACCAGGTTCCGCCCCTCGACCAGGGGGTAGCCGAGGAACGAGGCCAGGTAGGCGTGTTCGAAGTACGTCTCCGACAACGGGCCCGGGGTGAGGATGACCACCCGGGGCTCGTCGGTGCCGTCGGGAGCGGCCCTGGCCACCCCGGCGCGGATGGCCCGGAAGAAACCGGCCTGGCGTTCCACTCCCGACGTCCGATGCAGGGTCGGCAGGACCCGGGACAGGGCCGAACGGTTGACCAGTGCGTAGCCCAGACCGGAGGGAGCCTGAGCCCGGTCAGCCACCGCACGGAATCCTCCGGGGCTCGCGCGGACCACGTCGACGCCGGTCAGGAACAGGTCGTGGGCGCCGGGTTGGGGGATCCCGGAACAGGGACGCAGGAATGCCGGGTGGCCGAGGACGATCTCTGCAGGTACCAGGCCGCGGGTGACCAGGGTGCGCGTCCCGTAGAGGTCGACGTTGACCAGGTCGAGCAGCGCGGCGCGCTGGGCGACGGCCCGTTCCAGGCCCGTCCACTCCGCCGGGTCGAATACCAGGGGGACCGGATCGAGGGTCCACGGGCGACGGACGCTGTGGCCGTCGACGGCCTCGTTGTAGGTGGCGCCCTCGTTGCGCAGCAACCGGGCCAGCTCGTCGCGCCGGGATGCCAGGCCCTCGGTCCCGTAGCCCACCAGTGCCTCGGCGACCTGGTGCCACCGGGCGCGCACCGTGCCGTCGGCCGCGCGGAACTCGTCGCATGCCCCGGGCGGCACGACGTAGGAGGCCACCGGGGACGTGGCGGCGGGACGATCGTCCGGTGGGCCGAGGGGGCCCACCGGTGCTGCAGTGGTCACCGGGTGGCGGCCGCCGGCTCCCAGCCGACAAAGTTTGGCCGGAAATACGTGTCGTCCACCCGCTCGTGGATCTCGACCAGGGCCAGCTGGACGTCTTCGAGGAACTCACGAAGACCGCCGACTGCCAGTCGGGCCACGGATGCCGATGCCACCACCATGGAGGCATTCTGGCAGGCCTCCATGGTCCGCTCGGCGTGGGGGAGGGACTTGAGCTGGGCGCGGGCCTCGGTGAGGCAGGCACCGACCGCCCGTGGAAACCGGTCGTCCTGGAGCAGGAACCGCAGTGTGGATCCGCCCTGCGGCCGGGCCGGCATGGCCCGACGGAACGGCTGGTAGGCGGCCAGTGACCGCAGGACGGCCATCCAGTGGACGACGTCGTAGGGGTCGTCGGCCCCGGGCAGATGGAGTGAGTCGGAACGCACGTCGAGCACCCGGGTGGTCAGGTCGGCCCGCTCGATGTTCTGGCCGAGGACCAGGAACGACATGGCCTCGTCGCGGCTCATGGTGCCGAGCAGGATCCCGTGGATGCACTGGCAGCCGGTGATGACCCGGCGGAGCCACTGGACGCGGCCCTCTCGCGAATGGGTCTCTACGAGGTGGTCGTTGCAGTTCAGCCACAGGTTGTTACAGGCCTCCCAGGCCTCACGGGGGACGACCGGCCGGGCGGTGCGGAGGTTCTCGCGGGCGGCGGTCAGCGAGGCCAGGATCGACGAGTCGTTGCCTTCGCCGTGGAGGAGGAACTCAATGACGTCCTTCTCAGCCGCCCGGACGTCGTCGGGGTCTTCGGCCGCGTGGTACCGCTCGGCGAACTCGGAGTCGACGCCGGCAATGGCGAGCAGCGGCTCCCAGCCGACGTCCTCGCCCACCGGCATGTCCACGTGGGCATCGGTGTGGACCTGGACGATACGGGCCGTGCCCTCGGCCCGCTCCAGGTGTCGTCCAGCCCAATAGACCGCCTCGGCCATGCGTGCGAGCAGCATCGTGCCGCCCCCTTCCTCGTGTTCCGGCACTTCGTCCTGGTCCTCCGGTTCGGTCACAATCCGTTCGCCCCGTCCGCTCGCGGCTGCTCCTCGAACGGGTTGAACCCCTCGGCGTCGACCACCCAGGTGTCCTTGCTGCCGCCGCCCTGTGACGAGTTGACGACCAGTGATCCCTCGCGTCGGGCCACCCGGGTGAGGCCGCCCCGCGTCACGTAGGCCCCGTCGGGCCCCATCAGGGTGAATGGACGCAGGTCGACGTGCCGGGGGGCGATGACGTTGTCGCACAGCGTGGGGGCGGTAGACAGTTTGATGATCGGTTGGGCGACCCACCGGTTGGGATCGTCCCCGATCTCCTTGGCCGCCGTGGCGAGCTCATCGGCGCTGGCCTGGCTGCCCACCAGTACGCCGTAGCCCCCCGACTCGTTGGCCGGCTTGACCACCAACTCGGGCAGATTGGCCAGTACGTGGGCCCGGGAGTCGGGGTCGCTGCACCGGTAGGTCGGGATCGTCCAGAGTACGGGTTCCTCGTCGAGGTAGAAGCGGATGATGTCCGGGACGTAGGAGTAGACCTTCTTGTCGTCGGCGATCCCGGCACCCGGGGCGTTGACGAGCGCCACCCGACCGGCCTTCCAGGACCGCATCAGTCCGGGTACGCCCAGGAGCGAGTTGGCCCGGAACACCTCGGGGTCGAGGTAGACGTCGTCCACCCGTCGGTAGATCACGTCGACCTGCTCGAGGCCGTCGATGGTCCGGGCGTAGACGCAGTCGTCGTCGAGGACGACCAGGTCGCTGCCCTCGACCAGCTCCACGCCCAGTTGCTGGGCCAAAAAGGCGTGCTCGAAGTACGCGGAGTTGTGGATGCCCGGGGTCAGCACGACGATGGTCGGATCGCCCGTCGACGGCGACACCGAGGCCAGGGTGCCGGCCAGGCGGCCGACGTAGGGGTCGACCGGCTCGATGCTGTAGTGCCGGAACATCTCCGGGAAGATGTGCTTGGTCACCATCCGGTTCTCCAGCAGGTACGACACGCCCGACGGCACCCGCAGGTTGTCCTCCAGCACGTACCAGAAGCCCTCGTCGTCGCGGATGAGGTCGCTCCCGCAGATGTGGGCCCAGATGCCACCTGGGGGGTCGACGCCCACGCACTCCCGGCGGAAGTTGGGGGAGCCGGTGACCAGGTCGGCCGGCACCACGCCCTCGCTCACCGCCCGCTGGTCGTGGTAGCAGTCGTCGATGAACAGGTTGAGGGCGGACAGGCGCTGGACGAGGCCTGCCTCGATGACCTTCCATTGATCGCGGGGGATGATTCTCGGGATGATGTCGAAGGGCCAGGGCCGGTCGACGCCGACCCCCTCGTTGTAGACGGTGAAGGTGACGCCGATGGCCCGGATCTCGCGGTCGGCGGCCAGTTGGCGCTCGGCCAGGGCGGTCGGACCCAGCCCGGCGAGGTGGGTCCACAGCTCCTCGGCCGACGGACGGGGCTGGCCGGTGGGCCCGACCAGCTCGTCGAAGAACGGAGCGGGATCGTAGGACGGCCAGGCGGGCGCGCCCGGGTCAACACCGGTGGGTGGCGCGTCGGGGTCCACGGGTACGTCCACGTCAACGAGTGTCCCCCACGGGTGGGTCGGATGCGTTGCGAGCGTGTTTCCACTCCGTGAATGCCCGAACGAGGCCGTCTTCCCGTCGTCACCGACCACGGACGCCCGGACGACCGCCGTCGGTCGCATCCCCGTGCGTGGCCCGCCTGAGCCCTACGCGAACGTGAACCCCAGGCGGGTAGCCGTCTGCTCGAACTCGAGATCGAGACTTCCGGCCGATTTGTCGGGGAGCTTGCCGCTGTCGACCAGGAAGGCCAGCAGCCTGGTGTCGAGTCCGGTCAACCGGTCGAGGGCGTCATGCAACGGTTGGTCGATGACCTGGACCGCGGCCGTCACCGCGGTGACGTTGACCCGTTGCAAGGGAGGAGGTGGGGGTTGGCCGAGATGGGCCGCCACCCGCCGCACGAACTCGTTGGACGCGCTGGACCACTCGGCGAAGTCGAGGAGCTCGACGAATCGGTCGAAATCGTCCGGGGACGGCGTCCAGTGCAGTGGATCGACGTACGGGGTGGCCACGCCGCCGAGTGCCTGGCGGGCGAGGGCGTTGTCGGTAGCCGGCCAGGTCGTCTGGGATGTGAGGAAGTCCTCCAGGGGTTGTCGTGCCGCGGCGACGACCGTCCGACCCCAGGTCCCCCACCTGTCCAGCTGCGTCTCGTCCTGTGCCTGCCAGTAGCGGTACAGGCTCAGTAGCCGGCTACGCGGTTCGCGCACCTGAATGGCCAAGCTCGTGCACCCGGCACGTACCAGGGTCGCAGATGAGACGTGCCCCATGACGACGCGGTGCGTCCGGACCACGTCCCGGTAGGCGTCGTCGTCGACCAGGATCGCCTGGATCTCGTCCGAAACGCCGTCGAGGAGCCCATCAGTGCAGAACTGCTGGCGGTCGAAGTAGAGCGGGGCCGTATAGCTGCCCGGGAGCTGCTCGACGGCATCCCGGACGGCGGTGCCGCCCCCTTTGACCAGGTGCGGAATCCCCAGGCAGTCGTGTCCGGCGGTCACGGTCGACGGCGCTCGGACCGCGGACGGGCCTT
The DNA here is from genome assembly GCA_036513075.1 of Acidimicrobiales bacterium. GTDB lineage: Bacteria > Actinomycetota > Acidimicrobiia > Acidimicrobiales > RAAP-2 > Bog-756. Next base: position 36,934 of record DATBZS010000040.1, read on the forward strand.
GGGACGGGCGGGCGCATCCGGTGACCGGCGGCCGGACCGGTGTCGCCGGCCCATCGGGTGGATGGCGGGCATGACGGGAAAGGTACCAAATGCCGCATGTCACCTCGGATCAAGCGGCCTCGGGTATCATTCCCGCAGCCCAGGGCCGAGTTCCGGTCGTGGTTCCGATACCCACCCAGGAGACGCCGTGCCCGCTGAGACCCATGTGGAGAAGGGTCCCATGGACCGTCAGGCGATCCTCGAACTGATCAGGGAGCTCCTCGCCGACATCTTGGAGATCGAACCGTCCACGATCAGCGAGTCATCCTCGTTCGCCGAGGACCTGGACGCCGACTCGTTGGCGCTGATCGAGCTGGTCGAAGGCCTGGAGGAGGAGCTCGGCGAGCGCTCGGTGGGCTTCCGCATCGAGGACGAGGACCTGGAGGAGCTCCGCACGGTGCGGGACGCCGTCGACTACGTGCACGCCAAACTCGGGGGGGCCTGAGGCGCCCGATGGCGCCGGATGACGACGCGGGGGAAACGACCTCCGACGAGCGGCTGCCCGCCTCCGACGAGCAGCTGGCGGGGCGCATCGGGCACCAATTCGCCCGTGCCGAGCTCCTCGGCCAAGCCCTGTCCCACCGGTCGTGGTGCTCGGAGCACGGGGGTTGCGACTCCAATGAGCGCCTCGAGTACCTGGGCGATGCCATCCTCGGGCTGGTCGTAGCCGAGCACACCTTCCGGACCTACCCCGAACTGTCCGACGGCATGCTGTCCAAGGTCCGGGCATCGGTGGTGAACGCCCATGCGCTGGCCACAGTGGCCGCCGACCTGGGGATACCGGACCATCTTCGCCTCGGCAAGGGTGAGGACGCTTCAGGCGGCCGCACCAAGGTGTCGATCCTGGCCGACACCATGGAGGCGGTCATCGGGGCCGTCTACCTCGACGCCGGGCTCGACACCGCCCGCAACCTGGTGCTTTCTCTCCTGGGGGACCGCATCGCGGTGGCCGTGGGCGAGCCGGGGGAGTCGGATCACAAGAGCCGCCTGCAAGAGGAGGCCGTGCGCATGGGCCGGGGAGTGCCCCGCTACGACATCGAGGGGTTCGGGCCCGATCATGCTCGCAGGTACCTGGCCACGGTGTACGTTGCTGGCCAGCGCCTCGGTACGGGGGAGGGGCGATCCAAGAAGGACGCCGAGCAGGTCGCCGCCCAGGTGGCCTGCGAATCGTTGGAAGCCGAGAGAGGCGGGGGAAATGCCTGAGCTTCCCGAAGTCGAGACGATCCGGAGGGACCTCCAGGGCGAGGTCGTGAACCGGAAGATCAAGGCGGTCGAGGTCCGTAACGGCCGCACCGTCCGTCGGCACCCGAGTGCCAAGGCTTTCCGCGCCCAGTTGGAGGGGCGCACCATCACGGGCATCAACCGGGCCGGCACCTACCTTCTCCTCACCCTGGACGACGGGGCCACTCTGGTCGTCCAGCTGGGCGTGAGCGGTCAGATCCACCGGGTCAAGAACGTCAAGGAGGCGAAGGTCCCCCACACCCACGCGGTGATCACCTTCACCCAAGGCGGCCAGCTGCGCTTCGTCGACCCCAAGACCTTCGGCGAGCTCTTCGTGTCGGCCGCCCCCGCCGAGGGGGAGCCCTCCCTGCCGGAGTTGGCCCACCTGGGATTCGACCCGCTCGAGGACATCATGAGCTGGGAGAAATTCTGGGTCCTGCTCTCCTCGCACAAGTCGACCCTCAAGTCCCTGCTCATGGACCAGGACTTCGTGGCCGGCATCGGCAACATGTACGCCGATGAGATCCTCTTCGCCGCCGGGCTCCGCTACGACCGCCAGTCCAACTCACTGTCGTCGCAGGAGGTCCGGCGCCTCTACCGGTCGATGGTCGAGACCCTGGCCGAGGCGGTCAAGCGCCGCGGCTCTTCGACGGCGGGCGAGCAGAACCGCGACCTCTTCGGCGAGGAGGGGGACTACCAGGACCAGCACCAGGCATTCGACCGCGAGGGTCAGGCCTGCCGGCGGTGCCGTTCGACCATCGTGCGGGTGAAGTCCGGTGGCCGCTCGACGTACTTCTGTGAACATTGCCAAGTGTGACCAGGGCCTCCCGCGCCAACCGACGGGTGCCGATAGGGTGAGCGCCCGGTGTTCCTGAAGTCCCTCTCCCTCAAAGGTTTCAAGTCCTTCGCCGATCCGGCCGTGCTCGAATTCGAGCCGGGCGTGACCGTGGTCGTGGGCCCGAACGGCAGCGGCAAGTCGAACGTGGTGGACGCCGTGGCCTGGGTGCTCGGCGCCCAGGGCCCGCGCACCATGCGCTCGGCCAAGATGGAGGACGTCATCTTCATGGGCACGGCCAGCCGGCCGGCCCTGGGTCGGGCCGAGGTCTCCCTGACCATCGACAACAGCTCGGGCAAGCTGTCGGCCGACATGGCCGAGGTGACGATCACCCGGACCCTCTTCCGCTCAGGCGACTCCGAATACTCCATCAACGGGGCGCCGTGCCGCCTGCTCGACATCCAAGAGCTGCTGTCCGATACCGGGGTGGGCCGTCAGCAGCATGTGATCGTCAGCCAGGGCCACCTCGACGCCATCCTGGAGGCCCGTCCCGAGGACCGGCGGTCGGTCATCGAAGAGGCCGCCGGCGTCCTCAAGTTTCGTCGCCGCCGGGAGCGGGCCGAGCGCCGCCTGGCCTCCACCGAGGAGAACCTCGAGCGCCTGTTCGATCTGGTCCGTGAAGTCAAGCGGCAGATCCGCCCCCTCGAACGCCAGGCCGCCGCTGCCCGCTCGTACACCGGGCTGGCCGACGAGCTACGGGCCGTGCGGCTGTACGTGGCCGGATCCGAGCTCGACGCCCTCGACCGCCGGCACGCCGAGGGTGTCCGCCACCAGGAGCAGCAGCGGGCCAAGGAGGGCCAGCTCACCGAGGCCCTGGGTGCCCTCGACGCCGACTCGGTCCGCACCGCCGACGAGCTCTCGGCCGAGCGCGGGTCCGACCTGACCGCCGCACTCGGTCGGACCGAGGGGATGGTGGAGCGGGCCCGTGGCCTCTCCGGGGTGCTGCGCGAGCGTCAACGCTCCCTGGCCCGGGCCCTCGACGCGGCCGCCGACGCCGACGTGGTGTCGACCCTGGAAGCCGAGGGCGCGCGCCTGGCCGACGAGCTGGGTGCCGCTGAGGCGGAGGCCACCGACCTGGCACCCGAACAGGACGGGCTGCTGGCCGCCGAGTCGACCCTGGCCACCGAGCTGGAGGACCACCAGGCCGCCCGGGGCGACGGGTCCGAGCTGCGTCGGGCCGAGGAGGCCGTCACGGTGGCCCGCGGGCAGCTGGCCTCGTTGGAGCACGCCCTCGAGCGCGACCGCCGTACCCTTGACCAGCTGGTAGCCCGTCAGGCGGCTGCTGAGCGCCGGGCGTCGCTGTTGGAGGGTGAGGACCACGAGCTGGGTGAGCGACTGGCCGAGACGGAGCAGAACCGCCATCGTCTCCAGGCCGTCCGGGCCGAAACCGAGGCTGCCCAGCAACGGGCCAACCGCCGCCTCGAGGTCGCCGAAGAGACCCTGCGCCAGGCCGAACAGGAACATGCACGGGCCCAGGCCCGGGTCGACGCACTGGAGCGGGCGCTGGACGAGGCCAGGGGCGCGGCCGGCGCCGAGCTGCTGGCCGGGGTCGACGGCGTCGTGGGCACATTGCTCGACCTGGTCGAGGTGGACGGAGGTTGGGAGGAGGCCTTCGAGGCCGCGGCCGGCGCGTCACTGGCCGCCGTCGTCGTCTCCGGCAGCGAGCCGGCCCGTGCCGCCCTGGCCCGCCTGCGCCAGGGGGGCGCCACCGGTGCGGTGCTGGCCCTGACCGAGTCGTCCGGTCGTCGGTCCGAGTTGTCGGGTCCGGCGGTGCCCGGTGGTACCGAGTCGATCCGCGGCCACGTCCGGCCCCGGGCCGGGGGACGACACTATCCGGGCCTGGATGGTGTCCTCGACACGCTGCTGCACGGGTCGTGCTGCGCGACCGGCGGCTGGTCCGAGGCGATCGACCTGGCCCTGGCCCGCCCCGACCTCGTCGTCGTCACCCGCGACGGCGACCGTTTCTCCCCGACCGGATGGCGGGTGCGGGCCGGCGGTGGCGTCGTGACGGCCGCGGTGGTCGACGAGGCCCGGGAGCGGTCCGAGGTGGCCAGGGGCGAGGCTGGCCGCACCGCCGAAGAGCGGTCGGTGGCCCGGGCCGAGGTCGAGTCGACGCGGGAGGCGGCCGCCGAGTCCGTGCGGGCCGATGACCGCAACGAAGTGGCCCACCAGGCGGCCCGGGTCGGCCACCAGCGGGTCTCGGGCGACCGTGACCTGCTGGCCACCGAGCTGGAGGAGATCCGGCGCAACCGGGCCGAGCTCGACGAGCGCATCGGGCGTGACGCGTCCCGGGTGGCCGAGTTGGTGACGGGCATGCCGGCCCTCGAACAGGAGCGGGTACTGGCCGCCGACCGGGTGGCGGCGGCCCGTGAGGAGCGCCGCCGCATCGAGGGGCGCATCGCCGAGGCGGTGGCGGCCCGCAGCGAGTGGGAGGTGCGCACGGCAGGTCTGGTTGAGCGTCGCAAGGTCCTGGCCGAGCGGCTGTCCGAGGTGGAGCGTCGGCTGACCGGGCACGCCGAGGAGCGCCAGCAGGCCGCCGAGCGCCGCACCCGGCTCGAGTCCGACGCCACAGCCGTCGAACGGCTGATGGGTGTGGTGGCCGAGGCACAGGCGGGCCTCGATTCGCTGCTGTCCGCCCTGCGTGATCGCCACCGCCGCCAGCTCGAGGCCGTCCGGGCCGGCGGGGCCCGCCTGGAGGAGCTGCGTCGGAAGCGCTCGGTCAACGAGCACGAGCTGGCTGCCACCCGGAGCCGCCTGCAGAAGGCCGAACTCGACCTGGTCGAGGCCACCATCCGCCGCGAGTCGGTCGTCGAGAATCTGCGCCGGGAGCTCGGCTGCGGGCCCGAGGACGCCCGGGGCACCGCTGCCCCGGAGCTACCCGAAGGTACCGACCCGGCCACCCGGGCGGAGCAGCTGGAAGCCGAACTGGCCGCCATCGGCCCGGTCAATCCCCTGGCCATGGAGGAGCTGTCCGAGCTGGGCGAGCGCCACCAGTTCCTCGAGTCCCAGGTGGAGGATGTGCGGAAGGCCCAGCGGGAGCTGCGTCACGTCATCCGCACGCTCGACGAGGAGATCATGCACGTCTTCGACTCGGCGTTCGCCGACGTCAACGAGCATTTCTCCAACCTGGTCACCTCGCTCTTCCCGGGCGGCACCGGCCGGCTGTCCCTGACCGATCCCGAGAACCTGTTGGACACCGGTGTCGAGGTGGAGGTCCGCCCGGCCGGCCGCAACGTGCGCCGCTTGTCGCTGTTGTCCGGTGGCGAGCGCTCGCTGGTGGCCATGGCCTACCTGTTCGCCGTGTTCCGTAGTCGCCCGTCGCCCTTCTACCTGATGGATGAAGTAGAGGCCGCTCTCGACGACGTCAACCTGATGCGGTTCCTCGCCCTGGTCAACGAGTTCCGGGAGGAGGCCCAGCTGATCATCGTGAGCCACCAGAAGCGCACCATGGAGGCGGCCGACGCCCTCTACGGAGTGACCATGGCCCCAGGCGGCTCCTCCAAGGTGGTCAGCCAGAAGGTGCCCCGCGATCGCACAGCGCTCGACACCCTCGATGCGCGGCCGACGGCCAAGCTCGACCCGGACGCGGTTGCCCCGGCCGACGTGCCCGAGCTCGGTGGTGGAACGGAGCCCGCCGCCGACGGATCGGCTCCGGAGCCGGTGGCCCACATCGAAACGGTTTCCGACGCAGTGACGGACGACCCGGTGACGGACGACCAAGCGACGGACTCGACGACCTTCGACAACCCTGAGGCTGAGGCGTCGATGTCGGAGCAGGTCGTCGATGCCGGGGACGACCCGTATCTCAACGACCCGTTCGTCGAGCCGGAGCGCCGCGAGGGCCCGACCATCCCTGTGCCTCCGCCCCGGGTTGACGTAGGCGGCGTGGCCACCGGTCGCGGTGAGCCTGGCGTGACCCCTCACACCGACCGGTGATCGACGCCGCGGTTGTGACCGCCGCGTCCGACGCCGTCATCGCCATTGCCATCGCCGTTCCCGTGGTGCTGGTGGCCGGGGGCGTGGCTATAGCCACCCGTCGGCGGGGCCGTGCCGGCCAGTTGACCGGGCCCGGGACCGAATCCACCGGCGGCGGCACCGCAGTCGCTGAACGGCCCGCACCGACCGCGGCACCGGGCGTCGATCGTGCTCTCGAGCCGACGCCTCCTACCGCCATCGAGATGACCCCGGAACCCGAGCCTGAGGCGCCCTCCTATCGGGGACGCCTCGGCAAGGCGCGCGGCCTGCTGTCCGGCTACATCGGGACCGTCCGGGCCAGGGGGAAGATCGACGCGGCCACATGGGACGACCTCGAGGAGGCGTTGATCCGGGCCGACGTCGGTGTGGGAGCCACCGACGCCCTTCTCGGCGACCTGCGGGGACGGGTGACATCGGGTGAGATCGGAGGTCCCGATGCCCTGGTCGACGCGCTGAAGTCCGACCTGGTGGCCATGTTGACCACGGAGGCATCAGCGCTGTCCGAAATCGGGGCCGACCGTCCGGCACCGGAGGAGGGGCAGCCCGCCCGCACGGTCGACGTGTGGCTGTTCGTGGGGGTCAACGGCGTGGGCAAGACCACGACGCTGGGCAAAGTGGCAAAGCGGATGTCGCGGGACGGCACGCCGGTCATCCTGGCCGCGGGCGACACCTTCCGGGCGGCGGCCGGCGAACAATTGAGTCTGTGGGCCGAGCGTGCCGGCGCCGATATCGTCCGGGGTGCCGAGGGCGGGGACCCGAGTTCGGTGGTGTTCGACGCCGTCCAGCGGGCCGCGTCCAAGGGCGTTGTGCTGGTGCTGGCCGACACGGCCGGCCGACTCCACAACAAAGTCAACCTGATCGAAGAACTGAAGAAGATCCGTCGGGTGTCCGACAGACCCCCGGGCCACGTGACCGAGGTCCTGCTCGTGCTCGACGCCACCACGGGCCAGAACGGACTGGCCCAGGCCAAGGTCTTCCTCGACGCCGTCGACGTATCAGGAGTGGTCCTGACCAAACTGGACGGGACGGCCAAGGGCGGCATCGTTGTGGCCATCCAGCGCGAGCTCGGCCTGCCCGTCAAGTTGGTGGGTCTCGGCGAAGGACCCGAGGACCTGATCGACTTCGACGCCGCCGCTTTCGTCGACGCCCTGTTCTAGATGTCCAGGGCGCCCGGACCGTGGCCGCCCGGGGCCGGATCTCTTCGTGGCGATCGGGGTCCGAACCGTTCCGCGGTCAGCGGTTGGGCGAACGACCGCACCGATGCCGTCGGGTAGCCTGAGCACCCCATGTTCGAGAGCCTGACCGACCGATTCGAGGGCATCCTCACCCGACTGCGGGGCCGAGGGCGCCTGTCCGAGGCCGATGTCGACAACGTCCTGCGCGAGATCCGCACCGCCCTCCTCGAGGCCGACGTCGAGATCGGCGTGGTGCGGAAATTCACCACCGCAGTGCGCGACCGTTGCCTAGGGATCGAGCTGTCCCAGAGCCTGAGTCCGGGCCAGCAGGTCATCAAGATCGTGAACGAGGAGCTCGTCGCCATCCTCGGCGGCGAGACCCTCCAGATCCGCTACGCCAGCCGACCCCCGACGGTCATCCTCCTGGCCGGCCTCCAGGGCTCCGGCAAGACCACCGCATCGGCCAAGTTGGCCCGCTGGTTCAAGCAGCAGGGTCGCAACCCGCTGTTGGTCGGGGCCGACCTCCAGCGGCCGGCCGCCGTCGAACAGCTGCGGGTGCTCGGCGCCCAGGTCGGGGTGAACGTCTACTCGGAGTCGACGGACCCGGTGGCCGTGGCCACGGCCGGCCTCGAGGAGGCCAAACGTCTCGGACGCGACGTCCTGATCGTCGACACCGCCGGCCGCCTGTCGATCGACGAGGACCTGATGGAGGAGATCCGGCAGGTCGCCGGAGCCGTCCAGCCCGACTACACCTTCCTGGTCATCGACGCCATGACCGGCCAGGACGCGGTGTCCACGGCCGAGGCCTTCCATGCCGCCCTCGACCTCGACGGCGTGATCCTGACCAAGCTCGACGGCGACGCCCGGGGTGGCGCGGCCCTTTCGGTCAAAGAGGTGGTCGGCCGGCCGATTGCCTTTGCCTCGACGGGGGAGAAGCTCGACGACTTCGACCAGTTCCACCCGGACCGGATGGCCGACCGGATTCTCGGCATGGGGGACGTACTCAGCCTCATCGAACAGGCCGAGCGGACCATGGACAAGGAGGTCGCCACCAAGGGGGCGGCGGCCATCATGGAGGGACGCTTCACCCTCGAGGACTTCCTGGAGCAGCTCCAGCAGGTGGAGAAGATGGGGTCCATCTCGGGGATGATGTCGCTCATCCCTGGCATGTCGAAGGACATGAAGCGGGCCTCGGAAGCGGTCGACGACAACCAGATCGGCCAGGTCAAGGCCATTATCTTCTCGATGACCCCCAACGAGAGGAACGACCCGTCCATCATCGACGGCGGCCGCCGGGTCCGGATCGCCAACGGGAGCGGCACCACCACGGCCGACGTCAACGCACTGCTCAAGCAGTTCAAAGAGATGCAGAAGATGATGAAGGGCTTCGGCAAGGGCGGCATGGGCGGGGCCCTCGGCGGGCTCGGCGGCCTGCTCGGTCGGGGCGGGCCCAAGATGTCCCCGAAGGCCATGGGCGACATGGCCTCGATGATGGGCGACAGCGACCTCGCCGCTCTCGACGCCGGTGGGCCAGGCGGCCCCGGCGTCCCGTTCGGCGGAGGCGGGACGCCGAGGGTTGCCAAGAAGGGCAAAGGCGGCAAGAAGGGCAAGGGCGGCGGCCGGGTCACGCCCAAATCACGCTGACCGGGTCCCGCCGACCTGGTCCGACGGGCCGTTGCCGGCAGGATGTTCCCCTGGTGCACACGACCCCCCGCATTGGTGGGAGACTGTCAGTCGCCCGCGGCCCTGACGGTCGTCATGCATTCGAACCAACACCCAGCGCTTCCCTTGGAAGACACCATGCAACAGAGGAGTTCACCGTGGCAGTAAAGCTCCGCCTCGTGCGGATCGGGAAGAAGAAGCAGCCGACGTACCGGCTGGTGGCGGCTGACAGCCGCTCGCCCCGCAACGGGCGGTTCATCGAGATCGTCGGGACCTACGCCCCACGCGGCAAGTCGCTGGCCGAGCCGGATGCCGTCGTCGAGATCGACAACGCCAAGGCCGTCAAGTGGCTGGCCCAAGGCGCCCAGCCCACCGAGCGCGTCGAGAAGCTGCTGAAGCAGTCCGGTGCGTTGGACGAGTTCGCCTCGGCCAGGGCAGCCAAGTGACCGACGAGCTGACGGCGGACTCGGTGGACGACGTCAACACCATCGACGACGAGTTCGACGACCACGACGACGACGCGGGCAACCGCGTTTCCGGCGGCACCCCGCTGGCCGTCGTCACCTACCTGGTCAACGCCATCGCCTCGGACGCCGAGGCCGTGGTGATCAACACCGAGGAGCGGGGCGACTCCGTTCGCTTCCGGATCCACGTCGCCCCCGAGGACATGGGACGGGTCATCGGCCGCCGTGGACGCGTGGCCCAGGCCATCCGCACGGTGGTGGCCGCTGCCGGTGCCCGCGACGGGATCCAGACCAGCGTCGACATCGTCGACGACTGAGTTCCCTCCTCCGGTGCCGGATTCCGCCCGTTCCGACGGCGCCGGGCCCGGGGCCGGTGAACCTTCCGATCGTGCGATCACGCCGGTGACGCCGCAGGGCCCTTCCCCGGTCACCGCTCCCATGCTCGGGGTGGGTGCCATCGTGAAGCCGCACGGGCTTGGCGGCGACGTGATCGTCAAGCTGACCACCAACCGCGACGAGCGGGTCGACCCGGGTGTGGTGCTCACCGCGGAGGACGGCC
>DATBZS010000041.1:0-2118 GCA_036513075.1 Acidimicrobiales bacterium
CTACCGCAGCCTTTGGGTTCGAGCCAGACACCGGCAACGCCCAGACGTACCGCAAGCCGCCGCGTTAAGCCACGCCACCACCGGTGAGCCCTCAGGCGTCGGCTCCGATGAGCTCAGCGACAACGCACTCAACTGCCGCTGGTCGCGCGCACGACCTTCACTGCGAGGTGCATTCATGATGGGCTCCGGTCGGAGATCAGGCGGCCGGCACCAGCAGGCCACTACTGCCAAAGCGCAGTCATACACCCGTCACGGCCCCGTCGTCACGGGTCATCCTGCCCGACCGGAGCCCCTACACCCGAGGTGACCACGGCATGGCTCGTCGGGCTGGGGCGAAGCCCCGTTAGTGTTGCTGTCGGAAGTGACGAAGCCAACTCTCCATCTGGACGAGGTCTTCGCCCACCTGTCAGACTTCACCACGACGACCTAGTGGGACCGGGCACGGTCAGGACCGTCCGGACCACCGGTGACGACGCTGTCTGGTTCAGGCCCTGGCCCGACTGTGAGGTGTGGCCCGTGACGACGGAAAGTGCCCTGTACGCCCGCCCGCTCGTGCTGGTTACGGGCGCTACGGGATACATCGGCGGTCGCCTGGTCCCGGAGCTGCTCGCGGCCGGCTTCCGCGTTCGGGTCATGGCCCGTCGGCCCCGGCACCTGGCCGCCCGTGAGTGGCACGACCGGGTGGAGATCGTCCTGGGCGACGCCGCTGACCCCGACAGCCTGACCGAGGCCCTGCGCGGGGTCGACGTGGCCTACTACCTCATCCACTCCCTGGGAACCGGCGCGGGTTTCGAGTCCCTCGATCGCACGAACGCGCAAAATTTCGCGGCCGCGGCTCGCGTTTGCGACGTCAGTCGGATCGTCTACCTCGGCGGCCTGTATCCCGAGGCTGAGAAGCTGAGTCCCCATCTGGAGTCCCGCAAGGAGGTCGGAGAGATCCTGCTGGCCAGCGGCGTCCCCACGACGGTTCTGCGCGCGGCCGTCATCATTGGTTCGGGATCTGCGTCGTTCGAGATGCTTCGCTACCTCACAGAACGTTTGCCAGTGATGGTCACGCCCCGCTGGGTCGAGTCCCGGATCCAGCCGATCTCGGTCAGGGACGTCCTGCGTTATCTCGTGGGATCGGCCACCATGCCGCCGGAGGTGAACCGCGGCTTCGACATCGGGGGACCGGAGGTCCTGACCTACCGACAGATGATGGCCGCCTACGCCGGGACCGCCGGTTTGAAGCCGCGCCGCATCATCGCGCTTCCGCTGCTGACCCCCGCCTTGTCGAGCCACTGGGTGGGCCTGGTTACGCCCGTTCCCAATAGCATCGCCCGGCCTCTGATGGAGAGCCTGGTCAACGAGGTCGTCTGTAAGGAACATGACATCGCGGCGTACATTCCGGACCCCGACGCGGGGTTCACGGACTTCCACCGGGCCGTCGAGCTGGCCCTCCAGCGCATCCACGACCGCAACGTCACCACATCCTGGTCCTCCGCCACCACCGTCGGCGCACCGAGTGACCCGTTGCCCGGCGACCCCGACTGGGCAGGAGGCTCGCTCTACGTCGACGAACGCGTGCGCGTGGTCAACGCCACCCCGGAGCAGCTGTGGTCCGTCATAGAAGGCATCGGCGGCGGGCACGGTTGGTACTCCTGGCGTCTCGGATGGTGGACCCGTGGGCTGGTCGACCGCCTCTTCGGCGGACCGGGACTGCGCCGTGGTCGCCGAGACCCCTTCGACCTGGCCGTCGGGGACGCCCTCGACTGGTGGCGGGTCGAGGACATCGAAGACTTGCACCTGCTGCGTCTGCGCGCCGAGATGCGACTGCCCGGACTGGCCTGGCTCGAGCTCATCATCGACATCGACGACCAGAAGCGGACCCTGTTCCGGCAGCGGGCTCTCTTCCACCCCAAAGGCCCAGCCGGTGGCCTCTACTGGGCAATGATCTACCCCTTCCACGGGCTTGTCTTCGGCGGCATGCAGCGCAACATCGCCCACGAGGCCGAGAGCGTGCCGACCGGCGGCACGCCGTCGTGGCGACCCACCCGCGGCCGCCAGCGCGGGTCCTCGCGCTGAATGAGTCGACCAGACCTGGGAGTCCCAAACGTCGGGCAGACGTCTGGATCGGGG
>DATBZS010000042.1:0-71195 GCA_036513075.1 Acidimicrobiales bacterium
GGCGGATCAACCCGGTCGCGCACGTCAGTTCGGCCACACCGCTCGCATAGATGACGGGCCGGTGGGCCCGCCTCGGGAACACCCGGGGGACGAGCGCGTCGAACAGCGCCGGGCGGACGATGTGGAGTACACCGGACACGCCGAAGATGCAGGCGAGTCCCATCGGGGCGGAGGCACGGAGACGGTCCATGCCCGGATGCTACGGGCACCGGCCGTCATCGACAGCGGGTGACACCGCATCATGGAGGGGGCAGAATCGTGGGATGCAGCCGCTCGCCGTCCACCACGTGTCCGTCAACGTCAGCGACATCGACCCGGCGATCGCCTTCTACACCGACGTGCTCGGGGGACGGGAGCGCGGCGACCGGCCGGACTTCGGGTTCGCCGGGGCCTGGATCGACCTCGGTGCCAGCCAGCTCCACCTGATCGAGGCCCCCACCCCGCCGGTGCTCGGTCAGCACTTCGCCATCCGGGTGGCCGACCTCGACGCGGCGGTCGCCGAGCTCCGCCACCGGGGCGTGTCCGTCAACGATCCGAGCCGGGTCGGACCCGGCCGCCAGACCTTCGTCGCCGACCCAGACGGCAACACCGTCGAACTCTACGAGCTGGTCGACGGGTCGGCGACCGCCCCCTGAATTGCCACACCGGAGGCCAGAAGGCCTCCGGTGCTCATGACAACTGTGGGATCCGACCCGACGCAGCCTCCGGTGAACCGGCGACGCGCGACGGGACGGTGCCCGACAGATCGGAACTCAGATCTTGCGGACCTGGCTCGCCTGCAGGCCCTTCTGGCCCTGCTTGGTCTCGAACTCCACACGCTGGCCCTCCGCGAGGTCGCGGAAGCCCTCCATCTGGATCTCGGACTGGTGGACGAAGAGGTCATCCCCGCCGCCGTCAGGCGTAATGAATCCGAAGCCTTTTTCGGCGTTGAACCACTTAACTGCACCTACACCCATAACTGAGTCTCCTTGAAATTCACGCACGAAAACGCGGGGATCCACTTCGAAGCCCTACCTACATGGACCCGCGTGATAAGGCCTATGTACACACCACCCTAGGCGGTGTGGGTGCCCGGTGCTGGCGGAATCGCCCGGGACGGTCCGGGACGACCGGTCCGACGCCGCGGACAGGGAACCGCAAGGCACGCTCCCGTCGCCGCCGATGCCTGCCGCTGGTGTCGATGTCCAGCCTCAGGGACGGGCCGGCGCGGGGCCCACTGGTACCGTCTGCGTCGATGTCCCACCTCGGTCGCAGCGGCTCGGCCCACCGGCGGGTACCCACCATGGCCGCCCTGGTCGTCGCACTGGGCACCCTGGTCGCAGCCTGTTCGTCACCGTCGCCCACCGCCTCGACGTCGTCCTCCGTTCCGCCGCCCACCGAGGCCGGTCTGCCGGCCCTGGCGCCCCCACCGCCCGTCACGTGGACGACATGCCCGACCCATCCGGCCCTGCAATGCGGGACCGTTCCGATGCCGCTCGACTACCGCCGCCCGTCGGCCGGCACCCTGTCGATCGCCGTGACCAGAGCGCCGGCACTCGTCGGTTCGCCACCGGGAGGACCGCCACCGGGCGGCACTCTGTTCGTCAACCCCGGGGGCCCGGGCGAGAGCGGCAACGAGATCCTGCCGATCCTGCTCCCCCTGCTGCCGCCCGAGGTGCGGTCGGCCAGCGATGTGGTCAGCTTCGACCCCCGGGGCACCGGGGCGAGCACCCCGCTCAAGTGCGGCACCGAGCCGGCCACGGTGACCGCCGTCGAACCCGTTCCGGCCGGTGTCGGCCAGCCCCTGCCCGGCACGCCGGTGTTCGCCGGGATCACCCGGGCGTGTGCCGCTGAGCATCCCTCGCTGACGGCGGCGGTCGACACCGTCGCCACGGCCCGGGACATGGACCGGATCCGCCAGGCCCTCGGCCTCTCCACCATCAGCTACTACGGGCTCTCGTACGGAACTGTGCTCGGCAGCGTCTACGCCGAGCTGTTCCCCCATCACCTGCGGGCCATGGTGCTGGACGGTGCGGTCGACATGAACGCCTCGCTGGCCATCCAGGCCACCGAACAGGCCCCGGCGGCCGAGCGCTCACTCGATCATCTGCTCGCCACCTGCGCGGCGGATCCGACGTGTCCGCTCGGCCCCGACCCCCAGGGGCTGTACGACCGAGTGTCGGCCTCACTGACCGCCCACCCACTCCCGGCCCCGGGCGATGGCGACGACGTGCCCGTGACCCTCGGGGACCTGGACACCGCCACACTGTTCGTCATCACCGCCCTGGGTGCCACCTCGTCCTACGAGTCGGCACTCCTGGCCGCCTCCCACGGTGACGGTTCCGGCCTGCGGAAGTTGGCCCTCGGGTTCGTGGTCGACATCGACCGCTCGCCACTGGTCGACGTCCAGTGGGCCATCACCTGCAACGACACCGTCGACCACCCGTCACCGGTGGCGGCGGGTACCCTGGCCCGCCAGCTCGCCGGCCGGTGGCCACGGATCGGCGGGTACGCCGTCACCTACAACCTCGGTGGGTGTGTCGCCTGGCCGAACGGCCGACAACCGGTGTCCGACACCCATCCGACCGCTGCGCCGCCGGTGCTGGTCATCGGCAACACCGGCGACCCCAACACCCCGCTCATCGGAGCCAAACACCTCGCCGCGCTGTTCCCCCACGCCAGCCAGCTGACGTGGGTCGGCTGGGGTCACACGTGGCTGCTCAGCGGGTCCACCGACCCGTGTGTCCGGGCCGACGTCTCGCGCTACCTGCTCACCGACGTGCTCCCATCCCCCGGATCAGTCTGTACCTGAACCAGGGCCACCGACCCGAAGTGGGTCAGCGGTCGCCCACTACCCGTTCCAGGTGAAACGCCCGACGGGGGCACTCGGCGGCCGCCCGGGTAGCCAGTTCGACGAGCTCGCTTCCAACAGGGGTGCCGTCGACCACCGGGTAACCCCACTCGTCGAGGGTCACCCGCTCGGGCAGCAGTTCGGCGCAGAAACCGAAGGCATCACAGGCCACCGGGTCGACCCGGACCCGTAGGCGCACCTTGGTGTGCACCAGGGACCGTGTACTCATGACGCACCTCCCGACAAGGTTGAGGCGGCCGGGAAGGCCAGCACCGTCGGTCGGTGACGTCCGGCGCACGGTCGGCCGGCGGCGTGGGCGGCGGCATCGGCGGCGAAGACCGTCAACGCGCTGCGCACCAGTTGGGCCACACCGTCGGGATGGCGGCAGGCGCCGCGTCCCACCGCCGAACGCGACCGCTCGTCGATGCGGGCCACCGCGCCGGCGTCGGCCCAGCCGGCGGCGAGCAGCTCGAGGTCGTCGGCGATGGCGGGCAACCCGAATACGCAGGGACCGCACTGCCCTGCGCTCTGGCCGGCCATCCAGCGGGCGATCCGGGCCGTCTCGGCGATTCCGCACGACGAGGTGGGGAGGGCCACCACGATCCCCACGCCGAGCGAGGCACCGGCCCGGGCCAACGGGGCCGGAGCGAGCGGGGTGGCACCGAGTTCGGGGGCGAGCCAGGCGCCGCCGTACCCGCCGACCAGATAGCCCGACATCGGGGCGGTCGGCCCGGACCGCTGCACGACATCTTCCACCGGGGTGCCGAGCTCGACTTCGATCACGCCCGACGTGCGTACCGCCCCGGACACCGTCACCAAGGTGGTGCCTGGGGCGTCGGCGGTGCCGAGCTGACGGAACCAGGCCGCACCGTGCCGGGCGATGAGGGCGACCTGGGCCAGCGTCTCGGCGTTGTGCACCAGGACCGGCCGGCGACCGATGGTGAGCGGAACCGACTTGTTCACCCGCAGGAACGGTCGAGCGTCCTCACGCTCGAGCCAGGACACCAGGGCGGACTCCTCGCCGGTGACGTAGCGGGCCGGCGGGCGGCGAACGGCCAGGACCCGAGGGGAGCCGGCACGCTGGCGCTCGGCCACCACCCGCTGTGCAGCCCGGGCCGAGTCGTCGCGGTCGTCGGCCACGCAGACCACGACCGAGCGGGCACCGGACAGAGCGGCGACCAGTTCGGCGCCGTCCAGCACGAGGTGGGGCGACCAGGCCAGCAGGGCGCGGTCCTTGGCACTGGCCGGCTCTCCCTCCATAGCGTTGACCACGATGACCGGTCGGCGGTTCGACCGGATCACTGAGTTCCACTTGACCGCAGTCGGGAATCCGCCGCCCCCGCGCCCGGCCAGTCCTGACGAGGCGACCTCGGCCTGGAGGGCCTCGGCCCACGCCGGATCGTCCCCCGTGGGGATGGCCACCTGGCCATGCAGTGCGAGATGGTCGGCCAGGCCCGGGCCGATGGGCCCGCCGGGCCCGGTGTGGAGGAGTCGCTCGACGCGCGGCAGCGTGGAGGTGGTCATCGGGAGTCCCTTTCCAGGAGTCGGGTTGCTGTCGGTGTCGAGCCGCCCACTGTGGTGGGCGAAGCGGTTGTCGCGGAGGCAGAGGTGGCGACCCGACGCTTGCGTGCATCCGTCTGGTGCAGCCCATCCGGGCGGTGTCGTGCGGGTACCGCCCGGGTGGTGGCGCTCACCCGGACGGCGTCCCTGCGGGTCGTCCGGTGGTAGCCGATCCGCCACGTCACAGCGGTCACGACGGCGACGGTGCAGATGGCGGCGATGGCATCCAACCACAGCTGCCGGGCATCGGTGCCGGCGCCGAGTGCATGCGCCATGGCCAGGGGCCAACAGGCGTAGGCCAGCCAGTGGAGGCCACGCCACACCCGAGGATCGATGCGCTGGCGAAGTGCGCTCGAGATGGCGACCGCGGCCAACAGGTCGACGGCCACCGCCCCGAGTCCGGTCCACAGCGGCTTGAACGACGACGTGAACGGCACGATCACCGGCCCCAGGCCCACGTGGACGTAGGTGTCGACCACCGAAGTCACGATGTGGATCCCGAGGAAGACCAGGGCCAACATGGTGGCCCGCTTGTGAAGGTCCACCTGGGCGAAGGCCGGCCAGCGAGGAGTGCGGGCCCGGGAGGCCGACAACAGGCCGAGCACGGTGGTCACCGTGAGGAGTATGAGTGCGACCACGCCGGTGGCCCGGATCGCGTACCAGACGGCCTCGGTCATGGACGTGGAGGTGGCGGCCAGCATCACCGCACCTCCCGATCGGTCGCGTCGGCGCGGGCCGACTCGTTGAACGATGCGAAGTTCGGGACGCCCGGCCAATCACCGACAGTCACTACGTCGCCGTCGGCATGGACGAGTCGCGCCGTCACGCCGTGCCCGATCAAGTTGCCAGGAGCGTCCTCGCCCCAGACGACGGCGGCCGTCGACCAACCGTTGGCCTCGACGCAGGTGGCGCCGAGGGCGGAGACCAGCGTCCACGTGGTCGGGGCGACCTCGCCCGTCCACGGGTCGACGATGTGGTGCACCGTGCGCCCGGCATGAGACCAGGTCCGAGCGGTGGTGCCCGACGTAGCGAGTCCTCCGTACCGGAGGGCGACGACCTCATCGGCATCGACCGGCGCGGTGGTGCAGTGATCGGCGATTCCCACGCCCCAGCCGTCGGCGGGTGGCGGGCCGGCGGTGGCCACGTCACCCCCGAGGTTCACCAGGGCGCTGCAGCCGAGGGCACCGAAGATGCGGGCGGCCGCCTGGTCTGCGGCAAAGGCCTTGCCCGTCGAGCCGACATCGACATGGATCCCGTCGGGCACCGACACCGTCCGCGCCGACCGGTCCAGCCCGATCCGCCACCAGCCCGGCGCGGGGGTCGGCGGAAGATCCGGCAGGTCGTTCTCCTCGTCGAGCAACGCGAAGTCACGGTCGTAACCGAGCTCGACCATGGCCGAGCCGATGGTCGGGTCGACGATGCCGCCGGTCCGTATGGCCACGTCGTACGCCTGCTCCAGCACCGCGAAAAGAAGTGGGCTGACCAGGGTCGGTCGCCCCCCGCGTTGTTCGAGGCGGCGCAGTTCGGAGTCGGGCCGGAACCGGCTGCACGCCCGATCGAGTGCGTCCAGGTCGAGAGCCAGCAGGACCAGGGCGGCGTCGGCGGCTTCGGGGGCGTCGGGGGCGTCGACCACCACTGTCGCCGTAGTACCGATGGCCTGCATCGAGCGGACAGCTAGCGCCGGCCGCTCGTCGGTGCGCGCGCTCACGACTGCCCCGAGGTGGTCGTGGCCGTCGTCGCACCTGAGGTCCCCGTGGTCGTCGTGGTGGACGGCGCGGTCGTCGACGTGGCGGTCGAGCCCGTCGAGGAGGTAGTCGTCGTCGATGCGTGGTGGGTGGTAGCTCCGGCGACGGCGACACCGATACCTACGGCGGCCACCGTGGCGGTCAGTCCCATGGCCACCGTGGCCCGGCGGATGCGCACGAGCGCTTCGCCCCTCGATCTGGCGGCGTCGTTCCGAGAGCGGGGCTTAGGCAGGGGGACCATGGCTGCACCTTTCGTTCGGGACCCGGCCACCACGGCCGGTTCGGGTCGATGGAGCTATCTGACAGGATCCGTTGCAGGTTCCCCTGCGCGCCGCCTGAGTCCCTCCTGTGAATCCACGCCGGTCCACCGGTCTCCCTCGCCGCTCAGGCGTCGAGCTTCACAGCGGACCCACAGGCGGGTCACACCGAAGCTCCAGACCGCGGTGCAATGCTCTGGTGCAGGCAGACCCCGGACAACAGGCCCGGACAACCGGAAGGACAGGGCGGACGACGCCCGGAGGAGATCCCGTGGAGCCCACACGAAGCCAGCGCATTTTGGTGGTCGACGACGAGCCGTCGATCGTCGATGCCGTCGCCACCTCGCTCCGCTACGAGGGATTTGAGGTCACCCAGGCCGTCAACGGCCGCCAGGCGCTGTCCCTGGCCCAGGAGGACCCGCCCGATCTGATCGTGCTCGACGTGATGCTCCCCGACCTCGACGGGCTCGAGGTCACCCGCCGCCTCCGTGAGGATGGCATCCGGGTGCCGATCCTGTTCCTCACCGCCCGAGATGCCGTCGACGACAAGGTGGCCGGTCTGACCATCGGCGGCGACGACTACGTCACCAAGCCGTTCGCCCTCGCCGAGGTCGTCGCCCGGGTGCATGCCATCCTGCGCCGATTGGGAGCCGAAGATGAGGAGACGGGGATCCTCAAGTTCGCCAACATCGAGATGGACGAGAACGCCCACGAGGTGACCCGGGCCGGCACGGTCATCCCCCTGACCGCCACCGAGTTCAACTTGCTGCGCTTCTTCCTGCTCAACCCGCGCCACGTCCTGTCCAAGTCCCAGATCCTCGACCACGTCTGGCACTACGACTTCGGGGGCGACGGCAACGTGGTCGAGACCTACGTGAGCTACCTCCGCAAGAAGCTCGAAGTGGCCGGTCCCCCGGTCATCCACACCGTGCGTCTGGTCGGGTATGCCTTGCGCGAACCGTCTGCCGCCTGACCGTGTCCCTCCGCGCCCGCCTCCTCGTCGCCATCGGGGTCATCGCCCTGGTGGCGCTGCTCATTGCCGACCTGGTCACCTATTCGGCACTCCAGTCATTCCTGTACCAGCGGGTGGACCAGCAACTGTCGGCGTTCCACGGCGGCTACGAGCACGCCATCGACCAGGGCTACACGATCCCCTGCGTCGGCGCGCCCGGTCAGGTCTCTCCGCCGACCAGGTCGGGAGCCGGCACCGGGGGCGGTCCGGACGGCGGGCTGTCGAATGCCCAGCAGACCCTGGCCGTGCAGGTCCGCACGACGTCGGGCACGACGGTCGGTGGCACAGGTTGCCCGACCTACGTCGACGGCAAGGCCTTCACCCCGGCGATCACCACGCCGATTACGGGATTCACCACCGCCCCCGATGGGACCCAGGTCGCCTTCTTCGACGCCCCGTCGGCTCAGGCCGATGGCCCCACCTTCCGGGTCCGTGCCTCTACCTTGGCCAACGGAGACCTGCTGATCCTGGCCCAGCCCCTTGGCGACACGGAAAGCACGTTGAGCCGCCTGCTGATGATCGAGCTGCTTGTCACGGCCGGTGCCGTGA
This sequence comes from Acidimicrobiales bacterium, assembly GCA_036513075.1. GTDB lineage: Bacteria > Actinomycetota > Acidimicrobiia > Acidimicrobiales > RAAP-2 > Bog-756. The sequence goes on from DATBZS010000042.1 coordinate 7,954, forward strand.
TCGTCGCCCTCGGCGCCGGCTTCTGGTTGGTGCGGCTCGGACTGAAGCCACTCCGCGATATGGAGACGGCGGCCGAGTCGATCGCCGAGGGAAATCTCACCGAGCGGGTGCCGGGCGAGAGCGGCAAGACCGAGGTCGGGCGCCTGGCCCGGACCCTCAACGTCATGCTGAGTCGGATCGAGTCGGCCTTCCGGGCCCGCGTCGCATCCGAGGAACGCCTACTCGAATCCGACGCCCGTCTGCGCCGATTCGTCGCCGACGCCTCCCACGAACTCCGCACGCCCATCGCCGCGATCAGTGCCTACGCCGAGCTGTTCGGGCGCGGGGCCTCCGAGCAGAAAGCGGACCTCGAGCGTCTCATGGGCGGGATCCAGTCGGAGACGGGACGGATGGAGCATCTCGTGGCCGACCTGCTCCTCCTGGCCCGGCTCGATGAGGGCCGGCCCATGGAGATGCACCCTGTCGACCTGGTCGCGCTGTGCGGCGAGGCCGTCCAGACCTCGCGCACTGTTGGCCCCGGCTGGCCGGTGACCTTCACCGCACCTCGCCCCATCGAGGTGGTCGGCGACGCCACCAGTCTGCGCCAGGTCATCGACAACCTCCTCGGTAACGTCCGTTCCCACACCCCCGAAGGCACCACCACCCACGTGTCGGTCGCGCCGGACGGTGATGGCGCCGTGGTGGTCGTGGCCGACGACGGCCCGGGCATGGACCCCGACCAGGTGGCCCACGTCTTCGAGCGTTTCTACCGGTCCGATCCGAGCCGGTCCCGCCTCCATGGTGGCGCCGGCCTCGGCCTGTCGATCGTGGCGGCCATCGTGGCCGCGCACCGGGGCACCGTCACCGCGACCAGTGTCCTCGGCCAGGGCACCACCTTCACCGTTCGCCTCTCGGCGACGCCATCGGTCGGGCTTCCCGTCCCATCGGCGAGCGAGGGTTCGCTGCCCGCACCAGGTACCGCCCCGTCTGCTGCTCCCCCGGCCACTCCGCCTGCCTCCACGTAGTCAGTTCCGCGGCCGCCGTGACGGCCCGCTCGGTCCCGGGAAAAGGCTCCGGAATACACAGCGAAGGCACAGGTGACTCCCACGGTGCCGGGATGGACAGCGGGCACGGTGTCGCAATGAGCCACGCACCCCGACCACCGTCGGACGAGGACGTCCTCGGGCGGCCGCCCCAACTGGAGATCGTCATCCCGGTGTACAACGAGGCGCAGCAGCTGGCGGCGAGTATCACCGCGCTTCGCTCCTTCCTCGACTCCCGGTTCCCGCTGACCACGGTCGTAACCGTCGTGGACAATGCCAGCTCCGACGACACGTGGTCCATCGCCTCCGGTCTGGCCGCCAGCCTGCCCGGCGTCGAGGCCCTCCACCTGGATCAGAAGGGTCGGGGGCGGGCGCTACGGGCCGCTTGGACGGCCAGTCGTTCTCCGGTCGTGGCCTACATGGACGCGGACCTCGCCACCGGCCTCGAGGCCCTCCTGCCCCTGGTCGCCCCGCTCTTGACGGGGCACAGCGACGTGGCCATCGGCACCCGCCTTGCGCCCGGCGCCCACGTGGTGCGAGGGGCGCGGCGCGAGATCATCTCCCGGGGCTACAACGTGCTGCTCAAGACGGCGTTGGCCAACTCCTGCAGCGATGCCCAGTGCGGCTTCAAAGCGCTGCGGCGCGAAGCGGCCGACGTCGTTCTCCCCCTGGTCGACGACGAGGCCTGGTTCTTCGACACCGAGGTCCTCATCACCGCCCAACGCCTCGGGCTGCGGATCCACGAAGTGCCGGTCGACTGGGTCGACGACCTCGACTCCCGGGTGGCCGTGGCCCGCACGGCCTGGCTCGACGTGTGCGGGGTGGCACGCATGATGACGCCGGCCTCGCGCCGTCGTGCCGCCCGGGCCCGGAGGGACCTCCCCCGTACCCTGGTGCCGGCTTCCTCGGCGACCGGGTCGGGTCCGGACCCCAGGGCCGCGGCGACCGGCCGTGCACGCTCCACCAACGAGGTCTTTGCCGACGAGCTGCTCCGCTTCGCCGGTGTCGGCCTGGTCAGCACGCTGGCCTACGTGCTCTTGTTCGCCGTCCTCGAGCCGTGGATCGATGTGTACGCGGCCAACGCCGTCGCCATCATCGGCTGCAGTCTCGGGAACACCGCCGCCCACCGGGGAATGTCGGGGACGGCGCGCCTGGGCCTCGATCGTCGGCACCGGATGCTGGTTGGCTCCGCACTTCTCGGCGTCAGCCTCGGCTCCACCACGCTCGCCCTCTTCATTACCCGGGCATTCGGTCTCGATGCACTGGCCCCCGAACTGTTAGCCGTGACCGCAGCCAACGTGGCCGCGGCGGCGTTCCGCTTCGCCATCCTGCGGACCTGGATCTTCCGGCCCCGATTCGGCACCCACCTCGGCCCCGCCGCACCCGCCGACCAGGTCACCGGAGCCACGAACCCACCCGATTTCATTCCCGAGCCCCTAGCCCCCCTGTCCGCCACCGACCTCACACCTGCGAGGACCTCCCGATGACCGACGTCCAGTTCCCCGACGACTCCGCCGCACCGAACGGCGCGGCGACCACGGTGGTCGACGCCCCGGGCTGGGACGTCTACGCCCCCGACGCCGTCCCCAACGCTCCCGACAGCCTCACCATCCCTCCTACCGCCGACGCCGCCGATGGCCCAGGTGCCGACGGCCCCCGGCCGACATTCGGCCGACGACTCGTCCGGGGCCGGCCCGAGGACCCGGCCTGGGTCCGCCCGGACCTGCTCGCCCTCCTCGTGGGCACCGGCGTCCTCTACATTTGGGGCCTCGGCGCATCCGGTTGGGCCAACAGCTTCTACTCGGCCGCCGTCCAGGCCGGCACCAAGAGCTGGAAGGCCTTCTTCTTCGGCTCCTTCGACTCATCGAACTTCATCACCGTCGACAAGCCGCCGGCCTCGCTGTGGGTGATGGAGCTTTCCGCCCGGATCTTCGGCGTGAACTCGTGGAGCATCCTGGTGCCCCAGGCCCTGGAGGGGGTGGCCACCGTCGGCGTGCTCTACGCCTGCGTGCGCCGTTGGTTCAGCCCTGGTGCCGCCTTATTGTCCGGCGCCGTGCTCGCCCTGACCCCGGTGGCCACGCTGATGTTCCGGTACAACAATCCTGACGCCCTGCTCACCTTGCTGCTGACATGTGCCGCCTACGCCACCATCCGAGCGCTCGAGGCAGGGCGGACCAGGTGGCTGGTGCTGGCCGGCACGCTCGTCGGCTTCGGCTTCATCACCAAGATGATGCAGGCCCTCATTCTCATGCCGGTGCTCGCCCTCGTCTACCTGGTCGCCGGCCCGCCGAAGCTCGGGCGGCGCATCGTCCAGCTGGTCTGGACAGGAGGGGCACTCGTAGTGGCCGGCGGCTGGTGGGTGGCCGTCGTCGAACTGACCCCGGCAGCGGACCGTCCTTACATCGGCGGCTCGACCGACAACAGCCTCTTCAATCTCATCTTCGGGTACAACGGCATCGGTCGCCTCAGCGGGAACGAGACGGGCAGCGTCGGTGGCCGTGGCACCGCCGGCTCCGTGTGGGGCCCGACCGGTTGGGACCGCCTCTTCACCAAGTCGTTCGGCGGCCAGATCTCCTGGCTCATCCCCGGCGCCCTGATCGGACTGGTGGCCGTGCTGTGGCTGACCCGCCGGTCCCCTCGGACCGACCGCACCCGGTCGGCGTTCGTGCTCTTCGGCGGCTGGCTGCTCCTGACCGGACTAATCCTCAGCTACGCCCAGGGCATCATCCATCCGTACTACACGGTGGTCCTCGCCCCCGCCGTTGGCGCCCTCGTCGGAATGGGCGGCACCTACCTCTGGCACCGGCGGGTCGAGTGGTTCCCTCGTATCGCCCTGGGTGCGGCCGTCCTGGCCACCGCGGTGTGGTCGTTCGTGCTCCTCGGCTGGAGCCCGGGGTGGTACCCGGGACTGCGGTGGGCCATCCTGGCCGCCGGCATCGTGGCCACGGTCGGCATCGCCCTGTCGTCCCGGGCCCGCGGCGTCCTGGCCGCCGGCATCGCCGGCCTAGGCATCGCCGCCATCCTCGCCGGGCCGGCCGCCTATGCCATCGACACTGCGGCTACGGCCCATTCCGGTTCGATCCCCTCGGCCGGACCGGCGATCCAGGGTGGGGGCTTCGGCCCCGGTGGGCGGGGCGGGTTCACCGGCGGGGCTGGCGGTCGTCCCGGTGGATTCGCCGGGCGGTTCCCAGGCGGGGCGACGGCCGGAAGTTTCGCCGGGCGGTTCCCGGGCGGGGCGACGGCGGGAGGGTTCGCCGGCGGCGCACCCGCTGGTGGATTTGGCGGCAGGGGCTTCCCCGGGGGCGGTGCCAGGCCGGCCCTGGCCGGTGGTGCGGGTGGTGGTGCGGCCGGCGGGCTGCTCAACGCCTCGACGCCCGGCAAGCAGCTGACGACACTGCTGCAGGCGAATGCCTCCCGATACCCGTGGGTGGCCGCCACCACCGGAGCCGACACGGCGTCGGGCTACCAGTTGGCGGCCGACCAGCCGGTCATGGCCATCGGTGGCTTCAACGGGACCGACCCGGCGCCCACGCTGACCCAGTTCCAGCGCTACGTAGCGGAGGGGAAGATCCACTACTTCCTCGGCGGCGGCGGGTTCGGCCCGGGGGGCGGCTCGAGCACCACCTCGAGTTCCTCAGCCATCGCCACCTGGGTGGCGGCCCACTACACGGCGAAGACGGTGGACGGCGTCACGGTCTACGACCTCACGGACCCGGCTCACTGAGGCAGGTGTGCCATCGACCACGACGACTACGACCACGGAGATCCCCCTGCCATGACTCTGCCCCCGTTGCCATGGACGACCACTGATGTCCCAGGGGGCGGTCGGGAACGCCCGCATCCCCTCGATGCAAACTGGTCACCGGATGTGGATCCCAAGGGCGGTGCCGGAGCGATGTGCGACTTCAGCACTTCCCCGACGCGGCGTTCACGGCATGTCCGGCAGCGGTATGTCCGGCAGCGGTCAGTGCAACCGATTCGACCAGGCATTGATGTCGGCGGAGATGCCCTGGGCCATCGCCTCAGGTACCTCCGCCTCGTTTGCCTGGCGCGGCCAGTCGTCGACGGCGGCGAGTACCTGCTCCATGATGCGCGCTGCCCCCGGTACTTCGAAGCGATCTGCGACAGACATGACATCGTTCCGTTCGATGACCACAGTCGCGCCGTTGACGGCCATCAGATGCTGGCGTGTCCACTGACTTGCAGGATTGTGCGCGTGCGTGACGTCGTAGGCCGGAGCCAGCTGCCACCGATCACCCTCAGGCAGCAAGAAGGAGAAATTCTTGGTGTGATCGTCGCAGTTGGCGGCGGCCACGTTGAACACCATCCTCCGGAATGCCTCTGCGCGCGCCTCCGCTCCAAGACCGAGCTGCTCCATCTGCACGAAGAGCTGTGCGTAGTCGTGCACTCCGGACTGCCGGAGGTCGAGGTGCGCCAGGGCGCACAATGACTGGACATGGATCTTGGCACCGTCCGGCGTACGGTCGAAGCGGCGAGTCATGAAATGAGCGCGGCGGCCCTCCTCGAACAGGCGGCACTCCATCATGGTGATGCCGGCAGCCGCGGCCATCCGTGAGTACGCGTACTCGATGCGTCCGAAGTGACCGGATGCGCCCAGGTCCAGGCCGGGGCTGACACCGTCCAGTTTTAGCAGCCAGTGTTCGAAGCCCGGGTCTGTCGGGACCTGCCCTGATCGCAGCTCACCGGTGTCGGGATTGAGTGCGACGACTGCTTTGGCTCGCGCACCTCCCGCGGATGTACCGACGGCGATCAGGTGCGCGACCGGATCGGTGGCACTCGCTTCGGTGGTGATCTCCCCGGCCAGCGCACTGCGTGCAGATGTGACCAGTTCCGACAGTTCGATCGCGGTCGACCTGCGTGTCCGTGGGCCGCGCATCGGGTGGAATTCCAGAGCGCCCATGCCTCGGTTCCCCAGATAGGCCAATCGATCGAGGGGTGTGATGTTCTCGGCTGGCACGCCTTCGCGGGCAAAGTAGGCCGTCGTCAGCGCATTGCCGAAGTCATCCGGCAGTGCATCGGCAACCATCGATGGAAGGCGGCAGAAGGTGGCGGGAGGAAGATTCGGAAACATGAACCGGGACGGTCGGTCGCGGACGGGCATAGTTGTCGGCGCCAGTTCGATGCCCGAGTGGCGCCACTGCTGTTCGTACTCGAAGACATAGAAGCCGGAACGCTCGTCGAGGGCGATTGCGCCCACTCGCGCACCCCAACACCTGACTTCGACGAGGTCGACCGTTCCGTACGGCATCGCTCAGCCGGTGTGCGGTCGTCGGGTTCGGACCCGCATCGGTGTACTCGGCGCACGCTGCTTTGCTCGCAGCATCTGCATCGGAGAGACGGTCACTTCCGGGGCCAGGCTCTCGAGCCAGTCAGTTCGACCGAGGGCACGAGCGACGGCAATGACCGTCTTCAGTTGTGAACCCTTGCCGCGCTCGAGATTCGAGAGAGTGGCCACCGACACGTTCGCCAAGGAGGCGAGTTGCACCTGGTCCAGGCCGCTCCCGACACGGGCAATGCGGACCTGCTGGCCAATCGAGGCCTCCCACTCGTCTACCGTCAGGTGCCTCCGCTCTATCATTACTATCCTTGGAGTTAGTCGATTATTGGTCAGTAACTTAAAGATTACTATGAGTTAGACGGCAGGACAAGTTACACCCGAATAACTAACTGAAATTTGGAGATTATATCCAAAATTTACTCTACACACCGATTTCTATTTGTTACACGGAAGTGATTGTGTCGCTCTCCTGCGTGCGGGATCCCCTCCCGTCGGCCCTTTGCGCCGAGGAGGCCGCAGGCCGGTCGTAGAGCCCCGAGGTAGTCCCGACGAATGGATGGAGACCGTCGGTGGCTCAGTCTGGACGTGTCGGCACTGTGCCGACCGAGACGCTGTCAGAGCGTCACGCGGCGGGCCGCTCAGGATGGGACAGGAAGCCCTCCCCGGCAACGGCGGGTGTTCTAGCGGGGCGGCCTGGTCATGGTGAACAGCGGCGGGCCACCGGGGCTCGGCGTTAGCCGATCGGTCTCCTCGAAGCCGAACCGCCGGTAGTAGGGGAGGTTGGCCTCCTTCTGGGTCTCCAAGTAGCAGGGCAGCCCATCGGCATCGAGGGCTTCCAGGCTCGGCTCCATCAGTGCGGTACCGATGCCCCGGCGCCACACCATGGGGTCGGCCACCAGGAGGTTCAAGTACCAGTGGTCGTCGCGCGGCCGGGCCTTCGCCATGGCCGACACGTACCGGAGGCCTTTCATGACCGCCGGTGGCCGGGGGATGAGGGCCCGCAAGGATCCGGCCATCTCGCGGGCCTGGGCGGCGACGGGCAGCGGGTAGGTCCCGGGCTTCTGCCATACGCAGATCCCCACAAGGGTCCCGGCCCGGTCACGGGCGCCGGTGGCCACCGCCGAGTCGCCGAGGACGGCGAGATGGGACCGCATGTAGATGGCCAGACCACGGGCCCGCAGCATGGGCTCGGCCGACAGGTGGATGAAGAACGGGTCGTCGTAAAAGCTGCGAGCCCCCAGCACGGCGGCCTCGTTGCGAGTGAGCCGGTCAAGCGTGATGGCGGAGAATGTGAATGGAGACGGTGCCATGGCGCGCACAGTAGCGCCCACCGAGGAGGTCCTCCTCACTGCCGGGAGGCACCCCAGCTCCCGCGGCTGCGCACCCGGACCTTCATCCACCGCCGCGGCCATGGGAACTCCGGCGTCCGCGCGGCCCGCCCTCACCCGGGCATGGCCGCGGAATACGCGCGAAAGTGGTCGGGTAGTTCGACCTTTCGGGAAGCCGGGCGGACGCTACGGCTCCCGGGTACGACACCAAGGAGGCAGCCATGCCCAGCATCGAGTCCTACGTTCCCGGCACGCCATCATGGGTGGACCTGGCTTCGCCCGACGTCGACGCGTCGGTCGCCTTCTATGGCGACCTCTTCGGGTGGGTCGCACCCGAATTGCCGCCCGAGGCCGGTGGCTACCGGATGTTCGAGCTCGGAGGCGTGCCCGTGGCTGGCGCCGCCCCCATCATGATGCCCGGCCAACCGCCGGCGTGGACGACCTACGTGTCCGTCGACGACGCCGACGCGTCGATCGCCAAGGCGAAGGCGGCCGGCGCCACGGTCTTCGTGGAGCCCATGGACGTGCTCGATGTCGGCCGGATGGCCGTGTTCGCCGACCCCACCGGTGCGGCCTGCGCGGTGTGGCAGCCGAAAGCCCACCCGGGTGCGGGACTGGTCAACGAGCCCGGCGCACTGGCCTGGAACGAGCTGTCCACCCGGGACACGACTGCCGCCGCTGCCTTCTACGCCGCAGTGTTCGGATGGGAGGCGGCCACGGCCGATATGGGCGGCATGGAGTACACCGAATGGAGGCTCGAAGGGAACCCGGTCGGTGGAATGATGCCGATGCCTGCCGAGATCCCGGCCGAGGTGCCCGCCTACTGGCTCACCTACTTCGCCACGGCCGACTGCGACGACACCGTGGGTCGGGCGTCAGCCGCCGGGGCCACGGTCGTGGTTCCGCCCACCGACATCCCACCGGGCCGGTTCGCCGTCCTCGTCGACCCGGTCGGCGCCACGTTCGGCACCATCGCACTGGCGGCGGCCTGACGGGGGGGTCCATGGCCCCGTCGCCGGCTCCATCGACGGTCCCCATGGGCCGGAACTGCTCCATCCGGGAATGGTGCCGTCAACTACTCTTATCGTCGTGATCACGCCCCGAATCAACCAAACACGTCGAATCGTCACCGAACTGCCCGGCCCAAAGTCGAAAGAGCTCGGTGCGCGGCGCGCGGCGGCCGTCGCCCCCGGGGTCAGCTCGGTCTTCCCTCTCTACATCGATCGCGCCGAGGGGGCGATCCTCGTCGACGTCGACGGCAACTCGTTGATCGACCTCGGGTCGGGCATCGCTGTGGTCAGCGTGGGGCACGCCGCCCCGGCCGTGGTCGAGGCCGTCCGGGACCAGATCGCCAAGTTCTCCCACACCTGCTTCATGGTCAGCCCCTACGAGCAGTACGTCGCCGTGTGCGAGGAGCTCAATGCCCGGACCCCCGGCGACCACGAGAAGCGCTCGGCGCTGTTCAACTCGGGCGCCGAGGCTGTCGAGAACGCGGTCAAGATCGCCCGCCACGTCACCGGCCGCGACGCCGTCATCGTGTTCGACCACGCGTACCACGGCCGGACCAACCTGACCATGGCCCTGACGGCCAAGAACATGCCCTACCGGCATCGCTTCGGCCCCTTCGCTCCCGAGGTGTACCGGGTGCCGATGTCCTACCCGTTCCGCGACCCCGAGGGCATGACCGGTGCCGAGGCGGCTGCCCGGGCCATCGAGCAGATGGAGCGCCAGGTCGGCGCGACGAACGCCGGCTGCGTCCTCATTGAGCCGATCCAGGGCGAAGGCGGCTTCATCGTCCCCGCCCCCGGCTTTCTACCGGCCATCGCCGAGTGGTGTACGGCCAATGGCGTCCTGCTCATCGCCGACGAGATCCAGACCGGGTTCTGTCGCACCGGCGAGTGGTTCGCCTGCGACCACGAGGGGGTCGTCCCCGACCTCATCACCACGGCCAAGGCCATGGCCGGCGGCATGCCCCTGGCGGCGGTCACCGGGCGGGCCGAGCTCATGGACCAGGTGCATGTCGGCGGCCTCGGCGGGACCTACGGGGGCAATCCGGTGTCCTGCGTGGCCGCCCTCGCTTCCATCCAGACCATGGTCGACCAGGACCTCGCCGGCGCGGCGACCAAGATCGGCGCCACCATCGCCGACCGGTTCACCGCCCTGCAGCACACCCATCCCGGCATCGGCGACGTGCGCGGCCGGGGGGCGATGATGGCCATGGAGCTGGTGACGCCCGGCACCAAGGAGCCCGACGCCGACGCCGCCAAGCGGATCGTCGCCGCCTGTCACCGCGAGGGCGTCGTCATCCTGTCGTGCGGAAGCTTCGGCAATGTACTGCGCCTGCTACCCCCGCTGGTCATCGAGCCCGGGCTGCTCGACGACGGGCTCGGGGTCCTGGCCGACGCCATCACCGCCGAGCTGTAGTGACGCCAGCAGGACGAGGTCCCGATCCGCACCATGGGGTCGGCCAACTCAGGTCAGTGCGGCAGTTCGGGACGCCCGGACGTGCGCATCGAGTCCAGTCCGGCATCGAGCAGCGACAGCTCGTGGCCGGCGTCCTCGGTCAGGTCGCGGATCCGTTGGGCGCTGGTCTCGCCGGCCGAGGCCACCGCGGCCTGTTGGACGTCGGTGGCCGCCCGCATGACCTCCAGCACCTGGTCGCCCAATGCGGCGGGAACCCGCGCCCCGGAGTCGACCCGGAGCACCTTGTCGATGTCGACGGCCGCCGCCTGGAGGCGTCGGCACAGCGACGGAAGCTCCGCCGTCGGGCCGCCCAGCTCGTCGGTCGCCCGGACGGCGGCAGAAGCCCGGTCGACCGTGCGCCACATCTCCTTGGCCACCCTGGCCGACGTCCACTGCTGCAGCTCGGCCGAGGTCACGGCAACGCCTGACCGGTTCCAGCGGTTCGACGCGGCCACGTCCCACATGGCGGTGGCACCGATGACCGCCCCGTGTGAGCGGAAGGCCCGCAGTTTGCGGCGGCCATAGCGCCAGAGGAGGAATCCGCCGGTCACCACCACGAGGAAGGTGAATCCGGCCAGGACGACGAGCCCGAGGAGCAGGGATTCGAGGATCGAACCGATCATCGCTCCATCCTACGGCGGGTCCGGTCCGTCCGGACGTCCCCCTGTCTCGACCCGCGCCGCCAGGCCGGCTTCGTGGGCGCCGCAGTCAGGCACCCGGCTCGAGCATCAGCTCGCTGATCCGGTCGAGCGACGCGGCCGGTACACCGGCCTCCACTGCCCACGACCGGGCCCCGCCGTAGCGAGTCTGCAGCTGGTCGAGAAAACCTTCCATCGTCGCTGCCTCGACGCTGAACCGGGAGGCCGGCACCTTGGCCATGCGCTCGGCGAACTCGGCATCGGCCTCCTCCCACCGCTTCAGGATGAAGCGGAGCCGCTCCGCCGTGATCACATAGTCGGCCACGATCACCTCGCGCTCGACACCGAGGATCTCGAGGATCAGGGCAGCGAGCACGCCCGTTCGGTCCTTGCCAGCGGCGCAATGGAAGACCAGGGGGTAGTGCTCGTCGCCGCCCAGCAGGGTCAGGGCGGCAACCAGCGAGTCCCGTCCGACGTCGAGGTACCAGAGGTAGCGCTCGGCCAGGTCGTCGCCCGCGGGGGCGGGAGCGGCCACGGACTCGCCCTCCGCGGCACGGTCGGACGTGCCGTCGCCCCGGACGCCCTCTTTCACGACGGCGAGGTGGTGGAAGACGATCCCCTCGGGCTCGAGTGGGCCCCGACCGGTGCGGTCCAGCTCACGCTCGGTGCGGAGGTCGACCACCGTCCGAAGGCCCAGGGCACGCAGGCGTCCGACGTCCTCGGTGGTCAGTTCGTGCAGGGCATCGGCCCGGTACAGGCGCCCCCACCGGGTGGTCCGTCCGCCGCGTCCCCGATAGCCGCCCAGGTCACGGAAATTGAAGGAACCCTCGAGGGTGACCAGGCGTGCTTCGGTGTCCATCGGACCATCTTTGCCGCTCGGTGGACCAGGGTGTTCCGAGTGGGGTGTCTCCATGAGGGAGACTGTGGGAGCGATCCGTCGGACGGTCCGCCCGGGAACCCCGGTGTGGCCACCGCCTTCCCCCGGGCGGCCGCCGGTGACCCCCAGTCCGACCCCCACCGCCGAACAGGAGTCACCCCTGATGAAGTCCCTCGCAACCTGGTGCGTCCGACACCGCCGCGTCGTCGTGCTGCTCTGGATCGCCGCGCTCGTCGGCATGACGCTTCTCTCCCAGGGCGTCGGTACTGCGTACAACAACAACTTCCAGCTGCCCCACACCGAGTCGACCCAGGCCCTCGACCTTCTCCAGGCCGCCGCGCCCAAGCAGTCGGGAGACCAGGAGCGCATCGTCTTCCACACCACGGACGGCTCGAAGGTCACCGATCAGCAAGTCCAGGCAACCGTCGAACAGATGCTGGCCGAGGTTGCGAAGCTGCCCCACGTCACCGCAATACAGAGTCCTTACTCCGCGCTCGGCGCCCATCAGATCAGTGCCGACGGACAGACGGCGTTCGCTACGGTCACCTTCGATGTCCTGAGCCAGGGTGAGAGCGCGACCCAGTCCAAGGCCTTCGTCAACGCCGCGCTCACCGCACAGGGCCCTCATCTGCAGGTGGCCGTCTCCGGCCTCATCGCCGAGCAGGCCGACCGGCAATCCATCGGCGGAACCGGACTCGGTGTGCTCCTCGCCGCCGTCGTGCTGCTGATCGTCTTCGGCTCGATCTTCGCCATGGCACTTCCGCTGCTGTCTGCCCTGGCCTCGCTAGGCACCGCCATCGGCGTGATCGGGCTGCTCAGCCACGTCATGAAGATGCCGGTGTTCTCGTCGGAGCTGGTCCTGCTGATCGGCCTCGGCGTGGGCGTCGACTACGCCCTATTCATCGTCACCCGGCACCGACAGGGACTCATTGCCGGCCAGGACATCGAGTCGTCCATCATCAACGCGGTCAATACGTCCGGCCGGGCCGTGCTGTTCGCCGGGATCATCGTGTGCATCGCCCTGCTCGGCATGTTCGCCCTCGGCGTCTCGTTCCTCTACGGCCTCGCCACCGCCGCGGCCATCGGTGTGCTGTTCACCATGATCGCCGCTCTCACCCTGCTACCCGCCCTGCTCGGTTTCATCGGACCGAAGGTGCTCAGTGGCAAGCAGAAGAAGAGCTTGGCTGCCAACGGACCCCGGATCGTCGGCGCCGACACCAAGGGCTTCTGGCCCAAGTGGGCGGACTTCATCCAGGGCCGGCCCATCGTCCCCGCCGTCATCGCCCTGATCATCGTGGCCATCATCGCCGCGCCGTTCTTCAGCCTGCGTCTCGGCACGTCAGACCAGGGCAACGATCCGACGGGAACGACCACCCGGCAGGCCTACGACCTGCTGTCGTCAGGCTTCGGTCCGGGCTTCAACGGACCGCTGCAGCTGGTGGCCGTCGAAAAGGGCCAGATCGACACCCAGACCCTCGACACGCTGGCCGCCGACGTCCCCCGCCAGCCCGGAGTGGCCACTGTCGTGCCGCCCATCGTGTTGCCGGTCCACAATGGCGAGCAGGTGGCGCTGGTCAACGTCTACCCGACGACATCGCCCCAATCGTCGGGAACCAACGCATTGATCAACCACCTCCGACAATCGACCATCCCGGAGTCGACGGCGGGCACGGGCATCACCGTCTATGTCGGCGGCACGACGGCGATCTTCGCCGACTTCGCCAAGGTCCTGTCCTCCAAACTGCCCCTCTTCATCGGACTGGTGGTCCTGCTGTCGTTCCTCCTCCTGGTCATCGTGTTCCGGAGCCTGGTCATTCCCCTGACGGCGGCGATCATGAACCTGCTGTCGATCGCTGCCGCCTTCGGCATCATGGTGGCGGTGTTCCAGTGGGGCTGGGGCAACTCGGTCATACCGGTGGGCAACACCGGGCCGATCGACGCCTTCCTGCCCGTGATGATGTTCGCCATCCTCTTCGGTCTGTCCATGGACTACGAGGTGTTCCTCATCACCCGAATCCAAGAGGAACACGCCAAGTGCGGGGACAACCGGACGGCGGTCCGCAATGGCCTGGCCGCCACCGGAAAGACCATCACCGCGGCCGCCCTGATCATGATCCTGGTCTTCGGCGCCTTCATCCTCGGTGGCATCCGGGTGATCAAGGAGTTCGGCCTGGGCCTGGCCGGTGGGATCCTCATCGACGCGGTGATCATCCGCATGGCCGTCGTCCCGTCGGTCATGATCCTGCTCGGCGAGTCGAATTGGTGGTTCCCGAAGTGGCTGGAGTGGGTGCCCCACGTGATCGTGGATCCCGACCTCCCCATGGACCCCGTGCCGCCGACCCTCCCGGGCACACCCGAGGACGAGCCGGTCCCGGTCTGACCCGATCCGCCACCCGGGTTGACCCTGGGGTTCCGGGGCACCGGGACATCGCCCGGACCCCGGTGTAGGTTCGCGACAGGCAACTACTGCACCCCAGGGGGATCCCACCATGTCCGACTTCGTCATGACCATCGGGGGCGACTCCGTTCCCGCCTCAGACTCGTTCGGGGTCATCAACCCGGCCAACGGCGAGGTCTTCGCCCACGCGCCCGAGTGCACCCGGGACCAGCTCGATGCGGCCTTCGACTCAGCCGCCAAGGCCCAGCGCGACTGGAAGCTCGACGAGGCGGCCCGTCGCAAGACCGTCCTCGATATGGCCGATGTTCTCTTCGCCTCGGCGGAGGAGTTGGCACCGATCCTGACCGCCGAGCAGGGTAAGCCCCTCGCCGAAGCCACCATGGAGATCTTCGCATCGGGGATGTGGTGCCAGTACTTCGCCAATCTCGAGACACCACCCCAGGTGATCCAGGACGACGAGGCGGCCTATGTCGAGGTGGTTCGCCGGCCCATCGGTGTAGTGGCCGCCATCACCCCGTGGAACTTCCCGGTCCTGCTCGGCTTCTGGAAGATCGCCCCGGCCCTGGTGGCCGGCAACACACTGGTCCTCAAGCCGTCGCCCTTCACCCCGCTCTCGACCCTGAAAGCTGTGGAGCTGCTGCGCGATGTGCTGCCCCCCGGCGTCATCAACGTGGTGAGCGGCGGCGACGAGCTCGGTGCGTGGATGACCAGCCACCCAGTCCCCCGCAAGGTGAGTTTCACCGGGTCGATCGCCACGGGCAAGAAAGTGGCCATGTCCGCCGCCCCCGACCTCAAGCGCGTCACCCTCGAACTCGGTGGCAACGACCCGGCCATCGTGCTCGACGACGCCGATCCGGCCATGGTCAGCAGGGCCATCTTCGCGGCGGCATTCGCCAACAACGGCCAGGTCTGCTCCGCCATCAAGCGTGTCTACGTGCCCGAGTCCCTGTACGCCGACGTTCTCGACGGGCTGACCGCGGAGGCGGCGGCGGTCAAGGTCGGTGACGGCACCGAGGCCGACTCCAAGCTCGGCCCCATCAACAACGCCCCGCAGTTCGAGCGGGTCAAGGACCTGGTGGCCGACGCGCTCTCCCATGGAGCGAAGGCCACGACGGGAGGTGCCGCTCGTGACGGTTCGGGCTATTTCTTCGAGCCGACGATCCTGACCGACATCAGCGACGGCACCCGGATCGTCGACGAGGAGCAGTTCGGTCCCGCCCTTCCGGTGATCCCGTACCGCAACCTGGACGAGGTCGTCGAGCGGGCCAACGCCACCCACTTCGGCCTGTCCGGCTCCGTGTGGGGCGCCGACGCCGACCGGGCCACTGCGGTGGCCGGCCAACTGGAGTGCGGCACCGCCTGGGTCAACACCCACCTCGCCCTCGGCCCCTCACAGCCCTTCGGCGGATTCAAGTGGAGTGGCATCGGGATCGAAAACGGGCCCTGGGGCCTGGCCGAGTTCAGCGAGATCCAGGCCGTGCACCGTTCCCGGACGGCCGACGGCATGAATATGGGCACGGCCGGGATCTACTCGTAGGGAGGGGCAGCGGCCGCCGGTCCGCACCGCTCCTGGCCATTGCGTTCACCCTCATGGCCACCGGCCTCGTCGGCTGCTCGTCGGGCGCGTCGTCCGCCCCCCACCACATGCTGAATTTCTTCAGGGCCCACCCCGCGCCGCTGCGATGAGCCGGGTCAGCTTCCCGAAGACGAGCCGAGGACTCTGGATGCTACCTGGGTGAACTGCTGGAACGACACCACCTGGTCGGCCGGTGGGGCGGTGACGGTAACCGGGACACCGAAGTTCGACATGTCCTCGATGGCGTTGCCCGTCACGGTCTGTCCGGCGATGGTGATGTTCAGGTCCGTGGCGATGCGACGCAGCATGCCGGTGGCCGGGTCGACGAAGACGTCCATGCTGGCGCCGCTCGGGCCGAACAGGTTCTGCGCCGCACTACTCGAGCCGACCAGGGCCGACGCTTCGCTCAGATGCTTCTGCATGGCGGCTTCACTGATGACGACGTGGTAGCCGTCCACCGGAGAGCCGTTGACCTGGGATGCACCCAGGGGCGTAACCTGGTCGCCCTGGGACCGGAGTATCTGGAACATCGTCACC
Source organism: Acidimicrobiales bacterium (assembly GCA_036513075.1). Classification (GTDB taxonomy): domain Bacteria; phylum Actinomycetota; class Acidimicrobiia; order Acidimicrobiales; family RAAP-2; genus Bog-756. Next base: position 24,092 of record DATBZS010000042.1, read on the forward strand.
GGGTTGGAGGCGCCCGGGGCAATGGACACTCCTGTCGTCGGGAGTGCGATCCACGACTTGCCCGGGACGATGTCGCTGAGATCGGACATCGACAGATAGCCGGATCCCCCGACGTAGAGCTCGGCCATGGTGATGCCGGCCAATTTCGGCTGGCCCTGGTAGCCAACGGAGATCCGAGCGGCGTTGTTGGTGAAGTCCATCGCACCGTCGCCCGTCGCCGTGATCTGCCCCTTACCCGGCACGTTGATCAGGATCGTCAGGTGGACGTCCGCCGTCTTGGCCCCGAGCGTCGAGTCGATGGAGGTCAGCACCACCTTGGTCGGCGACCCCGACGTGACGGTAGGCGAGGTTGCGTGGGATCCGGTCGCAACGACCACCGCGATGCCCACGGCGACGATGAGCACCACAGCCACCGCCGCGACCACCCACCCCGTTCGGCGCCTCTCCGGTCCGGGCAACGGCGTCGAGTACAGGGAGACAGGCACTCCGGGCGGCGTCGGCGCTCCTGTCGGGCTCCCGTCCCTCGCCGCGCCCGCCGGATGGTCAGCACCAACAGATTCCGGCAGTCCGATTCGTGCCTCCGACTCGGGGAACTGAACGTCGTCGTCCATCGTCCACCTCCTCTGTCGACTCAAGGTACTGCCCAGCCGTGCCGGTCGGCCACGACCTCGGAGCACGACGCGCAACCGGTGGTGCACAGATCGCGAGCTCGACGATGACCCCGGCGCAGGATGGATGACCTACGTTGCCGGCGCCCGGCGGGCCATCGGGGGTCAGCAGGCTGTGTCGCTCGGCTGGTGGAGCATTCGATCGGCCAACCAACTCCCACACCTCGTGGGGAACCAACTCGGACAGCCGCTCGTCGGTCCCGGACCATTGCACCCCGGCCGGCCTCACTTCCCCTCAGCACGGGCCATCATGCCGACGTTCCAACGGCCGATTCCGGCACGTTGCGCGCTGCGTTCGGCCCTGAGAACGACAGCCGGGGAGGCAGATGCTCTTATGCTCTGCCCATGTGGGCGGCGGCAGGTTTGATTTCGGGCCTCATCCTGCTACTGGTGGCGGTCTGCTTTCTGGTCATCGTCATCCACGAGTTCGGCCATGCAGTAGCGGCCAGAGTGACCGGAACCCGAGTCCTGTCCATCAAGATTGGTAGCTCCATTCGACTCGTGACGATGAGGATCCGTGGAGTGCCCCTAACGCTGCACGCGCTGCCATTGAGGGGGCTGACACGTGTGAATCTGCCTTCGACCCGTACCCGGTATGTTGTCCTCACTCTGGGTGGCCCTGTCGCCAATGCTGCAATGGCCCTGATGTGCTTGGTGCTGGCCGCCTGGCTCGGACCGGTGTTCTTGGTGTTGGGCGTTGGTAATGCCCTGGGGGTGGCCAGTCTGCTACCCGTTCCTCCACATACGCCAAAACATGTCGGCTCGGATGGTTGGGTCCTGTGCGGACTCGTATTCAGAAGAGACAGCTATCGCGAGCGGGTCGATGCTGCCGCGAAGTCGCGTCGTCTGCCAATCACTCTGCAAGTGGAGCCGCCCGGCGAGCAAGCATCGGCCACGAATCCTGCCAGTGTGCTCGCCCTGGACTTGGCACTCCGCCATGACACCGCATCAGTGATTGCCGACTCCGAGCTCTGGGCGGAAAGGGCGGTCAGCCTTGACCCCGAAGACGTTGTCGCTCAAAACGCGCTAGCACTTGTCAGAATTCGACAGAATCGGGTCGAGGAAGGTGAAGCACGTGTGCGCACTCTGTTGCGTGCCCTCCCCGACAACGCGGAACTTCGAATCCGGTCCCAGTGCGAACTGACCCTGGCTCTTGCGCTGTGCCGCCTTGGCGATCAGCGTGGCGCGAAAGAGTTGACTGAATGGGCACGTGTGCATATTCCGAGGTACCCGCTTGTGGCAGAACTCCAAGAACTGCTGGAGACGAGCCAAGAGAGTTAGGGCGCGTTCCGCACGAGGATAGGAGACGCCAAGTACCGCATGGGCCTCAGGGGACCGAGGACAGCGCTATCCGAGAACGTTGTACTCGATCGCAACGCCCGGCAACGGGTCGGACCATCGGCAGGACAGGTCAATCGTTGCCGGAGACGGCGCTAGGTCGCCCAAGGGCGCCCGAAGCGGTCGACGTGGACCCGCTCAGCCAGCGGCAGCCGACGGGGTGGACCGAGGCGCCGTGCCGGCCAGCCCAACGGCACGACGGCCATCGGGCGCACCGAATCCGGCAGTTCGAGCAACTCGGCCAGCTCCGTTGCCCGCAAGGTGGCCAATGTGGTCAGGGCCGATCCCAGTCCCTCGGCGTTGGCGGCCAGGAGCAGGTTCTGGGTGGCCGGGAAGACCGACGAGGGAAGGACCGCCTCATGCCCGATCGACCGGTCACCGCAGACCACGACGATGACCGGCGCCGACGCAAGTCCGGACTCCACTCCTCGGTCCACGTCGTTCAACAGGGCGGGCGTCAGCCGGGACTCCGAAAACGAGCGGGCACCGTCTCGCCAGGCGGTGCGGGTCATCTCGACGATCTGGTGGCGGGTGTCCGGATCACGGACGACGACGAAGACCCACGGCTGCTTGTTCTCCGCGCTCGGCGCATGGGTGGCCGCCTCGAGGCACCGCCCCAGTACGTCGTCGTCCACCGGTTTCCCGTCGAACTGGCGACAGGCACGCTGGTTGAGGACGACGTCGAAGAACGTCGGCAGCCGTGCCGAGGGATCGGCGGTCACCGTCGGGCTCCGGCGCACCGCTGCGCACGGGCTCGCGGCCACCGTGGCATGCGGACCGAGTTCACGGATCGGACGGGGCCTGGTGTCTCCGGTCGACCACCTCGGTGCGGTGCCGGGCGACCGGCGCCGACGTGCTCGAGGCGACCGTGCACCGGCCTATGGCGCAGCAGGTCATTCCGGGGCACGGTTCCGCTCCCGGTTCCTGGCGAGCGACCGGACCAGCGCGGCCTCGATCAATGCATCGTTTCCTTCAGAGATGAAGGCGTGGACCCGCTTCTCGAACAGCCACCGCATCACCGGGTGGAAGACGTCATAGGTCTCCCGGAAGTGCACCCGGGTCGTCCCGTCGCCAAGATCTTCCAGACGGGTCCAGCCCGACGCCCGCGACCACAGGGGCTTCCCGATAGCGTCATACCGCCACGACACCGGGCGCTCGGACTCTGTGATCCACTCCCACGACTGCGCCCGGCCCTTGGAGAGCAGGTACCTCGGGACCGGAAACCGGCAGTGCCGCACCAAGCCGTTCCCCTGCTCGTCGCCCTGATGGAGGATGGTGATGGTGACCGCGTCCGTGTCGACACCGGCCCGCATCCCTTTCCAATACACGTCCCAGACTTCCTCGGGCGTCGCCTCGATGACGAAATCGAACTGGTGATCCTGCACGCACGCTCCTCAATTGTTCGGTAGTAAATGCCTATCGCTGATGGTGATTCCGGACTGACTCCGAATTCCTCACCCGTCGGGTACCTGGACCCCGCCATCACCTGAGGCCACGACCAGCCGTGACCGAACGACCTTCCCACTGGCGGTCCTCGGCAACTCCGACACGACAGTCATCTGGCGGGGAACCTTGTAGTCGGCCAGGCGGGTGCGGGCGAACTCGCGCAGCTCGTCCAGGGGAAGGTTCCCGTCAGGACGGACCACCACGAAGGCGGCGATGTCCTCGCCCAGCACGTCATGGGGCACCCCGACCACAGCAGCCTCGACCACCAACGGATGGGCCTGGAGCACCGCCTCGACATCGTCGGTGTAGATATTCATCCCCCCGCGGATGATCACGTCCTTCTTCCGGCCGACGATGTAGAGGTACCCCTCGGCGTCCAGGTGACCGAGGTCGCCGGTATGCAGCCATCCCCCCTCCCACAGCCGCGCTGTCGCCTCGGAGTCCCGGAAGTACTCCCGGTGCCCACTCGGGTTCCGGGTGAGCACCTCGCCGATCTCACCGGTCGGGCACGGTACGCCGTCGTCGTCCACGATCCGGACCTCCACCGGGGGCGTCGGTCGTCCCACCGCCCCCGGTCGGGTGAGGGCCCCTTCGGGATCCATGGTGAACGTGGCGTGCCCACCTTCGGTCATGCCGTAGCTGTTGAGGACCGCGGCATCAGGCAACTTGGCCTGGAGGCGGAGGAGCGTGCCAGGTGCGAGCGGTGCGCTGCCCAGGATCAGCCGGCCCAGGCTGGACAGGTCGGCGCTGTCGAACGACGGATGGTGGATCAGGAGCTGGGCCATCGCCGGGACGATGAATGCGATCACCGGTCGTTCCCGTTCGACGGTGTCGAGCCACGATCTGGCGTCGAAGGTCGGAATGAACAGGACGGTCATCCCCGCCTTCATCGGGTTGTAGATGAATCCGATACCGGCGAAGGTGAAGACCGGTGCGGCCGTGAGCCAGCCCGAGCCCCGCCACTTCGGGAGCCCGTTGGGAAGGTGGGCGACCTGGTTGTGCCGGACAGCGACGCCTTTGGGTCGGCCCGTGGTGCCCGAGGTATAGAGCACGTCGGCCAGGTCGTGCTCTTCGACCGGCACCTGGATCGGCCCGGAGTCGGCATCCATGAGGTCCACCAGGGAGACGGATCCGATGGCGTCGGCGGGATCGACCGTCACCACGATCGCCAGATCCGGTAGTGAACCGACAAACGGAGCGAGGCCGGCGGCATAGGAACCGCTGGTGATGAGCCCGCGGGCGCCGGCGTGATGGAGGATCACCTGCACCTCGGACGGCGACAGCCGGTTGTTGACCGGAACACAGACCGCCCCGAGTTTGTGGAGCGCGGCATAGGCCACGATCCAGTCGAGGATCCGTACGGGCTCGAGGTAGACGGCCACGCGGTCGCCCTTGACGACCCCCCGGGCCAGCAGTCCCCGCGCCAGGCGGTTCGAGTCCTCCTCCCAACGGGCGAACGTGATCGACGACCGGTCCCCCATATTGCGGTAGGCCACCTCGTCCGGATATGCCGCGGCCATCAGGCGCAACTGGTCCGGTAGGAGGTCAGCCACGGAGGACCTGCTCCCCAACACAGCCGTGGGCCCCGTCGGCCACCTCGTCGGATGCGGTCTCCGCCGACAGCTGCCGGTGGGCGGTTGCCCGCATGTCAGGAGCCCGCGGTGGAAGTGGACGACAGCGGCACGGGTCGGGCCAGGCTCCAACTGAACGTCTTGGGGATCTGGTCCAGGGTGACTGTGGTCTCCAGATCCTCCACGGTGGGACCGACGCGATCGGCCACCTCCTGCAACAGGGCCTCGTCGAACCCGAAGACGCCGATGGCGTTCCGGCCCAGGATCCGCCGGATGTCCTCCTCGGGGAGCCCGCCGAACACCTGTCGGAGGATCAAGCGATGGACAGGAGCCGCCCCTTCGAGATGGGGATAGTCGGCACCCCACATGAGCCGGTCGACGCCGATCTCCTCGCGCATCTCGGCTTCGCCCCGGTTCATGAGCGAGCCGCCGAGGAAGACGTGCCGGTCGAAGTACTCCGCCGGTCGCATCTTCAGGTAGGACCGGACCGGTGCACCACCATGGGTGTCGAAGAAGCCCTCCATGTCCCGGATCAGGGACGGAAGCCACTGCACGCCGTTCTCGGTCACCACCACCTTGAGGTCCGGGTGGCGGTCGAACACCCCACCCAAGATCATGAACCACAAGGGCCGACGGGTGAACACGAAGACCTCGTAGAGGCCCAGGAATCCCCCGTGCTTCTCGTCGTAGAGCTGCTTGGCGTCGGTGGCGGTCCCCGAAGCCCCGGTGTGCAGATTCACCACCAGGCCATGCTCCTCGCACGCACTCCAGAACGGGTCGTAGTACTCGTCCGCGTAGCCGGGGAGCCCGGACCGCAGCGACATGGCTGGGAGCATGACCCCTCCGTAGAGTCCCGACGCACGGGCCCAGGCGATCTCCGCCACGGCCCGGTCCATGTCGTGGAGGTCGATCGGGATGCACCCGGTCCGGCGCCCCGGCGCGGCGGCACAGAACTCGGACAGCCACCGGTTGTAGGCGTTGAGGGCCGGCCACACCACATCGAGGTTCTTGTTCGAGTGACCGCCGAGGTACATCGCCGGCGACAGGCCGCCAGCCAGCACCGGTCCGGGAAAGGCCACTTCGGCGTGGATTCCCTGGGCTTCCAGGTAGGCCAGCCTCTTCCCGCCGGCGTCGGAGGGGAACACCCATTCCGAGCTGTAGTTGGCCAGCCACTCCCGAGCAGCCCCGATGTCGACTCCCATGCCGGAGAGTCGGCGCGCGGCCACCGCCCGGACGGCGTCGGGATCGTCGATCTCGCCCGGGTCGATCCCTCCGAACATGGGGATGGCTACCGAGGACAGGTCACCGAAGGCCTCCACCGCCTGGCGGTGGCCGGGATCCACATAGGAGAGGAACTCAGCCAACGTGTCCGGTGCCGCGTGGGCATCGGCGGAAACCACCACGTAGGAACGGCCCGTGGGCAATCCGACTCTGCTTGCAGCCAATCGAACCACCCTCCCCCGGCACCGCCCCGGCCCGGGCGTGCCGAGCGCAGACTACTTCTGGGAGACCGATCCCGCCGGGGCGGGGCCGATCGACGCCGATACGGCTCTCGAGCACGAGGTCGGGCGCGACGTTACGGTGGCTGCATGGACTGGTCGTCGTGGGCGGAGTGTCTGGCAATCGCGCTCAGCCCGGACGGGGAGTTCGCATCGCTTTTCGCGCCGGATGCGCTCTTCAGCGATCCGGTCAATCCACCGACCACCGATCTTGCCGCCATCGAGGAGATGACCAACGCGTCGTTTCCGGATTGGCGACAGGAGATCGTCTCGATCCACGGGGACGAGACGGCCGGAGCGTTCGAGTGGATCGGCAGCGGAACGCTCGGGGGGACCGTTCCCATCGTGATCCACGGATGCACGGTCGTCGACGTCGACGGCGATGGACTGGTGACCCGGTGGCGCGACTACTTCGACCTGAAGGAGATCGAATCTCAGTTCGAAGCACGGGGACCCGCTGCGCCGGAGTGAGTCGACCGGGTCCGGGCCGATCGACTCGCCCTACCCGGCTCGGCGTCTGGCCTTGGACTCCCCTGCCAACACCTTGGCCTTTTCCGCATTGATCCGAGCGGCGTCCCGAGGTCGGAGGCCCTGCGCGTAGACGGCACGGATGTACTCCTGGACGTCGGTGGCCGCGGTGGCGACGGTCAGCAGGTCGTTGGACGCCTGCAGGTGGGTCCGCAGGCCCATCATGTCCCACGCCCGCCGGATGTTCGCCTTGGCCGCCATCAGCGTGGTGAGGGGTGCCTGGGCCACGAGGAAGGCCAGCTCGGCCACTTCGTCGTCGAGGCGCTCGATCGGGACCACCCGGTTGACCAATCCCATGTCCTTGGCCTCTTGGGCCGAAAGTTCCTGGCTTGTGTACATGTACTCCGACGCCCGTTTGAAGTTCATGAAGAGCCACGGCTCGATGCCCGTCTCCATAGTCGGCATGGCCATCCCCTGGAGGACGGGGAACTGGAAATAGGCGTCTTCTGAGGCGACGGTCATGTCGGTGAGCAGGCCCCATACCGTTCCGCCGCCGAGGCAGTACCCGTGGACCTGGGCGATGGTCACCTTGGGGAAGTCCCACAACTTCATCACCGGCGTGCCGTAGATATCCCACTGGCCTTTCCACGGGCTCCCCAGGCGGGCGGTGCTCTCGTCGATCTCGCGCATCTCGGTCCCGGGAGTGCCGACCACCACGTGTCCGGCGCTGAACCCCGGTCCGTTGGCCTTGAGCACGACCACTTTGATGTCGTAGTCGCGATCGGCGTCATCGAGGCATGTGTCGACGTCGAACACCAGGTCCGACGACTGGATGTTGGCCTTTTCGGGGTAGTCCAGGGTGATCCAGGCGATCGGCCCGTCCTTCTCGTAGACGACCGTGGGCAGATGTCGGATCTCCATGGACCCCTCCAGTACGCATGACGTCTCTGGCAACCACCGCGCTGCGCGGCGTGATGAAGCTACCAAAGAAGCTCCCACCGCCCCGTTCCCACAACCGACACGACCGGCGGAGGCCACCGGCAACGGCCCGCCGGGCCAGTGTCCCGGTCAGTGGGAACATGGAGCTCCTCGTCGGCGCGGCTGGTCGGGTCACGAAATCGGCAGCTTCCCGCCCCCCTCTCTAAGATCACTGTTCTCGTCGGGCAAGAACAGTGGAATACAAGTTGATTGAAATGGACGGGTGATGGCCGGAAGCGACCTCCTCATCGGCGACATCTTCACCAACGCCGTCCGGGCCGTGCCCGGTCGGACGGCTGCGGCACTCGGTGCCGTTCCGCTCTTCGCGGCGCTGGCCAACGTGGGCGCGGTGTTCGTCCCCGTCAACAGCCTGCTCGGGCCCGACGAGGCCGGGGCCATCCTGGACACCTGCCGTCCCGACCTGGTCGGCACCGACGCCGCGCGGGAGACCCTTGCCGACGGCCGCATCCCGATCACCCTCGACGAGCTCGGCGACCGGGCCGACGGCCGGCTCCCCAAGCCCGTTGACCCGGGCGGCCCGTCCGGGCGCGTCGCCCACGTGGCCTTCTTCACCAGCGGGAGCACGGGGCGTCCGAAAGGTGCAGCGCTCTCCCACCGGGCGAACTACCTGCGGTCCCATCCCGGCGCGGTGCTCGAGCCCCGGGAGTGCTGAAGGACGAGGTGGACCGGTGAGTGGGGAGACGGTGGCCGTCCACTGCGGCCGGTGGGGCGGCTTCCTGCTCGACGCGCTCCGCCGGAGCCTGCCGGGCATCGATCTGGTCGCAACCGGAACGACCGAGGCGACCTCGGCCGACGTGCTGGTGACCCTGGCCGACGACGGGTCGGCCCTGGCCGCCGTCCTCGGTCCGTCGGTGCGGTGGGTCCACATCCTGGGCGCCGGCGCTGACGGGTTCCCGTTCGAAGTGCTGGGCGACAGGGTGCTGACGTGCTCGCGGGGCGCTGGGGCACCGGCCATCGCCGAGTTCGTCCTGGCCACCATGCTGGCTTTCGAGAAGCGCCTGCCCGAGTCGTGGGTGACCGAACCGCCCGAGGCGTGGAACACCGCGCAACTGGGCGGGCTCGAGGGGCGCACCCTCGGACTCGTCGGCCTGGGAGCCATCGGCACGGCGGTTGCCCGTCGTGCCCTGGCCTTCGACATGGACGTGGCCGCCGTCCGGCGCAGCACCGCCCCCTCGCCCGTCGACGGGGTCACCCTCGCTGCCGATCTCCGCTTTCTGCTCGGCCGGTCGGACCACGTGGTCGTGGTGGCCCCGGCCACAAGGGCCACCCGCCGCCTACTCGACGATGCCGCCTTCGCCCACGTCCGGCCCGGGGCCCACCTGGTCAATGTCGCCCGGGGGTCGCTGATCGACCAGGACGCCCTGGTGCGCGCCCTCGACGACGGTCGGGTCGCCCGGGCGTCGCTCGACGTAGTCGATCCCGAGCCCCTGCCCGCTGGGCACCCCCTCTATGCCCACCCGGCGGTCCGGCTGTCCCCCCACATCTCGTGGTCGTCGCCCCGGACAGGTGCGCGGACCATCTCGCTCTTCGCTGACAATCTCGAGCGCTACCGCCGGGGTGCGGACCTCCACGGCATGGTCGATGTGCAGGCCGGCTACTGATGGGAGCAGACGACTGATGGGACCTGACGACATGGTGCTGTGCGCCGGCACGCTGCCGCGGGAGGTGGCCTTCGCCGAGCGGCTGGCCGTGGCGTCCGCCGCCGGCTTCCGCTACATCTCGTTGTGGGGGCGGGACATCGCCGCGGCCCGGGCCGAGGGGTACGCCGACGCCGACCTGCGGTCGATGCTGGCCGACCATGGGCTGGGCGTGGCCGAAGTGGACCCGGCCTGGTGGTGGCTGCCGGGCGCGGCCGGCGTATCCATCGACCCGTCGTTCGACACCGAGGATGTGTTCCGCTTCGGCGAGCACGAACTCCTCGCCATGGCCGAGGCGGTCGGCGCCCGTTCCCTCAACGCCGTCGACGCCTTCGGTGGCACCTGGAGCATCGACCAGGCCGCCGAGGCGTTCGCCGGGCTGTGCAGCCGGGCCGCCGAGCACGGCCTGCTGGTCCACATCGAGTGGCTCCCGTGGTCACGCATCCCTGATCTGACCGCCGCCCGCGCCGTCGTGGAAGGTGCCGGCGCGACCAACGGCGGTCTGAATATCGACGCCTGGCACCTGGTGCGGGCCGGTGTCACCCTCGAGGAGCTGGCCGCCGTACCGGGCGACCTCGTCCTCGGCATCCAGCTCGACGACGGCCCGTTGGCCGCCGAGGCCAACCTGGTGGAGGCCACCCTCCACGACCGGCGACTGCCCGGCGAGGGCGAGTTCGACCTCCAGGGCCTCGTGCGCACCCTGGCCGCCATCGGGACCACCGCGCCGCTGGGCGTCGAGGTGTTCAGCGACGAGCTCCATCGGCGCGGCCCCGCCGCGGCCGCCGTTGCTGCCGCCCGTTCCACCATCACGATCCTGGAGGAGAGCAGATGAGCGGTGTGGTCGTCTTCGGTACCGGATTCGGGTGCGTCACCCATGTTCGGGCCCTGCGGGCCGCCGGGTTCGACATCGTGGCCCTGGTCGGGAAGGACCCCGGCAAGACGGCGAACCGCGCTGCGCTGTTCGACATCCCGACAGCGCTCACATCGGTCGATGAAGCACTAGCTCTGAAAGGCGTCGACGCCGTCACCATCGCCACACCGCCCCACACCCATGCCGCCATCGCCCTGGCCGCCATCGCCGCCGGCAAGCACCTGATCTGCGAGAAGCCATTCGCCCGCGACGCGGCGGAAGGCCGCACCGTTCTCGCCGCCGCCGAGGCGGCCGGCGTGGTGCACCTATTGGGCTGCGAGTTCCGCTGGGATGCCGGCCAGGCTCTCCTGGCCCAGGCCGTCCAGGGAGGGGAGATCGGGGAGCCCCGAATGGCCACCGTCCTGCTCCACGTGCCGCTTCTCGCCGACCCGGCTGCCGAGGTCCCGTCCTGGTGGGCCGACGCCGAACAGGGCGGAGGGTGGATGGCGGCCCACGGGTCCCAGATCATCGACCAGATCCGGTGCACCCTCGGCGAGTTCGACCGGGTGAGTGCCAGCCTCCCCCACATCGCCGAGCGTGGGATGACCGCCGATGACGCCTTCCTCGTCCACTTCACCATGCGGTCGGGCGCAGTGGGTGTGCTCCAAAGCACGTCAGGTGACTGGGGTCCGCCGATCATCATCACCCGGGTGGTGGGCTCGACCGGGACAGCCTGGATCGAAGGAGTCGGGTCGACGGTCAAGGTGGCCGACCGCACCGGCACCCGCACCCTTCCCGTGCCCGAGTACCTGCCTACCGGTGCAGCACCTGCCCTTCCCGAGGGATTGGTGACCACGGCCTACGAGCGGATGATCTCCCATGGCATGGACCTCGCCCCCTACACCCGGCTGGCCGAAGTGTTGCGCTGTCGGATGGAGGGCCGCCCCGACCCGGCCGGCCCTGTGGCCGCCAACTTTGTCGACGGCGTCCGGGACATCGCCGTGATCGACGCCATCAAGCGGTCGGCCACCGAGGGCGTGACGGTGGTGGTCGACGACGGACTGGGCTGACCAGGGACGATGCCTTTCGAGGGGCCGGGTGAATGGAACATGCCGGTCGTTCGATAGTCTAACTATGTGAATCCCGAACGAACGCCCTCTGCCACCGCGGTCCACGACGACCGCCGCACGCTGGGTCGCACCGCCGCGTGGCTGGCCAAGCAGGTGGAGATCGGGCTGGGCACCGTCGACCTGTCACTCCCCCAGTACCGCATCCTCGGCATGCTGGATGAGAGCTCGGCCGTCTCCTCGGACCTTGCCGAGCGCCTGGCCGTCCGGCCTCCCACCATCACCGCCGTGGTGGACGGCCTGGTGGTGAAGGGCCTGGTCGAGCGGCGCACCGTCGAAGGCGACCGTCGCCGGGTCGACCACGTCCTGACGGCCGAGGGCCACCGGGTATTGGACGCTGCCGACACCGCCATCGACACCCGCCTCCACGACATCACCGACGTCCTGGGCGACCCGCTCGTCACCGAGGAGGCGTTCCGTGGCCTCGAGCGGTGGCGCCAGGCGCTCGTCGCCTACCGCAAGGTCCGGTGGGGCCGATGAAGCTGCCCACCCTCCGACCCCGGCCGATCGGGGCACCCGAGCAGGCCACCGCCTTCGTGCCCATCGCCGAAGAGGCCCGTAACGAGGCGCCGCCGTCGGGCATCGACCCCGACAAGTCGCTCAGCTGGCTGCGCCGTGCCCTGCCCATCATGCGGGCTCACAAGGGCATTTTCATCACCTCATTGACGCTCTCCTTTGTCGGCCTGATCCTCCAGGTCTCCATCCCCCTCCTGTTGGGCAAAGCCATCACCAACTCGATCGAGAAGCATGTAGTCCCCCTGAGCCATTACGTGTGGTGGATCGTGGGGCTCGGGCTGCTCAGCGGTGTGCTCGGCTACATCGCCCGGCTGTTCCTGTTCGAGACGGCCTATGACATCGAGTACGACCTACGGAACATCATCTACGAGCACCTCACCAAGATGTCGTTCTCGTTCTATGACCGGGTCCAGTCGGGCCAGCTCATCTCACGGGCCAACTCGGACATCCGCTCGGTCCAGATGTACATGACCTTTGCACCGCTGATCCTCGTCCAGTGCTCGATGGCTGTGATCGCCTTCTGCATCATGCTGACGATCAGTGTGCCCCTGGCCCTAGTCGCCATGGCCACCATGCCCCTCGTCTACTGGACCGGGGTGCGCATGCGGAAGTCGATGTTCCCGGTGTCGTGGATCATCCAGGCACGGTTGGCCGATGTGGCCACCATCGTCGACGAGAACGTGAACGGCGTCCGGGTGGTCAAGTCCTTCGCTGCCGAGGAGCAGCAGCTGCGGTCGCTGGCCGGTGCCGCGGACAAGCTCCAGTGGGGTTACATCAAAGACGCCGACCTTCGGGCCCGGTTCACCCCGATGGTCCAGAACCTGCCACAGGTGGGTCTGGCCCTGGTGCTCCTGTTCGGCGGCTACATGGTCATCCACGGCAGCCTGGGCGTCGGCTCCATCGTGACCTTCAACCTCTACCTCCTCATGCTCCAGGCGCCGTTCATGATGCTCGGGATGCTCATCATGATGGGCCAGCGGGCCGCCGCCTCGGCCGAGCGGATCTACGAGATCCTGGACGAGGAGCCGACGGTCACCGACTCCCCTGATGCCATCGACCTGGTCGACTCGACGGGAGACGTCCGGTTCCGCCACGTGGACTTCGCCTACAACGAGGACGCCGAACAGCTGGTGCTGGCCGACTTCGACCTCCACGTGTCCCCCGGGCAGACCGTGGCCATCGTGGGTCGGACCGGTGCCGGCAAGTCGACCGTGGCCCGCCTGCTCACGCGGTTCTATGACGTGAAGCACGGCTCGGTGGAGATCGACGGCCACGATGTTCGTGACGTCACGCTGGCCAGCCTGCGGGCCAACGTCGGGGTCGTCCTCGACGAGCCGTTCCTCTTCAGCGTGTCGGTCCACGACAACATCGCCTATGGCAAGCCGTCGGCCAGCCGCGACGAGGTGGTGGCCGCGGCCACCGCAGCCGGCGCCCACGAGTTCATCTCCCATCTGGGCGAGGGCTACGACACCGTGGTCGGCGAGCGGGGCTACACGCTCTCGGGCGGCCAGCGCCAGCGCATCGCCATCGCCCGCACCTTGCTGGTCAACCCGCCGGTCATGGTGCTCGACGACGCCACCAGCGCCATCGACGTCCAGGTGGAACAGACCATCCATGCTGGCCTGAAGGTCCAGATGGAGGGCCGGACCACGTTGATCATCGCCCACCGTCTGTCGACCATCTCGCTGGCCGACCGGGTGATCCTCCTCGACCAGCACAAGGTGGTGGCCGACGGCACCCACGCCGAGCTGCTCGCCACCACCCCGCTCTACGCCGAGGTGCTGGCCCAGGCCGCCGAGTTCGAGGCCGAAGAACAGCGGGCTGAACTCGATGACGACGATGGCTCCGCGTCTGGCGACACACCCCTCGGGGCCATGCTCGACGCCGTGCGGGGAGGTGCACGATGACGTGGGGCGGAGGCACGGGCGGCGGCCTCGGTGGCGCACCGGGTGGCTTCGGCCGGCCGGCAGCTCCCGGGCTCCCCTTTGCGGGGATCCCCTCGGAGCTGCAGGACGGGGTCGACCGTCTCGTGGCCAGCGAGCCCGAGTACGAGACGCCGGACATCACGTTCGAACAGAACGCCAACGAGGACGAGCTGAAGCGGCTGACCCTGTGGAGCCTCCTCACCAAGTACCCGTGGATGCTGGCGCTGGCCGGGCTGCTGGTGGTCGTCATCTCGGTCGCCGGCCAGGTCGGCCCCCTTTTGACCGAGTACGCCATCAACGACGGCATGACCAAGCCGCACCACCTCGACTTCGGCGTCGTCGTGGCCATGGCGATCGCCTACCTGGTATTCATCGCCGTCACCGCCACGGCCCAGCGCTACCAGGTGAAGGCGACGGGGCGGCTTGCCGCCTGGGTCATGAACGACTTGCGGGTCAAGGTGTTCGCCCACCTCCAGCGCCTGTCGCTCGGCTTCTTCACCGAGGAGAAGGCCGGCGTGGTCATGAGCCGCATGACCAGCGACATCGAGAACCTCCAACAGCTGTTGCAGGACGGGCTCTCCCAGCTGGCCATCCAGGCGCTGACCATGGTGGTCATCACGATCATCCTGTTCGTCACCAACGTGCTGTTGGCCTTCATCACTGTCGTGCTGATCGTGCCGGCCCTGGTCGGGGCCTCGATCTGGTTCAAACGGGCCTCGGAGCGGGGGTACGACGGGGTGCGCGACGGGATCGCCAATGTGTTGGCCGACCTGTCCGAAAGCCTCCACGGCGTCCGCATCGTGACCGCCCACAACCGCCAGCGCAACAACGTGATCCACCACCGCAACGTGGTGGGTGACTACCGGGACGCCAACAACTACACGGCCCACGTGAACGCCATCTACGGGCCGGGCACCCAGATGCTGGGCTTCCTCGGCCAAGCCGTCATGCTGGCCATCGGCGGCACCATGGTGGCCCACCACACCCTCACCGTGGGCGCCCTGATCGCCTTCTTCTTGTACCTGAACCGGTTCTTCCAGCCCATCCAGCTCCTGGTGCAGCAGTACAACACGTACCAGCAGGGCCAGGCCTCGGTGAACAAGCTGCGCAACCTGTGCGACACCGAGCCCGAAGTTCGCGAGGCCATCGACGCCACCGAGCTCCCGGCAATCGAAGGAGCCATCGGCTTCGAGCACGTGTCGTTCGCCTACATCCCGGGCCGAACCGTGCTCGAGGACGTCGACCTGACCGTGGCCCCGGGCGAGACGGTGGCCTTCGTCGGGCCGACCGGGGCCGGCAAGTCGACGATGGCCAAGTTGGTCACGCGCTTCTACGACCCGACCGAGGGTCGGGTCACCATCGACGGCCACGATCTCCGTGACGTCACCATGCGCTCGCTTCGGAGCCAGCTGGGCGTCGTGCCCCAGGAGCCGTTCCTGTTCGCCGGGACCATCGGCGACAACATTGCCTTTGCCCGCCCGGACGCCTCCGACGACGAGATCCACGAGGCGGTGGACCGGGTCGGCCTCACGGACGTCATCGACCGGATGCCGGCCGGCCTCGACACCGTCGTACACGAGCGGGGCCAGACCCTCTCGTCGGGCGAGCGTCAGCTCATCGCCCTTGCCCGGGCCTTCCTTGCCCATCCCCGGGTCCTGGTGCTCGACGAGGCGACGTCGAACCTCGACCTCCAGTCGGAGACGAAGATCGAGACCGCCCTCGATGTCCTGCTCGAGAATCGCACGGCCATCCTCATCGCCCACCGGCTGTCCACGGCCATGCGAGCCGACCGGATCGCGGTGGTGGACGAGGGTCGCATCATCGAGGTGGGTAGCCATGACGAGTTGGTGGCCCAGGGCGGCCGCTACGCCGAGATGTACGAGACCTGGGTCAGCCAGTCCGACGCGGCCAGTCACTCCCTCGCCTAATCAGGGGCGACGACCGGCCAGGTCGAGGAGGCGGTCCTTGACGGTGGCGTCGTCGCCCACTGCGCCCGATGGGCCGGACCCGAACATCCCGGTGTCACCGATGAACGGCGCCATGGGAGCCAGGCTCACGTAGACGTCAGCGGCCAGGTCGTCGGCTATGCCGTCGTCGATACCGAATGCGGTAGCCAGATCCCACGCGTGCAACGTGAGGTCACTGGTCCGGAACCCGAGGAGCCGCGACGCCGGCATGTCGCCCACGACGTGGTGAACCGCCGCGTCCCAGTCGGAGACAATGTTGACCCGATCGAGTTGGACGTCGACGGACTCCCGGCACACGTCGACGATGTCGTCACCGAACGTCTGGCCCCAGAACTCCTTGGCCTCGTCCGCGCTGGCCCCGTCGAGGAGCGCTACAGCCATATGGCTGCCGACGATGACGTGGGCGAGCAGCTCCCGGACGTCCCACTCCTCGCACGGCGTGGCTGCACCGAGCTGGTCGGACGGGACCTGGTCGAGTACGGCGACGAAGGTCGACGATGCGGCGGCAATGGCGTCGAGAGGCTCCATGACGGGTTCCATCTCCCGAACCTAACGTGGCTCTTCGTGTTGAACTGGGAAGTGTGTTGCAGGGAGGTCTCCAGTCTCCCGAACTACTGCGGGACCAGCTGACCAAGACCTGACCCGTGATCGCGAACGTTGCTGCGCCCGGAATGGCACGTTCGGGTTAGGCAGTGGCCGCCACCGCGAAGCGAATTGTAGCGACGTTTGCGGCGGCCGACCTGGTTCCATCCAGGCACTTGTCCCCGAGCTGAGGGTCATTCAGCAGTTCATCGGCCGTCAATCCGCCGTCCCTCATGCAACCTGCTGCGTCGGCTGGCGTTAACCAGAATCGCAGTTCCTCTCCCCCTGCCGCCATGACCCTCCGGCCGACACGCCCACACTGGCTGCCGGCTTTCATTTCGAACCCCACATCGACGTTGACGGCCAGCCGGACTCAGCACCGTCAACAGCCCGAACAGTTTCACCTGCACGACCGTCTGTGGTGGTCGCGGGCAGCCCGCCTCAGCCGGTGAACTTGGGCGATCCGGACACCGGTGTTGCCGGGGGAGCGGTCTGAGTCGCGGCGACCGTGGCCGTCGGCGAGGTGGTCGTGGTGGGAGTCGTGGTCGCGCTGGGAGTCGTAGTCGTGGTCGTGGTGGTAGTGGGAGCGACCGACCCCGCGACGGTCACGATCACTGCATTACTCAGATAGGTATTCCCACCGCCGGTGCACGACGCCTGAACGCTAGCGGTATTGCCGCTGACGCTGGTCGGCTGGGCGTCGGCGGGGATGGTCACCGGACCGGTCAAGTCGCCGTTGCCGTCCGAAGTTCCGAGGGTCGTCTGGGAACTTGCAGTGCTCCCCGAGTTCGTGGTGTAGGTCACGGTCACGGTGATGGACACGGAGTCGCAGTTGTCACTACTGAAGGGCGATGTGGAGTACTGCCCGTTGGCGGTGACGCTCACCGCCTGGCCCGGATCCTGCGAGATTGGGCTGACGGAGATGAAGTAGGCCTGGGTAACTGTGGCCGCTGAGGAAACTCCGGAGAATCCGACCGCCAGGCCAACCGCAATGACCGGAACCGCCAAGACTTTCAATGCTCGCGCCACTTGTGACCTCCTGTTATATGTCAAAGGATTGCGGGAGAGGCTACCAGTTCGCCTACCAGCTGCGACTGATGTCATCAAAGAACCACGAGGTGAGCTCGACGACCGGTGGAACGACGGGCAGACCTGTCCAGCCGACAGCGCCCAACCTGGATGCCACCTCGCCGCGTCCTCGCCGATGACCTGACCGGCCATGCCCCGGCATGGCGGCGGGGCCGCTCACTTGGCCGAAGGTCCGCTGGACGGCGATAATCCGTCGATGCGCTTACACCGCCAGGCATCGGTCCGGATCAGCGGAATGCTCGTCCTCCTGGTGGTTCTGGCGGGGTGTTCGGGCCAGGTGAGGGACGGGACCTTCGGGTCGTCGATCTCGACCCGGCCGGCAGTCAATCACGTGCCCTCCCCCGCGAGCACCCCCACGTCGGTCAACTCACTTGGGCGGGCACCTGGTACGACGCTGGTGGCGGAACCTTCGGGATCGACGGTCGCCATCTATGACTCACCAAACGGTTCCCAACCGGTGTCGGTGCTGGCGAATCCGTGGCTCTTGAATGGGGTGTCCGATCAGCCCATCCCCCAAGTCCTCTTGGTCCTGGGAACCTCGGACCACGGGTGGGTCAAGATCCAACTGCCGAGCCGACCCAACGGCAGCATCGGCTGGCTCCGCCCCGGAGCCGCCCGACTGCTGGTGAACCACTACCGGATCGAGGTGACGCAGCACCTCCACCTCATCGTGGTGTTGAAGGACGGCACCCCGATCTTCACCGGCCCGGTGGCCATCGGTGCGCCGGCAACGCCCACGCCAGTGGGCCTCTTCTACATTCGGGTGCTGTTGCACACCACCGACCCGGGCAGCGTTTACGGCCCCTACGCCTACGGCCTTTCCGCACACTCCGAGGCGCTGACCACGTTCGACGGTGGCGACGCCGAGATCGGCATCCATGGCAACGACGACGCGTCGGTGCTCGGCCAATCCGTCTCGCACGGTTGCATTCGGATGGACAATCAGGAGATCACACAACTCGCCCAGATCCTTCCTCTGGGCACACCGGTCGAGATCAGCGCCTGAACGGCACGGCAAGTGCGTCAACGAAACTTCGGACGTGAGCGTGGTCTGGGGAGACTCGTAGTCGGACCGGGAAACACGCCCCTGACCGCCAATGACGGGGCACTCTCTCGACGTAGCTGCGTATGCCGCCGGAGAAGCCTCACCCTCCGGCAGAAAAGGGGCAAGGTCGCTCGCTCTTGCCTGGAACCGTCAGGAGGCGGCGAAGCACCACGTGCCGAACTGCCGCACCATCACTCGCCAAAACGGCTTCCTCTGCCGATGGACCCATCCATGGACACGGATCCCTGGCCGAGCTACCTAGGGCAAGAGTGTTGTCAGTGGTCGGCATCATCGTTCTCCAACCCGGAGCGTTACACGGCATCAGCCTAAATCGTGGTCAGGATCACTCCGATGACGAATTCCGTCCTCGCTAGCGGGGATCGGGGCGAAATCAAACTGAGGTATCCCCTAGCAATCCCGGCTGCGGGTCGCGCAATCCTTCCCGGTGGATCATCGGCGACCGGGCGGCGCTGGCCCTCCCCCGGTCCCGCCGCTTCGCCATCCTCACCTGCATGGATGCCCGGCTCGACCCGGCCGGCTACGCCGGCCTGCGTGACGGCGACGCCCACGTCATCCGCAACGCCGGCGGCTGGGCCAGCGACGACGCCATCCGGTCATTGGTGATCTCCTACAAGCTCCTCGGTACCCGGGAGTGGTTCGTCATCCATCACACCAACTGCGGCATGGAGTTCTTCACCGACGAACAGATGCGCGACCTGCTGGCCTCCAGCCTCGAGACGGCGGAGCTCGGCGCGGACGGCTTCTCTGACGTGGGGACGGGCCCCCGCTCGGCCGAGGCCCGTTACATCGATTGGCTGACCATCGACGACAGCGCCCGCGCGGTGGTGGAGGACGCGGCCCGGATTCGGGCCCACCCGCTGGTGCCCGGTTCGATCCCTGTCTACGGCTACCTCTACGACATCACCACCGGTCGCCTGGCGGAGGTCGGTGAGGCGACCAAGTCCGGCCTGCCCGTCTGACCCGGTAGGAACTTGTCAGCTGTAGGTCGGGTAGCGGTGGGCCCAGGGGTCGGCCCCTTCGAGCTGGGACGCCACCCGAATCAACTGGGCGTCACGGAACGCTCCGGCCACCAGCTGCACGCCGATCGGCAGCCCCGATGACGACACGTGCAGTGGCAGGCTGACGGCGGGCTGTCCGGTGATGTTGAACAGGGCCGTGAAGGCGGCCATCGACACGATCTCCATGGGCGGGAAATCGGGCTGGGCATGGACCTGGGCGAGCAGTCCCACCGGCGGCGGCTCGATGGCCATCGTCGGGGTCAACAGCAGGTCGAACTCGTCGTCGAACCGGGCGAGCAGGCCCCGGGTCTGGTGCTGCAGGTTGGCCAGCGAGTTGGCGAAGGTGAGGCTGTCGAGGGCCCGGCCGGCGGCAAAGGAGACCTGGTTGTGGGGCTCCATGTCCGCCGGATCGATGTCGAGATGAGCAGCGAATCCGGAGTTCATCAGGTGCAGGAAGTAGCCGAGGTCCGCCGGGTCGAACAGGTCGCCCTCCAGGGTCACGACGTGGTGGCCTAGCGACTCGAGCAGCTTGGCGGCGTGGTCGACGGCGGCCCTGGCCTCCGGGGCGACTTCGACACCGAGGGCGGAGACGGTGTTGACGGCCACCCGCAGTCGGCCGGGATCGGCCCCGACCTCCTCGGTGAACGGCCGCACCTTGTCCGGCGGGCTCCACCAGGCCAACGGGTCGGGCGTGCTGATGACCTCGAGGATGGCGGCGCTGTCGGCCACCGTGCGGGTGACCACCCCTTCGACCGACAGTCCGGACCAGCTCGGGACCGTTTCGGCCACCCGTCCGCGACTGGGCTTGTGGCCCACCAGTCCGCAACACGACGCCGGAATGCGGATCGACCCCCCGCCGTCGCTGGCGTTGGCCGCCGGGAACATGCCCGAGGCGACAGCCGAGGCAGCGCCACCGCTCGATCCGCCGGGAGTGAAGCCGGTGTTCCACGGGTTGCGGGTGATCCCGAACCGGTTGTTCTCGGTCACGCTGACCGAGCCGAATTCCGGCGTGTTGGTGCGCCCGCAGAGGATGAACCCCGCGTCGACGAATGCCGTGGCTACCAGCTCCGAGCGCTCGGCCGGTGTATCGGCCGCGCCCTCGGAGCCGTAGGTGACGGGCTGGCCGGCTACCGGCAGGAGGTCCTTGATCGGGAGCGGAACCCCGGCGAACGGCGGGAGGTCGGTGTCGCCCGCCACGATGCGGTCTCCCAGCGCCTTCGCCTCGGCACGGGCGCCCTCGTCGTTGCGCCAGATCACCGCGTTGAGTTCGGAGTCACGAGCGTCGATCCGGGCCAGTGTGGCTTCCAGGACCTCCAGCGGGCTCACCTCCTTGGCCCGGATTGCGGCGGCGGTGTCGATGGCAGAAGCGTGCTCGTCCATTGGCGCACTGTAGGCCAGCGCCCGCGCCGGCAGCCGGTCGGGTTCACCCCGCACCCCGCCCATGTGGCACGGTGGGCCATGGTCGCCTACGAGCGCTTCGCCGCCTTCTACGACGTCGTCATGGACGACCCGGGACCACGGGCGGCCCGGGTCAACGCAGTCATCGACTCCTATCGGCCCGATGCCGTGTCACTCCTGGAGCTCGGCTGCGGGACAGGGTCGATCCTCGCCCGGCTCGACACACCGGCCCAGCTGACCGGGCTCGACCAATCACCCGAGATGCTGGCCGTTGCCGCAACCAAAGTGCCCGGCGCGCAGCTCGTCGCAGGCGACATGTCCTCGTTCGACCTGGGCCGCCGGTTCGATGTGATCGTCTGCGTGTTCGACTCGATCAACCATCTCCTCGCCGTGGGCTCGTGGGCCTCGATGTTCGCCTGTGTGCACGCGCACTTGACGACCGGCGGGCTGTTCGTGCTCGACGTGAACACGGTGGGCGAGCTGCACCGCCTGGGCGACGAGCAGCCCTGGATCTACGACTTCGAAGGAGGCACGGCCGTCATCGACGTGACGTTCGCGCTCGACCCGGACGGACACGGGATGACCGACTGGGACATCCGGATCTTCGAGCGGATCACCGACACCCGGTTCGAGCTCCACCACGAGTGCATCGGCGAGCTCGGCCTGCCGCTCGAGCGGGTGCGCGCGCTGTTGTCGGGTTGGTTCAAGCTCCTGGAGGAGGTCGACGAGGACGGGCTCCCGGCAACGGATGCCTCGGTCAAGGCCTACTACGCCGTCCGACGGACCGACTGAACCTCAGGCGTCCGGCCAAAGCCGGTCGCGCAACCCCGATGCCCGCGCCACAGGGCGGCCGATGGCCAGGCGGATCATCTCCTCGCTCCCGACGATGGTGACCTCCGGCTTCGCTCGAGTGACCGCGGTGTAGAGGAGCTCGCGGGTGAGGATCGGCGAGTCCTGGGTCGGCAGGGAGACCACCGCGTGGGCGAACTCCGATCCTTGGCTCTTGTGGATGGTCATCGCCCACCAGGGCTCCCACTCCCCCAGTCGGGCCGGCGCGAGTCTGCGGGACGACGACGTCCCGGCCATGGTCACCCAGCGACCATCCGCAGCGTGGACCACGACGCCCACGTCACCGTTAGCCAGGCGGTTGACCGGATCGTTTCGGGTCACCATCACCGGGGTCCCGACATTTGGGTGACCACCCCGGAGCGCCGCGGGGACGACGGACTGGGCGACGCCGTGGATCAGGTCGGTCCACTCGAATAGCCCGAGCTGGCCCCGGCGGATGGCGCTGAGCACCTTGACCCGGCTGGCCGCGGCAAGTGCCGTCGCGTCGTCACCAGCAAGTGCGGCACGGACCACGTCGGCGGCGGCGGCAGTCACCAGCTGACGCAGGTCGCCGAGTCCCGAGGGATCGTCGGGACGCACCCAGTGGACCTCGGGGTGGCCGGCCGCCAGCTCGTGGAGGACGCGGTCGGCGTCGCCGTCGCGGATGGCCAGTGCCAACGCCGCGGTCGCCGATCCCTCATCGAAACGATGTCCGCGTCGCAACTCGGTGACCCGACCGGAAAGGGGCCATGCTCCCGACTCCTCGGTGTCGCCGGCCGGGCCGACCATGTCCGCCATCACAGTGCCTGCCTCGATGCTGGCGAGCTGGAACGGGTCACCGACTAGCACAAGGCGTGCGTCGAGACGCACCGCGTCGAGCAATCGCGCCAGCAATGGGAGCGAGACCATCGAGGTCTCGTCGATGACGACGAGGTCATGGAGGAGTGGGTCGCCGCGGTCGTGTCGGAATGCCGTCCGGGTTTTCCGGCCCAGCAGCCGGTGGATGGTGGTGGGCTCGATGGCACCCAGCGCCGCGGCCTGTCCCGGATCAAGCCGGCCCTGGTCGACGAGTTCGGTGACATGCGACTCGATGGCCTCCTTCATCCGGGTCGCCGCCTTCCCGGTGGGGGCGGCCAACGCAACCCGGAAGGCCTGCCCGCGATCCTCGGCCAATTTCAGGGCGGAGGCCAGGATCCGGGCCACCGTATGGGTTTTTCCGGTTCCAGGGCCACCAGCTAGGACCGTCACTGGCCGGGTGAATGCTCGCCTTGCGGCCACGAACTGCAGATCGGTGAATCCGTCGTCGTCCACTGTGATCCCGCCGAACACGGCCTCCAGCGCGGCATCGACTTCGGCGTCGCTGTCTTCGGTTCGGTCGATCGACGCACGACCGCTGCTCCGCGCTGCCAACTGGGCGGCCACCTCGACTTCGAAGGACCAGAACCGCTGGAGGTAGAGCCGGTGACCCTCCAGCACCAGGGGTCGGAGCAGTTCCTCGGAGGACGCCTCCGCCCCCTCGGGCGCTCGTCTGGTGACGATCGGTGAGTCAGCGAGTTCGGTGCGCCACGCCGACGGTTCAGGCAACGTCATGTCAACGGCGCGGCCGTCGTCATCCTGGGCAGCTATCACCTGCGCATAGACCGCATCAAGATCGAGGCAGACGTGTCCCAAACGGGTGGCGCGGGCGGCGAGGGCCAGAGCAAGAAGGCAGGCATCCGACGGCTGATGCGGTGCCGCACGCGCCACGGCGGCGACCAGTTGGACCTCGAAGCGGCCCACGATCCCGGCGTCGATCCACGGCGCCAGTCCGCGTTCCACCGCATCCGTGGACCATCCGGTCGGGCGCCCGGCACTCCCGCTCATGGGGCACCACCAGTGCTCCGTCCGTCGAGCAGGTCGCTCACCGAGGCGATCAATCCGGGGTCGAATTCCCACGTGAACACTCCGTGCGGATGGATGCCGTCATGGGCGACCTCCGGCCCGGTCATGCCGCGCACGAAGAGGTAAGTGGCCCCAACCACCTGGGCTGTCGGGCCACCCGGGCGCTTCCTGGACCTCAGGTAGCGCTGGAGTGCCACCGCGTAGAGCAATGCCTGCAGCGGGTAGTGGTGTTCCGACATGGCATCCACCATGTGTCCGATGTCGTAGTCGTGGGGTCCGGGTTCCGCACCCCACGGCGTCAACCGGTTCGTCTTGTAGTCGGCCACCACGAATCGGGAGTCATCGCTTTCGGTCGCCACGCGGGCGACCAGGTCGATCGACCCGGTCAGGTACCCGGCGAGCTGGACGTCGATCACCCCGTCGGCCAGCGCCGTCGCCCAGGGGACGAGAGGATGCCCGCCCCGAAGAGACGCGGCGACCAGCGATCCGATGTCCGAGACGGTCGGGTGCCGGCCCGCCTCGCCGATTCGCATGTCGAATCCCAGCTCGTCCAATCGGTCGCGACGTCTGAGATCGGCAAGTCGGGCCGACCCGAACAGCGGCCCAAGCGGCGTCTCGATTGCGGCGCGGAGTCCAGCGGTCAGCAGATCCGTCCCATCGGTATCCGCCGGCGCCAAGAGCGACGGGTCGGTGCCACTGGTGGCCAGCTCCGTCTGGACGGCGTCGGCGATCGCTGCGTCGAGATCGGCCGCGGCGAAGTCCACCCGTTCCAGGACCGCGTGCACGAATGTCCCGAACTGTTTGCCGGCCCGGAGCCGGGCAAGCGGTCCGCCGGCGTCGGCCCCGGCGACACCGGGAGCATGGTCATCGTCCAACTGCCCAGGCGCGGCCGGCTCGTTCTCGTCGTCCGCGCCGCGGTCCGCTCCGGTCGTGTCGAAAGGATCGAGGCCACCGCCAGGACCAGCATCGGCGCGCGAGGTGATGGCCGAGAACGACCAGCGGTGTACGGAACGGTCGAGGCCCACGGCGAGCCTGCTGATCGACAGCTCCTCCTGCTCCGGGGTAGCCACTGTGTCGACCCAGGCTGTCGCCGGTTTGGGTGGGTCGCCGATGGGGGTGACGGTGATGGTCCGGTCCGACCGCTCGGTCAACGCGTCGAGTATTGCGGGAACGTCGTCATCAGCTGGGATAGTGCATTTACCCGATTGGAACACCGAGGGGTCGATCGAACCGTCCGAGTAGTCACGTGAGAACAGGAACCGACTGATCGCCCGTGTCGAGCTGCCCGGGCTGTTGGCCCACCAGACCGCCGTGTGGTGCTGTGCCCGGGTGAGGGCCACGTAGAGCAGCCGCAGCTCTTCGGACGCCTCCTCCCGGCGGGCGAGCTGCTTGCGCTCCTCGGCCGCCTTGGCATCGGGCCAGTCCTTACCTTTGGCGAGGTCCATCGTCCGATGACGGGTCACCGGATCGGCGTAGACCACGTCCGACGCATTCCTCACCGGACGCCAAAGCATGGGCAGGCAGACGACCGGGAACTGCAGACCCTTGGCCTTCCAGATGGTCATGATCTGCACCGCCTGGGCCTCGGATTCGATCCGCCTCGCGATCACGTCCCCGTCGACGTCGATATCCCCCTCCGACTCCGGCGGGTGGTCCAGCAGTGCCAGGAGCCCCGCTATACCGGACATCCCCTGGGCGGCACCGTTGTGCATCAGCTCGGCCAGGTGATCCAGGTCCGTCACATTGCGGTCGCCGTCGAACCCGCCCAGGAGCCGAGCGACAACACCGGTCACTTCCCAGATCGCGGCCAGGACCTCGGCGACCGGACGGGATCCGAGTCGGGCGGTCCAATCCGACAGCCGCTCCTGCAGCAGGGCGAGTTCCTCGTCCGAGGCCTCCGACACGCGGGCGGCCGGCCAGGACTCGAACCACGACAGCGCGTAAGCGCGGACCCGACCGAGGTCCGACGGACGCTCCATGGCCGACAGCAGTAGCCGAATCTGGTCGGCTGCCCAAGACGACAGAACGCTCCCCGCACCAGCGACCACCGCCGGCACTCCCTGGCGGCGCAGAGCGTTCTGCGCCGACCGTGCATGGGCGCCGGACTTGACCAGCACGGCGATGTCCGATGGGCGGAGGCGTCGACTCCCGCCCTCATCGTCGGGGATCGAAGCGCCGTCGAGCAGGCCCCGGACGTGTGCCACCAGGTCCCGGTTGATGATACGGGCCGTCATCGGTGTACTCGGGAGATTCTTCGTTCGGGGCAGCCACGAACCGACGGCGACACGGATGTCGAGTCCGGACAGCGACACGCCATCCGCGCCGGTCATCCGCAGGCACTCGTGGTCGTCCGACGACTCGACCGGCACATAGGCGATGGCGTCGTCCCCGAAGGTCGCCCCGTCGAAGAGGGCGTTCATGGCACGGATTGCCGCCCCGTCGGACCGCCAGTTGCGCGAGAGGGTGAAGCGTTCGGACCCCGACCCCTCGCCCACGGCACGCAGGTACACAGAGATATCCGCCCCCCGGAACCGGTAGATCGCCTGCTTCGGGTCACCGACGAGAACCAGGGTGCCGTCGGGTGCATCTCTGCCGAAGAGGGCCGAGAAGATCTCCCACTGGACGCGGTCCGTGTCCTGGAACTCGTCGATCAGGACGACGGAGAAGCGGCTCCTGAGTGCTTCGATCACGGCGGCCGACGACCGGTCGACGAGCGCACCGCGGAGTTGGGTCAGTACATCGTCGTAACCCATCGTCCCTGAGTCCTGCCGCCGGCTCAGGAGGTTGGCACGCGATGCGATGACCAGCTCGCGCAATCGGATCTGTTTGGCAGTCGCCCCCGCCCGCTGTGCAGTCGGTTCAAGGTCCATGCCAGGATCCCCGACGAACCGCTCGGTCGCCTTCGCCAACTCGGACAGGGTCGGCAGCTCGTCCACGTCGATGTCCCCGCCGGACGAGCTCGCCAATGCGTCCGCACAGGCGTGACGGACCAACGTCGCCACGTCCGGGGCGAGACGGGCATCGGGGTCGATGGCCGACGAGATGCCGAGCGTGCTGCGAATCTGGGCGGCGAAACTATGCATGGTCGAGATGGCCGCGGCGTCGAATTCGGTGACCGCCCGCTCGAGTCGGCCTCGGCGCTCGTCGCGGTCGTGCCTGGCCAGGTGAGCCGAGAGCTCGTCGTTCCCGAAGTCTGTGGACGCTCCGGCGAGCGCCTCGGCCGACGCCACCATCTGGCCGCGGATGCGGGTCCTCAGCTCGGCGGTCGCCGCTCTCGTGAAGGTGACGATGAGCAGTTCGGACGGGGCTACGGCACGCTCGGCCAGGTACCGGGTGGCGAGGGCCGCCAGCGTGAATGTCTTACCCGTCCCGGCACTGGCTTCGATGGCCACCTGTCCGCTCGGTAGGTCTCCGAAGAGCGCGAAGGGGCGGTCGGCCATCGTCACGCCACCGGCATGCTGGTCCGGTCGACGGCACCCCACAGATGGTGGGCGTAGCGCTCCACGCGATTGCCTGTCACCCCGGGGTCGCTCTCGCGGGAGGCCAGCTCGTCGATCTCGTCCACGTCAACGTCGCCGAACACCAGCCGGACCGCCGGGCGCGTCCCGTCCCCTCGTCCATCGCCGTTCTTCCACGTCCCGTCCGCAGACTTCTCGGCGTGCACGGCGGGCGAGTACGAGCTGAACAATGGGAGCGGTTCGCGTAGCCCTCTGCGATAGAGGTCGACTACCAGTTCCAACGCGTCGTCCGCCATGCCGGCGACATCATCGCTCGCCGCCGGCTCCAGTACGACCGGCGTGAGGTCCTTGCCTTTGCGCTCGGCCCGGGTCACCACCACGGACCGCCAGGGGACCGTCGGATCGGACGCCACCAGTACCATCAGGTCCAGCCAGGCCTCGAGCCGGTGGGCCTCTTTCGGACGCGTGAACTGGACGCGCCCCGTTCCGGGTGAAGGGCTGTCGAGTGCGAGGGGAATAGTGCCGACGATCCTGATCCCTCCGGCAAGGGTGACATCGACATCGCGCAACACCGGGGTTCCGGTTCGGATCCCGCGGGCCGCGGCCTCGGCGAGTAGATCCCCGACTTCAGCCGACAGATCATCGAACAACCGGTCCTCCAGGACACCGGGGGGCAGCGCACCCTTCGCCCGTTCCGCCCTGCGCCAGTCGGCGTCGTCCTTTCCCTGCAACCGGGCATCGAGGAGGTCCTGGCCGATGCGATAGAGCGCCAGCCCGTCGGGATCGACCGGGAGGATGTCATCGATCTCGTCCGACGGCCGAGGGAGGTTGGCCGCGAGCGACCGCCGCACGAACGTGGCCACGGGGTCGCGCAGGAACGTGTGCAGGTCCTCCAACTCGACGACCTCGACCTCCTCGCGGTTGAGCGGTACCTCGAGGAACGGCTCGCGCAGATGTGGCCGGTTCCGCCGTCGCGTCGCACCGATGAGGTCCCGAGCCGCGAAGCTCCATGGTGCGGCGATCCCCAGCCGATCGGAAATCAGGCACCGCTCGTCGAAGGGATGGCGCGGGTGCGTGACCTCCAGCGACTCCTTTGCAGCCTTGCGGTCGTCCGCCGGGAAGAGTCCGACGGCGGCGTCGAACAGCTCTGCCGCCGGTACCACCTGCGGCACCGGATGGTTCGACCGGATGTCGCGACCCTCGCGCACGATCACCAGGTGGTCACGGGCCGCCAGCACGGCCTCCAACAGCCACTGGCGAGCCTCCGATCGGGGATCGGGATCGCCGATCTGGGGATCGGCTGCGACCAGGTCGGCGGCATCCGGGGCGGACGTGCCCAACGAGTCCTGGTCCAGACCCAGGATGCACACCACCCGGAACGGCACCCACCGGAGCGAGGCCATCGACGTGACCGTGACACCCCCGCGGAAGAAGTCGGGGCGCCCGGGCTCATTGTCCAGCATTCCCTCGAGGAGGCGCCGGACGTCGAGCAGGTCCAGGCTCACCGTCGAACCCCGCCGGGAAGCCGCGGCAGCATCGACGACGTCGCGTAGTACCCGCTCCAACGCCTCGATCTGCCACGTGGCCTGATCGGGTACGGCGAAGAGGTCGCTGCACGTGCGACGGAGGACCGCGGCCCATTCGTCGACGGTGCGACCGGGTCCGATCGAGTGCCCGGCGAGCGCCGCCAGCCGGCCGACGATGAACGCAAACGCACCGAGGATCTCGACGTCCCCGCTGTCGACGCCGAGTGGCGCGATCTCGCCAATGGCAAGGTCGAGGTCCGCGTCGGCCACGGCGGAGCCGATGAGGAGGCGGTCCAGCGCCGCCTGCCAGGTGTTGCCGACCACGGTCGCGGGGACGCCGAACCCGCTCCGATGGTCCGGATCGAGGCCCCAGCGGACGCGGGCCTCAGTCGCCCACTCGGCGAGTACCGCCAGGTCGGCATCGTCGAACCCGAACCGCTCCCGCACCGGGGACAGCGAGATGAAGTCGAGCACCTGAGCGATCTCGAACCGACCCGACACGAGGTCGAGGAGCGTGGCGGTGGCGCCCAGTACCGGGTTGGCCGACCGGATCGACCGGTCGGCTATCCGGTATCGGAGGAAGGGCGCCCCGGTGCTGTCCAACGCATCCGGCGACCCACTCGACGGGCCGAACACGGCCTCGACCAGCGGCGCGAACTTCTCCAGGCCGGGACAGACGACCAGGATGTCCTCTTCGGCGAGCCTGGACGCGGGATCATTGAGCAAGTGGAGGACGACGTCCCGGGCAACCTGCACCTGCCGCATCGGACCGAAGCAGGAGTGGAACTGGAGGGAGCGATCGTCGGGCCCGACCGGGCCGGGGACCGCTTCCGCATCGCTACGGATGTCAGCCTGGAGCCGCTCCAGCAGGGTGCGCCGCGGTGCACCATCGGTCGGGACCCAGGTCAGACGCCCGGTGTCGGGGGTGAGACCGTCGGCCAGGAGGAGGGCGGACTCACGCGGGAGCCGTCCCCACGAACGCAGCAGCGGCTGTTGGATCCGGACCCCGGTCGGATCTTCGGACCGGAGGCGGGGTCGACCCCCGCCAGGGTGGGGCCACGTTCCGAGCAGCGCCGCCAGGTCGAACCGGTGGGGCTCCAGGAGAAACAGGTGGACGTCGCGCCGTCGGGCGACCGCCTCGACGAGCGGGAGGAAGTCCCGGCCCGGCAGCGAGGTGAATCCGAAGAGGACCAACCGACTGGGAAGTTCGGCGTCGAGGTCAAGCTGGTCGGTCCGGACCAGGTCGAGGATGGCTTCCATCCGCTCAGGGGGGCTGTCCGATGCGATCTCGTCTCGCAGGAACCTCCAGAGCCGCGGCTGCCAGTCAGCAAGTGGGGAGATCGTCCTTCCCGACCCGTCCACCGAGCCCGGGTCGGATCGGTCGGCGTCCGCCCACGCCCGGATCATCTCCGGCCGGTGCAGGTGATACCGGTCGAAGAGGTCGGCGACGGCCCGCACCCGCGTGAACCGGGATGCCCCTGCCGGCAGCTCAGTGAACTCCGGCATGTCGCCACGGGCGGCCAGGTCGTCGAAAACGGCCAGCAGCGACCACACCATCCGATCGATCTGCCAGGGGTTTTCGGTCGGGCTGACCCCGATGTCCTCGGCACTGCGGCGGGCCGCGCCGTCGAGGACGAGGTCGCGCAACGTGCCCGGGTAGGCACGCACGAAGTTGGCGGCCACCCCGTCGCCCCCACCAGTCCGGGTGGCACCCAGGTGCCGGGCCAGTTCCAGGGTCACCCAGCGACGCATCCCGTCCGACGGCACCGCCATCCATTCAGACTCCATCGGGTCGAGCGGATCGGTGACCAGGACCTCGGCGAGCCTCGCGGCCAGGTCCTCCGCCCGCTCCGCCGAGTAGAGATGCATCACGTGTGGGGACCTTACTCACGGGGTGCGACCGCGGGACCCACGGGGCGGAGTGAGGCCCAGTCGACCGCCTGCATCGCACCTCGGAGCCCTCCCGGATGGCAGCATGGTGCCGACGTCCCGACGGCGGGGCGACGAGTGCAAGGGGTGTCCATGGGACAAACCATTATCGCGGCGACGAGCGGTGCGGGCGGAGGCCTCTTCCTTGTTTTGCTCGTCTTCTTCTACGTGCTGTTCGCGCTCCCAGTGTGGGGCACCTACCAGAAGGCATCACCGCAGGGTGACCCCGCATGGGCTGCCTTCGTGCCTGTCTACAACTTCATCGTCCTGTTGCGGGTAGCCGGTCGGTCGAAGAACTGGGCTTGGTTCCTGCTGCTCGTCTTCATCCCTTACCTCGGGTCCATCGCCCTGTTCGTGATCTCGATCTTCATCCTCAACGACATCTCGAAGAGCTTCGGCCACGAAGCCGGATTCACGGTCGGACTGGTGCTGTTGCCGGTCATCTTCTGGTTCATCCTGTGGCTCGGCAAGAGCACATACCTCGGCCCGAAGGGCCCAGCTGCCATGGCCGCTGGCTACGCGGGCTATGGCGGCTACCCGCAGCAGGGCTACCCGCAACCCGGTGGCTACCCGCCGCCCGCGCCTCCCGGTGGTGGCTACGCGCCGCCGCCGCCCCCGCCCGGCAACTACCCACCGCCGCCCCAGCCCGGAACCGCCTACCCACCACCACCACAGCCCGGCGGCCAGCCCGGCCAGCCACTACCCGGGTCGGCGCCGCCTCCTCCGCCTCCTCCGCCTCCTGCCTCAGACGGGATGCCACCCGAGGCACCGCCCCAGTAGCGGGCCGTCCGCGCTGGCGCAGGACGAGGGCGGACTCCGTCCCGTCGAGCCTACGAGTGGATCAGTCCGGCCGGTGCCGAGTCGAGCATCTCCAGGATGGCCAGGGCCAACGCCCGGGCCGACACCGGGTCGAGTTCGACGGCCACGCGCGCCGAAGCGTCCCGTGACGGGTTGCGGAGGTCGACGTTGAGCGTGTGGTCGGCGGGCGCATGGACCGGATGGTCGAAGTAGACCGAGGCATCGGTCACCGGGAACCAACCCGCAGCCCCTTTTCCGCTTCCTTCGACCTCCAACGTCGTCGTTCGGTAGGTGCACATGATGGTTCCTTCCCTCGTGTGTCGTGATTCGTATCGTGTGGGTCGTCGGGATCAGGTCGACAGGTGCGTGCCGAAGAACGCCCAGATCCTCTCCCAGCCGTCGGCCGCGGCCTCGGGTCGGAAGCTCTGGCGGTCGGTATTGAAGAAGGCGTGGCCCGCCCCCTCGTAGGAGTGCACCTCCACCTCCTTACCGGCGGCCACGAGGATCCGTTCCAGGTCGGCCACCTCTTCGGGTCCCGGATACTGGTCGTCGGCCCCGAACAGCCCGAGCAACGGGCAGGACAAGTGCGTCACCCTGTCGCCGAGGGGGGTGATCTTCAACGGGAACTCGTCGGGCGGCGCGGTCAGCGCGAAGGCGCCGTAGCAGTCGACGGCGGCATCGAGGTCCAAAGTGCAGGCTGCCAGAAGCGACTGGCGACCGCCGGAGCAGTAGCCGATGGTGGCGAGCTTGCCGTTGGACTCCGGCAAGCCAGTGAGGTGGGCCATGGCCCCGGCCACGTCGCCGACCAACCGCTCATCGGGTACGCCCCCGTTGGCCCGGGCCGTGGCGGCGGCGTCGTCGGGGCTGGCATCGGGAGCCTCACGGAAATAAAGGTTGGGCATCAGTGCCAGGTAGCCGTTGGCCGCGAACTTGCGGGTGATCTCCTTGGTGGCGGCGTCATAGCCCGGCATGTGGTGGATGACCACCACTCCACCGGAGGGCGGGCCGCCCTGCGGTATGGCCACGTAGGCCTCGACAGGGTCTCCACCGTGACCCTCGATGATCACGGTCTCGGCCTTCAGGTCTCCACTAGTCACGTTGTTCCCTCCTCGGATTCGGTGGTGGTGTCGAGTCCGGCGATCAGCTCGCTGAGGCGCTCCCCCTTGGCTGACCGCTCATCACGGAATGCCTGGATGCGTGCGAGTGTGTCGTCGAGTCGTTGCAGCAGGTGCTCGTTGGCGTCGACCGCATCCTCCATCAACTGGCGGCGGCGGGCGGGGTCCGCGTCCCCCCAGCGGAACTCGGAGCGGACCCGGTCGAGGGCGTCGATGTCTTCGGTCTCGAGCACCACCCGCACCTCGGCCAGCGAAAAGCCGAGCAGCTCCTGGAGATCGCGGATGCGGGTGACCCGGGCCATGTCGGTCGGCAGATAGAGACGCTCGCCGCCGGAACGGTGGCCGCTCGGCTGGATGAGTCCGAGCTCCTCCCAGTAGCGGAGGGTCCGGGTGGTCACCCCGGTGCGTTGGGCCAGCTCGCCGATGCGGAGGACGTCGCCGGTGGCGAACGTGGCCTCGACGGAGGTCACCGCGGGACCTCGGCGTCGGCACCGACGGGCTCCTCGACGGGCCCCCCGGCAGCCACCCCGGCGGTGGTCCTGGCCGGGACGAGCTGGTCGCCCTCGGCGTCGGCCTCGTCGCCCTCGTGGTACACGTACCGTCCGCCCCGTCGCCATGACGCCCACGCCGCCAGCAGGCTGGCAAAGATGGCGAAGTCGAGCGCGGCGCGGAGACCAGCCTCGAACGGCCGACTGATCAGGCTGGGGAAGAAGCTCCGGCCCGTGAGCACCGACTGCTGGGCCGGGGTCAGCTGGGCCAGGACGTGGGGGCCCACGAGGTGTTGGACCGGGTTGTAGCCGAGAAAGGCGGCGAACAGCGTGGAGACCGGCGACAGGTGGGCCACCCGCTCGGCGACCGCGGTGGGCACGCCATGGGCCACGAGTCCGTGCAGCAGATTGGCCGACAGCGAGGAGGTCAGGCCAATGATCATGAGCGTGAAGAAGATCCCGATGGAGAGGACCTGGGCCGAGTTCTGGAACGTGGTGTTCATCCCCGAGCCGGCCCCTCGGTGCTCAGCCGGGAGGCTGTTCATCACCCCGGCCCGGTTGGGTGACCCGAACGAGGCCATGCACATCCCCGTCCCGAAGAGCACGAGGGCGAACAGCCAGTAGGGGAAGTCCACGGGCAGGAGCTCGAGCAGGACGAAGCAGACGGCCGTGCCGAGCATGCCGCCCGTGGCGAACGGCCGGGGACCGAAGCGGTCGGACAGGATGCCCGACAGGGGTCCGGCGACCAGGAACCCGATGGTGAGGGGGAGCATGGCGATTCCCGCCCACAGCGGAGTCACCGTGAAGGCGTACCCGTGCAACGGCAGCCAGATGCCCTGGAGCCAGATGATCAGCATGAACATCATGCCGCCCCGGCTGAGGGCGGCGAGGAAACTGGCCAGGACGCCGGAGGTGAAGGCCCGGATCTTGAAAAGCTGGAGCCGGAACATCGGCTGGGGCACACGGGTCTCGAGGACGCAGAACACGCCCAGGAGGACCACGCCGAGGGCCACCGAGCCGAGCACCATCGGGTTGGTCCACCCCATCACGTGGCCGCCGTAGGGCTCGATGCCGTAGGTGATCCCGATCATGACCAGGACCAGACCGACGGCGAAGGTGATGTTGCCGGGCCAGTCGATGCGGGCCGGTCGGCGCGGGCTCGTCTCGCGGAGCTCGCGGTAGCCCAAGATCGTGCCGACGAGGCCGATGGGCACCGACACCAGAAAGATCCAGCGCCAGTTGAGGGGGGCCAGGAGGCCACCGAGCACCAGGCCGATGAAGACACCGCTGAGGGCGGCAGCCTGGTTGATCCCGAGCGCCATGCCCCGCTTGTTGTCGGGGAACACGTCGGTGAGGATGGCCGCCGAGTTGGCCATGAGCATGGCCGCCCCCACTCCCTGGAAGATGCGCATGACGATCAGCCACACGCCCGCTGCGTGGCCGGTCATCCACGTGATGGACAGCAAGAGGGAGAAGAACGTGAAGACGGCGAAGCCGAAGTTGTACGTGCGCACCCGACCGCAGATGTCGCCCAGCCGTCCGAGGGTCACCACGAGGACACTGGTCACCACCAGGAATCCGAGGATCATCCACAGCAGGTAGAAGGTGTTGCCGGCCTCGAGGGGGTCGATACCGATGCCCCGGAAGATATTGGGCAGCGAGATGAGCACGATCGAGCCGTCGATGGAGGCCATCAGCATGCCGAGGGTGGAGATGAACAGGGCCATCCACTTGTAGTTGGGCGGCAGGCTGGCGAGGTCACCGTTGAGTCGGGCTTCACGATCGGACCGGCCGGTCCCGCCGTCGCCACGGCCGCCGCGGCGGTCGTCTCCCGACGTTGCGGACTCTTCGATGACGGCCATTGCTGCTCCCACCGGTCTGGACCGGTCCGCCCCGCCCGGTTGTGCGGGGATCTCTTTTGAGGTTAACGCAAACGTCAACGTCATGCATCGGTTGGCGTTTCCTCGACAACGCTCCCCGTGGAGCCAGGCAGGGCAATTGCCCACCGACGAGCGGGTGAACGGGCCTATCGTCAGGTGATGACCCGGACGCTTCCCCATGTGCGACCGCGCCAGGGGGCGACGCGGCGACTGGCCGCGGTGACCGTGATGGTCGCCGGGTTCGGGATGCTGACCGGCTGCGGCTCGTCGCTCCTCGGTACGACTTCGTCGACCGGGGTCGCCTCGGCCGCAGCCAGCGGCGGCAGCACAACGTCGACGACGGTGCCCCTCAACGGCGAGGTGGCCGTGGCATTCCCGGTCGTCAACTGCACCGATCCGGCGTTCGGCGGGAGTGCGATCAGGTCCAAGTCGGGCTGGAGTCCAACCATCCTCCTCGCTCCCGTACCGACGTCCCTCGTCGGGAAGGTCACCTTCTACACCGACGGGCTGCACACCCTCCTCGCCCCGGCCGGGTGGACCTGCGCGCTGGTGGCACCCGGACCATCGACCGGGGGTGCGCCGAGCGCCACGCCGACAGCCGCGGCCGGCGGCTACACAGGCACCACCATTGCCAACCCGCCCTCGACCGGCCAGCTGACCGGGCAGAGCGCCGCCATCGGTGCCGCGGGTTCGACGACGCTGGCCGTCTACCCGTCGAATGATCCCGATCCACCGACCACCGGGTCTCCAGCACCGGGCACCGAAGGTGTGTTCGCCACGTGGGCGTCCACCGGGACCAACGCCGGAGTCGACCTGGTCTGCCCGTTCTTCACCATCCCGTCCTGGCAGTCCCAGTCGGCCGGGTGCTCGACGTCCAAGCTGCCGGGCGAGCTGACCAACTCCATGACGCCCGACGTCACGGCGGTGGCCGACGCGGCCGGCGCGGTGGCAGACCTGGCCGCATCGGGTGGCCAGATGGTGGTCTCCGGAGTCGTGTTGTTCCCTCAGATCCCCTCGGCCATCTCCTACGGATCGCCGATCGCGGTTGCCGCCGAGTCGTGCGCGCTGTCCGACCCCTCGCTGTGTCCGACCATCCTGTCGGACTTCGAGGTGCGCGAGTTCCCCGTCCCCGCCTAGTCATCTCAGCCGCGAAGGGACTTGGCACGAACTGGATTCGAGAGGGCCGTCGGCGACCCAGGCGCAACGGGGGTGGACCTCGATGACGGGCAAGTGTGCCGGGACCGAGCGCCACGCGTGGACGTCATGAAGCCCACACTCCGTGGCTGTTCGGTTGCAATCTCCCGGTGAGCGCGGGTTTCGGTCACCGTGCGTGGAATCGGTTGACCCTCCGGGTACCCGACCCGTAGGTTCGGCCCAGGACGGCACCATCACGCGG
This sequence comes from Acidimicrobiales bacterium, assembly GCA_036513075.1. Taxonomy (GTDB): domain Bacteria; phylum Actinomycetota; class Acidimicrobiia; order Acidimicrobiales; family RAAP-2; genus Bog-756. Next base: position 60,535 of record DATBZS010000042.1, read on the forward strand.
GGACCGAACGTGTTCTCCGAAGGGACGAGGCTCCGGCCGACGTCCCGACGGCAGGGGAACCGGGGCCGCATCGGCACCGGAATCACAGGACGGAGCGAGACCATGGCTGCACGGCAGGCTCAGGACACCGACGGACTGGGTGCGCTCTCGGGCTCCGGCGTGGCCACCATGGCCACCACCGACGTGGGGGCCCACAAGGCCCGGGCACGGTCGAGCCGCCTGCAGCGGCTGGCCGTAGTCCTCGGCATCGTCGCCGTGCTCCTCGTGCTCCGCGACATCCTGGCGCCGGGCATGTCGCTCCCCACGCCGTCGATCCCCCAGTCGATGACCCCCTTCCTGGTGCCCCTGTGCCTGATCGTCGTCCTCTGTCTCGTGATGGTGGTCCCGATGGTGGCCGCCGGTCGATCGCCGCACATCCTCTTCCGCCCCGACGAGCTGACCATGACCTTCGACGACGTCCGCGGGTCCGAGGGGCTGGTCGAGGAGGTCACCAAGACCCTCAACCTCTTTCTCGCTTACCGCACGTTCAACGAACAGATGGGGGGGACACCCCGCAAGGCGATCCTGTTCGAAGGACCTCCAGGCACCGGCAAGACCTACATGGCCAAGGCCATGGCCTCCGAGGCGGGCGTGCCGTTCCTGTTCGTGTCGTCGTCGGCCTTCCAGTCCATGTTCTACGGGCAGACCAACCGCAAGATCCGCGCCTACTTCAAGGAACTGCGCCGCCAGGCCCGCCGTGAGGGCGGCGCCATCGGCTTCATCGAGGAGCTCGACGCCATCGGCGGCAAGCGGGGCGCCGGATCCACCCAGGGCGAGGGCGTACCCGGCGTGGTCAACGAGCTCCTGATCCAGCTCCAGTCGTTCGAGCAGACGCCGTGGTCGATCCGATTCCGCGGCAAGACCGTCGAGGCGGTCAACGCCTGGCTCCCGGCGGGCGGCAAGCTGCGCAAGCCGACCTTCACCCCAGCCAACATCCTGGTGATCGGGGCCACCAACCGGGCCGACGACCTCGACGCCGCACTGGTGCGACCCGGCCGCTTCGACCGCAACATCTACTTCGGGCTGCCCGGCAGGTCCGGACGGCGGGACATCCTCGACTACTACCTGGACAAGAAGGCCCACGAGCCCGAGCTCGACGACCCGGCCCGGCGCGAGACGCTGGCCGCCATGACCGCCGGGTACTCGCCGGTCATGCTCGAGCACCTGCTCGATGAAGCCCTGGTGTGGGCGCTGCGCAGAGGGGCCACCCGCCTCTCGTGGCACGACATCCAACAGGCCAAGATGACCGAAGAGATCGGGCTCGCCCAGCCGGTCGAGTACACCGAAGCGGAGCGCCGGTCCATCGCCACCCACGAAGCCGGCCACGCCACGGTGGCCTGGTTGGTGGGCAAGGGCCGCAAACTCGAGGTACTGACCATCATCAAGCGCAAGGACGCCCTCGGCCTGCTGAGCCACTCCGAGACCGAGGAGCGGTTCACCAAGTCCAAGTCCGAGGTCCGGGCCATGATCGACATCGCCTTCGGCGGCATGGTGGCCGAGGAGCTGTTCTTCGGCGAGTCCTCGACCGGTGTGTCGAGCGACCTGCACTCCGCCACCGTCAACGCCTGCCAGATGATCGGCCTGCTGGGCATGGGCAGCTCGCTCATCTCGGTTGGGGCCATCGAGCACGCCGGCGGCGGACTGGTCGGCAAGGTGCTGGCCGACGACGCCAGCCGGGCCGAGGTCGAGGCGCTCCTAGGTGAGTCCAAAGCGTCGGTCACCTCCATGCTGGACAACCATCGCCACGTCGTCGAGGCCCTGCGGGACGCCCTGCTGGTGCGATCCGAACTGATCGGCGAGGACATCCTCGAGGTGATCCGGCGCTCACAGGGCGATCGCGACATCCTGCCGACCAACCTGCGGGACAAGCCACGCCTCCCGTCGGACGCAGTGCCACTGGCTGGAACCGAGCGTATCGAGCACGCCGACCAGGTCGACTGAGGGTCTGCGATCACGGCACAGCAACGACGCCGAGGCACCACAGATGGCCCCGGGACCACCCAGTCACGGAACCCTGGTCAGCGGCTCACCACAGTGAGTTCCAGTCGTCCGGCTCGAGGAAGCCGGTCGGGCCCGAGTCGGGTCGGACGACCCGGACAGCGTCGACGTCGATCCACGTGGGCTCGTCGAACCCGGACTGGCGCCAGTACCGCACCGGCACCGACTTCCAGTCCCGGCTCTTGACCCCGCCGGCCGAGTAACCCGGCCGGACGAGCAGGTGGGTCGGCGTGCCGGCCACCACCACACACGGACGGATCTTGCCCTCGAGGTCGGGGTGGTCGGGGTCCTCGGCGTCGAACGGCACCCAGGCCAGCACCACGCCGGCCGTCCACAGGTCGTCACGGTCGAACTCCTCCTCCTCGAGCGGCGTGAGCACAGCCCGCCGGCGCCTCATGGTCGGGAGTACCGGGGCCGGAGTGGCGTCGGTCGCCACGGACGGCCGCTCGGACGCCGCAGCGCGCTCCTTCTTCCGGGCCACCCGGACCTGCTCGGCTGCCTTCGTCGCCGCCTCGGCCCGCTTGCGGCGCTCCTCGGCTTCCCGATGCTTCTTGGCCCGTCGGGCATCGCGCTGCTCTTGGCTCGCCCCGGCCGCGACCGGAGTGCGTTCAGCAGCTGGCTCGGGCGCCGACCGCTCGAACTGCTGCCAACCGGGTAGGCCGAACCGGCCGTCGGAGTCCAGGAGCGAGAAACACAGATCGGACGCGGCCATCTCACCGTCGGCCACCGACGCCAACATCACCGTCACCGTGGTGTCGTCGTGGTCGGCACCGACCGAATCGATGGCCTCGAGGAGTCGTTCTTCGGACGGGTCGTCGGCGTCGTCGCCCAGTGCCTCGATGACCGCGGCCAGGCAGGGCTCGGCATACACGGCGGCCGCGTACGGCAGGGCCGCCCGGTACTGGGCCTTGCCCAGCACCGACGACGGGTCACGGTGCTTGCGCAGTGCGGCGAGTGCATTGGCGATCGGCTTCGAGATGGGGGAACGGGGGTCGGACACCACCTGCAGTGATTCCCTGAACGACCGCACGTCGACCCGGCTCAGTGCGGCCAGGAGCATCGCCTCTCGGGCGCTGTCGGTGATGGGGCCTTCCATGTTGCCGGTCCTTCCGGGTCCGGGCCGTCCCGGTCGGGGCGGCACCACGGTCGGTCATCTTCCCACTTGTCGGCACCCCTGCCGTCCCGCCCCGACGGCCGGCATCGAGGTGGACCGGACCGCCGGTCAGTGGGCGAACGGCGGCGGGCCCCCGAAGTGGTCGTGGAGCGCCGTCCGTGCCGCGTGGACTCCGCACATCCCGTGCACCCCGGGTCCGGGCGGCGTGGAGGCCGAGCACAGGTAGATCCCCTCTACCGGCAACCGGTAGGGATTCCACCGGAGCACGGGACGGGAGAGGGTCTGGAGTACCGTCGCCGCTCCCCCGCCGATGTCGCCGCCGACGTAGTTGGTGTCGTAGTCGGACATTCCGGACGCGGTGACCGTGGTCCGGGCGAGGACGAGGTCACCGAAGCCCGGGGCGAACCGCTCGATCTGGGCCTCGATGGCCGGCGTCATATCCTGGTTCGAACCCGGAGGAACGTGGCAGTAGGCCCACAAGGTCTGGCCCGGCGACCCGGTCCGGGACGGGTCGGCCACGCCAGGCTGGACGACGATGCAGTATGGCCGGTCCGGGTGGCGTCCGGCCCACACGGCCGACTCGGACGCTGCCACCTCGGCCGCCGTGCCGCCGAGGTGGAGTGTGCCTGCCGACCGGCAGACCGGCGCCGACCAGGGCACAGGTCCGGACAGGGCCCAGTCGACCTTGCACACCCCGGGCCCGTAGCGGAACCGGCCGACGGCCCGCCGGTAGGCGTCGGGCAACGCCGGGCCGACCAGTCCCGACAGTGCGGCGGGCGCCACGTCGAGGAGCACCACCTCCGCGGCGGGCAGCTCGTCGAGCCGGCCGATCCAGTGACCCGTCTCGACCGTCCCGCCGAGCCGGTCCAGCTCGGCCACCAGGACATCGGCAATTCCGGCGCTGCCGCCGGCCACCACCGGCCATCCCACGGCATGGGCGGAGGCGGTCAGGAGGAGCGCCACTGCGGCGGTCAGCGGGGACGAAAGCGGCCGCATCGAGTGGGCCCCGGCCCCGACCAGGAGCGCCCGGGCCGGCTCGTCCCCGAACCGGCCGACGAGGTGGTCCACGCTTGGGACCCCGTGCCATCCGAACCGGGACGTCGTCGACCACGGGCGACGGGGCCGCGACCGCAGCGGGGCGAGCACGGTTGCCGCCAGTTCCCCGGCGTGGGCCACCAACGGGCCGAGTAGGCGGCGGTAGGCCGCCCCGTCGGGACCGAGACCGTCGACGGTCTCGTCGAGGGAGCGGAAGGCGACCGCGGCCGACCCGCCGTCCAGGGGGTGGGCGAACGGTACCGCCGGCTGGCGGAGTTCGGCCCGGAGCCCGTCGAACGCCGCGTCGGCGAAGAACGGTGACAGGGCCAGCAACGGGTGGGCGGCCGAGCAGACGTCGTGGCGGAAGCCGGGCAGGGTGCGCTCGTCGGTGCGGCATCCGCCCCCCGGGTGATCGGCACCCTCGACCACATGCACGGCCAGTCCGGCCCGGGCCAGGGTCACCGCTGCGGCCAGGCCGTTGGGGCCCGAGCCGACCACCACGGCATCGAAGCGGGTCACCGGGGCCAGGCAGTGGACACGCCCGCGCCGCCGGCGGGACGTACGGATGGGCAGGTCACCCCCCGATCCTCCCATCGGCCAGTGACGTCCGTGAGCCCTCGACACCCCGATGTCAGTTGCAATTCGCCGATTCGACGGGGATATGGGGACGAAATGTCACACCCAGGGTGTTGAATGGTGGGTACACCAACGTGGTGGCGCGGACCCGACCATGAAAGGCAGGAGACCATGGACCAGGAGCATGCAGAGCAGATCGAGACGACCGGCCCGGCGACCCCGGGGGACGCGCTGCGCGCCCTTCCGGCCGAGGCTGCCGGCAGAGGTACCCGCTTCGTCTCGGCCCAGGCCATGCAGGCCCGCCTCTTCTCGGTGTACGACGCCGCCACCGCCGCCGAGGACGCACTCGCCCTCGTGCAGGACCAGCTCACGTTGACCCTCAACCGGAGCTACTACGAGGCCGATGAGATCGAGCAGATGGCCCAGCAACTCGATGCTCTGCTCGCCCTCGACACCATCGAGCGCACCCCGGGGGACCTCGTCTCCGACGAGTGACCGCCCCGGCCGGATGGTCGGTCAGCCGACCAGGTCCTTGACCTTGGCGATGACGTCGACCGCGGTCTGGTCGGCCGTGGGGACCGGCACCACTTGGAGGTGGCTGACTCCTGCCTCCTTGAAGGCGGCGATGCGCTCGGCCACGTAGCTCTCCGGGCCGCACAGCGACATCGACTCGAGCAGATCGTCGGGCACCAGTGCCTCGGCCTCGGCCTTCCTCCCCTCGAGGTAGAGGTCCTGGATCTTCTCGGCCTCCTCCTCGTACCCGTAGCGACGGACCACATCGTTGTAGAAGTTCCGTCCTTTGGCGCCCATGCCGCCCACGTAGAGGGCGATCATCGGCCGGGCCAGGTCCCGCAGGGCGACGACGTCGTCCCCCTCGCCGATGGCCACGATGCCGCCGACCGTGATCTGCAGCGGGTCGAGCGACGGATCGCGCTTTGCCCGACCCGCATCGAGGGCGTCACCCCACACCGTGTGGGCCTTCTCGGGCACGTACAGCATCGGGATCCACCCGTCGGCGATCTCGGCCGTCATGGCCACGTTCTTCTCCCCCAGCGAGGCCACCCACACCGGGATCCGGGGACGGACCGGGCGCCCGATGATCTTGAGCGCCTTGCCGAGGCCCGTCCCCCGCCCCTCGGGCAGCGGCATGTCGTAGTACCTGCCGTGGTGCTCGAGCGGGGCCTCTCTGGCCCATATCTGGCGGCAGATGTCGACGATCTCGCGGGTGCGCCCGAGCGGTGCGTCGAACGGCACCCCGTGCCAGCCCTCGATGACCTGGGGGCCCGAGGAGCCGAGGCCTAAGTGGCACCGCCCCTCGGACAGGGCGTCGATACCGGCCGCCGTCATGGCGATGAGCGTCGGGGTGCGGGTGAAGATGGGGAGGATGGCCGAGCCGATCTCCACCGTCTCGGTCAGGGCGGCCAGGTATCCCATCTGGCTGGGGCTGTCGATCCCGTAGGCCTCGGCCACCCACACCAGGTCCAGGCCGGCCTTCTCCATCTCGGCCACCTGGGCGGCCGCCTTGCGGAAGCCGCCGGCATAGCTGAGCATCGTGCTGATCTTCATCGTCGTCCCCGTTCGATTCGGCTGCGGACGAGACTCTAGGTCGGCCCCGGATCCGGCGTGCCCGTCCGTCGTTCCACCGCTGCTGGGGGTCGTCCAGACAGGATCAGGCGAACCGGTCAGTCCGGCGGTTCGTCCAGCGGCGGTGCGAAGCGGACGCTCATCGACTGACTGGCCGTGGCCAACAGGTTGCCCGACTCCGACCACAAGTATGCGGTCCCCTGGCCGTAGCCGTCGGCCAGCGCCTGGATCCGGATGTCGCACAGCACCCATTCGGTCGGCTCGAGTCGGACCATCCGCAACGTGTTGTCGAGGCTGCGGGACATCACCCGCCGTCCCAACGGCTGGGCCATCCCGCCGGTCACGTAGTCCCCGAGGATGGCCAACGTGGCCGCCGACGGCTCCAGATGCCCCGGCACCCGTGCCCACAGGGCGCTGTTGGGGTCGCCCGGGGTGAACGGTCCCTGGCTGATCTCCTCGAAGCTGCGGCCCTTGGCCAGGCGGATGTCGATCTGGTCGAAGATCGAGGTGGTGAACAACGAGGGCAGCCGGCGCGGCGGGCACTCGTCCGGCGGTGGCACGTCGGGTGGCGCGTCCCATACCCCCTCGGCATCCATCCCGCCGGGCCGTCCGAGGGCGGCGTTGACGGTCAGGATTTCGGAGTCACCGGCCGTCCCGACGGCCCGGGCCTGGGTGACGCGGCTGCCCTCGGCGGCCAGTGTCACCGTCAGATCGAGCACCGAACCGGTGGGGGCGAACGACAGGTACTGGCAGGTCGACCACACGGTGGGCCGGCCCGACGCGGCCTCCAGGGCCACCAGCGCCGCACCGAGGCCGCACCCGCCGAACAGGAAGTTGCCCGGGGTGGTCAGCTCTGGGACGACGCGTAGCCGCCAGTGGAGCGGGTCGCCCAGCTCCTCCATGCCGAGGAACTGGCGGGCATCGGTCACCGGCGTCCCCCGCAGCGGGGGCCCTTCAACTCCTCGGGACCTTGGCCCACGGCAGCTCCTTGTCGACCCGGACGTCGCCGGGCAGACCGAGGATGCGCTCGCCGAGGATGTTGCGCTGGATCTCCGAGGTGCCGCCCTCAATGGAGTTGGCCCGGGACCGGAGGAAGAACTTGCGCGACGTACCCGCTGGGCCGACCAGTCCGAGGACCTCGGAACGGCGCATGGTGTAGTCGTACCCGACCATGGCGTCGGCGCCCAGCAGGTCGACGCAGAGCTCGAACACCTTTTTGTTGACCTCCGCGAACATCAGCTTGGCGATCGAGCCCTCCGGCCCGGGGTTGCCGGCCTTGCGGTTCTGCGAGGCGCGCATGTTGGTCAGGCGCAGCACCTCCATCTCGACCCACAGCTCCATGAGGCGGTCACGCTCGACTGCGGTGCGGCGGGCACCCTCACCCTGGAAGATGCGGACGGCCTCGGCGATCGAGCCTGCTCCCCGGGGAGGGGCGCCGCCTCCGCCGCCGATGGTGGTCCGCTCGTTGGACAGCGTGGTCATGGCCACCCGCCAGCCCTCGCCCACGTCGCCGATCCGGTCGGCGTCGGGCACCCGGACCTCGGTCATGTAGACCTCGTTGAACTCGGCCTCACCGGTCATCTGGCGGAGCGGGCGCACCTCGACGCCGGGTGCGTGCATGTCCAGGGCGAAGTACGTCATCCCTTTGTGCTTGGGGAGGTCGGGATCGGTGCGGGTCACCAGCATCCCCCGGTCGGCGATGTGGGCCAGGGTGTTCCAGACCTTCTGGCCCGTGATGACCCATTCGTCACCGTCCCGGACCGCCCGGGTGGCCAGGCTGGCCAGGTCGGAGCCGGAGCCGGGCTCGCTGAACAGCTGGCACCAGGCCTCCTCGCCGGTGAAGGTGCGTCGCAGCAGGCGGTTCCGCAGCTCCTCCGACCCGTGGGTCACCACGGTCGGGCCGGCCATGGTCAGGCCGAAGAACTCGCGGGCCCCTGCCGGCGTGGCCCCCGCCTCGCCCACGCGCCGGTCGACGATGCGCTGGAGGTTGGGCGGAAGGCCCAGTCCGCCGAAGCCCTCGGGGAAGGAGATCCAGGCCAACCCCAGATCGAACTGCCGGCCCCGGAACTCCTCGACGGACACCGACGTCGGATCGAACTCGTCCAGGAGCTGGGTGACCCGCTCCTCGACAACTGCCGTGTCATCTGCCATTGGCAGAACATACCGCCCACCGGTACCCGCGGCCCAGGCACGGCTGACCGTTGGAGGTCAGGCACGGCCGACCGCCGGAGGTCAGGGCTGCAGTCGTTGCACGATCCAGCCGCCGTCGCCGTGCTCGTAGCGGATGCGGTCGTGGAGGCGGTTGGTGCCCTGTTGCCAGAACTCGTAGGCGCGGGGGGTGATCCGCCATCCTCCCCACCATGCCGGCCGGGGCACGTCCCCGTTGCCGAAGGTTGCCGTTGAGTCCGCCATGGCGGCGTCGAGTTCGGCCCGATTGCCGATGGGACTGCTCTGATGGGAGGCGTAGGCGCCGATGCGGCTCCCGACGTCCCGGGTGGCGAAATAGGCATCGGACTCGGCCCCGGTGGTCCGGGTCGCCGATCCCTCGATGCGGACCTGGCGGCCGAGGGCCTCCCAGTAGAAGAGCAGGGAAGCCTCGGGGTTCGCCTCGAGATCGTGGCTCTTTCGACCGTCGTAGTTGGTGTAGAAGACGAAGCCGTCGGCGCCCCACGACTTGAGCAGCACCATCCGCGCCGAGGGATGGCCGTCCGCGTCGGCCGTGGCCAGCGCCATCGCCTCGGGTGCGTCGACAATCCGGCCGGCCTGGTCGTACCACTGACCGAACTGCACCAAGGGGTCCGGGTCGACGGTCCGCTCATCGAGCGTCCCGTCCCCGACCCCGCCTGGCTCCTGTGCCGCGTCCATGCCACCGACCCTACTGACAGCGGGTGATGGCAACGGGCCGGGAGGGCACCGACCGCCTCGCCGGCGATCCGGTCATCCAGGTATCCGGAACCTCTGTAGACAGCCGATGAGGCCGACGCCGCTAGCCTCCGTGACGTGCCCCGCCCACTCGACGTCGCCGCCGAACGGGCCGCCACCCCGGGCGCCGCGGCGGTCGCCCACCTCAACAACGCCGGGGCCGCCTTGGCGACACGAGCCACCCTCGACACGGTCATCGCCCACCTCCGGCTCGAGGCCGAGATCGGCGGATACGAGGCCGAGACGGCCGTAGGCGACCGGGTGACCGCGGTGCGGACGTCGGCTGCCGCGCTGCTCGGCGCCACCACCGACGAGGTGGCGATCACCGGCTCCGACACCGAGGGGTGGACCAAGGCGCTCTGGGGATTCCACCTGGGGGGCGGGCTCGGGCGCGGACAACGGATCCTGGTCGACCGCATCGCATACGACAGCCACTACATGGGGCTCCTCCAGGTATCGGAACTCGCCGGCACGACCATCGAGTCGGTGCCCAGCACCCCCGACGGGACCGTCGACCTCGACGCTCTGGCCGTAGCGACGGCCGGCGGCGACGTGGCCCTGGCCAGCCTCACCCACGTGGGCACCCACCGGGGCCTGGTCAACCCAGTGGCCGATGCCGTCCGCATCTGCCGTGAAGCAGGCGTCGCCACCTTCGTCGACGCCTGCCAGAGCATCGGCCAGCTGCCGGTCGACGTCGGGGCCATCGGGTGCGACGTGTTGACCGGCACCGGACGCAAGTGGCTGCGGGGGCCACGGGGCACCGGGTTCGTCTATGTGCGCTCCGGCTTCGCCCGGGCGCTCCGGCCCATCGGCATCGACGGCCGTTCCGCAACCTGGGACGCCGTCGACCACTACCGGCTGGAGGACGGTGCCCAGCGGTTCATCCCGTTCGAGACACCGGTGGCTGTTCGCCTCGGGCTGGGCGCGGCCATCGACCACACCCTCCACCTCGGGATCGACGCCATCGCGGCGCGGGTCACATCGGTGGCCGAAGAGCTCCGCTCCCTGCTCGGAGACCTCGCCGGTGTCACCGTGCACGACGGAGGACGCCAGCGGTGCGGCATCGTCACCTTTACCGTCGAGGGCCACGCTCCAGCCGAGGTCGCAGCCACGGCCCGGAACGTCGGGGTGAACGTGTCGGTGACCGACCAGCCGGCGTCCCGTCTCGACCTAGGTGGCGACCGTCCGTCCACCGTGGTGCGGGCTTCGCCGCACTACTACAACACCTCCGACGAACTGGGCCGATTGGCCGAAGTCGTCGTCGCACTCCGACCGCAGTAGAGCCGGGCTGGCTGGCGTCAGGCGGGGCGGGCTCGCGTGGCCCCGTCCAGGCGATCGGGTCACGCAGCCACCTCAGACGGTCGGTAGTCCCTCCAGCTGGGCCCGCACGGCC
>DATBZS010000043.1:0-3147 GCA_036513075.1 Acidimicrobiales bacterium
ATCGGCCCGTCGGGGGTAGGCCGGGAAGTCGCTTCCCACGCTGCGGGCCGGCTCCGCTCTGGGGGGCGGCGCCCCACCGCCGAGGGTGCCCAACGGTGCCTGGGCGGATCGACGGACCTCGGCCCGGTGGGCGAAGAGCCACAGGACCAGGCCGACCAGCGGGCTCAGGAACCAGATGGCCGCCCAGCCGAGGGACGGCACCCCCCACGGCGTGCGCCCGAGGTTCCGCTTGTCGCCTTCCGCGAGGTGGTAGCCGAGGAACGCCATGGCCACGGACACCACGAGGAGGAGGGCCGTCTCGGACCCGCTGAGTTTCACCACCTCCGCAGGTTACGCCCTCGGGGGCGCCGATCCGTCCCGGGGGCCCGGGACCACGTTGTTGTGATGGCATCGCTCCCCCTCCCCGGCCGGTGGTCGTGCATGACGTCGACCGCCGGGTGCGGGCGAGACGACCTAGTCGAGCGCCCAGGTGCGGTCGAACCAGCGCTGGATCCGGCTGGAGCCGAAGATCTTCTTGTCCGTGGCGATCGCCTCCGACGGACCGTCGAGGCCGCCGGTGGGCGCCTCGCCGCTGGTGAAGGTGACTGATACCTTCCCCACCAGGTCGTGCCCGAACTCGAGGTAGCAGATGCCGTGGCCGTCGTAGGTGTCGGTCGGCGCGTCGCCGCGCAGCCGGGCGATGATCTGCTTGGCGGCGACCGCGGCCTGTCCCTCGGCGAACACCCCCGCCTTGGGTGTGCCCACACTGGTCACGTCGCCCACTGCGAACACACCGGGGAACGAAGTCTCCAGCGTGAGGGGATCGACCGGGATCCATCCGTCGACGGCCAGGATCGAATCCGTCACCACCGATGGCGCCCGGTGGACCGGGACGCCGAGGAACAGGTCGTAGGGGATATCGCTGCCGTCGCTGAAGTGGGCGACCCTGGTGTCGGGGTCCAGACCGGTCACCATCCGATCGGGCATCCACTGGATGTCGTGCGTCGCGAACGCCTCGAACAGCGCACTCGAGGCCTCGAGTGACGGCGGGATGGGGATCCCGAAGGGCATCACCAACGAAATGGTCGACGCAGCCCGCAGGCCCCGGGCCGACAGGTAATCGTGGAGGAGGAGGGCCGTCTCGGACGGTGCCGGTGGGCACTTGAACGGGGTGGAGGTGACGCCGATCACCACGTTTCCTCCCGGGAACGCGGCGAGTACGTCCCTCAGGGCGAATGCCCCGGCCAACGAGTAGAACTCGCTCCCGCCCTCGACGAGGCCGGGGGTGGCCGTGGGGTCGACGTCGGCCCCGAGAGCGACCACCAGAACATCGGACTCGAAGGGGCCGACGTCGGTCTCCACCCGCTTGGCCACCGGATCGATCGACGTCACCGTGGCCCGCACGAAGGTGAGCCCGGGCTTGTCAATGTCGCGGTAGGGGTGGAAGACGGCCGAGGGCGTTGCCCTGCCGAACAGGACGTCGAGTTTCGAGAATCCGAAGATGAATCCCTCGGCCTTGTCGATCAAGGTGACCTCGTGGGCCTCACCGAACTCGTCGGACAGGACGGTCGCCAATTCGAGGCCGCCGAATCCGGCACCCAGGATGAGGATCTTCATAGGGAGAATCTAGCGACCCGTTCCTCCCGGCTATCGGACCCCTGCTGTGGTCAGGCCGGTCGCTCGCCCACGATGCTGGCCCGCTCCATGACCCGCCGTTGGGGCCAGTAGTCACTCGACGCGTAGTGCTGCACCGCCCGGTTGTCCCAGAAGGCCACCGAATGCGGTTGCCACCGGAAGCGGCACTGGTACTCCACCGTCTCGGCCTCGCGTGCAAGCCGATCGATCAGGGCATTGCTGGCGTCGCGGTCGATACCGGTGATGTGGTCGACGAAGAACCGATTCACATAGATCAGCTTCCGATCCGTTTCCGGATGGGTGCGGACCACCGGGTGCTCCACCGGCGGGTACTTCTCCCGCATGGCGGCGCGGTCGTCGGCCTTGACGGTGTGCCCGAACACCATCGAGAAGTCGTGGACGGCGGACAGGCCGTCGATCCGGTCCTGGAGTTCGGGCTCGAGCCCGTCATAGGCGGCGTACATGTCGGCGAACAGCGTGTCGCCCCCGACCTCGGGCACCTCGACGGCGTGCAGGACAGCACCAAGCGATGGGCACGGCCGCCACGACACGTCGGAGTGCCAGCCGTTCTCGTAGCCGCCGACGGTCGCCTCCTTTTGGAAGCGGACGAGCTCCGGCTGGTCGGGGTTGGCCGGGATGAACGGATGGACCTCTAGCTCGCCGAATCGCCGGGCGAATGCGACGTGCTGGTCGGGGGTCAGCGGCTGGTCCCGGAAGAAGAGCACCTTGAACTCCTGGAGGCAACGGCGCAGCTCGTCGATCACCGTGTCGTCGAGCGGCGCGCACAGGTCGACGCCCTCGACCTCGGCGCCGATGGTGACTCCGACTGGACTTACGTCGAACGTGGCAAAGGTGAGACGGGCCAGACGGTCGCGTTCGGTGGCCAGATGGGTCACCGGGCCGACCTGGACGCCCCAGGGCTCGATGGTCACCCTCCGGGCCATCCGGCCACTGGCCAGGTTCTGATCGCCCGGCGTGTCTGCGACCTCGACCTCGTCGGCCCGACCTCGCACCACGGTCATCGTCGTCCTCCCCGGCTCCCGGTGCCCTTGCGGGCTCCGTGTCGCTCCTACGTTACGACCCGGCCTCGACCCGTCACATCCCGGGGGCCGAAGGCACCCCTCCGGCCGCTACGTTGGCAGTCGAAGACCGGGGATGACCGGGCCGGCCGGCCCCGGGTTGCGACCCGGACAACGACACGCGATCCTGCCGAGGTCCCGTCACTCGACCCGCCGGACCTCACCACACCCGGCTGCACCCGGCCGCCGGTACGCCCGACACCCTGAACTACGGAGCCCGAACCATGAACCTCATCCCTCCATTCGGTAACCAACTGCCGGTAAGGATCCGATTCGGCGAGGGCGTCGCCTCCAGCCTCCCCGACGTGCTCGCCGAGCTGGGCGCGACACGGGTGTTCCTGATGGTCGACGAGGGCATCGAGCAGTTCAACCCGGCGGCCGCCGTCCTCCTCGGGTCGCTGGCCAGCCACGCCGGGCTCACCATCACCCGGTTCGACAAGTCCCCCGCCGAGCC
>DATBZS010000044.1:0-8911 GCA_036513075.1 Acidimicrobiales bacterium
GCCTCGCACCACCTCGGGGCGCCTCGAACAGCACGTCCTCGGACCGGTCGGTTGCCATGCCGAGAATTCTTGCCGATCCACCCCCGGATCGCGAGTCAGACGACTACCCCGTCAACTGAAGGTTCTGACCCAAGCTCCTAGTAGTACTACAAGCCGTAGAAGGGGGACTCAGCGTTGGCAACCACGCCTGTGGACGCGGAGCAACCGCCGGTACCACTCGTCGGCACAGGCCGTGCGTCAACTGGCCCGCGACGCGAGCCGGCGGATCTGCAGCGGACATTCCAGCTGATCCTGGCCACGGTGTGGCTACTCGACGCCGTGCTGCAGCTGCAGCCGTTCATGTTCACCCGCGGCTCAGGCGGATTCAGCGGGATGCTGACTGGGATGGCACCCGGCAACCCCGGGTGGATCGCCCGGACCATCACCTGGAACGGTTCGTTCGTCTACCACCAGCCGATCCTGACCGACACCCTCTTCGCCGGGATGCAGTTCGTCATCGCCTTCGGCATCGTCTGGAGGCGGTCGCTGAAGGCGGCTCTGGCTCTCTCGATCGTGTGGTCTGTCGGCGTGTGGTGGTTCGGCGAGGGCCTGGGCGGGGTGTTCAACGGAGGTGCCACCCCGTTCGGCGGCGGACCCGGCGGCATCCTGTTCTACGGATTGCTCGCCGTCCTCCTGTGGCCCAGCGAGGGGCCTGACCGTCCCTTCGTCGCGGCCAGAACCGTGGGGGTCCGGGTGGCCAAAGTCGTCTGGGCCGTGGTGTGGACGCTCCTCGCCACGCTGTCCATTGTGGGTTCCGGCCGTTCGCCCCAGACCCTCCACGACCTCGTCGCCAACATGAACTCGGGCCAGCCAGGTTGGCTGGCCCATCTCGACAGGTCCACCGAGGCATTCTTCCTCCATCACGGCACACCGGCGGCAGTCGCCCTTGCCGTCATGTGCGTGGCGGCGGCGGTGGGCGTCTTCCTGCCTGCTCGTGTCACGCAGGTCACTCTGGTGCTCGCCATGGTGGTCTTTGCCGCCATCTGGATTGCCGTGCAGAACCTTGGGGGGATCCTGGCCGGGGGATCCACCGATCCGAACAGCGGCCTGCTTGTCGTCGTGCTGGCGTTGATCTATTGGCCGTTGTCGCCTACGAGTACAGCCACCGACGACGTGACCCTGCCCACGAGCAGAGGTGTTCAATGACCGGGCCGTCATGGCTGTACCACCTCTTCGCCGTCTTGATGTTGGTAGTAGCGGCCTACTGCCTTGTGCTCCTGGTGTTCTCCATCAAGGAGCACCGGATGTCGGGTTGGGATGTGGACGTCGCCCACGTGCTGATGGGGACAGGAATGGCCGGCATGTTCATCACCGAGCTGGCTTTCGGTCCGACGTGGACGTGGGAGCTCGCCTTTGTCGTACTGATGATCTGGTTCGTCGCCCGCAGCATCCAATCGGTCCAGGAGTTCGGGATCCACCTGCCCCATTACGCCATTCACGCGGTCATGAGCCTTGCCATGCTGTTGATGTTCGCCTTCCCCGGCGATGCAACCCGCGTGCCGGCGCCGTCGATGGCCATGTCCAGCTCGGCGGGTTCGCGGCTCGATCCCGGACTCGGGTTCCTCCTTGCCTTCGCCTTCTTCGCCTCGGCGATCTTCACCCTGGCATCGCCCCGCAAAGGCGCAGCCCACCATGGTTCCCACGTACCCGACTACGCCCTGGTCGGGTCCGTTGCACCCGACAGGTCCGACGGGTCGCCCATGGTGACGGTGGCGAACGTGAGCATGATCGAGCGGGTGGTGGCGACGCCCTGGCTCGAGGACGCCAGCCACGTGGTGATGTGCGTAGCCATGGGCCTGATGCTCGTTCTGATGATCTAGGCAGGTGTCTGTTGGTCGCTCCCACCGGACAACCCGAGGGTCCCGGGCGTCGGCCGTATCTACGACAGGACCCGACCGGCCAGCACTGGGCGGTGGTGCCGGGGCCACCGGCCGGCCTTATGCTTTGGGCATGACCTCTCCCGAGAACCAGGCGCCGGTCGGGCAGGCGGGCGTGACGACCGTCCATCTGTCCATCGAAGGCATGCACTGTGGCTCGTGCTCCGCGCTGATCGAGGAGACCCTGATCGAGCAACCGGGTGTCCTCGAAGCGTCGGTCGACCTCGATGCCGCCCGGGCGGTGGTCCGGTTCGACCGCGACCGCCTGGGTAGCAACGACCTGTGCGGTCTGGTGAGCGGAGTGGGCTATGAGGCGACCGTGCTCGAGACCACCTGATCGTGCCTAGCGACCTGGGGGTGACCGGCGGCCCGGGTCCCACGCTGATCGACGACGAGCACCGGCTCCAGACCCTCGAGCTGGCCATCGGCGGGATGCACTGCAGTGCGTGCTCGACCCGGGTCCAACGGGCGCTCGGGCGCCACCAGGGCGTCGCCTCGGCCGCTGTCAACCTGGCCACTACCCGGGCCTTCGTCACGTACGACCCCGAGCGCACCGACCCGGGCGACCTGTGCTCGGTAGTGGACGCCACCGGCTATTCGGCTGCTCCGGCGTCGAGGGACGACGACGGGTCACTGGACACCGAAGACGACCGGTGGGGCCTGCGGGTGGCGATCTCCTGGCCACTGGCTCTGGTCGCCCTGGTGATCGCACTGGCGGCCCCCGAGACGGCCACCTCGGGATGGGTCGTGCTCGGTCTGGCCGTGGCCGTCGAATGCATCGGCGGTTGGCCGTTCCTGCGGAACGCCGCCCGCATGCTGCGACACGGCGCCACCAACATGGACACCCTGATCGCCCTCGGGACCCTGGCCGCCCTGTCGGTCAGCGCCGTCGAGGCCATCGCCCTGGGCGGCCGCCATGTCCATCTGGGCGGGAGTGGGGAGTTCGCTGCCCGCCTGCACGGGGTGATGGCGCCCCTCATCGTGGCCATCGTCGCCTCGGGTCGGGCTGTCGAAGCCCGGGCCCGGTCACGGGCGGCCGACGCCCTCCACTCGCTGCTGGCCCTCCGGCCGCCGTGGGCCAGGGTGGTGGGCGATCCCGAAGACGAGACGGGCGAACTGGTGGCCCCCGAAAGCGTGCCGGTGGGCGCGCAGGTACGGATCCGCTCGGGTGAGTCGGTGCCGTTGGACGCCACCATCGTCACCGGGTTCTCCTCGGTGGACGAGTCGATGCTCACGGGTGAACCCCTGCCTGTCGAACGCGGTCCGGGCGACACCGTGACCGGTGGGACGCTCAACGGCAGTGGGGTGCTGGTGACCAGGGTCGACGCCGTCGCCTCGGAGTCGGTGCTGGCCCGACTGCAGCGCCTGGTGGAGGAGGCTCAACGGGACAAGCCGCCGATCCAACACGTGGCCGATCGGATCAGCGAGGTGTTCGTGCCGATCGTGTTGGCCGCTTCGTTCCTCACCTTTGTGCTCTGGTGGCTGGTGGTCGGCAACTTCGGGACCGCCGTCCTCAGCGGGGTGGCACTGCTGCTCGTCGCCTGCCCCTGCGCCATGGGCCTGGCCGCCCCCGTGGCCATGATGGCCGGTTCGGGTCGGGCCTCGGCCCTCGGCATCTTCATCCGCAGTGGTGACGCGCTCGAGCGCCTGGCCCATGTCGACACCGTCGTGTTCGACAAGACCGGGACCCTCACCGAGCGCTCGGCCACCGTCAGCGACGTCACCGCCGTCGACGGCACCACCGCGATCGAGGTCCTTGAGCTCGCCGCGGCCGTCGAGTCCGAGAGTGACCACCCCATCGCCATGGCCATCCGGGCGGTGGCGACCGGCACCCTGGTGGCTACCGATGTCCAGACCACTCCCGGAGTCGGCGTCACCGGGACGGTGGGGGGAGCCACTGTGCGGGTGACCCGACCGGGTGACGACGCCCTGCCCGACGCCGTGAGGTCCGCCATGGACGACCGCCTCGACCGCGGCGAGACGGTGGTGATCGTCCATCGCGACGACGACGTCGTCGGTTGCATCGCCGTGACCACGCCGCTCCGACCCGAAGCGACGGCCGTCGTGTCCCGCCTGCAGGAGACCGGACTGGCCACCGCCATCCTGAGCGGTGACGCCACCGGCGCCGTCGCCACGGTCGCCGTCCAACTCGGGATCTCCGATGCCGAAGGCGGACTCCTGCCCGACGGCAAGCTGGCCGCCATCGCCGCCCTGCGCGAGTCCGGGCGGCGGACCGTCATGGTCGGCGACGGTGTCAACGACGCCCCGGCACTCAGCGCGGCCGACGTGGGGTGCGCCATCGGCAGCGGGTCGCAGATCGCACTGGCCAACAGCGACGTGGCGCTGGTCGGAAGTGACCTGTGGGGTGTCCCGGCGGCCATCGGCATTGCCGGCTCGACCTACACGGTGATCCTGCAGAACTTCGGCTGGGCCGCCGGCTACAACATCTCGGCACTTCCCCTCGCCGCCTTCGGTCTGCTCGATCCGCTGGTGGCCGCCATCGCCATGGGGTTGTCCAGCATCCTGGTCGTGCTGAACAGCCTCCGCCTGACCCGACTGGGCCGCTCCGGACTCACGTCGGTGCGCTCGCCGCTGGCCAGCCGGGGACGGGGGAGCATCGTCGCTTCGGTACTCCTGCCCGTCGTGCTGTTCGCCGCGCTGACCGGCATCACCCAACTGATCTCACCGGCCCGCGGTCAGTCGCTCCTTCCCGGCCTGCCCTCCATCTCGACGGTGGCCCTTCCGCTCGGGAACTCGGCCGAGTTCTACCTCGACCCGGGGCGGACCGGGGTCAATCAGGCCCACCTGGTGTTCAGCGGGCCGGACGCCGATGCAACCACATCAGCTCTGTCGGGATCCACGGCCGGTGGGCCCGAGCAGCCGTTCCGCCAATTCCGCTACAGCCCCGGCCACTACATCGCCGTGGTGGTGCTGTCCGCCGGCAACTGGCAGTTCCGGGTCACGGCCTCTGTCCACGGCCAGGCGACCTCGTTCACCGTGGACCGGACGATCCCCTGACCCGGTCGAGAGGACATCACGCCATGCCTACCCCCTGTCCCAACCCGAAGTGCACGTGCGTCGACTGCAGGTGTGGCCCGACCTGCAAGTGCGGAGTCATGCGGTTGGGCACACTCGAGCGCCGGGTGATGGACGTTCTCTGGGAGGAGCCCGGTGCTGAACTGACCGGTCGCGAAGTCGCTGACGCATTTCCCGACTACGCCTACACGACGCTGGCTACCGTTCTCGACCGCCTGGTCAACAAGGAGCTGCTCAACCGTCGCCAGGCCGGCCGGGTGATCCACTACTCCACCGCCAATACCCGGGCGGTCCACACTTCGCTACTGATGCGGGAGGCGCTCGATGCAACCCGCGACCCGGACGCGGCGCTGGCGTGTTTCGTCCAGGGGCTGGCGAAGGAGCAGGTCACTGCCTTGCGGGCCGTGCTCGACGACCTGGAATCGGCGAATCTGCAGCGCGTGGGTCGACCCCGGCCGTAACGGCCGGCCCAGGGTCAACGGAGTCGGCGGAGAATCCAGCGGCACCCGGCGACGGTGTGCGCTAGACAGATCCTGTCGACCGACCGGCGCACTCGGACAGCGTCCGCCGGTCCTGTCCGAGTGGGGGAGTGACCACGATGCAGAGCCAGGCCGCCCTCGATGCCGACCTCTTCCTCCCCGAGCCGGTGGCCCGCGAGGTCTGGGCGACAGTCATCTCCGTCGACGACCACGTGGTTGAACCTCCCCACATGTTCGAGGGCCGTCTACCGGGCTCGCTGGCTGACCGGGCTCCCCGGATCGTCGAGACCAAGGCGGGTCACCAGGTGTGGGAGTTCGAGGGAGGGCGCTACTCGCAGGTCGGGATGAACGCCGTGGCCGGACGCCGACCCGAGACGGTCCGCCTCGAACCGTTCCGCTTCGAGCAGATGCGCCCGGGATGCTTCGACGTCGACGCCCGGGTCGCCGACATGGACGTCAACGGCGTGTGGGCGTCGCTCAACTTCCCGTCCCAGATCTCGGGGTTCTGCGGCCGGGTCTTCTTCGCGGCAACGGACCCGGCGCTCGGCGCGGCCTGCGTGCGCGCGTGGAACGACTGGCTCTTCGACGAGTGGGCTTCGGTCCACCCGGACCGGATCATCCCCCTCGGGATCGCCTTCCTCACCGACCCGGCCGAAGCGGCCGACGAGATCCGTCGCAATGCCGCCCGGGGGTTCAAGGCAGTGGCGCTTCCCGAGCGCCCCCACGAGGTCGGTCTGCCGAGCCTGTGGGACCGGGACCACTGGGACCAGATCCTCGAGGCCTGCGTAGAGACGTCCACCGTGGTCTGCCTCCATGTGGGGAGTTCGGGGATGCCGGCGTGCCCTCCCGGGGCGCCCGCCGTACAGATCGGGGCGACCCTCTTCGGGCAGCTGTCGCTCACGGCGTGTGCCGAATGGCTGTGGTCGGGCCATCCGCTCCGTCATCCCGACCTGGCCATCGCCATGAGCGAGGGCGGCATCGGCTGGGTGGCGATGCTCCTCGACCGGCTGGACAACATCGTCGACCGCTCGGGATACGGGCTCGGTTGGGATGTCCGACCGGCCGACGTGCTCAGTCGGAACTTCTGGTTTTGCTCGCTCGACGACCCGTCGACCATCGACACCCGCTACCGGATCGGGGTGGGCAACATCATGGTGGAGACCGACTACCCCCATGGCGACAGCACCTGGCCCGACACCCAGAACGTGCTGCGCTCGTGCTGGGGCCACCTACCCGACGACGAGGTGCGGGCCATCTGCAGCGGCAATGCCGCGTCGCTCTTCCGCCACCCACTTCCCGAGCGCGTGCTACCCGAGTCCTGAGGATGGAGATGTTCACGCCGACATCCGAGCGCCTGATGCCCGAGCTCACTCCGCGCCAGGAACTGGCCCTGTTGGCCCGGGCACTGTGGCGTGAGGGGTACGACGACCACCTGGCCGGCCACATCACCTGCAGCCTCGGCGACGGCACCCTGCTCTGCAATCCGTGGCTGCTCACCTGGGCGGAGGTCCGCCCGGAGCACGTGCTACGCATCACGCTCGACGGCGACGTCGTCGAGGGCCAGTGGCCGGTTCCCCTCGGAATCCCGCTCCACCTCGAGCTCCACCGTCGACGGCCCGACATCGGCTGGGCCGCCCACAGCCATCCGCGGTTCGGCACGGTCTGGGCCAACCTGGACGACGTGCCCCCGATCCTCGACCAGTCCTCGGCCCTCGGTGGCGGTGAGCTGGTGCTGGTCGACGAGTACTCGGGTCCGGTCAACGATGCCTCCTCGGCCGGACGGGCGGTCGAGTCGATGGGTGGCGCCTCGATGGCGCTGCTCGCCGGCCACGGCGTCTTCGTGCTCGGCGGCTCGGCAAGAGCCGTCCACCAGCGGGCGGTCGCCCTCGAGCAGCGGTGCCGCAACGCCTGGTTCGCCAGGGCCGCCGGCGGCCCGGCCACGACCGGGCTTCCCGCAGCGTTTCTCGAGTTCATGGCGGCCAGTGACGGCGAGGGCTTCCACGGGTTCTTCGAGGCGGCCGTCCGGGCGGAACTGCGGGCCGACCCGACCCTGCTCGACTGAGCCCGGAACCGCGTCGGTGGGCCCGGAGATCGACACGTTCGCCCTGATCCGCGGCCCGGCACACACCCGGGGCCGCCGTGCCACCCCCGTCGGACCGGCGGCCGACTGCGACTGCTCGTCGGCGACGCGTGAGCCGGTCGGTTCAGTCCCGGACGGGCCGGAGAAGCTCTCGTGTCAACCCGTCCGTCGTCCGGTAGACCGACGTCCGGGCCTTGCGTTCGGCGACGAGCCGATGGCTCCGGTCGGTCACCTGGCCGTTGGCGCGGTCGCGGGCTTCCCGGTAGAGCTGTGATCGGTTCTGCGTAGAGAATCCCACGTGACCACTGTATGTGCGGACGATCGGGCCGCAAAGGCACGGGGGGACGAGTTCACCGGGCCTGCCAAGTAGTCAAGATTGAGGGTGGAGCGGTCCGTTCGACCGGAGACTTTGGCCCGGGATGACGCCCGGCCCGGTCATGCGGCGCGGGTTCCGATCTGCAGTGCGGAGGTGAATGCCGCCACCACCTCGACCTTGGACCAGGGCTCCGGCGACATCGTGATGAAGTAGTCGGCGAGGGCCAGATCGGCCAAGCCGTCGAGGTCGGACTCCACGAAGCCCAGGTCTGCGAGTACGGGGAAGTCGAGTTCGGCCAGGATCCGCCGGACGGCCCGGACGGCGCGGCTGCCGTCACCACTCCCGTCGTCGGGCTCGCCCATGGCATCGGCTACCCGCTCCAGCAGGTCGGGCACGTGGGCACGTTCGCGCTCGAGGGTTTCGGCCAGGACCAACCCGATGGTCAGGCCGTGGGGGACGTGCTTCACGCCGCCGATGGCCTGGCCGAGGGAGTGCTCGGCAGTGCAGTCGGAGATGTTCATGGCCAGTCCGGCCATCATCGAGCCGCACGACATGGCGGCGCGGGCAGCGGCGTCGGTGCCGTCCCGGTAGGCGGCAGCCAGGGCGGGCGTCATCATCCGAACCGCCTCGAGGGCGATGGCGTCGCCGATCGGGGTGCGCACCTTGGCCACCACGGCGGCGATGGCCTGGGCCAGGGCGTCGATCCCGGTGTTGGCCGTCATCGACGTCGGCATCGAGTGGGTGAGCAGTGGGTCGACCAGCGCGTACTGCGCCCGGAGGTTGGCGTTGGCGATCCCGTT
Organism: Acidimicrobiales bacterium; assembly: GCA_036513075.1. GTDB lineage: Bacteria > Actinomycetota > Acidimicrobiia > Acidimicrobiales > RAAP-2 > Bog-756. Next base: position 8,628 of record DATBZS010000044.1, read on the forward strand.
CTTGCGCCCGGCCTTGGGGTCGGAGACCACCGATCCGCCCGAAACCTCCGAGCCGGTACCGGCGCTGGTCGGCACGGCGATCAGTGCCACGTCAGGCACCGGATAGACAGGGGATTGCGCCAGGAATTCGGCGAAGGTGCAATCGAGCTGGGCGCGACACGGGTGTTCCTGATGGTCGACGAGGGCATCGAGCAGTTCAACCCGGCGGCCGCCGTCCTCCTCGGGTCGCTGGCCAGCCACGCCGGGCTCACCATCACCCGGTTCGACAAGTCCCCCGCCGAGCC
>DATBZS010000045.1:0-28086 GCA_036513075.1 Acidimicrobiales bacterium
CTCGCGGTCGACGACCATCCGGGTGGCCACGCTCTGGACACGTCCCGCCGAACGGCCGTTCGTCTTGCGCCGCATGACGTCGGAGAGCTTGAACCCGTAGATGCGGTCGAAGATCCGGCGGGCCTCCTGGGCCTCGACCAGATGGGCGTCGATGGTCCGGCACTCCTCCACGGCCCGCTGGATGGCCTGGGGGGTGATCTCGTGGAACACCATCCGGGGGGTGTCCTCGGGAAGGCCCAGGACCTGGCTCAGGTGCCAGGCGATCGACTCCCCCTCGCGGTCCTCGTCCGTCGCCAGGTAGACCTCACCGGCTTCGCGGGCCAGCTTCTTCAACTTGGCCACCTGGGACTTCTTCTCGGGCGACACGATGTACACCGGCTTGAACCCGTTGTCGACGTCGACGGCCAGGTCCGCCCACGACTCCTGCTTGAAGGCGGCCGGAAGGTCCTTGCGGGTGGCGAGGTCGCGGATATGCCCGATGGACGACTCGACCATGTACTCGGGGCCCAGCAGGCCGGCGATGGTCTTGGCCTTGGCGGGCGATTCGACGATCACCAGCTTGCGGGTGCCCCGACCGTTGGCGCGCGCCGGCGGGACGTCGTCGTCCTCGGCGTCGGGGGTCGTCTCTGTCAGGTCGGTGGGTGGCATCGCTGTGGGCAAGGGTGAACGGTCGGGTTAGGCCTTGTCAAGGCAGCCGACGCCCTACCGGGGCCTTTCGGCCCCGGTGGACAATTAGTACGTGTGCAGCTCCCGAAACCGTACGCGGTGGACCCCAGAGGGCCGGAACCGCAGGTGGCGGAGGGTCAGTGGGCCACCACAGGCTCGGCCTCAGAGGTCACCACACCGTCGTCCATGCTCTCGGTCTTCCGCTTGGAGAAGGCGATCGAGATCAACAGGACGACCAGCGATGCACCGGCGATGGACAGGCGGGCCGCCGTGTGGTGGGACAGCGAGATGACGGCCGGGAGGATCAGGAGGGACACCAGGTTCATCACCTTGATGAGCGGGTTGAGGGCCGGACCGGCCGTGTCTTTGAACGGGTCGCCGATGGTGTCGCCGATGACGGCGGCCTTGTGGGCCTCGGAGCCCTTGCCGCCCTCGTGGCCGTCCTCGATGTACTTCTTGGCGTTGTCCCACGCTCCACCGGAGTTGGAGAGGAAGTTGGCCATCAGCTGACCGGTGAGAATGGCACCGACCAAAAAGGCGCCGAGGGCAAAGTAGTTGATACCGAAGCCGACGATGACCGGGCTGAGGATGGCGAGCAGGGCCGGGGTGGCCAGCTCGCGCTGGCTGGCCGCGGTGCAGATGGCGATGACTTTGCCGTACTCCGGCTTCTCGGTGTAGTCCATGATGCCAGGGTGCTCGCGGAACTGGCGGCGCACCTCCACCACCACCGTGCCGGCCGACCGTCCCACGGCGCGGATGGCCAGGGCCGAGAAGATGAAGGCGATCGAGCCGCCGATCAGGATGCCGATGAACGTCGTCGGGTGCGAGACGTTGATCGCCGTCTGCGGCAGGTTGAACAGCGCGTTGCCGAGTTGCGGGAGCTTCAACTGCTGGCCGATCGTCTCGATGAACGAGGCGAACAGGGCGACCGAGGCGATGACCGCGGAACCGATGGCCACACCCTTGGTGACGGCCTTGGTGGTGTTACCCACCGCGTCCAGGCTGACCATGACCCGCTCGGCCTCGCCGGTGAACTCGCCTGACATCTCGGCGATCCCGGCCGCGTTGTCCGACACCGGGCCAAAGCTGTCCTCCGAGACGATCATGCCGGCCGTCGACAGCAGGCCGATACCGGTCAGGGCGACCAGGTACAGCGTGAGCTCGATGTTGCCGCCACCCAGGCCGATCGATACGGCGATGGCCAACACGATGGCGATGATGGCCCACACCGACGACTCGAGACCGAGCGCCAGACCGGACAAGGTGAGGGTGGCCGGGCCGGTGCGGGCCGTCTCGGCGACCTCTTTGACCGGACCGCGCTCCGTCGAGGTGAAGTGCTCAGTGATCTGGCTGGCCACCAGCATCAGGACCACGCCGGTCAGTACGGCGTAGAAGGCCTTCCAGTAGTGGAGGTACGCCCCGGCCACGACGGCGGTACCGGCGATGGTGAGGATGGCGGCCGTCCACACACCCCGGTTGATCGGGGCCATGGCGTTCCTGTCCCTCTTACTGGCCCGGACCACGAAGACGCCGACGATCGTGGCCAAGATGCCGATGGCAGGGATGGCAATCGGGAAGATGACCGACTTACCGGCCAGCACCTGATTCGGATGCAGCGGGTGCGCAGAGATCGACGAAAATGCCGTCACGCCGAGAATGATGGCGGCGATGATCGTGATGACGTACGACTCGAAGAGGTCGGCGGCCATGCCGGCGCAGTCACCTACGTTGTCGCCCACGTTGTCGGCGATCGTCGCGGCGTTGCGGGGGTCGTCCTCGGGGATGCCAGCCTCGACCTTTCCGACCAGGTCAGCGCCGACGTCGGCTGCCTTGGTGAAGATGCCGCCGCCGACCCGCATGAATAGGGCGAGGAGCGAGGCACCGAAGCCGAAGCCGATGAGCACGGCGGTGGCCGTGTTCTGGAAGATCAGCACGATGACCGTGGCACCCAGTAGGCCGAGGCCCACGCACAGCAGGCCGGTGATTGCGCCCGTGCGGTAAGCGACTTTGAGGGCAGGGGCCATCTTGCCGTCACGAGCGGCGGCCGCGGTACGCACATTGCCCCGCACCGCCAGGCTCATGCCGATGAATCCGGTGAGGCCCGAGCAGATGGCGCCGGCCAGGAAGCAGATGACCCGGTAGATACCGGCCTGGGAACGCGACAGGTCCACCACCGTCTGATGATCAACCGTGTGGGTGACCGACGTCGCGGAGAAGAAAATCAGGACGGCCAGCGGGACGATGATGATGCCGATCGTCTTGAACTGCCGGGAGAGGAACGCCTCGGCCCCTTCTTGGATGGCCTTGGCGATGTCCTGCATGGACGCCGTGCCGGTGTCGGCGGCGAGTACGCCCCGCACCAGAAGTAAGGCGACCACGATGGCGACGATGGCGCAGACCATTGCAAAGTAGAGCCAGAGCTTTGTGTTGCTGGTCAGCAAGAAGCTCTGGTAACCCCCTTCAGCCAGGAGGTGGGTCATCGGTGTGGCTCCCTTCGGTGTACTGCACGGTTACGTTCGATCGCGTTGCAGCCGGCGCAGCGCATCGCGAGCGTCGAGGAACGAAGTCCCCCCTTGCGAGGCAACGGCCGGACGGCCGAATGCCGGGGCCCGCCCCGAGGGCGCGCCGTTCCCGGCAATCGGGGAGAACATAGTCACGACGGGAGGAAGGGGCAAGAATCGCCCCCGTCGCAGCGGGCTCAGGAGGGCTCGAGCGCGGCCTCGGGGCCGGCGATCAGCTCGTAGTCGGGGTTCAGGATGGCCTGGCGCCGGGCCCAGTCGCCGACCATGCCCTCGACCACCAACCTGGCGCCGGGCTGGATGCCCGGGATCCGGCGGCGACCCTGAAACACCAGAAGGAGACTTCCGCTGTCATCAGCCAGCAGGCACTCGAGATTGGAGGTGCCGGCCCGGGGCTGGACCCGGACCGAGCGCACCCGTCCGGCCACCCGGACCCGCTGTCGCCACTGGACGTCGCCGATCGGCACGGTGCCCCGGGCCCGCTCGCCGAACGCCTGGCGGTGGGACAGGGCCCGTGCCGCCCGGTCGCGGTCGGCGGCCTTGTCAGCCGCCCGCTGGCCGTGGGTCGGGGTCTTGGTCTCGTCGGGCTTGCGCCGCCATTCGCGGCGGTTCGACCACCAGCCACCGGACAATTGGTAGGGGACGACGGTGGCGTTGACGTGCTCGAGGTGGCCGACGGCGGTGGCGATCGTCTCGGCGGTGTTGTCGTGCAGCACCCGCTGCCACCCCGACGAAAAGATACGGCGGGGTAGGAGGATGGTGAGCTCGGTCTTGCGGTCGGCCACCGTTTCGGCGGCCAGTTCGAGGGCGGCCCGGGTGAGCCGGCGGTCCTCGCACTCCTGGATGTCGAGCGGGAAGTCGGAGAGGCCGAGGCGTCGCCACTCGTCCTCGAGCTGTTCGGCCACGATCGGGTCCAGAGCGAAGTGAATGGCACGTAGTTCGTCGGGGTGCAGCGTGCGGGCGTACTGCAGGGCCCGCGCTGTGGCCATGTCCAGACGGTCGACCAGCACCACCACCACATGCCGACTGAGCACCGGGGCCTCGGCCGCCTCGGCGGCGCCCTCCTCGAGCTGCACGTCCTCCACCATGTACTGGCGATGCAGCCGGATCAGGCCGAAGTACATGATCGGGCCGACGATGACCACCACCCAGGCACCCTCGGTGAACTTGACGGTGGCGAAGATGAGCACGATCAGGGCGGTCAGGAAGGCACTGAGGGCGTTGACCACCACGCCTCGGCGCCATTTCGCCCCCCGGGCGTCCAGGTGGTGCTTGACCATGCCCGACCCGGCCATGGCGAACCCGGTGAAGACGCCGATGGCGTAGAGCGCCACCAGACTGGACAGGTTGGCTCCGGTCGCCAGGATGAGGATCAGGGCGACAATGGTCAGGACGATGATCCCGTTGGAGAAGGCGAGCCGGTGGCCGCGGCGGGTCAGCTGTTTGGGCAGGTACGAGTCCTCGGCCACAAAATTGGCCAGGAACGGGAAGCCGTTGAAGCTGGTGTTGCCTCCGGTGTAGAGGATCAGCATGGTGGCCAGCTGGACCACGTAATAGAGGAAGTGACCGATCGGTCCGGTTCCCAGGACATATTTCACTTCCTGGGACACGACCGAGGGCGAACCGCTCACATAGGGCGTGGCGTGGGTCCAGTGGGCGATGAGGGTGACGCCGAGCACCAGGAAGGCCAAGACGCTCGACATGATGACGAGGGTGAACCGGGCGTTCCGGCTCGTCGGCTCCCGGAAGGCACCGACCCCGTTGGAGATGGCCTCGAGGCCGGTCAGGGAGGCACCGCCGTTGGCGAAGGACCGCAGGATGACTATGAACGTGGCCCCGTACAGCAGACCCGATCCGGTGTGGCCGAATGAAATGACCGGATCGGACGCCGTGCTGACCGGGATTGCGTGGGCGTGCAGGCTGCCCATGGCTTCGCGGACGTACCCGGCCACCACAACGAACCCCAGGCTGAAGATGAAGAAGTAGGTGGGGAAGGCGAAGAACTTGCCCGCCTCCTTGATACCCCGGAGGTTGCCGTAGAGCAGGAGCAGGATGATCCCGATGGTGATCGGTACCGTGTAGTCCCGCAGGGACGGGACGGCGCTGGTGAGCGCGGCGGTACCGGCCGCCGTCTGGACGGCCACCGTCACCGTGTAGTCGATGAGCAACGCCACGGCCGCCACCTGGGCCACCTTCGGGCCGAAGTTCTCCCGGGCCACCACGTAGGCGCCACCGGCCTTCGTGTAGAAAGCGATGACGTCGAGGTAGGAGAGGGTGACGAAGAAGAGGACACCGAGGATGGCCATGGTCACCGGGACCACCAGTACGAACCCGGCCAGGCCGACCGCCGGGATCAGCTGGGTAAGCATCTGCTCGGTGCCGTACGCCGACGAGGAGATGCAGTCGGGGGCGAGCACGCCGAGGGCCGCCGGCCGGCCCAGTCGCTCGTCACTCAGCTTCTCGTTGACCAGCGGCGGCCCGAGTAGCGAGTTCTTCAGGCGGTATCGGAGGGATTCCGGCAGGTCGACACTGACCACCGGAGCGGCTGCGGGGCGGGGCAGCGGTGCGGTGGGGCGACGGGGACCGGAGGGTGGTCCGGGGGCTTCGGCCGCGACCGACTCACCGTCGGCGCTGACCTCGGGATCCATGCCCTCATTAGACCATGCCTGACCCCCGGCCCCGGGACCCCACGGTGGACCGTGCCACACTCCCGGCGGTGCCCGGTCCGGGGTCCGGACGCCCGGTTGCTCAATGAGTTGTGCCGACGTGACGATGCGTGTTGCATGGTGCCCGTGCACATCGTCATCGTCGGTTGCGGCCGGGTGGGTTCCGGCCTCGGAATGGATCTGACGGACCAGGGCCACTCGGTGGCCATCATCGACCGCAATGCCAAGGCCTTCCGTCGACTCCCGGCCGACTGGCCGGGGGTCACCGTCGTGGGCTCCGGCTTCGACCGCGATGACCTCGAAGAAGCCCGTGCCCCCGAGGCCTCGGCGCTCGCCGCCGTGACCAGCGGGGACAACTCCAACATCCTGACCGCCCGGATCGCCCGCGAGACCTACGGGATCGCCAATGTCGTGGCCCGCATCTACGACCCCCGCCGGGCCCAGATCTACCTGCGCCTCGGCATCGCCACCGTCGCCACGGTGTCATGGACCATCGACCAGGTACTCCACCAGCTGCTGCCCTCCGGGATCGGGACCGAGTGGTCCGACCCGACCGGCAGCATGTCTCTGGTCGAGCGCCGCCTGCCCGAGCGGTGGGCCGGCAAGCGACTGGCCGACCTGTCGGTGCCCGGCGAGGTGACCCTGGTGTCCGTCACCCGGGCCGGTGCCGTCCGCCTCGACTTCACCGACCTGGTCGGCCAGGACGGCGACGTCCTCCACCTCGTGGCCACCAACGAGGCATTGCAGAAGTTCCAGAGCCGCCTCGTCGGCCCGGACACCGCCACAGTTGGGGGACCGGCATGAAGGTCGCCATCGCCGGAGCCGGCAGCGTCGGGACGGCCATCGCCGGCGACCTCCACGCCGCCGGGCACGACGTGCTCCTGATCGAACGGGACCCGGACCTCGTGGCCCGGCAGCGCCACGACCTCGACGTCACCTGGATCGTCGCCGACGCGTGCGAGGTCGCTTCGCTCGACGCCGCCGGCCTGGCCACCGTGGACGTGGTGGTGGCAGCCACCGGCGACGACGAGGACAACCTGGTGGTGTCGCTGTTGGCCAAGCAGGAGTTCGCGGTGCCACGGGTGGTGGCCCGGGTCAACCATCCGAAGAACCAGTGGCTGTTCACCGAGACGTGGGGCGTGGATGTCTCGGTCTCCACCCCGCAGCTCCTGACCGCCCTGGTCGAGGAGGCGGTGTCGGTGGGGAGCCTGGTCCGGCTCCTGCGCTTCGAGGGTGGCAACGCCCACCTGGTCGAGGTCACGTTGGCCGAGGACTCACCGGCCGACGGTGTCTCGGTGGTCGACCTCGGCGTACCCCGGGACGCCACCATCGTGGCCGTGGTGCGCAATGACCGCCTGCTCGTGCCCCGGGGCGACACCCGGCTGGCCGCCGGTGACGAGGTGCTGGTCCTCATCACCGCCGACGCCGAGGACGAGGTACAGCGCCTGCTGGTCGGGCCCTGACCCCGATGCAGGCCGCCTTCTTCGACCTAGACAAGACGGTCATCGCCAAGGCGTCGATCGCCGCGTTCGGGCGGCCGTTCTACAAGGGTGGCCTCATCAACCGTCGGCTCATCGTGCGGGCGGTGGTGTCCCAGATCATCTACCTCCACCTCGGGGCGAGCGAGCAGAAGCTGGCCCGGGTGCGCGAGTCGATGCTGGCTCTCACCAAGGGATGGGACCGCGATCTCATTCGGGAGATCGTCCGCGAGGCGCTCGAGGAGACGGTCGAACCGATCATCTACGCCGAGGCGCTCGACCTGATCGAGGCTCATCGGGCCGCCGGCCACAAGGTCTACCTGGTGTCAGCGTCACCGGAGGAGATCGTGGAGCCTCTGGCCGAGCACCTCGGAGTCGATGGCTGCATCGCCACCCGGGCCGTGGTCGATGACGAAGGCCGGTACGCCGGCGAGATGGAGTTCTACGCCTATGGGCCGTTCAAGGCCGAGGCCATGCGGGCGCTGGCCGAGGAGCAGGGCCTCGACCTGGCCGGCTCGTCGGCCTACTCCGACTCCTATACCGACCTCCCCATGCTCGAGGCGGTCGGCCACCCGGTGGCCGTCAATCCGGACCGGGTTCTGGCCAAGGTGGCCAAGGAACGCGAGTGGGAGGTCATGCAGTTCACCAAGCCGGTGCGGCTGCGCGACCGGGTGAGCGTGCCCAGTCTTTCGACGACGGCGGCGGCGGCCGGTGTCACCGCGGTGGCCACAGCCGGCGCGCTTCTGGCGTGGCGCATGTCCCGCCGCGTCCACTCGTAAGCGACGTCGACCTCCCACGACCCGCCTACGGGCGCGACAATTCGCGGACGTGGGGCCAGAGGCGTACCGCGGGTCCACGGGCCGTCCTCGGGACGGCCGACATTCCTACCGGAGGACTCCCGGGTGGGTTGCGCTCAGGCGGAGCGGAGCCGCTGGGCGGCCACGACACCGAGGGCGATGATGACGATGAGGATCACGAGCTTCTTCATGGACAGTGATCCTACCCTCTCCCCCGGCACCAGTTTCCAGTGCCCGTCACCACCGGGTGCGACCCGGCGGCACGACCGCTAGACGGTGAGGAGGTCGCGGGCCCCGGTGTCAGAGGACGGATGGCGCAGCTTCGACATTGCCCGGGCCTCGATCTGGCGGATCCGCTCACGGGTCAGGTTGAAGTGCTCCCCGACCTCCTCGAGCGTACGGGGCTCGCCCCGGTCGAGACCGAAGCGCAGCCGCAGGATCTCCCGCTCCCGCTCGTCGAGCGGTGAGAGCAGCCGGCCGATCTCCTCGGGCAGCAGCGACACCGCGGCCACCTCGAACGGCGATTCGGCGGAACGGTCCTCAACGACGTCGCCCAATTCCGCGTCCCCGTCCTCGCGGAGCGGCTCGGACAGCGACAGCGGCTCGGCCCGGAAGCGCAGGGCTTCGACCAACTTGTCCTCGGGCATTTCGACTTCGGCGCCCAGTTCGGCCAACGTGGCCGGGCGGCCGTACTTGAGCTCCAGGCGGGCCTGGGCCTTCTGCACCCGGGCCAGCGTGTCACCCGCGTGGACAGGCAGGCGGATGGTTCGTCCGGTGTTGGCGATGCCCCGGGTGATGGCCTGGCGGATCCACCAGGTGGCGTACGTCGAGAACTTGAAGCCCTTGCGCCAGTCGAACTTCTCGACGGCGTGCATGAGGCCGAGGTTGCCCTCCTGGATGAGGTCGAGGAGAGGCAGGCCGGACGCCTGGTACTTCTTGGCGATCGACACCACCAGACGGAGGTTCGACTGCACGAAGGTCTGCTGGGCGGACTCGCCCTGCAGCACCGTTCGGCGCAGCTCGCGCTTCTTGGCCGGGGTCAGGCCCTTGGGCGACGACTGCATCTGAGCGTCAGCCTCGCGGCCGGCCTCGATGGCCTGGGCCAGACGAACCTCGTCGTCCTTGGTGAGCAACGGGTATTGACCGATGTCGGTCAGATACAGCCGGACCAGGTCCTCGTCGTCTCGTTCGAGCCGCTCCTTTGCCAACGTCACCAGGTCCTTCGGTTTCCCACCAGCGTGGGGGACGCTCCGCCCTCGGATCCGGGACCCGGACTACGGGTACGTCGGCGGAAGGTGAGCGAGTTCGGGCGCAACGATCGCTGCAACAGGCAGTTTACCGGACGCGTCAAGCCCCCCGAACGTCGCGCCGGTTGCAGTTCCGGTCCTGTCGGATCCGCAGGTCAGTCGGCCGGTACCCAGTCTGGCAGCTCGACCAGTCCCGAGTGGGCTCCGGCGGCCACCGCCACCGACTCGAGGTGCTCTTGGAACCCGTAGACGGCAGCCACGTCGTGGGGTCGGGTGACCAGCCGCTGGACGAGCCGCTCGCCGGCCAGCCAGTCCTCCACTCCGTCCCGCACGACCAGTCGGAGCGCACGGGCGAGCGGAGCGTCGGCCACCGGGGCCACCACCCGCAGATGACGGGTGTAGGTGGTGACGAGGCGCGGGAGCACCACCCGGTAGAGCCCGGCCAGTCGGGGCAGGGCCCCGGGCCGGGGGGCCCGTTGGCGGTCGGCCGGTGGCCAGGTCGAGCCGGGGCCCTCGGCCGGCACCTCGATTCCGTCGAGCGCAGCGAACAGCACGGCCGACGTCGTCGACGGGCGGGTGAGGACATCCGGGTCGACGCCGGCCCGCACCGGTAGTCGGTCGGCGAACAGTTCGGCGTGCCACGCATGGCGGAGACTCTGGGCATCCAGGTGGACCTGAACCCCGGCGACGGGCATGTCCGAGACCCAGGACCCGAGCGTGGCGAAGAGCGCGGTTTCGATCCAGCGGTACTCACCGACCAGTGCGGCGGTCACGTCCCAGGGCAGCGACGCACCGGTGACGGGCTCGTCGACGACCGGGTCGAACAGGGGGTCAGACAACAGAGGGCGCCCCGTCGTCGGTGGACGGCTGCGATGTCGCCCCGTCGTCGATGGGCGGTGCGGCGGCCACCGAGCGGTAGTGGTTGGTGATGGGCATGCGTCGATCCTTGCCGAAAGCCTTGCCCGAGATCCGGACCCCGGGCGGCATCTGGCGTCGCTTGTACTCGGCCCGGTCGACCAGACCGACCACCCGGGCGACGGCCTCGGGGTCGAAGCCCTCAGACACCAGGTCATCGGCCGACCGGTCGCCTTCGACATAGCCGGCCATCACCGGGTCGAGCACTTCGTAGGGCGGCAGAGACTCGTCGTCGCGCTGGTCGGGACGCAGCTCGGCCGACGGCGCCTTGGTCAGCACCGCCTCGGGAATGATGTCCGACCCGGCCCGGGCATTGCGGTGGCGGCACAGCTCGTAGACGAGGGTCTTCGAGACGTCCTTGATGACCGCGAAGCCACCGGCCGAGTCGCCGTACAGCGTCGAGTAGCCGGTGGCCATCTCGCTCTTGTTCCCCGTCGTCAGGACGATCCAGCCGTGGGCATTGGACAGCGCCATGAGCAGGACCCCCCGGATCCGGCTCTGCAGGTTCTCATCGGTCAGACCGGTCGGTTCGCCGCCGAGCAGTGGCGTCAGCGTGTCGGCCAGTGCCCGGTGGGCCGCTTCGATGGGTGCGCTGGCCAGGTCGATCCCGAGATTGTGGGCCAGCCCATCGGCGTCCGACACCGACCCCCCGCTCGAGTAGCGGGACGGCATGGCCACCCCGTGCACGTGGTCGCTCCCGATGGCGTCGACGGCCACCGCGGCCACCAGCGAGGAGTCGATCCCCCCGGACAGTCCGATCACCGCGTCGGAGAACCCGTTCTTGCCCAGGTAGTCACGGGTACCGAGTACCAACGCCTCGTACACCTCGGCCACCGGGTCGAGGATGTGGGCCTTCGGGCCCGCCACCTCCCCCCCGGTTGCCCGGGTCGCGGCCGACACGGGAACCGGTATCCCGACCACGGATCCGGGGTCGACGGCCACCTCGAGGTCGCACACCAGCACCTCCTCCACGAACTGGCGGGCCGAGGCGACGACGGAACCGGTCGGGTCGACCGCCATCGACGCCCCGTCGAACACCAGTTCGTCCTGGCCGCCGACCTGGTTCACGTAGACCACCGCACACCCCGTCTCGGCCGTGCGGTCGGCCAACACGGCGAGCCGCTCCTCCCGGCGACCCCGCGAGTAGGGCGAGGCATTGAGGTTGACCAGCAGCCGAGCGCCGGCAGCGGCTTGATCGGCCATGGGCCCGCCGGGGAACCACATGTCCTCGCAGACGGTCATCCCGACCGGCACCCCGGCCACCTCGAACACCACGGCGGGACCCGAACCCGGGGCGAACCACCGCTGCTCGTCGAACACCCCGTAATTGGGCAGCATCCGCTTCACGTAGCGGCCCAGGACCTGGCCGCGCCGGCACAGGGCGGCCGCGTTGACCAGGCGCCCCTCCGGTCCGACATCCACGTAGCCGACCACCGCGGCGCACTCGCCGGTACCGGCCACCACGGCGGCGAACGCCGCCAGGTTGTCGGCCACGAAGGCCGGTCGACCCAGGAGGTCCTCGGGCGGGTACCCGGTCACCGTCAGCTCGGGGAACACGGCCAGGTCGGCGCCGGCGGCCTCGGCCTCGGCCAGCGCCACCAGGGTGCGGTCCACATTGCCGGCTAGGTCGCCCACGACCGTGTTGATCTGGCACGCGGCCACGCGGATCCGAGCCATGGACCCAGACTATCGGGGCGACTGCCGTCCACTTCCCGGCCCCGGGACCCGCACGGCCCCCATTTTCCCTGTTCGGGGGCGGTGCGGTGCTGTTCATGCTCCGTTCACAATCGGGTAACGGCACAGAAACGCCCTGCTGCGATAGTCGTATGCGTCCCTGGGGAGGCAGGCCCCGACCTGCTCACCGAAAGGGAGCCGGTGGTAATTTCCGCCACAGGGCTGTGCAGTAGCAGAGCAACCGAGCAATAGAGGAGTGCACGTGCCGTATCAAGCTGAGTACATCTGGATCGACGGGACCGAGCCGTCCCCGCTCCTGCGGAGCAAGACCCGGATCGTCGAGGACGGGAAAGAGCCCGGCATCTGGGGCTTCGACGGATCGAGCACCAATCAGGCGCTGGGCCACGACTCAGACTGCGTCCTCCGACCGGTCTACACCTGCCCGGATCCCCTGCGCGGCCCCAACGACATACTGGTCATGTGCGAGGTGGAGTTGACCGACTTCACCCCCCACCCGACCAACACCCGGGCCAAGACCCGGGCCATCGTCGAGCAGTACGCCGACCAGGAGCCGATGTTCGGGATCGAGCAGGAGTACACATTCATGAGGGACGGCCGCCCGCTGGGCTGGCCGGTCAGTGGGTACCCCGCCCCCCAGGGGCCGTACTACTGCGGTGTGGGCGGCGACAAGATGCCCGGGCGCGAGATCGTGGAACTGCACACGGCGGCCTGCATCGACGCCGGCATCGGCATCGAGGGCACCAACGCCGAGGTGATGATGGGCCAGTGGGAGTTCCAGGTGGGCGTCCTGTCCCCCCTCGACGTCTCCGACCAACTGTGGGTGGCCCGGTGGCTGCTGTTCCGCATCGCCGAGGACTTCGGGGTGTTCGCCACCCTCGAGCCCAAGCCGATCCTGGGTGACTGGAACGGTGCCGGCGCCCACACCAACTTCTCCACCAAGGCCATGCGCGAGGACGGCGGGTGGGATGCCATCATCGCCGGTTGCGAGGCCATCGGGAAGCGGGTGGACGAGCACATCGCCGTCTACGGAGTGGGCATCGAGAGCCGCCTGACCGGGGCACACGAGACGGCCCACTACACCAAGTTCAGCTACGGCACCTCGGACCGCGGGGCCTCCATCCGGATTCCGTGGGCCGTGGCCAAGGCCAAGAAGGGCTGGCTCGAGGACCGTCGTCCGAACGCCAACATGGACCCCTACGAGGTCACCGCGGTCATGGTCGAGACCGTGTGCGGCGACGCTGCCGGGAGCTGACCGGCTGCGGGCTGCACCGGCTCGCCGATCGGGCGGCCCACCACAGAACCGGGTCCTTCGGGACCCGGTTCTGTTCGCTCCCGCGCCGTCTCTTCGACCGAACCCCCCTTCACCTGCGACAATGAGTGGATCGAACCCACCGATCCCACCCATCGCGCCACGTCCCCGGAGGTGCGCGACCCCATGAGGAGTCAAGAGGAGTACGTCCTCCGGACGGTGGAGGAGCGCGGGATCCGCTTCGTCCAGCTCTGGTTCACCGACGTCCTCGGGACGCCGAAGACATTCAGCATCACCCCCGCCGAACTCGAGAACGCCCTCGACGAGGGCATGACCTTCGACGGGTCGGCAATTGACGGTTTCAGCCGGGTCCAGGAGAGCGACGTGCTCGCCCGGCCGGACGCCAACACCTTCCAGCTCCTCCCGTGGCACGGCCATGGCCAAGGCCAAGGCGACTTCCACGGCGACGCCGCCGACCCCCAGGTGGCCCGCGTCTTCTGCGACATCGTCGACCTCGACGGTTCGCCATTCCAGGGTGACCCCCGCCACGTGCTCAAGCGCAGCCTCGAACGGGCGCGAACGCAGGGCTTCACCTTCTACGCCGCCCCCGAGATCGAGTTCTTCTACTTCGCCGACGGCAACCCGGGCCACCCGCCCGTCACGCTCGACACCGGCTCCTACTTCGAGCTGACGGTGGCCGACCGGGCCAGTGACATCCGCCAGCGCACCGTGCTCACCCTCGAGGAGATGGGCATCCCGGTGGAGCACGCCCAGCACGAGGACGCCCCGAGCCAGCACGAGATCGACCTGCGCTACACCGACGCCTTGACCATGGCCGACACGGTCATGACCGTGCGCCTGGTCGTCAAGGAGATGGCCCGCCAGCAGGGCGTGTTCGCCAGCTTCATGCCCAAACCCCTGGCCGGCGTCCAGGGTTCGGGGATGCACACCCACATGTCGCTGTTCCGCGGCGACAAAAACGCCTTCGTCGACGTCGACCGGCCCGGTGGTCTCTCGGAAGTGGCCGAGGGCTTCATCGCCGGGCTGCTCCACCACGCCGGCGAGCTCACGGCCGTCACCAACCAGTGGGTCAACTCCTACAAGCGTCTGGTGTCGGGCTACGAAGCTCCGATCCACGTGTCGTGGGCCCGCAACAACCGCTCGGCCCTGGTCCGGGTCCCGGTGGTGAAGCCGGGTAAGACCGAGTCGACCCGCATCGAGTACCGCTCGCCCGACAGCGCCTGCAACCCGTACCTGGCCTTCGCGGTGATCCTGGCCGCCGGCCTCCAGGGCATCGAGCAGGGCTACGAGCTGCCCCCCGAGGCCGACGCCAACCTGTTCGCCCTCAGCCCGGACGAGCTCGACGCCAAGGGCATCCTCCACCTGCCGGGGAGCCTGCACGAAGCACTCACCCTGATGGAGTCCTCGCAGCTGTTGGCCGACACCCTCGGCGACCATGTCTTCGAGTGGTTCATCCGCAACAAGCGGGCCGAGTGGGCCGGTTACAAGTCCCACGTGACGCAGTTCGAGCTCGACCGGTACCTACCGCTGCTCTAGCGACCCGGTCACCCAGACAACGTCACGCAGACACCGTACGGACCAGCCACCACACGATCGAGAAGAGGGGAGCGCCGCAATGGAACCACTGCTGTGCTTCCCGATGTCACCGCCCACCGCGGTGACCGCCGTTCTCGAGCGGTCCGGCTACCCGTGGCGCGGGATCGACCGGGCCGAGTCCGTGGACGCCGACGAGCCCGAGGACGGCTGGTCGGGCGCGGTCATCTGCAGCGCCACCGACCCGATCGCCGCCTTCGCCCTCTGTCGCCACCTGCGGACCCGCGAGGTCCCGCTCGCCCCCGTGCTCGTGGTGGTGCCCAGCGAGCAGCTCGGCGAGCTCGAGCTCCGTGAGGACCTGTTCGACGACCTGTGCCTCGAGCCCGTCAATCCCGACGAGCTGGCGGCGCGGTTGGCCCACTTGTTCTGGCGGACCGGGCGGGGCCTGCGACCCGACCTGCTCGAACACGGACCTCTGATACTGAACCTCGAGACCTACCAGGCGGCGGTGGCCGGACGGGTGCTCGACCTCACCTACATGGAGTACGAGCTGCTCCGGTTCCTGGCCGCCCGGCCGGGCAAGGTGTTCACCCGCGAGACCCTCCTCAGCCGCGTGTGGGGCTACGAGTACTACGGCGGGGCCCGCACCGTGGATGTCCACGTCCGACGGCTGCGGGCCAAGCTCGGCGAGGAGCACGCCCACCTGATCCAGACGGTCCGGTCGGTGGGCTACCGCTTCGGCCAGACCAGCTGGACACCCTAGGGACCGACCCCCGTGGCGAGGGTGGCTCCGCCCGGTTCACGCCGGGTCGCGCCGGGCCCAGAACTCGATCTCCACGGCCGCCCCCATGGGCAGGGCCGACACGGCCACCATCGACCGGGCCGGCCGGTGGCCACCGAAAGCGGCCACGTAGGCCTCGTTGACCTCCGGGAAGTCGGCCGGGTCGGTGGCGAACACCGTGGTCTTGACCACGTCGGTCAGCGAGGCGCCCTTGCCCGCCAACAAGGAGGCGGCGTTGGCCACCGCCTGGGTCAGCTGGGGGCCGGGCCCGCCCTCAACCAGGGCCGGGGCTCCGCCGTTGGTGCCGGCGGCCAGTCCCAGCTGGCCGGAGCAGACGAGCCACGAGCCGGACCGGACGATGGGGGCGTAAGGACCGACGGGCGTGTTCATCAAGGGCTCCTCAGTGGGATCGGCTGACAGGTGGGTCGACGGGTTCCCGTCCGAGATCAGCCTACGCGGGCGCCCACTGTGGATGTCTGTGCGAGTGCCCCTCAGCGCCGGCCCGCGCCGGCCCGGTCGGTCGGCCACGCCGACGGCAGGCCGTCGGCCAGCCACCGGGCGGCGGCCACCGCGGCGAACACCGGGTCCGATCCGTTGACCGGCGGACCTGTCGTCTCCTCCACGAGCCGCACCGTCACCCGGGGCATGGCCCGCGCCTGCAGGATGCCGAACGACCGGATCGTCAGGTCCTGGATCTGACCGTCGGGAGACACGGCGATCCCCTCGGAGCCCACCCAACCGAGGGCCTGGTGGCACGCGCCGATGGCGTAAGAGCGGAGTACGACGGCATCCAGCACCGGCCCAGCCGCCACCTCGACGTCGAGCGACCCGTCGGGACCGCAGCGCACCACGGCCCGCCCGCCCCATGGCGCGACGACCTCGACCGGCGCGTCGACCACCGCGCCGCCATGGGGGGCGAGGCGAACGGCCGCGGCCAGGACGGCGGCCTCGGCCCACACCGCGGCACGCAGGTCGAACGAGACGGGGGGGCCGTCCACGACCACCTGCTCGAGCACCAGATCGGGCGCCACCGCGGCGACCGAACGGGCAACGGCGGCCCAGGCATCGTCGTCGACCCGGCCTCCGGTGACGCCCACCCGCAGCACCCCGGTTCCGTCGGCGGCCATCCCGGCACCCACCGGTGGGCGTTTCGGGCCTCGGCGCACGACGTCCTCCCGCGACCACAGGACCCGGACGGGCCGGCCGTGCTCGTCGGCCAGGTGGCGGGCGTCGTCGGCCACCGGCGAGTGCAACTTTCCTCCGAACGCACCGCCGTTCCCGTACGGCGAGGCCGGGGCGCCTCCCGGCAGACACCACGAGGTGTCGGGCTCGACATAGGCCGGCTCGACCCACGTGGTGGCGAGCGTCAACGCCCACTCCCCCGGGGGCACGCCGACCGGATGGGACAGCGGGGCTGTGGTGCTGCGTCCCTGGACCTTGCCGGCCGCCGCCCGCGCCGCCGGCAAGGTCGCGGCCACGACGTAGCCGCCGGTGTCGTCGGTGACGGCCACCAGAGCGTCGTCGGGACAGCCGTCGTCGGCAAACCCGGCATCGCCCAGCACCACGGCTGGGCCGACCCGCTGGGGCACGCCGCCTTCGAGGGCGGCCCGCTCGACGGCCGCACCCATCGTGCGTGGCGGCGCGTCCCCACCAGGAGCGCCGTCGAGCACGGCATGGGCCGCCTCACGGATCGTCTGCCACCCGGTGCAGCGGCACAGGTGGGCCAGCAGCGACTGGTCGATGAGGCCGTCGGTGACCGGTCCGTCGAGGGCGGCCAGGCGCATCACGATGCCCGGGGTGCAGAAGCCGCACTGGCTCCCACCGCTGGCCACCATGGCGTCGGCCCAGGCCTCGCGGTCGGCGGAGGGCAGGCCCTCCAGAGTGGTGATGTCGCGCCCGTCGAGTCGACGGACGGGGGTGACGCAGGCCACACGGGGGGCACCGTCTACCCAGACGGTGCAGCAGCCGCATTGACCCTGGGGGCTGCAGCCGTCCTTCAGAGAGCGCAGCGAGAGGTGCTCACGGAGGACCTCGAGCAGGTTCGACCCGTCGTCGGCAACCTCGACGTCGGCGCCGTTGACGCGCAGCCGGATCAGGGGATCAGGACGTCAGTGGATCAGCTGAAGGAGGAGCCGCAGCCGCAGGTGCGGCTGGCATTGGGGTTCGTGACATGGAACCCGGCACCCTGGAGGCCGTCGCTGTAGTCGAGGGTCGAGCCCTTCAGCAGGTCGGCGCTGGTCTCGTCCACGACGACCCGGACGGTGCCGAACTCGCGGACCACGTCGTCCTCGGCCACGTCGGCGTCGAAGAACATCTCGTAGCTGAAGCCCGAGCACCCGCCGGGGCGCACAGCCACCCGCAGGGCCAGGTCCTGGGTGTCCTCCTCGGCCAGCAACTCGGCCACCTTGGCGGCGGCCACGTCGGTGAGGGTCACAGGATTGGGCTTCTTCCCGATGGTGACGTTCTGCATGGTCGTGCTCATCGATGCTCCTCAGTGGTTCGTGGTCACGGGACGGTGCCGGCGTCCGGTCGAGATCGTGGTGACGGGCGTCCCGAGGTCCAGTCCGCGGGTGTCACCAGGCACAATCGTACCCGGGACGGCCACCCGGCGGTACAACGACCGCCCGGACACCGTCCGCCACTACAATTCACGGTGTGACCAGGACCGACAGCCTCGACGCCAACGGGCACCCGCCCACCGAGGACGAGGTCCGTGCCGCCTTGCGCAACGTGATGGACCCCGAGCTCGGCGCCGACATCGTGGAGCTCGGCATGGTCACCCGGATCCGGATCGACGGGTCCGATGTCGCGGTCGAGGTGGCCCTGACCATCGCCGGATGCCCGCTGCGGGCCCAGATCCAGCGAGACGTCGACCTGTATGTGGGAGCCCTCCCCGGCGTCGGGTCGGTGACGGTGACGACCGGGGTCATGGATGCCGAGCAGAAGCAGGCCGTCATGGCCCGGGCCCGCCTCATCGCCCGCGAGGACCCGCCGGTCACCGCTGTCCCCGACTCTGCCCGGGTGGTCGCCATCGCCTCGGGCAAGGGCGGGGTCGGCAAGAGCTCGGTCACCGTGAACCTGGCCGTGGCCCTGGCCCGCCGTGGCCTCACAGTGGGCGTGCTGGACGCCGACATCTGGGGGTTCAGCGTGCCTCGCCTCCTCGGCATGCAGGGGGAGGTCGAGGCCCGGGACAAGAAGATGGTCCCGCTCGAGCGCCGCATCGGACCCGGCACCCTGCGGGTGCTGTCGATGGGCTTCCTGGCCGACGAGGAGCACGCCATCATGTGGCGGGGCCTGATCCTCAACCGCGCCGTCCAGCAGTTCCTGGAGGACGTCCACTGGGGCGACCTCGACTTCCTGCTCATCGACATGCCTCCGGGCACCGGCGACATCCAGATGGGCCTGGCCCGCATGATGCCGCGCACTGAGGTACTCGTCGTGACCACTCCGCCGGTGGCCGCCCAGAAGGTGGCGGCCCGCACGGCCGACATGGCCCGCAAGGGCTACCTCCAGGTGACCGGCGTGATCGAGAACATGAGCGACTTCACGTGTGACCACGGGACGTCCTACGCCCTGTTCGGCTCAGGGGGCGGCGCCAGGCTGGCCGCCGAGGTGGGTGTCCCGCTACTCGGACAGGTGCCCCTGCACCCGTCGGTGTCCGCCGGCGGGGACGCCGGTACCCCGGTGGCGCTGGACGACGACCAACCGCTTGCTGCGGAGTTCGCCCGGATTGCCGAGGCGCTGGTAGCCAGCCCACCGCCGGTGGTGTCGATGGACGGGTGCAGCGCCCGTCTGCTCGAGCGGGTCGAGGCGGCCGTGTCGGCCGCGGAGACGGTCTACGCCCGACCGGCCGGTCGGGCTTAGGAGCGTCCGGCCCTAGGGCCCCACAACCCACGGGCGGCGGCGGCCAGCTCGGGCGACACCGGATCCGAGGACGCCATGCGGTTCTCCAACGCCTGTTCGTAGCCGTCGTCGCCAGGTCGCAACACCAGCAGCCGCCCGTCCTCGAACAGCACCACCGGTAGGATCGTCGGGACGTCGGTGATCACACGGGCCCAGGCCATGACTTCCTCGGTCGACGAATGCACGGCCAGCTTCCCCAGGTTGTCGACCGTCGGCGGCAGCAGTTCGATCTCCCCGGCCTCGAACCGGGCGAGGGCGTCGTCAGGACGCACCCAGATGGTGGCGATGGTCTCCCCGTCGTCGTGGTGGGCGACCTGGCCGGGCGGGGCCGCGGTCACGAAGAACCGGGTGTCGAACCGCTTGGGGGCCAGCTCCGGCGTGATCCAGTGGCTCACGTAATGGACCGTGTCGGCCGCCAACACCAGATCCTCGGCCCGGCAGACATCGAGCAGGCCGGTCCGCCCCTCGTTGATCGCCAGCCGGTGGGCCTCGAAGCGGGCGCGAGCCCCGGGGTCGGAGGTGTCGAGCAGGTCGGTCCCATCGGCTTCGTCCCGCGGCTGGGCCACCAGCACGCCCGCCTCCTCGAAGCACTCGCGGAGAGCGGCCACCCAGAACGCCAGGCCGCCCGAGTCGACTCCCAGCGCCTGGCTCGCCCCGGCGTCGTTGAGCCCCCGGCACAGCTCCTCGGCGGCGTCGCCCCGGTCCGCCGGATCAACCGATCCGCCCGGGAAGACATAGGCCCCGGCCACGAACTCGCTCGCCAGGTTCCGCCGCAGCATGCACACCTCGACCGCCGGTCGGCCGTCCTCGTCGACGGCGTCCCGGATGAGCATCACCGTCGCGGCGTCACGCAGGGGCACGGCCATGACTGCACGCTACCCCCGGCACCGTCGACGGACCCGGCCGTGACCCGGTCAGCAACGATCGGGCAGGACTCAGGTTGACGCGATCGGGGCAGCGTCGCCGGCGTCGGCTGCGGTGCCCGGGCGGGCGTCGATCAGGGCGCTGATGGCCAGCTCGCCGAAGACGTCCGGATCGGCGATCAGCCAGGCATGGGGTCCCTCGACGACCACGCCTTCGACCCCGGCGGCGCGCCGCAGATCGTCGAAGGCCGACCGCGGGACCAGGCCGTCACGGTCGGACCAGGCCACCGACACCGGGATCCCACGGGCGGCGATCTCGCGGACCTCGGCCACCAGGTCGGCCTTGCGGATGAATTCGCCCGTGCGGACCATACCGAGCGGGTTGCGCACCAGGTTGGCGATGAAGTCCTCGAGCAGGGTGGGCAGGAGGCGCAGGGTGCGGGGCGACTGGAGGAGGTCGCCTCCGAAGTGGCGGCCCCAGTCCCAGAAGGGCCGCTGGACCATTGTCCGGACCTCGTTGGGGAACAGGGCCCACGTGGGGCCTCCTATGGCATTGGCCAGGAGGAGCGAGGACACCCGATCCGGCTGGTGGTGGACGAACGCGGTCGACACGCCGCCGCCCATCGAATGGCCGGCCACCAGGGCGAGGTCGTCGACGCCCACCGAGTCGAGGAACCGGGCCACCCAGGCGCCATACCCGACGAAGCTGCGCTCGTCGGCCGGCAGCTCGCGGGTGCCGCCGAATCCAGGCAGGCTCGGAGCCACCACCCGGCAGCCGGCGGCGGCCATGGCGGCGATCGGCCGGGCGTAGGCGTCGGGCCGGAGGCCCCATCCGTGGCAGAACAGGGCCGAAGGACCCGAGCCGACCACCCCGTAGCGGACCTGGTGGCCGTCGACGTCGGTCACGGCCCAGGACACCGACCGGGTCGGCCGCTCACGAGCGGGCGCGGATCGCGTGTCGGCGTCGGCGGAGGAGCCGGTCACCTGGTCCGGCGGTACCACGCTGGCCGGTGCGTCAATCGACATCCGACCACTCTAGATAACCCGGCGCGCACCGCTCGGTCACAGTGGCGGCGACCGCTCCGCCTACCGATCCCCTCGACACGACGGGACACGTTACGCTCCATCCGACGTTCGCACGAAGCGAGGACCGCGGAACCATGGCTGACAAGCAGCAGAACACCCCCACGGGCGGGAACAAGCCCAAGCCCACCGGGAACGGGGGGCAGAGCGCCAAGGACAAGAGCCGGGCAGCCAGCCGCCCGGTGACGGCCAAGAGCGGCGGGGGTAGCAAGGGTGGGAACACGCCCCGACCGGGCAACGCAAAAGTGCCGTCCGGCCCGACCGGCTCGCGCGCCGGCGTCTTCATCGCCTGGGGAGCGGTCGGCCTCGTCGTCGTGATCATCGGCGCCCTGTTCATCGTCAAGCTGACCAGCAGCTCCAGCCCGAACCTCTCCTACACCCCGGTGACGCCGGCACCTGCGCAGGTCGTCACGGACGTGACCACCATCCCCCTGTCCACCTGGAACAAGGTCGGGGTCACCTCGCAGTTCCCGGTGAGCAAGCCCACCGTGCTGTCCGGTCAGTCACCCATGACGCTCAACGGAAAGACCCCGGCGATGCTCTACTACGGGGCCGAGTACTGCCCCTTCTGCGCCGCCGAACGGTGGTCGATGGCAGCCGCCTTGGCCCGGTTCGGGACCTGGACCAACCTGCAGATCACCGCCTCGTCCCACTCCGATGTCTATCCGGCCACCAACACCTTCAGTTTCCACGGCGCGACCTTGAACAGTCCGTACATCACCTTTAGCGGGATCGAACAGTGCACCAACATCCCCGACCCCTCCAACACGGGGTGCAGCGGCTACACCAAGCTCCAGACCCCCACCAAGGAGGAGGCGGCCATCCTCACGAAGTACAGCTCGTCCAAGTTCCTCCCCAATGCCAGCACCAGTGGAGGCATCTCGTTCCCGTTCGTCGACGTCAACAACAGCGCGCTCTTCTCGGGGGCGAGCTACGACCCCCAGATCCTGGCCGGCCAAACCTGGTCGAACATCGCCGGTGGGCTGTCGGATCCGACCAACCCGACCACCCAGGCCATCCTGGCCGCCGGCAACTACATGTCGGCCTCGA
The DNA here is from genome assembly GCA_036513075.1 of Acidimicrobiales bacterium. Taxonomy (GTDB): domain Bacteria; phylum Actinomycetota; class Acidimicrobiia; order Acidimicrobiales; family RAAP-2; genus Bog-756. Next base: position 22,467 of record DATBZS010000045.1, read on the forward strand.
TCTGCCATGCCACCCATGGCCAGCCCGGCAGCGTGTGCACCAGCTCCGGAGTCCAGGCGGCGGCCAAGGCTCTCGGCATCTCGGCCAGCTGAGTCGGCGGGGTCCCACAGCCGATGCCCGCCCTCCGGTGGCAGCCGATCACCACGCTCCTGCTGTGCATCTACGGGCTCGGCGCGTCGATCTATCTGACCATCACACACTTCGAGCCCAAGGCGCTGGCCTGCGCGCAGAGCGCCACGTTCAACTGCGAGAAGGTGACCCAGAGCCCGCAGTCCGAGATCTTCGGCATCCCGGTGGCCATGCTCGGCCTGGTGTTCTTCGTGCCCATGCTCCTGCTCTGCCTGCCGGTCGCCTGGCGGACCGCCGACCGAAGGATCCACCTGGCCCGCCTGGTCATGTCGGTGACTGGCGTGGGCATGATCATCTACCTGATCTCCGCCGAGCTCTTCATCATCAAGGCCATCTGCCTGTGGTGCTCGAGCGTCCACATCGCCACGCTGGTCCTCTTCGTCATCATCGCCACCGCTGCGCCGATCGTGCTCGCCCCCGGCTACGGAACGGCCGACGACGTGCCCGCGGACGAGGTGCCCACGGACGTGGTGGCGGCGGACGGCGATCAACCCTGAGCGCGCCCCGGACCTCTTCGGCACGTGGCTGAGGGTCCGACCGTGGCTGAAGGGACGTCCACCGACGGGGGTGGTCCGGCACCCGACGGGCGTCCGAGCCGCCCGGCCCGCCTGGCCTGGGGGGCCGTGATCGCCATCCTCCTCGGCGTGGTGGGCCTGATCACTTACGCGCTGACCCACGTCCCGTCGCCCACGGCGCCGGCCCTGCCCGCGGTCACCTCCCCCGCGGTTCTGGCCACCCTGTCCTCGGTGCCGACGTCCACCTTCGACACCGTCGGGGTCTCCGCGCCGGGCACCACGCTGACGCCCCCTTCGGTCCTGTCCGGCCAGACGCCGCTGACCGTGGGGGGCAAGCCGGAGGTCCTGTTCGTCGGAGCCGAGTTCTGCCCGTTCTGTGCCGCCGAGCGGTGGCCGCTGGTTGTGGCCCTGGCCCGCTTCGGGACGTTCACCGAACTGCGTGACAGCTCGTCCGCCACCCAGTCGGTGTTCCCGAACACGTCGACCTTCACCTTCGACGGGGTCGGCTACACCAGTCGGTACGTGGCGCTAACCGGGGTCGAACTCTTCTCGGCTACCACCGGAGCGGACGGGACATTCACCCGCCTGGCCCGGCTCACCCCGGCTCAGGCCGCGCTGGTGGCCCGCTACGTGCCTCCGGCGGATCGGGTCGCGGTGGGCACCGTGCCCTTCGTGGACGTGGCCGGCAGACTTGTGGCCGTCACCTCTGGGTTCAGTCCGGCACTCCTGGCTGGCCAGTCGCAGGCGCAGATCGCCGCCTCGGTGGCCAAGCCGGCGCAACCGACGACGGTGTCGGGAACTTCCGGAACAACCTCGCCCCCGACAGGCCAGGCAGTCATCGCCGTGGCCAACCAGTTGTCGGCCGGCATCTGCGCGGCGACCGGTCAGCAGCCGTCGCCGGTCTGCCGGTCCAAGGGCGTCCGCACCGCGGACGCTGCCGTCGGCCTACCGGTACCGACGCCATTGGCCGCTCAATGAACTGGGCCGCGGAATGAACCAGGCCGCGGAATGAACCAGGCCCCGGCGGGCAACCGGCTCCGCAGCCAGCCGACGGTTGCCGTCGGCCCCGCTCAGCCGACGCGGCGCTCCGCGTACTGGCGACGCTCCATCTCGTTCAGGCCGCCCCAGATGCCGTGGGGCTCGCGGATGCGCACCGCGTACTCGAGGCACTCCGCCCGCACCGAACATGTCTTGCAGATCGCCTTGGCCCGCTCCTCGCGCTGCAGCTTCTCCTCTTTGCGCTCAGCATGGGCGGGTGGGAAGAAGATCTCCGCCTGAGGCCCACGGCACGCCGCCTTCAGCTGCCAAGAATCCATCAACTGCTCCACTACCCGCTTCCCCCTTCGGTGTGACCTGACGATCTGGAACGTACTCCTCGCCCCCTGTGGAAACAAGAGGTGATCAGAGGATCTCAGACATTTTCCGCCGCTTTCGCGCCGAGCGTGGCAATCCGTGGGCGGCTCAGCCGGAACTCGGCCCGGACCAGCGGCGGAGCCGGCCCCGCGAGGGTGGACACTACGCTCGGGACGTCATGGACATCCGCTCGTTCTGCAGCCAGAGCCGCGTGCTGATCGTGGCCGGCAAGGGCGGTGTCGGCAAGACCACCATGGTGGCCGCTCTCGCCCACCTGGCCGCCGGTGCAGGCCTGTCGGTGCTGGTCATCGAACTCGAGGGTCGGACAGGTGTCTCGACCGCCTTCGGGGGTGCCGGGGGCCTCGGCTACGCCGGCGAGTTGCTGCACGCCGCCGGAGCCGGCGACACCGGTGACACGGCCATTGACGAGGGGGTGCCGATCCGTCCCGGTACGGTCCACGCCCGGACGATCACCCCGGACGACGCCCTCCTCGAGTACCTCGACGACCACGGGATGAGACGCTTCTCCAAGCGGCTCCTGTCGTCGGGGATCATCGACATCGTGGCCGGGGCCATCCCCGGCATCCGCGACATCCTCGTCCTCGGCAAGGTCAAGCAGATCGAGCAGCAGGGGATTGCCGACCTGGTGCTGGTCGACGCCCCGGCCACCGGCCACACCATGACGTTCCTGTCGTCAGCCGGCGGGCTTCTCGACGCCGCCCGGGGCGGTCCCATCCGGGCCCAGGCGGCCGACGTGGTGGCCCTGCTCTCGAACCCCGAGCGCTGCCAGGTGGCCCTCGTCACCCTGCCCGAGGAGATGCCGGTCAACGAGGCGGTGGAGGCGGCCTACCAGCTCGAGGACCGGGTGGGTATCGCCCTCGGGCCGGTCATCGTCAACGCCTGCTATCCGCCGGTCGGATCATTGATGACGCCGACGGCCGACACCGTGGCCGCGGCCGGCGTCAACCTCGATCCGGCGCTGGTCGACTCGTTGGAGCAGGCCCGCCGCTTCCGCCAACGCCGCCACGAGCTCCAAGAGGAGCAGGTGACCCGGCTGGCCGAGAAACTTCCGCTGCCCCAGCTCAGGGTGCCGTACCTGTTCTCCGACACCATCGGTCCCCGGGAGCTCGATGCACTGAGCCAGGCCCTGGCCGCCGGCATCGAGACCCTCCACGAGCCCGACCGGGTGGCCCTGTGACGACGTCGCCGCCGGCGCCGCCGCAGGCCCCGGGGCCGGCCCCCATCGGTGACGTGGTCCGCGAGCGGTCGATCGTGATCTGCTGCGGGTCGGGCGGCGTGGGCAAAACCACCACGTCGGCCGTCATCGCGCTCCAGGCCGCCCGGCTCGGTCGTCGAGCCTGCGTGGTGACCATCGACCCGGCACGGCGACTGGCCAACTCCCTCGGAGTCGACGAGCTCTCCAACAGTCCGACCCGCATCGAAGGCGACTGGCCAGGCGAGCTGCACGCCCTGATGCTCGACCCGAAAGGCACGTTCGACGACCTCGTCGACCGCTATGCCGACACCGAGGCCCAGGCCGAGGACATACGGGTCAACCGCATCTACCGGAACCTGACGGGAACCCTCTCGGGCACCCAGGAGTACATGGCCATGGAGAAGCTCCACGAACTGGTGGAAGAGGGCGGGTTCGATGTGATCGTGGTGGACACCCCCCCGTCGCGCAACGCCCTCGACTTCCTCGACGCCCCCCGCCGGCTCACCCACTTCCTCGAGAACCGGGTCTTCAAGGCGCTGATGGCCCCGACCCGGGTGGGACTGCGGTTCATGGGGGTGGCGGCGCAGGCCCTGCTGCGGACCATCGCCAAGGTGGCCGGGGCGGACATCGTCCACGACGCCGTCGCCTTCTTCCAGGCCTTCGAGGGGATGGAAGAGGGGTTCCGCCTGCGGGCCGCCAGAGTGCGCGAGCTCCTGGTCCAGCCCTCCACGGCCTTCGTGCTCGTGGCCTCCCCCCGGCCTGATTCGGTGGACGAAGCCGTGCACTTCTCGGGCAAGCTCGCCGAGTCGGGCATGTCGGCCACCTCGCTGATCGTCAACCGGGTCCAACCCCGGTTCGCCTCCGACGAACAGCTCGCCCGGCTGACCCCCTACTCCGACCGGTCCGGGTCTGACGGTGGGCCCGCCGGAGCGCTGGCCGATCTGGTGGAGAACCTGGCCGGGTACACCCGGGCTTCGGACCGCGAGGAGGCGGCCTTCGCCTCGTTGGTGGCCGAGGTCGCCCCCGCCCCCGTGTACCGGATCCCCCTGCTCAACACCGACGTCCACGACCTTGCCGGCCTGGCTGAGATGGCTGATCTGCTCTTCGCCCCGGACGGGGCCTGACCGCTCCCCGGGCCCCGGTGCCGCACTGGCCCACGTGGGGCCGGGGTCGCCGAGGGCGCTAACCTCTGGATGTGCCGACCATCCTCGTGGCCAGTGACGCCCCGACCGTCCGAGCCGAGATCGCGGCCATCGCCGGGTCACCGGACACCACCATCGTCGAGGCCCGCTCCGGGCCCGAGGTGATGGTCCTCGTGGCCGGCTCGATGCCCGACCTGGTCATCGTCGACATGCAGATGGGCAACATGGGCGGCATGGCCACCACCCTCGAGCTCCACCTCGAGGCCTCCTACGGCAAGCTCGCCCACGTGCCCGTCCTGATGCTTCTGGACCGCCGCCCCGACGTGTTCCTGGCCCGGCGCTCGGGTGCCGAGGGATGGCTGGTCAAACCACTCGACCCCATCCGGCTCCGCCGGTCGGTGACCGCGCTCCTGGGCGGCGGCACCTACTACGACGAGTCCTACGCCCCGTTGTCGGTCGTCGCCGTTCCGTCCGACGCCTGACGGCCCCATCCCCTACAGACCGGGTCACCGCGTTGTCCGTGTTCCGTCGCCACGAAGACCAGACCGAAGGATCGCCCGGACGGCGGTCCCGTCGCCGCGATCCGGCCCAGGCGGCCGGCGGCAGCGATGGATCGGGCCTCCCGGTGGACGGGGGCGCCGACGCCCAGGAGCAGTTCATCATCGATGCCCTGCACGACCTGCGGGACACCGCGGTACGGGAGGTCATGACCCCCCGGGTGGACGTGGTGGCGCTCACCATCCCCCTGACCGTCGAGGCGGTATCGAAGGCGGTGCGCGAGTCGGGCCACAGCTGCTATCCGGTATGCGGTGAGGACCTCGACGACCTGATCGGCGTGCTCTTCGTCAACGATCTGTTCCGGGCAGGGCGGACGGTCGGGACGCCGGACGAGGGCGAACGGTCTCCCGACCCGATCGACATCGCGCGGCGGCTGCGCCAGCCCTTCCTGGTGCCCGAGTCCCGGCTCGTCCTCGACGTGCTGGCCGAGATGCGGCGGCAGCGACGGGCCTTCGCCGTGGTCGTCGATGAGCACGCCGGGGTCGAGGGGGTCATCACAGTGAAGGACCTGCTCGGTGCCCTGGTCGGTGACCTTCCCGACGAGTTCGACCCCGACGAGGAGCCCGAGGTCATCCGCGTCGACGGCCAACGGTGGCTGGTGGACGGTCGGATGAGTGTCGACGACCTGGCCGACCAGTTGGGTGTCGCACTGCCCGAGGGCGAGTACGTCACGCTCGGCGGCTACCTCTTCGACGCATTCGGCCACA
>DATBZS010000046.1:0-19931 GCA_036513075.1 Acidimicrobiales bacterium
CGACGAGGACCCCCAGTGGAGCTTCACGCCCCAGCCACCATTTGGCCAGGAACCCGATCTCGGGTTCGACACCGCCCAGGCCCGGCGAAACCGGGATCGAGACCGGCCACCGGAGGCCACCCCGCGGAAGTGAGGCGGGTCACCACACATCGGTCTATTCCTCGACGCCGGTCCCGCCCCTCGGGCGATGTCCGCCGACATGCCGGAGGTCACCCGAGGGGGCTCCACCTGGCTAACCGAGGACCTCCGACCAAATACCTGATACCCGCAGGAAGCCCGTTGGTGCGCTACGGCTGAAGGCACCTCTACGATTCGCTCCATGAGCGAACCCGTGTCACCGGACGGAACAATTGTCGTGGTCGGTGCTTCGCTGGCCGGCTTGCGGGCCGCCGAGGAGATCCGCCACGAGGGCCACACCGGCCCGGTCATCATTGTGGGAGAGGAGGTGCACGCCCCCTACGACCGTCCGCCGCTCTCGAAGCAGGTGCTGTCTGGCAAGTGGGAGGTGGAGCGCATCCACCACCACACGCCGGACGCACAAGACGCCCTCGGACTCGAGTTCCGCCTCGGGCGCCGGGCCACGGATCTCGACACTGATACCCGTACGGTTGCCTGCAACGACGGTTCCGAGATCATCTACGACGGGCTCATCATCGCCACCGGAGCCGCCACCCGGACCCTGCCCGGTACCGAGGGAATGGCCGGGGTGTGGGTGCTACGCACCCTTGACGACTGCCTCGGAATCAAGGCGGGCTTGGCCGCCGCCGGCGACGAGCCCCGCGTAGTCGTGATCGGCGCCGGCTTCATCGGATCCGAAGTGGCCGCCACATGCCAGGGCCTGGGTGCCAAGGTCACCCTCCTCGAGGCGTACCACACGCCGTTGGCCCGGGTGCTCGGCGACGAGATGGGCCAGGCCTGCGCTGACCTCCACCTGGCCAACGGCATGGATCTGCGGTGCAGCATCACCATCGACCACCTCGAGCCTGATCCGGGCGGACCCGACCCGGTCACGGTCTGCCTCGATGACGGGACGCGGTTGCCGGCCGACGTGGTGGTGGTGGGCATCGGTGTGTCGCCGTCGGTCAACTGGCTGGCCGCCTCTGGCTTGACCCTCGACAACGGGGTCCTGTGCGACGGATCCCTCTTCGCGGCCGACCGGGTGGTGGCCGCCGGTGACGTGGCCAATTGGGTCCGCCCGTCCACGGGCCGGCCGGCACGTGTGGAGCACTGGACCAACGCCGCTGAAGGGGGTGCGGCCGCCGCTCGCAATCTGGTGGCCGGATCCGCCGAGGCGGTGCCCTACGATCCGGTCCCATTCTTCTGGTCGGACCAGTACACGACCAAGATCCAGATGATCGGCCTGCCGAGCCCGGACGACGACGTGGTGGTGGTCAGTGGCTCGGGCTCCGAAGGGAAGCTGATCGCCCTCTACCGCTCAGGGCACCGTCTCGGCGGAGTGCTGTCGTTCAGCCAGCCGGCCAAGCTCATGGGCTATCGCCCCCTGTTGGCCGCCGGTGCTTCGTTCGACGACGCGCTGGCCCACTCCCGGGCCTGACCCTCGGCCGCGTCGGACCCGGCCGATTCGGGCGGACCGCCGGAACCCGCTGCACGCCGGCGCCGCTTCGGCACTCCTCGGAACCGGCGGGTAACGATCAATGCGGCGGCGATCTGATCGGCGGTCGGCTCGATGCCGCCGTAGGTGGCGCGTTCCACCAGTCCGGTCACGGATGCCAGGTCGCGGGCCTGGTCGGGCGCTGCGGCCGACAGCCGGCGACCATAGGCCGTCAGCGTCTCGTCGGCTCGTCGACCGAGGCCTAGGCGGGCACCGGCGGTCGCCAGGTCGGCCGCCACCTGGTGCGCCCAGGTGGCGGGACGGCGGGAGCGACGCCGGAAGACCCAGACGACCACCGCGGCCGCAGCCACCACCACGGAGATCGGTATCCATGGCACCCGACCCAGCGTGTGGCCCAACGAGGTGGCCAGCACCGAGCCCGGGGTGGGGTTGGCCAGGGGCACGTTCGCTGTGGGATCGAAGTTCTGCCAGCCGTAGCCCGGGAACCAGACCTGGACCCAGGCGTGGGCGTCCTTGGCCTGGATGTCGTAGAGGTCGGTGATCGGGTTGTACGGGCCGGGCACGTAGCCCACGGCCTCCCTCGCCGGGATCCCGAGGCTTCGCAGCATCACGACGGTCGCCGTCGAGATTTGCTCGCAGTAGCCGCGCCGCGTCCCGAAGAGGAACGAGTCCACGGCGTCCGACCCGGCGGGCAGCGGCGGGATGTCAGTGGTGTAGTGGACGTGGGTCGCCATCCAGCGCCCGATGGCCTCGACCTTGTCGTAGGTGTGTGGGTCGATGGTGGCCGGGCTCTGCGTAGCCGCACCTGTCGCACCTGTCGCGCCTGCCGCTCCGCTTCCCACCGCCGGCCCAGCCCCGACCCCGGCGGTAATCGAAGCGGCCAGCGCCGCCACCCGCGGATAGGCGTGGGGGAGCTGCAGGTAGCGGCTTGCTCCGACCAGGGTGGAGTTGTTCGCGCCAAGGGCCGGTCCCGCGGCCCCGGGTGCGGATGCGTTCTGCAGCTGGGCAGCGGTGGCGTTGGTGTCATTGGAGACGACGGTGTAGATGGTGCCGGCCCCCATCGATGTTGTGGAGGCGATGGTGCCGTCGGGGGTCACGAGGACGGCCCGGGTCTGGAGGTAGAGGCGTTGGACGTTGTCGGCGTGGAACACCAGGTTGGGGCCGCCGTCGGTGAGGTAGAAGGTTTGGATGTCCTCGGCGCCTGAGGCCAGGTCGGCCACCTGGTCCGGGTACGTGGGGATGACGAATGGTGAACCGCCGGTGATCCGCCCGACGCGGGGGCCGTTGACCGGATTGGCTGACTGGACCCAGGCCCGACCGGTCCACCCGTCGAAGGTCTGGCCGACCCAATAGTTGGGACGGGAGGCCCGGACCCGCATGATGACCTTGTTGCCGAGCGAGACCCGATCGGCGGTGTCGAGCGACTTGGCGAACCCGAGGAATCCGCCAACTCCCGTACGCCCCGCAGCGTTGGCAGCATGGGCGGGCAGTGCGCCGCTGCCGTCAGTCAGGTCGGTGGGTGACGAGACCGGTTGCGGGTTCGGAGACGACGAGGTGAAGGCGAGGCTGGTCGATACCTTGGGTGCGGGCAGCACGGCGACAAGGAGGACGGCCGCCACGGCCACCAGCCCGCCGGCCACGAGCAGGGACCGCCACGGGATGCCCTTCGTCTCTGACAATGACTGCCACATGGCGACGAGGCCCCATATCCCGCACCCGACCCAGGCCAGGACCCAGGCACCGAGGGCCAGGTCGACGGACTGTGCGGCAGCCACCGCGATCAGGGCCGTCGAACCGGCCAGGGTGTAGGTCACGTCGCGGCGGGACGGCACATCGAACGCGTGGGTCGACAGCACCCAGGCGAATAGCACAGCCAGTGGCGACTCGACGGTGGAGATGTCGCCCGGGGTGGCGTTGTGGGTCACTGTGAGAATGAACCAGACGAAGCCACCGATCGCACACACAGCCAGCACCGGCTTGACCCCAGGCCATGGGCGTGCCCGTCGGCGGTACGAGACGATGTTGCCCACCACGGTGGCGATCACGGCGAAGAGCGAGACGGTCGGGCTCAGCTCGCCTTCGGACCAGCAGGCGCCGATCCCGACGAGGACGGCCATGACGGAGGCTGCCCGGAAGGAGATCGAGTCTTCCGGCGGGCCGGGCCGGTTGACTTCCACGAACCGCTGCCACACCGTCATGACGGCACCGCCCGGGCCAGCCGACGTCCGAGATCCACCGTGTCGGCGACGGACCGGATCACCCGGCCTCCCGCCTCCCGGGTGATCAGCACCACCGGTTTGCGGCGGGCCAGGCAGTTGCCGACGGCCGCCATCATGCGCTCGGCCTCTTCCTCGGCCGCTGCCGGGTCATCGGGAAGGACAAGGTCGACCACCACCGGGTCATCGACCTGGCGCTCGGACTCACGGACCATCAGGGTCCCGGCGTGGGCAGTAGCGGGCCAATGGACGGCTCGTCGGGGATCACCCGCCGTGTAGGGGCGGACGCCCCGAGGCTCGCCCAACCCGGAGGGCACCCGCGCCACGGCCTCACCGTGGGCATCGGCCATCGAGGCCAGTGGTCGGTCGTGCTCGCCGGTGCGCGGGGCGACGTGGAGTACGCGGGGAAGTACCACCTCGACGTCGCGTGCCCACCACACCAGCCCGAACGGAGCGCTGGAGGCGACCTCGACGACCACGGTGTCGAGGATGCCCCGCCGACCCGGTGTGCACCGGAGGACGGCGGTCCGGGAGCCCCGTTGGTGGCCGCCGGCCTGATGCTCGGCGCCGGCCGGGTACCTCGGGTGGATACGGACGGGGCGGTCGACCTCGAAGGTGAGTTCGAGCGGCTGTCCGGCCCGGGCGTCGGCGGGGCAGGCGGTGCACTCCAGGTGGGCCCGTCGGGCGGGGACGATCGGTGCGACGAGGCCGACCAGGAGGAAGGCACCAAGCAGGGCACCGACTGTCTGCACCCACCCCGAGCCGCTCGAATGGGAGACGCCGGCCCACGCCAGCATGGTGATGATGCTTCCGGTCACCGGACTGATCCAGGCCACCGGGTGGGCCCGGCGTCGGAGATTCACACCGCGGGGGATCCCCGCCGAATCGGCCGGACGGCGAATTCGGTGGACTCGCCACGACATCAGGGTGCCGGCGACCAGGGCGGCGGCGCCAATGATGACGCCGAACGGGGCGGCGACGGGACCGAACAGCGCCCGTGACACGGCGACACCGATCAGACCTGCGGCAATCCCGACCAGCGCGGCCTGGGCTACCCGCCCCCGAGTCTGGCCACGACGGGGAGTCGTACGGCTCACGTCGTGGGTGCGGGGGTGTCGGCAATAACGCGGCCGACGAGTACCGGGCCCTCGCCCGCCGTCCCCTCGGCGATCAGCCGGTGGGACAGGCAGGCCACCGCTACGGCCTGGACGTCCCCAGGGGTGACGTAGGGGCGGCCCGACAGCACGGCGTAGGCCTGGGCCGAGCGCAGAAGCGAGATGGCGGCCCGGGGGCTGGCCCCGAGGCGCACCGAACCGGTCGTCCGGGTGGCCCGGACGAGGGCGACGGCGTATTCGGCCACCTCGTGGACCACGAGCACGTCGGCGGTGGCGGCGATCGCCCGCTCCCAGCGGGCGGTGTCGGCCACCGGCACGAGCGAATCGAGGGCATAGCGGCCGCCGTTGTGGAGGACGAGGCGGGTCTCGACCTCGGCGTCGGGGTAGCCGATCGAGGTGGACAGGCCGAAGCGATCGAGCTGGCTCTCGGCCAGGGGATAGGTGCCCACCTGACCGACAGGGTTCTGGGTGCCGATCACCAGATGCGGACGGGGGAGCGGCCACGACTCGCCGTCCACCGACACCTGCTGCTCCTCCATCGACTCGAGAAGGGCTGACTGGGTGCGCGGCGGGGTCCGGTTCATCTCATCCAGGAGGACCACATTGGCGAACACGGGACCCCGACGGAACTCCCAGGTGGCCGTCTCGGGCGAGTAGACGGTGACGCCCGTAATGTCGGAGGGAAGGAGGTCCGGATGGCCCTGGACCCGCGAGAGTTCCGCACCGAGCGCACCGGCCAGGGCTCGGGCCAGGACGGTCTTGCCGACCCCCGGCACATCCTCGATCAGCAGGTGCGACCCCGAAAGGGCGGCGACCACGGCTGTGGTGACGGCCACCGGAGTGCCGAGCAGGACGCCGGACAGGGCGGTGTGAAGATCGTTTGCGAGCCCGACGGCATCGTCGATGGGCGCCGCCGACGGGACCGGAATGGCCCCGGTGACAACGGCGGGATCGGCTCCCGGCAGGTCACCCGCATCCCGCGTCTCGATGCCGGTGGTCATGGGTCTCCTGCTTCCCCGGCCCGGGCCGTTGGGGCGGCGACGGCGCCGCGCATGCTGCACGTTCCAGTGTAGGTGTCACCTTCGCGGCACCACAACGCACCCAAGCGACGTGGAACCGACGACCCGCCTCTCACCTGACCGAAAAGGCTGACAGACAGTGGTGGCACGCTGAGCGCACTCGATTTGCCGACCCGACTGCCGCCGTCCGGTACGCCCTGCACCCCCAGTACGCCCCGCACCCCCGTGACGCCCTGCACCCCGCGCCCCTGCACCCTCGCACCCCGGATGGACCAGGTTCAGAAGTCGATGCCGGACAGCTCCGGCACTGCGCCTTCGGACCGGGAGCGGGCCTCCAGCCACCGGGACCGGGCCGACAGCCGCTCGGCGTCGTTGATGGCCGGGAGTATCTCGGCCCGGGGGATCCAGGCGGCGGCCACATCGTCTTCTCCGGCCCAGGTGCCCACAGCCATGCCGGCCAGGAATGCCGCGCCCAGGGTGGTGGCCTCGAGCACTGGCGAGACCTCGATGGGCCGCCCGCAGGCGTCGGCCAGAGCCTGGGTGAAGACGTGGTTGGCCGTCATTCCGCCGTCGACCCGTAGGACGCCGATCGGCATTCCCGAGTCGGACTCGGCCGCCTCCAGGAGGTCGCTCCCCCGGTGGGCCACGCCCTCGAGCACGGCCCGGACCACTTCGGCCCGGCCGCTGCCCCGGGTCAGGCCGCAGAGCATGCCGCGGGCACCGAAGTCCCACACCGGCGTGCCGAGCCCGAGGAGGGCGGGCACGAACCAGACGTCCCCTGTGTCGTCGCATCCGGCGGCCACGGTGGCCGAGTCGGCGGCGTCGTCGATGATCCCGAGGTCGTCCCGCAACCACTCCACGCAGGTGCCGGCCGACAGCATGATGGCCTCGAGGCCCCAGGTGATCCGCCCGGCGCGGCGCCAGGCGATGATCGGGATGGTCCCGGCCGGGCCCCGGACCGCCTGGGGCGGACGGTCGGCTCCGATGCACTGGTCGAGCATGCCGCCGGTCCCGAAGGTGGCTTTGGCCTGGCCGGCTGATGTGCAGCTCTGCCCGATGAGGGAGGCCTGCTGGTCCCCGGCCATTCCGGTGATCAGGGGTGCGCCGGCCAGGGTCGACGCGGCGCCGACGGTGCCCGACGAGTCGACGATGGTGGGCAGGACCGCGGCGGGAATACGCAAGGCTGACAGCAGTTGCTCGCTCCAGCTCGACCCGTCGCCGTGGAGTAGGCCGGTCACGCCGGCGTTGGAGGCGTCGGTAACGTGCAACTGGCCGTCCGACAGGATCCAGGCCACCCAGGTGTCTATGGTCCCGAATGCCAGCTCGCCGCGTTCGGCCCGGGACCGGTCGGGGTCGGCCTGGTCGAGGATGGCGGCCAACTTGGTGGCTGAGGCGTTTGGGGCGATCCGGATCCCCTGACCTTGGAGCTCGAGACAGGTCCCGACTGTGCGCAGGTCCTGCCATCCGAGGCCGGGAGCCACGGGAATACCCGTTGCCCGGTCCCATACCAGGGTCGAGGCCCTCTGGTTGGCGATCCCGACGGCATCGACTGGGCCGCCGTCGGCCAGGCTCCGGGCGGCCACATCGGCCACCGCCGAAGCGATGGCCAAGCCGTCGAACTCGACCAGCCCGGGGAAGGGGGTATCAGGCAACACGGGGACGTGGTGGATGTGCTCGACGGTGGCGTCGGGGCGGACCACGGCGCCCCGCACCCCCGACGTGCCGACGTCGACGACCAGGATGCTCACGGCCAGGGCACCGGGCCGAAGGCGGTGGGCAGACCGAGCTTGCCGGGATTGAGGATGCCATGGGGGTCGAGGGCATCCTTTACCGAGGCCAACACGGCGAACGCGGCTCCCAGACCGTCGGCCAGGAAGCGGGCGCGGTTGAGGCCGATGCCGTGGTGATGGCTGATGGCGCCGCCGGCGTCGATGGTGGAGCGGGTGACCTCGTCCCAGGCGCGGCGGTAGTAGTCGCTGATCCAGGCGTCACGGCCGTCGCCGGTCAACTCGTCGGGAGGACGGCCGGCGAAGGTGAAGTAGAGGCAGGCGCCGTCGGTGTAGGCGTGACTCTGGTGGGAGGACGCCACCAGAGTGCCGTCGACTCCGGCCAGTGCGTCGAGCACTGCCGTGTACAGGCCAGGCAGCGCGGTCCAGCGGGCCGAGACTTCGACGGTGTCGACGACCACTCCCGATCGCCACAGTGGGGCGAGGGCGGACACGTCGTTGCGGTGGGTGAGCCACCGGTCCACCAGTCCGATGTCGAGGGGGGCCGCCCCCGCGCACTCCTGGTCGACCACGTCGAGGGTGGCCCCGAGGAGTGCCGGGTCGGCCTCGTCGAGGATTATCAGCACGTTGGTGTCGGGCTGGTCGAAGTTGCGGCCCGATTCGGTGGCGTCGTAGAGGCGCAGGACGGCGGGGGAGGCACCTCGGCGCAGGATCCGCCGGCAGGCGTCGAGTCCGTCGGCGAACGAGTCGAACCCGACGGAGCGGCGCCCTTCGCCCTCTGGTACCGGGTGTACCCGGAACCGGCCCTCGGTGATCACGCCGAGGGTGCCCTCGCTGCCCACGAAGAGCTGGGTTAGGTCGGGCCCGGTGGCCGAGCGAGGCCCCGTGCCCCCTGTGCGGACGATTCGACCGTCGGCCAACACCACCTCGAGTCCGAGGACCATGTCCTCGATCTTCCCGTAACGGTTGGAGTACTGGCCCGCCCCGCGGCAGGCCAGCCAGCCGCCGACGGTCGAAAGGTCCATCGACTGCGGCCAGTGGCCGAGGGTGAGGCCGTACCCGTCCCGCAGGCCCGACTCCACATCGGGGCCGAACGTGCCGGCGCGCAGGTCGGCGACGAGCGACGTCGCGTCCACATTGCCGATTCCGGAGAGTCCACACAGGTCGAGGGCGACACCGCCGAACAGTGGGACCGACGCCCCGCACACGCCGCTGCGTCCGCCCGCCGGGGTGACGGGCACACGGGCCGCGTCGCACAAGGACAGCACGGCCGAGACCTGGGCGGTGTCAGTGGGTCGGGCCACCAGGGCGGGCCGCGACGGGACGGCGCCGGCGGCTGCCCAGCCGATAGCGAGTGGCCACCAGTCCCGACCGGCCTCGGCCCGGTCGGCGTCGAGCACGGACACCGAGTCGCAGGCGTCGCCGAGTCGGCGGGCCAGGTCGTCATCGACGGCCACCCTGGCGCTGTCCAATCGGTCCACGACGTCGGCTGGGGGCGCGTCGATCGGGGCGACCGGCGTCGGTTGGCTCATGAGGCGGCCTGACCGGGCATGTCGCCGGTCCCGCCAACTGCGGCCACTGACGGCCCGACCCCGGAGCCGTCGGGATCGAGTCCGGCCCGGGTCAGGTCGGCCCGGACGCGGGTGGCGTACGCCTCGGCCTCGGACCGGGTCCGGTCGACGTCCCAGCCGAGTTCGGGACCGATGAGGGCGGCGACGGACGGTGCAGCTGACGCTGCTGCCCGGGCATCGCGGTACGACGACTGGGTGCGGCGGTCGAGGACGTCGGACACCGAGCCGGCCATCTCCCGACGGACGGCCCACAGTGCCTCGACGGCCAGGTAGGGGAGGCCGGTCACCAGCGGCTCGAGCAGCTCCGGTCGGCCCTCGGCCATGGCCAGCACGGCCGGAGCCTCGGTTCCATAGCGGCCGGCGAGAATGGTGGCCCGGGTGGTCTCGGGGTGGACCGGATCGGTGCGCAGGTTGGCGCCGGCCCCGCCGGCCTTCGGCTCCGCCCGCCGGCCGGCGGGCGCACCGTGGAGGCGCATGCTCTTCGTCCGGCACCGAAGGCCCTTGCGACCGAGGGCGGCGACCGCCACGTCGACGGTGTCCTCGGCCATCTTGCGGTAGGTGGTGAGCTTGCCGCCGGTTACCGTCACCAGGCCGCCATCCGAGGTGCGTACGGTGTGGCGGCGCGACAGGTCGGCGGTTCGCTCGCTGTTTCCGCCTTTCTGCTCGGGGGCGAGCAGCGGGCGCAGTCCGGACCAGATCCCGGTGATGTCGGACCTGGTGAGCTGGCGGGTGGAGACGGCGTTGGCCGCGCCGAGGATGTAGTCCACGTCCTCAGGGGTGCACGACGGGTCGTCGAGAGGGCCGTCCCAGGCCGTGTCGGTGGTGCCCAGGTAGACCTGGTCGCCCCACGACACGACGAAGATCGAGCGCTTGTCCTCCCTGACCGGGATCACGGCGGCGATGTCGCACGGGAACGCCTCTTCGGGCACGGTGATGTGGATGCCCTTGGCCGGCCGGATGGAGTGAGGATCGTGACCCTCGTCGAAGGTGCGGACCTCGTCGGACCAGACGCCGGCTGCATTGACCACCAGTGACGCCCGGATGGCGAAGGGCTCGGCGCCATTGGGGGCGACGGTGGCACCGCAGACCCGGCCCCCGGCGTCGGTCACCAGTCCGGTCACCCGGGTGTGGTTGGCCGCCGTGGCCCCGTGGTCGAGGACCGCGGTGCGCAGCACGGTGAGCGTGAGCCGGGAGTCGTCGGATCGGGCATCCCAGTACAGAAAACCGGCGGCCAGGCGGTCCGCTCGCAGGGTCGGCATGTGCTCGAGAGCCTGTTCCCGGGTGACCTTCTCGTGCCGGCGGCCGATGCGCACCCCGCCGGTCAGGTCGTAGAGCCACAGGGCGGTGCGATAGACCCGGGCCACGCTCTTATTGACGACGCCCGGCTTGCCGAACAGGGGGATGAGGAACGGCAGTGGTGACACAAGGTGGGGCGCGTTGTCCAACAGGCGTTGCCGCTCGGCCAGGTTCTCGTAGACCAGCCGGTACTCGTGCTGCTGGAGGTAGCGCAGCCCGCCGTGGATGAGCTTCGAGGACTTCGACGACGTGCCTGACGCGAAATCGTCCTGTTCGACCAGGGCGGTCTTCAAGCCCCGGCTGGCCGCGTCGAGAGCCACTCCCGCCCCTGTAATCCCTCCGCCCACGACCAGCACGTCGAACGACTCAGTGGCCATCCGGGCTAGCGCCCGGTCCCGGTCGAACGGCTCACGGCTCGTCGACGAAGACGGCGCGGGTGCGGGCATTCCGAAAGCCTGCCACAGGTGGCCGTCCGATCCCGCCGGTGCACGGCCGTCGGACCGTGCCGTTCCTCCTGACCAACAACACCCATCGACGATTCGACCACTGGCGGGCCGACCTGGGCACACCGCGCCCCGGAGCTTCCATATCACCAATGATTGTTGTTTGACAACACTTGGTGGTAATGTCATCTGCGTGCGCACGCCCGACGAGTTGACCGATCTGTTCCGGGCTTCCCGGCGCAAGGTAACGGCCCAGCGGCAGTGCATCTTCCGGATCCTCCAGGGTGACGAGACCCATCCGTCGGCCGAGTCGGTGCACGCCGCGGCGTCCCGGGAGATGGAGACCATCTCCCTCAAGACCGTCTACCAGACCCTCCACGATCTGGCCGAACTGGGCGAGATCGCCGCCCTCGACGTCGGCACCGGCATGACCCGCTTCGACCCCAACGTCGACGACCCTCACCACCACCTGGTGTGTCGCCGGTGCGGCAGCATCCGCGACCTGGTCGTCGACTTTCCCGACCTGGCCGTGCCCAAAGGCGCCGATCTCGGCTTCGAAGTGGGTTCGGCCGAGGTTGTCTTCCGGGGCCTGTGCCCGTCCTGCCGGGACGGGTACCGCGCTCCGGTGCCGGCAGTCGCCGCCGGAAGCCGGCGCACCTGACCGAACCGCACGACCTTGACCGCATCCCCACCGATATACGACCAGACATTCACGACATGAAAGGACCACACATGCCAGGACTCAAGGACAGCAAGACCGAAGCCAACCTGAAAGAGGCCTTCGCCGGCGAGAGCCAGGCCAACCGGCGCTATCTCTACTTCGCCCAGAAGGCAGACGTCGAGGGCTACCCGGACGTTGCCGCCCTCTTCCGCTCCGTTGCCGAGGGCGAGACCGGCCACGCGTTCGGCCACTTCGACTTCCTCCGCGAGGTGGGGGATCCGGTGACGGGTGCCCCGGTGGGGGCCACCGAGGACAACCTCAAGTCGGCCATCGAGGGTGAAACCTACGAGTACTCCGAGATGTACCCCGGATTCGCCCGGACGGCGCGCGACGAGGGATTCGAGGAGATCGCCGAGTGGTTCGAGACGCTGGCCCGGGCCGAAAAGAGCCACGCCGGACGCTTCACCGAAGGACTCACGTCGGTCTCCTGACGCCCTGTGGCGCCCGTCGCCGCGGCTGGTCCTCGGGGAGCGGACCGGCGTCGTGCGGCGCCCCGGAGGCCGACACTGAGGAGGAGCCATGACCACCACATACACCCCGGATAATTCCGCCTACCTCGACGAGGGCGACCTGCGGGTCGAACTCGGTCGGGTCTTCGACCTGTGCCACGGATGTCGGCTGTGTTTCAATCTGTGCCCGTCGTTCCCGACGATGTTCGACCTGATCGACGCCAATGACGGCGAGGTGGCGGCCCTCACCGCGGCCGACCAGGACCGGGTGGTCGACGAGTGCTACCAGTGCAAGCTCTGCTACGCGAAGTGCCCGTACGTGCCACCCCACGAATGGCAACTCGACTTCCCCCGCCTCATGATGCGGGCCAACGCCGTTCGCCACGCCGAGGGCCGACCCGCCAAGGAGCGGATGACCGATCAGGTGTTGGCCCGTACCGATCTGATGGGACGGGTGTCGGTGGCCGCGGCCCCGCTGGTCAACGCCCTCACCGGCACGCCGGGCTCGTGGGCCCGGAAGCTGATGGAAGCAACGGCCGGCATGGCCGCCGAGCGGCTGCTGCCGCCGTACGCCCGAACCCGCTTCACCACGTGGTTCCGCCGGCGGGCCGGCGTCCGCGGGCTGAGGTCGTTCGTCGACGGCAGCGTCCAGGGCGAGGTATCGGTCTTCCCGACCTGCTTCATCGAGTACATGGAGCCGGCCATCGGCCAGGACCTGGTCAAGGTGTACGAGCACAACCGCGTCACCTGCGCGCTCCCCGAAGGGACCCGGTGCTGCGGCGCTCCGTGGCTCCACCAGGGCAACATCAAAGAATTCACCAAGGCGGCCAAACAAAACGTCACCGTGCTGGCCGCCCAGGTGCGGTCGGGAAAGGAGGTGGTCGTGGCCCAGCCCACCTGCGCCTACGTGGTGAAGAAGGACTACCCCCTCTACCTGGCCGGTACCCCGCTAGCTGCCGACGCCCGGCTGGTGTCCGAGCACACCTCGGACCCGGCCGAGTACCTGATGGCCCTTCACAAGGGTGAGGGCACGTGCCTCGACACCGACTTCACCGGGCGTGACACCGGCGTCGTCCCCGACCAGGTCACCTACCACGTGGCCTGCCACCTCCAGGCCCAGCACATCGGGCTCAAGAGCCGAGACCTGCTGAAGGTGGCCGGGGTAACGGCCACGCTGGTGCAGCGGTGTTCGGGCATCGACGGCACGTGGGGCTACCGCGCCGAGAATTACGACCTGGCCCGCAAGGTGGCCGCCCCCATGGCCGCCGAGATCCTGGCCGCCGGCAACGAAGTGGTCTGCGGCGACTGCCACCTGGCCAACGGGGCCATCGAGCAGGAGACGGGCACCAAGCCGCTCCACCCCATGCAGCTCATGGCCCGCGCCTACGGGATCCCCGAGGAGTACCCGTGACCATTCGACCCCTGACCCTCGACGACATCGCTGACCAGCGGGCCTACGAGCGGGAACGGGTCGGGTTCCGGCGCGAGGTCATCGCCGTCAAACGGCGGCGCCGGGTGAGTATCGGCCCGGTTGTCACCCTCACCTTCGAGAACCGGCTGACCATGCGGTTCCAGGTCCAGGAGATGGCCCGGGCGGAAAAACTCATCACTGACTCCCAGATCCAGCGCGAACTCGACGTCTACAACCGGCTACTTCCCGCGCCGGGCGAGTTGTCGGCCACGATCTTCCTCGAGCTCACCTCCGAGGAGCAGTTGCGCAACTGGTTGCCCCGGCTGGTCGGGATCGAGGGCTCGGTGCTGCTCGAGATCGGGGAAGGCACGAGCCGACACCTGGTCCGATCGGTCCCCGAAGCGGAGCACGAGACCCATCTCACCCGGCCCGAGGTCACCTCGGCTGTCCACTACGTGCGCTTCCCGTTCACCTCCGGGGCTCAGGCGGCATTCCATATCGGCCCGGTGCGTCTGGTGGTCGATCATGCGGAGTACTCCGAGGGGTGGCCCGGTGTGGCCATGTCGGATGCCTCCCGGGCCGAGTTGTCCCGCGATCTGGCCGGCGACTGACCTGGGAGTGACCTGGTCCCTCCGGAATCGTCGTTCGCCCGTACCTGCCTAGGGTCCTGCTTGGCCGCCACCGGCGGGTGGGTCCGGCCCGGTCGTTACCGGCCCGTGAACTCCGGCGGGCGCCGTGCCATCGAGGCGGCGATTCCCTCGCGGAAGTCCGTCGTCTCCATCAGGCGCACCTGCTCGTCCCGCTCGTGGTCGACCATGGCGGCGAACCCGTCGACCAGGTCGGCCCGGAGGGTGGACCGGATCGACCGCACGGCCAGGGGGGCGGATCCGGCGATCTCGGCCGCGAGTTCGTGGGCACCGACCCGCGGGTCATCGGCCAGGCGGTCCACAAGGCCGATGGACAGCGCCTCCTCGCCGCCGATCCGGCGACCTGTCGTAAGCAGCTCGAGGGCCCGCTGGCGACCGACCGCGGCGGGCAGGGTGAGGGAGATCCCGAACCCCTGGTGGAAGCCGAGCCGGGCGAAGTTGGCCGCGAAGCGGCTGGACGGCGCGGCCACCCGGAAGTCGGCGGCCAGCGCCAGGCCGAGGCCTCCGCCGATGGCCGACCCCTGGACGGCGGCCACCAGGGGCAGGGGCCCGTCGATCAACCGGTGGGCCGTCCCGTACAGGGTGGCCAGTGCCCCGCCCCCGGGCTTGTCGGAGGCGCCGAAGTCGAGCCCGGCGCAGAAGTGCCTGCCCTCGGCACAGAGCACCACCGCCCGGCCGCCCGCGGACTCGGCCCAGGCCACGGCGTCGACCACCCCGGTCATCAGCGCGTTGTCGAAGTAGTTGGCCGGCGGACGGTGCAGCTCGACCTCTGCCACGTACCCGTCGTCGAGTCGGGCGGTGACGTCGCCAAATGTGGTGGTGGTCGGTGTGGTCATCGGTTCTCCGTGGTGGTTTGTTCGGGAGGTGCAGGAGCTGTGCGGGTGGGCCAGGCGGCCACTTCGGCGGTCACCTCGTCGTCGTGTTCGCCGCTCAGCGCCGCATGGCGGTGGACGGTCGGGCCACGGTGGGCCGAGAACCGCACGGGCTGGGGAATCACCTTGTAGCGGCCGGCCCGTGGGTGGTCGGCCTCGGGGAGGGCGTCGACCAGATCCTCCAGGGTCGGCACCGCCGACGCCGGGATCCCCCTGTCGGCGCAGAACGCCAGCCACTCGTCCGTAGTCCGGGTGACGAGGACTTCGGCCACCTCACGGTAGAGGCTGTCGGCGTTGGCGATCCGGGACCGGGCCGTCCGGATGCGCTCGTCGTCGGCCAGGTCGGGACGGCCGGCTTCTTGGAAGAGGTCCTCGTAATTCTCCCGCGTGTAAGCCAGCACGTTGATCCAGCCATCGCTGGTCCGCTGGAGTTGGCGCTCGGGATTCAGGATGCGCTTGTAGCCCGGTGGCCCCTGGGGCGGGACGGCGGTCGCCGCTCCGGCGTGCTCGACGAGGGTGAATGCGGTCATGACGTCGATCATCGGGACCTCGACCCGCTGGCCGCGGCCGGTGCGCTCCCGCTCGAAGAGGGCGGCCAGGACGGCGTAGGCGATCGTCAGCCCGCTGACTTTGTCGGCCACCAGGGTGGGCACGAGGACCGGCACACCACTCTGGCGCCGGAAAGCGTCCGGAATTCCCGATCCGGCCTGGATCACGTCGTCGTAGGCCGGGGCGTCGGCCGCCGGGGAGTCCGACGGGTAGCCCTGGGCCTGGCAGAACACGATGTCCGGGCGGACCTCTCGCACGTCGTCATACGAGAGGCGCAAGCGGCCGAGGGTGCCGGGCCGGAGATTGGTGACCACCACGTCGACCGTGGCGGCGATGTCGAGTAGCCGTCGCCGTCCGTCGGGGTCCTTCAGGTCGAGGACCACGCTGCGTTTGTTGCGCAGGAGGTTGAGGGCCAGGCCGGACAGCTGGGGAACCGGGCCGGCCGTCATGACCCGGCTGAGCGTCCCCTTCGGGTCTTCGACGGTAATTACGTCGGCGCCGAGGTCGCCAA
Source organism: Acidimicrobiales bacterium (assembly GCA_036513075.1). Lineage (GTDB taxonomy): Bacteria > Actinomycetota > Acidimicrobiia > Acidimicrobiales > RAAP-2 > Bog-756. The sequence goes on from DATBZS010000046.1 coordinate 16,121, forward strand.
ATATCTGGGTGGCCAGCGGTCCCATGATGACCGAACTCAGGTCGAGCACCCGAATCCCGTCGAGCGGGCCGTGCGACGGGGGAGACATGGACGTGGGGGGCATGGCGGCGTCCATTGATCCGACGGCCGGTGGTGCGACATCCCCCGCTGAGCCGCTGCCGGCTGTCATCCCCGAGCGACCAACGGATTGGGCGTGGGCGGTGCGATCCGGGTGAGGGTGTTTCGGTCGATGTGGGGGAATGGCTCGTCCTGCCCGGGAATGACGAGCATCCCTTCCTCCTCGTACGACCAGGTCCCGTCGGGGTGAATGGTGACGTGCATCCGGTAGCTGGGGGTGCGGAAGTTCTTGTCGAGAAACGGGTTGGAAAGGATCCCGTAGATCTCGGACCCAAGGGCGGCCCGCACCTCGAAGTCGGTGGCGTCAGGCTCGGCCGTGCCCCCGGCCAGCAGCACCTGGCCCCGGGGAATCCCGAGGGTCAGGATCACGGCGTTGGTCGCCGGCTCCCACAGCCAGTAACCGACCTGGTCGTGGAAGGTCTCGACCTCGTCGGGCTTGGCGATGTGGGTGTGGTAGCGGAGCCCGTAGAACAGCTGAGGACCGTTGGTCTGACGGTCGATGGGCTGGAGTTCGAACCGCTCGCCGAAGGGGTCCCGACCGACGCCGTAGGACTCCGGGTGTTCGTCCGCGCCGTGCGCGCCCTGCCAGATGCCGGCCATCGGGGTGAGCGGTCCGAGGTTGGCCAGCGTGTCCGGATCGGCGTCGGGCTCGGTGTAGATGTCGTCGCCGTTGGGGCTGTCTGTTACCTCAGGTGCCATGTCGCCAGGTCCTCTCGTGTCACACCAGCCGCGGATTCCGGTGCCGTCGGGTCATCGGATCCTACGTGTGGCCCGCCCGGCAAGGTGTCCTGCCAGGTGGTCTCCGGTCCCTTGGCAAGGTTCCCGGTTCAGGGTGCATTTGCCGCCCGTCCGGGTGGCCCGACCGGACGCCCGAGGCGACCGGCGGCGACGCACTCCGGTGCATGGAGGACACAGCAATGAGCAGCGCGACCACGACGACGATCGTGGGGAACCTGACCCGGGACCCCGAGATCCGCTACACCCGAGACGGGCAGGCCACCGTCACGCTGGGCATCGCCGCCAACCGGCGCTGGCAGAATCGGGAGACCAACGAGTGGGAAGAGTCGACCTCGTTCTTCGATGTCGTCGCCTGGCGGGACCTCGCGGAGAACGTGGCCCTCAGCCTGACCAAGGGGATGCGGGTCATCGTCACTGGCCGGCTCGAGCAGCGGAGCTGGGAGACCGAGGACGGCGACAAGCGGTTCAAGGTCGAGATCGTGGCCGACGAGGTCGGTCCCGCGCTCCGGTTCGCCACGGTCGATGTCCACCGGGTGTCCCGCCCGGCTGCGGAGGTTGACGCCGGGTCGTTCGCCGAGGACGGGGTCCGTGCCTGACCGCCGGGCACCGGCCCCACTCCACTTCGGCGTCCGGGTGATCCTCTCCAAAGATGAGGCCTTCGGAGCCTGCCAGGCGCTGGCCGACGCCGGCCGGATCCTGGTGCGGTCGGGCGGTCTCGAGGAGGCCGACTCCCTCGGGTTCCTGTTCGAACTCCTGGAGGAGCGCCTGGTCTGCCGCTGATCGGCCCGCCCATCGACGACCACGCGGCTCCGCCCCCGATCGGGGGGACGTCGGGGGCGGATCGCGGGGGTTGGGGGGGAAATTGTGGGGCGGTGCCCCCGAGATCACTCCTCGGAAGGCTCGAACTCCAAGGACAACGAGTTCACGCAGTAGCGCTGCCCGGTCGGCCCCGGACCGTCGGGAAAGACGTGACCGAGGTGGCCGCCGCAGCGGGCACACGTGATCTCCGTGCGGCGCATACCGTACGAACTGTCGTCGTGCTCCTCGACGGTGCCGTCGGCCAGCGCCCGGGTGAAGCTGGGCCAACCCGACCCGGACTCGAACTTCGCATCCGTGGGGAACAGCTCGGTGCCGCAACCGGCACACGTGAACATGCCGCTGCCGTCAACGTGGAGCAGCTCGCCGGACCATGCCGGCTCGGTGCCCTTCTTGCGCAGCACCTCGTACCGCTCAGGCGACAGGCGGGCCCGCCACTCCTCGTCGGTCAGCTCGACCTTGTCGCCGCTGGTGGTGGGGTCGTTCGTGGTGCTCATGGCTACTCCTCTCGCTCGGTGGTTGCCGGGCTGTCCGGACGGTGCCGGAGGTCGCGGGCTGCGTCTGATGGAGTCAACGCCTGCTGGGCAACCGGTGTTCCCGTCCCCATCCAGTCCATCGGGGTCCGGATCCCTTGCTCGATGCGACCCGCTGCTTCGCCAGCTATTCCAAAAGCATTGACCCGCACCGTTGTGGCCTGGTTGCAACATCGCTCGATCGGTGCCCCGCCGACCAGGGAAAACGGCGAACCCACCCCGGCCGGTGGCCACATGTGGCCAGGGTCGGGCTCGAAACCGCCTTTGCTAACGTCGCGTCAGATTTCGCCCGCCCCTCCTCCCTCTGCCAGGACGCCGCCCACTATGGACCTTCGAGACCGACCCGAGGACGAGGCTTTCCGCAAGGAGGTCCAGGTCTGGATGTCCGCCCACGTGGTCGGTACGTTCGCCGCCCTAGGCGGCCGTGGCGGCTCGGGCGACGAGACCTTCGGTTTCGACATCCGCCTCGAGTGGGAGAAAGTATTGGCCGCCGGTGGATGGACGTGCCTCGGGTGGCCGAAGGAGTTCGGGGGGCGCGGCGCATCGATTGCCCACCAGGTCATCTTCAACGAGGAGTACGTGAAGGCCAAGGCACCGGGCCGGGTCAGCATCCTCGGCGAGGGCCTGCTCGGCCCGACCCTCATCCACTACGGTACGCCGGCCCAGCAGGACCGCTTCCTCCCACGCATCGTCGACGGCACCGAACTGTGGTGCCAGGGCTACTCGGAACCGAACGCGGGTAGCGACCTGGCTAATGTGTCCACCCGGGCTGAGCTCGATGGTGACGAGTGGGTCATCACTGGCCAGAAGGTGTGGACCTCGCTGGCCCACCAGTCCGACTGGTGCTTCGTGGTCTGCCGCACCGAGCCGGGCTCCTCGCGGCATAAGGGCCTGTCCTACCTCCTCGTCCCCATGGACCAGCCAGGGGTCGAGATCCGCCCCATCACCCAGCTGACTCGGACCTCGGAGTTCAACGAGGTCTTCTTCGACGGCGCCCGGACGGCGGCGGACCTGGTGGTGGGGGAGCCTGGGGAGGGTTGGCGGGTGGCCCTCGCCACCCTCGGCTACGAGCGCGGTGTTGGCCTGCTCGGACACCAGCTCTCGTTCCGCCGGGAGCTCGACCACCTGATGGCCGTGGCCCGCGCCAACGGCCGCTCGCTCGACCCGGTCATCCGCCAGCGACTGGCCCGCTCGTACGCCGAGCTTGAGGTGCTCCGCTTCAATACGTTGCGGAGCCTGTCCGGATATGACGGACCGGTGGCCCCGCCCGAGGCGTCGATCATCAAGCTCTACTGGGCCACTTGGCACCGACAGCTCGGCGAGTTGGCCATGGACATCCGGGGCGAGGCCGGACTGGTGGCCGAGTCGGCACCGTACGAGCTCGACGAGTTCCAACGCACGTTCCTGTTCAGCCGGTCCGAGACCATCTACGGCGGCTCCAACGAGATCCAGAAGAACATCATCGGCGAGCGGGTCCTCGGCCTGCCGCCCGAACCCAAGGGAGACCTCCGTTGACGGATGCACCGACCGGCGCACCCTCGAGCCCGCCCACCGGCCCGCCCGCCGCCCCGCCCACCGGCCCGCCCGCCGCCCCGCCCACCGGCCCG
>DATBZS010000047.1:0-18986 GCA_036513075.1 Acidimicrobiales bacterium
TGCCGCGGACGCCCGGGTGGCGTCGACCAGGGCGCGCTCCACCTCGGCGCCGGTCGCCGCCCCGCCGGCATGGACGACCCTCGCCGTCGAGTGGCCGCCCTCGCGGGCGAGCGCCAGAGCCCCGCCCGGCTGCCGGTCGAACACGGCGCCCATGGCGATGAGTTCATTGACCCGGGTCGGGCCTTCGTCGACGAGGACCCGCACCGCTTCGGCATCGCACAACCCGGCGCCCGCGGCCAGAGTGTCGGCCAGGTGGAGGTCGGTGGAGTCCTCGTCGCCCCCCAGCACGGCGGCGACCCCTCCCTGGGCCCAACGGGTGGTCGACTGCGAAAGCTCGGCCTTGGTGAGCACCCCGACCCGGAGGCCGTCGCCCACGTCGGCACGCCCGCCGGTGGGGCTAAGTGGCGCGGCCAGCCGGACGGCGGCCGACAGCCCGGCCACCCCGCTACCCAGCACCAGTACGTCGAGGGTCCTCTCGGACGGCCCGACGCTGCTCACCCGGCGGCCCGGGAAACTCGTGGGTCGAGGTTGTCGATGAGTCGGACCGGGCCGATCTGGACAGCGATCAGCAACCGGAGGGGTCGGCCGGTCCCCGTGGCCCCAGTGGCCTTGTCACCGGCCGGCTCGAGATCAGCCGGCTCGAGATCGTGGGCGTCGACCAGCACGGCGTAGTCGAGGACGGCCAGGGGCTCGGCGACGACTACCGCGGTCATGGCCGATTCGACGGCCGACCGGTCACCGCCGGCACCGAAGGCCTCGGCCCCGGCCGACAGGGCTCGGGACAGGCAGACTGCCGCGGCCCGCTCCTCGGGGGACAGCCGGACATTGCGACTGGATATGGCAAGACCGTCGGCCTCGCGCACGATCGGGCAGCCCACCACCTCGACAGGAAGCGACAGGTCACGGACCATCAGTCGGACGATGGCCAGCTGCTGGAAGTCCTTCTCGCCGAAGTAGGTGCGGCAGCGTCCGGCCGTCGAGAGCAGCTTGGCGACCACCGTCGCCACCCCGTCGAAGTGTCCCGGCCGGGACAGTCCCTCCCATCGGTCGCCCAGCGACCGCACCGTCACCGTGGTGGCGGCGGACTCCGGCCAGTCGGGGTACATCTCGGTCACCGACGGGGCGAACACCAGGTCGCAACCGGCGCGGCGGGCCACCTCCAGGTCGGACTCGAGCGTCCTCGGGTAGTTGGCCAGGTCGCCCGGCTCGGCGAATTGGGTGGGGTTCACGAAGATCGAGACGACCACCACGTCGCACTCGGCCGCAGCCCGGGCGATCAACGAAGCGTGCCCTTCATGTAAGGCGCCCATGGTGAGCACCACACCCACGCTCGCTCCCGCCCGGCGCTCGGCGTCGAGGCGCGCCGAGAGTTCGGTGGCGGTCCCGGTCACATACACACCGGGGGCGGTGGTGGTGGAGGTCACGCCACCTGCTCGGCGGCGGCCGGTACGACCACGCCGAAGGACAACTGGTCGGCCAGCTCGTCCGACGTGAGGTCGAGTTCGGCCGCGGTGTCCATGGAGAGCCGGCGGGCGAGCGCCACCATGGCGTCGTAGCCGGCCAACTCGGTGCGGTGGGCCGGCATCCCGGCGATCACGGCTCGGTGTCGCTCCACCGTCTCCCAGTCGCCCCGGGCGGCCGGGCCGGTGAGGGCGGCGCCGGGCCCGAGGGCCAGGGCATCCTCGCTGGCAGCCCTCATCAGTCCGGCGAAGGCGTCCAGCGGCAGGCCGGCGGTGGCCGCCACCCGCTCGACCTGGCCAATCAGAGCCACCAGATGGTTGGCGGCGATGACCGCGGCGGCGTGGTAGGCGGCGCGGTCGGCGTCGTCGACCTCGACCACGTTGCCGCCCAACGCCTCGGCCACCGACCGGGTGACCGGGTCGCCGGCCACGGCGAGGGTGATGCCCGAGCGCAGCCGCTCGGCACCGATGGCCGGCGTCGGCAACGGGACCAACGGGTGCAGTGATCCCCGACGGGCGTGGCCGTCCAGGACGTCCAGTCCGAGCGACCCCGACAGGTGGACCACGACCGTGGTGGGCACCGGGCGGACCTGGGCGGCCACCTCGGCCACGACGTCGTCGGGGGTGGCGATGAACAGGATGTCGACGCCGTGGGCAGCGTCGACCGGCGAGTGGTCACGCCCCCAGGCGCCTGACGATCGGTAGCCCCCGACAGCCTCGAGCGCTGCCATCAACGACCGGCCCGCACGGCCCGGTCCAAGTACACGGAATGTGGTCACGAGACCCCTTTCGACGTTCCGGCCCCCGGAGGGTGCCGTTCGCTACAGGAAATCCACGAACTGCTGGTCAGACACTACCCACTACACGCACATCGCCGCCAGCGCGGGCCACGTCGTCGTCGCCCACCAGATCCGGGGCAAGCTCGGCCAGGGGGGCCAACACGAACCGCCGCTCCCGCCACCGAGGGTGGGGCAGGGTGAGATCGGGGTCGTCGAGCGTGATGCCGTCGATCCAGATCACGTCGGCGTCGAGGCTGCGTGGGCCCCACCGCACCGTTCGCACCCGCCCTGCCGCCGCCTCCAGGCGGTGGCACTGCTCGAGGACGCGGTAGGGGTCGACGTCGAGCGGCACCGCCAGTTCGACCACCAGGTTCAGGAACGCCCCCTGGTCCTCGGGGCCCCCTACCGGGTCGGTCTCGTACACCTGGGACACCGCGGTGACCATCGGAGTGCTGCCGGCCCGGAGTTGGTCGACGGCTCGGCGGAGGTGGGAGGTCCGGTCCCCCAGATTGGACCCGAGCGAGAGGAACGCCCGCCGGGTGGGAGCTTCCGCCGACGGGAAGGTCACCTGGTGCGGACGACCCGCACGCCCACTGTGTCGATGTCCACGGCCAGAGGCGGCCGCAGCTTGCGGAGCACCACCGTGACCCCGGTGATGCGGCGGTCGACGTCGAGGACGGCGTCGGCCACCCGCCAGGCCAGCGCTTCGAGGAGCGCGAACGAGCGAGGGCCGGAGACGGTGGCGGCCACCGTGTCGGCGACCGCGCCGTAGTCCACCGTGTCGGCCAGGGAGTCGGACACGCCGGCCGGCCGCAGGTCGACGGCCAGGTCGAGGTCGATCTCGAAGGGCTGGGCCCGCGCCTGCTCCTCCACCAGGACCCCGTGGGTTCCGACGACCCGCAGGCCGCGGAGCTCGATCCGGTCGCCCGCGGCCCCCGCCATCAGGGTGTAGCCCCCGCCATCAGGCCGTTGCCTCCGGCATCAGGCGGACTGGGAGGTGCCGGCACCAGGCGGCGCGGCGACCGGCGTCAGCTGGCCGGCGACAGACACCAGCTCGCGGCCCGACGGACCCATGGGGTGGCCAGTCAGGTGCTCGACCACGGTCACGGCCTGCGGCCCGCTCGGCAGTCGAGACGACCACAGCAGGTAGCCGGCGATGACCCCGGACACCCGATCGCCCAATTCCTCCTGGTGGACCAGGATCCGCTCCCCCGCCCCTAGGCGCCCGTGCACGTCCCGGTAGACATCGCCGAGGATGCTCCGGACGTCACCGGATGCCGGCAGCGGGTAGTGCACGCTGGCCAGCGACTTCTCCTCGTAGGCCTGCAGGTTGTGCGACGACGGGAGCAGCGACACCACCCGGTTGAATCCCTGGACCTGGAGCCAGATGATCTCCTCCTGGCGTCGCACCTTGCGGTGGTTGGGGGCGAAGCCGCCAGGCCGTTCGCTGATGGCCAGACGATCCTTGATCACCCAGGTGAAGTTCCTCGGCGGGATGCCCGCTGCCCACTTGCCCTTCACGATCCGACCTCCGTATCCAGCATCGCTCCGGTGACTCCGGGGCCGTCCGACGGGCGACCGACCAGGAGCGCGGCCTGCACGGTGGCCGCCACGTCGTGCACCCGGACCATACCCGCACCCTGCTGGAGGGCCCACGTCGCCGTGGCCAGCGATCCGGGCAGCCGGTCGTTCACCGGTGCCGGGACGCCGTCGGGTCCGGCGGCCAGCCTGCCGAGGAATGCCTTGCGGCTGGTGCCGACCACGACCGGGTGGCCGGTCGCCACCAATGCGTCGAGACCGGCCAGCAGCTCGAGGTTGTGGTCGACCGTCTTCCCGAATCCGATGCCGGGGTCGATCCAGACCTCCTCCACCCCGGCCGCTGCGGCCCGGGCGGCCCGCTCGGCCAGCAGCTCCCGCACCTCCGCCACGACATCGTCGTAGTGCGGATCGTCCTGCATGGTGGCGGGCATGCCCGCCCGGTGCATGGCCACCCAGCCCACACCGCGCCGGGCAGCTACGGGCCACAGCGATGCCGACACGTCGTTGATCAGCGTGGCGCCGGCGGCCACGGCCGCCTCGGCCACGGCCTCCTTGGTGGTGTCGATCGACACCCGGACCCGGGGGCTGAGGGCCTCGATCACGGGAACCACCCGACGGAGCTCTTCGCCGACCGGCACGACGACTGCACCCGGACGGGTGGACTCGCCGCCCACGTCGACGATGTCGGCGCCCTCGGCGATCATCTCGAGGCCCCGGGCGATGGCCTGCTCGGTCTCGAACCAGCTGCCACCGTCGGAGAAGGAGTCCGGAGTGACGTTGAGGATCCCCATGACCAGGGCACGCTCCTCTGTGGTGGCATCCGGCATCGCCCACCAGCGTAAACCAGGGGGGCGGGGGGCGCGACCGGCCCAACAGGGCCCGTCAGCGGCCCTGGACGAACTGCATGGCCTCGAAGCGGGTCGAGGTGTCGGTACGGAACAAGCCCCGCACGGCCGAGGTGACGGTCGAGGTGCCCGACTTCTTGACCCCACGCATCGACATGCACAGGTGTTCGGCCTCGACCACCACCAGGACCCCTTTGGGATCAAGGGCCACCTCGATGGCGTCGGCAATCTGGGACGTCATCCGCTCCTGGACCTGGAGCCGCTTGGCGAAGCCGTCAACCAGCCGGGCGAGCTTGGACAGGCCGGTGATCCGCCCGTCCGACCCCGGAATGTAGGCCACGTGGGCCCGGCCCATGAACGGGATCATGTGGTGCTCGCACAGAGAGGCGAAGGGGATGTCGCGCACCATGACCATCTCGTCGTGCTCGGCGGCGAAGGTGACCTCCAGGTGGTCGGCGGGGTTCTCCCCGAATCCGGCGAACAGCTCCTCGTACATGCGGGCCACCCGACCCGGCGTCTTGACGAGCCCATCGCGGTACGGGTCCTCACCCAGGGCCGCGAGGATCTCGATGACCGCGGCCTCGATCCGATCCGTGTCCACGCTCATGGTCCGGTCACCTCTCCACTCGTCGGTCGATCCTCGGCCGGGGTTTGGGCACCCGTTCTACCTGGTCGGGCCGGGAGACGGTGCCATCGGAGCCGGGGCCGCGGTTCAGACCTTCGGACCGTCGTAGATGTGGATGGCCGCCAGATTCCGGTACCGCTCGGCCACGTCGAGCCCGTAACCGATCACGAAGTCGGCCGGGATGGTGAAACCGACGTAGCGGAGGTCCAGCGCGGTGCGCTGCTGACCCTCCTTGACCAGCAAGGCACAGACCTCGAGGCTGGCCGGCTGGCGGGCCAGCAGGTAACGCTGGAGGTAGCTGAGGGTGAGGCCGCTGTCGACGATGTCCTCGACGACGAGCACATGACGGTCGAGCAGGTCGAGGTCGAGGTCCTTCACGATCCGGACCACCCCCGACGTCCGGGTGGCGCTGCCGTAGGAGGAGACAGCCATGAAGTCGAGCTCGCACGGAAGGGCGATGGCCCGGGAGAGGTCGCTCATGAACATGAAGGCGCCCTTCAGCACCCCGACCAGCAGTGGCGGCCGCCCCTGGTAGTCGGCGGTGATAGCCGCGCCCAGCTCGAGTATCCGTCCCTGCAGGTCGGCCTCCGACACGATGACCCGGCCCACCGCATCACCGTCCTCGAGGCGCGCGGCGTCATCCGGACGATCGATGGCTGGGTCGCTCACGTCACGACTGTACCGGAGCGCCGGTACCCCCGATCGGCCCCTGGGACAGCCGACCCTGGCTGCGCGCGACCCGCACGCCGCCCGGTACCTCAGTGGCCCGGCACTGCAGCCGGGCGACCTCGAGGACCCGATCGACGGCGTCGGACGGCGGCGGGTAGGCCCCGTCGCCGGCCAGCCACCCCCGGACGGCCCGGCGAGCCTGGGCCGGCGGCGCGGCGGTCAAGGCGGCCGCGTCGGTCGGGTCGAGAAGGTCGGCGACCGAGTCGAGCAGGTCGGCGTCACCGGCCAGCAGGCGGGCCTGTCGGGCCAGCACCGGGACGACGTCCCGTCCGGCGATGTCCGCGCACAGCGGAAGGAGTTCGGCTCGGACCCGGTTGCGCAGGAAGCGCGGGTCCCGGTTGGTCGGGTCGTGCACCGGCTCGAGGCCGAGGTGGGCGCAGAGGCCGACCGTGTCGACGCGGCGCAGGTCCAGGAGCGGGTGGGTCGGGCCGGCCCGCATGCCTGCCAGCCCGTGGACCCCTGCGCCCCGCAACAGGTTGGCCAGCACCGTCTCGGCCTGGTCGTCAGCCGTGTGACCGGTGGCCGCGCCCTCCCCGAGCACCCGGTGGCGGGCCTCGCGGGAGCGGGCCTCGAGATTGGGGCCGTCGGCCACCACCACCCGTTCGGACCGGAAATCAGCACCGAACCGCGCAGCGGCCGCGGCCACCACGTCAGCCTCGCCGACCGACCCCGGGCGCAGCCCGTGGTCCACGTGCACGGCGGTCACCCGACACCTGGCCGCCGTGGCCAGGACGAGCAGCGCGAGCGAGTCGGGGCCACCTGACACCCCGCACACCAACGATTCGCCGGCGGGCGGGAACGTGCAGCGGGCGAGGAACCCGGTCACCATCGGGTCGGTGGGCGTCGAGCCCGCCCGGTCGGTCATCGACTCAGGTCGACAGGGCCGGTGCGGGGGTGATCCCCACCCGGGTGATCCACGCCGACGGGTCGCGGATCTCCTCGAGGGACGGGAGCCACTCCGGGCCGCGCCAGGCATGGTCGAGCAGCTGGGTGCCGCCCGACTCTTCGACAGCGGCGATGAACCGCTCCCCTTCCTCGTACTGACGGAGCTTCGCCTCGATCCCGATGAGCTGCTGGAGGATCCGGGACAGGCCGTGGGCCTGCTTGCGGCGCGCCCGCAGCACGGAGGAGAAGTGGGCGGCACTCGGGATGTCGGCGGCGCCGGCCCGGTCCATCGTGACGTCGCCGTGGCCCTCGAGCAGGCTCATGAGGGCCTGGATCCGGTGGAGACCCTCCAGCTGCTCGGGGGTGGCCACCAGTCCGAGGGCGCCGTTGTCGTCGAGCGGATTCCGCCCGGCACGGATCTCGTCGGCCATCCGCCGCAGCGAGGTGGCCAGCCGGCTCGGGTCGGGCTCGAGTGAGCCCAGCCCCTCCTCGACGAGAGACACGAAGTAGTCGCGCATCCAGGGGATGGCGGTGAACTGGCACCGGTGGGTGACCTCGTGGAGGGCCAGCCACAGGCGGAACTCGCGGGGCTCGAAGCCGTGCTGGCGTTCGAGGGCAACCACGTTCGGCCCGACGAAGTAGACGATGTCCTGCTCGTCGGCGGCCTCTTCGGTCAGGAGGAGATCGTACTGACCGAGTACCCGGGTCGAGAGCCAGCCGAGGACCACGCCCATCTGGACTCCGGTGGCGGCCCGTCCTGCGGTGGCCAAGGGACCGGCCAGCCGGGCCAGGACGGCATTGCCCTCGGACAGGCGCGAGGGGTCGAGCCGGTCGAAGTGGGGCCCGAGCAGTCGCTGGAAACTGGCCACGTTTGCGCTGACCCAACCGGCCCGATCCGTAACCCGGGCCCGTGCCGGTCCGGCGGCCGAGCGCAGTCCCGTCGAGGCGGCCACCAATTCCTCGGCCTGCTCGGTCAGCTCGGCGAATTCGGCCTGCAGCAGGTCGGGGCGGTAGGGGGCCGGCATGCGGGTCCGGCTGCCCACCCAGGCCGCCACCCGTTCGGCGGTGTCCCAACCGACCGCGCCCGGCGAGGGCAGCGCATCGAGGAGGGGAGGAACGGGATCGACGAGGGTCACGGGACCAGTGTAGGGAGGCAGCGCCCGTCGGGGGGGCCGGGCGACACGTGGCGTCAGTCGGCGGCGGGGGCGCTCTCCTCGCGCAGCGCCTGGGCCACACGGTCCCGGAGGGCTTCGGGTACGTGGTCCTGGCAACGGTTCGCCACCAGCCGGCGGAGCTCGGACTCGAACCCGTAAGCTCCCACACACGGTCCACACAGATCCAGGTGGCGGGCTATCTCAATGCGGCGCTGCTCGGTCAGTTCGCCGTCCAGGTAGAAGTACAGACGCTCGATCGTTTCGTCACAGCTGACGAAGCCCGCGGGGGGTCCGGCCGCGCCAGGGGCCATTCCGTAGCCCGGTACGCCATCTCCATCGTGTCCCATCGGCAGTCTCCCCACTACCTCGCCTCATCGGTTGCGCCGACGAGGCCGCGTGCTCTTCCAACATCGACCAACGCCTTCTGCAGGGCTTTTCTTCCACGGTGGATCCTGCTCATCACCGTGCCGATCGGCACGTCGGTGATCTCGGCGATCTCCTTGTACGAGAATCCCTCGACGTCGGCCAGCAGGACGGCCATGCGGAAGGTGTCCGGTAGCGACTCGATGGCGGCCTTCACATCGGTGTCGGTGAACCGGTCGAGAGCCTCGTCCTCGGCGCTTCTGCCGAGGCCGGCCGACGGGTCGCCCGCCAGGTGGTGGTAGAGGTACAGGTCCTCCACGTCCTCGACATCGGCGATCTCGGGCCTGCGCTTCTTCGCCCGGTAGGTGTTGATATACGTGTTGGTCAGGATCCGGTACAGCCAGGCCTTGAGATTGGTGCCCGACTCGAAGGAGCCGAATGCCCGGTAGGCCTTGAGGTACGTCTCTTGAACGAGGTCCTCGGCATCCGCGGGGTTCCGCGTCATGCGCAGCGCTGCCGTGTACAAGGCCGGCATGAACTCCATGGCGAGGTCGGAAAACTGCTCCTGGTCGGCCATGGGGCCACCCTACACAGCCACGGTGACACCGGTGGCAGCGAGGTCGGGACCGAGACGGTCGCCGGGGTGCGGGACAGGTAAGTCCGGCGTACCTCACCGACAAACCGGTAGGCGTGGGTGGACACGGTGGTCAGCCGGCGACGGCCACGACGGGCTGACCAGGGGCCGTGCCCGGTGCCGAGCCGAGGAACTGGGCATCGCCGAAGGCGAAGATGCCGCCGTCGGAGGCGACCAGCCAGTAGCCCTTACCGTCGGGGGAGGGGGTCATGCCCACGATGGGCCGGTTGAGGGCGACGCCACCGGTCGATCCGTAGAAGGCGGCGTCGCCGTAGGCGAAGATGCCGCCGTCGGAGGCGACCAGCCAGTAGCCCCGACCGTCGGGGGTCGCAGCCAGACCGACGATGGGCCGGTTGAGCGTCGTCGCACCGGTCGAGCCGTAGAAGGCGGCGTCCCCGTAGGCGAAGATGCCGCCGTCGGAGGCGACCAGCCAGTAACCCCGACCGTCGGGAGTGCGGGACATGCCGACCACCGGATTGTTGAGGAACAGCGCCCCGGTCGAACCGAGATAGGGGGCGTCCCCGGAGGCGAAGATGCCGCCGTCGGAGCCGACCAGCCAGTAGCCGCCGCCGTCCGGGGTTGCCGCCATGCCGACGATCGGGGCGTTCAGTCCCATGCCCCCGGTCGAGCCGTAGAAGTGCGCGTCCCCGAAGTTGAAGATCCCCCCGTCGGCGCCGACCAGCCAGTAGCCGCCGCCGTCCGGTGCCGGCGCCATGCCCACCACGGGCTTGCTCAGGGTGAGGGCGCCGCCGGGACCGTAGGTGGTCTCGGCCCCGAAGGCGAACACTTGGCCGGCCGACGTCACCATCCGGTAGCCGTTACCCGGACCGCCGGTCGGCGGCGTCGCCGTGGTGGTGATGGTCGAGGTCGAGGTGGACGACGGGTCCGTGGTCGTGGTCGTGGTGGTCCCCCCGCCGGTACCGCCCGAGGTGCTGCTGGCGAGCAACGGGGTGAGACCCGTCCCGCCGGCCACGGACGGGCCGCCCGTTCCGGCATAGGCCTGGAGGGAGTGCAGGAAGGCGGGAACGGCCTGGCCCGGCGACCAGAATGGCGGGATGCCGCCGCCGAAGTATCCGCCGGCGTCCACCTCGGACACATCGATGCGCAGGGCACTGGCCGCCACCGGGGGGAAGGCGAACTGCAAGGTGTGGTCCCGGAACTGGCCCGTCTCGGTGGCCACCGTGGTCCACCCGGTGCCCGGTTCGTCGGCCGACAGTGTGTAGTTGCGCACCGCGGTGGCGGTCGAACCGACCGACTGGGTGTCGACCACGATCCGATCGATGGTGGCGGTGGAGGCGAAGGTGACGGTCAGCGACGGCGTGGTGTCCCCGACCGCCGAGGTCCATCCGAGCCCATACCCGACGGGCAGACCGGTGATGGCGGCCGCGGCGTTACCGCTCGACGCGGTGGCCGTGGCTCCGGCGGCGGCCGACGCCAGGTCGGTCCCGTAGGGCTCGGTCGGGCCCACGGTCAAGGTGTCACCGGCCGGGTAGGTCAGATAAGTGACCTGACCCGTGAGCGGGAGGCTGTAGGCGGTGCCCGACGTGGCGTGGACCGCGGTGGCGGCCCCGTATTCGGAGTCCACGGTGATGGCGTGGCTGCCCCCGGCCGGGTCGGTCAGGGTCACCGCGGCCGTCACCGGGAGGCCGTCGGTCCACACCGCGGCCAGCGAGGTGGACCCGCCGCCAGCCGGCCCGAAGTCGGCTTGGAATGTCTGGGGGATGCCGGTGGAGGGCATCGACTGATAGGGGCGGCCGGCCAGAACGCCGGACGTGGTCATGGTGGCCAGCGCCGAGGGCTTCACGTAAAGGTCGCTGCTGGAGGCCTGGATGAGTGAGAAGCTGACGCCGTTGTTGCCCCAGTCGCCCTCGTCGTAGAAGTAGTTCTCGACCGGCACGCCGAGCACTCTCTGCCAGATCAGCGAACGGGCCACGTCGTCGGCCTGGCCGAGGAAGTTGTAGTCGCCGTCGCTCCACCACCCCACCTCGGTGAACCACAGGGGCTTGGCGCCCAGGAGCGCCTGCAGCTGGCGCACCTGGGTCTGCATCCCGTCCTCTTCGTAGGCATCGTTGGAGCCGGTATAGGGATGGATGCTGGCCACGTCCATCCAGGCCAGACCACCGGCGACGGCCAGCTGCTGCCACCACCCGATGGACGGCTCGAGGGTCGAGCCGCCGACGACCGTCGACGAGGACCCGGGCTCCACCGACTTGACCGCGGTGTAGAAGGGCTTGAGGACCGAAGTGGCGTAGGTGCCGCCATTGCTCCACCCGGTGTTGTTGGACTCGTTCCACGGCTCCCACGTCGTGACCGGTGCACACTGCCCGCAGCCCGACGGGACGGTGGCGTAGTGGGCGACAAGTGCCGCGACGTCGCCCTGCCAGAAGCCCCTATTCACCAGTGCGGTCGACACCGCGTCGCCCCCGCTGACCTGGATCCAGTAGGCGACGTGGTCGGCGGCGGCCAGGTAGGCGGCCTTGTACGGGTCAATTGTGGTCGAAGCGAAGGTCATGGCCCCGGGGCCGCAGGTCGCGGCCGTCGGGGTGCCGGCCTTGCACTTTGGCAGTACCGAGCTCCAGTCGACAACGGTCAGACTGCGGTGCCCGCTGAGGCCCAGTTGGGCATCGAGGGCCACGCCCCTGGGGTCGGCCGGTCCACCCGAGCCCACTCCGGACGGCAACGACGCCAGATTGAGGCGGTCACCGGGGGCACCCACCGTGTACGGCATACACGTCGTTCCCAGCGCGGTGGGCGGCGATGTCGAGGTGTCGAGCAGTGAAGCCTGGACCTCGTAGGGTCCCGGCGCGGTGTCGGGCGCCGGAAGGGACAGGGGGACCGACGCCAACCCGTTGGCCGTGGTCGGTAAGGGGACCGCCTGCGGCACCGGCACCGACTCGCTGGCCAGCGTGGTCGTGCTCTCCACCGAGTAGTCCAACCTCAGGTGGGACGCCTGGGCCACCCACCACCGGTCGAAGGTGGCGGACACGGCGGGCGACGTTCCGGCCGGGAAATAGTTGCCCTGCACCGACGTGGACAGGCCGGCGCCCCAGCCGAGCTCGTTCGAGGGAGCCTGTGGTTCGGTGAGGTACGACTGCAGATCGCTGAGGGTGAACGAGGAGATGGCGTCGCCCGATGCGTTGAAGGGCGGGCCGCTCTGGAAGTAGAACGTCGAGCCCACCAGCGCGAAGTTCCAGCCCCCGAATGCGAGATGGCCGCCGAGAGTGGTCGCCCCCTGGAGCATGCCGGCGGGCGAGGTCGCCTCGACGGTGTAGAGCGGGTCGGCGGTGTAGATGGTCCCGTCGGAGCCCTGGACGGCCTGGGCCGGATAGTAGAACTGCGCTCCAGACCCGGCGTGGACGCCGTTGCCCTGGATGTTGGACGCCCCGAAGGTCGAGAGCACCCGGCCCGTCGGGCCAACCGTCTCGACGTAGCCGTTGGCCGAGTAGAGGAGGTCCCCGTTCGCCTCCTGGGTCACGA
Organism: Acidimicrobiales bacterium; assembly: GCA_036513075.1. Lineage (GTDB taxonomy): Bacteria > Actinomycetota > Acidimicrobiia > Acidimicrobiales > RAAP-2 > Bog-756. The sequence goes on from DATBZS010000047.1 coordinate 12,491, forward strand.
ACCCGTTGTCGACGAGAGGGAAACTCCCGGACACCGCACCGGTCGAGTGGCTCAGGACCACGCTGGCCTTGGCGTTCTGCACGAGGCTCACCACGACCTGGAACCCCGACCCGGTGCCCACCGAGAAGATGCCGGTGGGGTTCCCACTGTCGGGGTCGACCGACCACAGCAGTGCGCCCGAGGGGGAGAACTTGTCGACCTTCATGCCGTAGTACGACGACAGGTAGATGTTCCCGGAGGGGTCGATGACCGGCGTGGCGGCGTAGCTCTTGGTGAACAGGGCGGGCAGGGCGAACGAGCTCAGCTGGGCACCGGCCAACGAGTAGGTCACCAGGCGGGTCCCGGTGTCGACGTAGAGGGCCGACGAGGTCGCCGCGAAGTTGACGACGCCGCCGGCCGGCGTGGTCACCGTGGACACCGGGGCCGCGGGCAGCACAGCTGCCGGGCCCAGGGCTGACGTCGGATCGGTGGTCGTGCACACCGGGCTGACCTCGGCGGCCGTCGGGGCCGGCGGGCTCCCCGGGATCTGTGGCCCGGTGGACGCCCCCGGTCCGGGCCAGAGGGCCACGAGAACGGACGCGACAGCTACCAGCGTGGCAGCGGCCATCGCCAGTAAGGCTTTCCCGGACGGCAACCTGCCCGATGCCCGTTGGTCAGTCGTACGTGCGCCCACCGCGCCCTTAGCATGGCCCGGATCGCAACGGCCTGTCGGCACACCGCTGCGACCAGGAACGACGCCCGCCGGAGCGGCCGGGTCGGCGGTGGTACGGAACGCACCGCCAGGCAACGGATGCCCCGATGGTCGCTGGTGGACCCGGCCCGCGGACGGTGTCCCGCAAGGGTCAGACGCTGACGACGACCTTTCCGGTGTTGCCACCGCTGAACAACAGGTTGAGGGCGGCGCCGGCGTGGTCGAGACCCTCGACCACGTGCTCACGGTGGTGGATCTTCCCCTCCATCACCCAGCCGGCCATCTCGAGTTGGGCGGCGGGGAACCGGTCGAGGTAGTCGAGGATCAGGAAACCCTCCATCCGGGCCCGCTTGATGATCAGCTGGAGGTAGTTCCGCGGCCCCACCGGATGGTCTTCGTTGTACTGGGAGATGGCGCCGCACAGGACCACCCGGGCCCGCATGGCCAGGTTGGCCAGGCAGGCATCGAGGATGTCGCCCCCGACATTGTCGAAGTACACGTCGATGCCGTCCGGGCACGTCGCACGGATGCGGGCCGCCACGTCCTCGGTGCGGTAGTTGACGGCGTGGTCGAAGCCGAGCTCGTCGACCAACCAGGCACACTTGTCGTCCGAGCCGGCTATCCCGACCACGTTGCCCGCCCCCTCGATCCTGGCCAACTGGCCCACGACCGAGCCGGTGGCACCGGCCGCGCCGGACACCACCACGGTGTCCCCCTCCCTCGGCCGACCGATGTCCTTCAGCCCGAAGTAGGCGGTCATTCCCGTCACACCGAGGACGCCGAGCACCACGGCCGGGTCCATGCCGGGAGGCACCACCGTCATCGAGCCGTCGGCGCCGTCGGCCAGTGCGAACTCCTGCCAGCCCAGCATCCCGAAGACCGTGGCGCCCACCGGCAGGGCGTCGGTGCGGCTGGCCACCACCTCACCGATGCCACCGCTCCGGACGACATCACCGATGCCGATCGGCGGCAGGTAGCCGGGGGCGTCGTCCATCCAGGTCCGGATGGTGGGATCGATCGACAGGTGTTGGACCTTGATCAGCGCCTGGCCGTCGGCCGGATCGGGCACCGCCGCGCTGTCGTCGACGGTCAGGTTCGAGTCGTCCACCAGGCCGTGGGGACGGCTGGCAAGCAGGATGCGGCGGTAGGTGTCGGTCACCGGGCCAGTCAAGCAGAGGCGTCCGGTGCCCGCCTCGACGGTGGTGCTGCCACCACGGTCCGCGGGAGGACCGGCACGTATCGGAGCCTGGGAGGAGAATTGAACTCCTGACCTACGCATTACGAGTGCGTTGCTCTACCGACTGAGCTACCCAGGCGAAGGCACCAAACTAACCGACGTGGCGGGTCACCCTCACTCGAGCATGCCGGACAGCTCGACCATGAGGGCTTCGAGCAGCAGGTCCTCGCGGACGTTGCGCGACAGAGCCGCCGATGCCCGCCCGATGGCGTCGACATGGGTCGCGGCCTGGCGGCGCTCGCTCCCGGCACCCGACGAGCCGGGAGGCGCCCCGGTGGACACCGTGGCCACCATCCGGTCCCGGTAGGCGTCGGCCAGAGCGGCCAGTCCCATCCGCAGGTCGTCGGTCCGCCATCGCCGCTCCTCGCGCTTGTGACGGTCCTCCACACCCTTGCGACCGGGCACACCGCGTGCCCCCGTCGCCTCGGCCCGGTCCTCCAGACCGGCCAGCTCGCGGGCATGCTCCTCGCGCAGAGGCGCCATGGCCCCATCGGCCATGGCCAGCAATCCGTCGGCCACCGTCACCGCGGCGGCCCCCGTACCGTCGAGCCGGGACGGCACCGTGCGCCAGAGCTCCCGACGTTCGTTGAACCCGGGATCGTCGGCCAGTAGCCGGGCCCGGTCCAGGTTGCCGCCCGAGGCGGCCGCCACCGACACGGCCACGTCCCCGTCGACGCCCCGTCCGACCAGCCACTCGGCAACCGCGGCCGGGGCCACCGCAGCGAAAGGCACCTGGACGCACCGGCTCACGATGGTGGCCAGACCGGGCGACAGGTCGTCGGCCAAAAGGATGAACACGGTCGACGGCGGAGGCTCCTCCACCGTCTTGAGCAGAGCCGGAGCCGCTTTCAGAGCGAGGTGGACATCGGGCACGAGCAGCACCTGGCGGGCGGACTCCAGAGGTCTCTTCTGGGCCCGGGTGGTGATCTCACGGGCGTCGTCCACGTCGAGGGAGGCCCCCGACCGCTCGACGGTCACCAGGTCGGGGTGGGTGCCGGCCAGGGCACGCCGGCACGAGTTGCACACGCCGCAGCCCCCATCGGGGCACAGCAGCGCCGCGGCCAGACCCCGGGCCGCCGCCCGCTTGCCCGAGCCGGGAGGCCCATGGAACAGGTAGGCGTGCACCGGGTGGCGGGCAGCCGACTCGAGCCGGGCCACTGCCCGGTCCTGGCCGACCACCCCGGCGAACAGCACCGGATCAGGCATCCGGGCGCCACCACGTTCCGTCACCCCGCTGTCCGTCACCCCGACGTCCGCCATTGGGGCCTTCCAGGACCGGCGAGCACCTCGACGGCACGCCAGACGTCGGCGGCGACCACTTCGACCGGCTCAGTGGCGTCCACCACCAGCCACGGGTCGGTCCCCTCCGCGGCGAGCGCCAGGTAGCCGTCGGCCACCCGCTGCTGGAAGGCCAGACCTTCAGCCTCCATGCGGTCGTCGCCGGCACCGCCGTCGACGCCACTGCGCCGGGCGGTGGCCACGGGCACGGGGAGGTCGAACAGGACCGTGAGGTCGGGACGGATGCCTCCGGTGGCCCAGCCGACCAACTCGTCGAGCTCACGACGGTCGAGGCCCCGCCCGAACCCCTGATAGGCGAGGGTCGAAGCCGAGTACCGGTCCGTGACGACCCAGCGCCCGGCCTCCAGCGCCGGGGCGACCACGTCGGCCACGTGCTGGGCCCGGTCGGCGGCCATCAGCAGGGCCTCAGCCCGCGGGGCCACCGGCGCACCGTCCCGGCCGAGCAGCAGGGTCCGCAGCGACGCCCCGAGCGGCGTGGCTCCGGGTTCGAAGGTGGACACCGCCCCGAGGCGTTCGGCCAGTAGGCGGGCCTGGGTGGACTTCCCGCAGCCGTCGATCCCCTCCAGGGCGACGAGTCGGCCCCGGGTCTCGGTCACCCGTCGTCGCTGATGCTCGGAACCGTCACGACCGGGGCGGCCGCCTGCTTGGTCGCCGCTGCCTTCGTGGTGGCCACCGTCTTCTTGGCGATCGCCTTCTTCTTGACCGGTGCCTTCTTGGCGGTGGCCTTCTTCTTGGCCGGTGCCTTCTTCTTGGTCGCCTTCTTCTTGGCCGGACCGGCGGCCCGCCGCTCGGCCAGCAGTTCGGCGGCGCGCTCGACGGTCAGGGTCTCGACCTCGTCACCCCTCCGCAGTGAGGCGTTGGTGGTGCCGTCGGTGACGTAGGGGCCGAAGCGGCCGTCCTTGACCACCATGGCGAGCCCGGTGTCGGGGTCGGGGCCCATCTCGCGGAGCGGACCCTTGGCGTTGCGGCCCCGGGTCTTGGGCTGGGCGAACAGGGCCAGGGCCTCGTCGACGGTGACGTTCAGCAGCTGGTCCTCGGTCGCCAGGCTGCGCGAGTCGGTCCCCTTCTTCAGGTAGGGGCCGAACTTGCCGTTGAAGGCCACGATCTCCTCGCCGTCGGCCGGATCGGTGCCGACCACCCGGGGGATGCGCAGCAACTCGAGTGCCTGTTCGAACGTGAGGGTGGCCGGCGACATCGAGGCGAACAGGGACGAGGTACGGGGCTTGGGCCCGCCGTCGACCAGCTCACCGACCTGGATGTAGGGGCCGAAGCGCCCGGCCTTGACCTGGACCTCGAGGCCGCTCTCGGGGTCGATGCCGAGCACGCGGTCCGACGACGGAGCGGCCAGTAGCTCCTCGGCCCGCTCGACGGTCAGTTCGTCAGGTGCGAGATCCTCCGGGATGGAGACCGTCTCCTCGCCCTTCTTCAGGTACGGGCCGTACTTGCCCGACCGGGCCACGATCTCCTGCCCGTCGCTGGCTGTGCCGATCGGCACGGCGTTGACGGCGGCGGCGTCGATGGCGTCGAGGTTCTGGGCCAGCTGGTCCCGCAGACCCCCGTGGCCGTCGGGGCCGAAGTAGAAGTCGCCGAGCCAGCGGACCATGTCCTGGTCGCCCCCGGCGATCTCATCGAGGTCGTCCTCCATGGATGCGGTCAGTCCGTAGTCGACGAGGTCGGTGAAATGCTGCTCCAGCAGGCCGACCACGCCGAAGGCCGTCAGGGACGGCACCATGGCCGACCCCTTCTTCCACACGTAGCCCCGGTCGAGGATGGTGGACACGATGCTGGCGTAGGTCGAGGGCCGGCCCACCCCGATCTCTTCCATCGCTTTGACCAGCGAGGCCTCGGTATAGCGGGCCGGCGGCTGGGTGGCGTGGCCGCCCGGCTCCACGGCCGACAGGGAGGCCGGGTCACCTTCGGCCATGGGCGGGAGGTGGACCTCGCGGTCGGCCAGCTCGGCCTCGGGGTCGTCCTCGCCCTCCACGTATGCCCGCTGGAATCCGGGGAACTCGATGACGGTGCCCGAGGCACCGAACTCGACGGTGCGTGCCGCCCCGTCGACAGTCGCGGTGCCGGTGAGGCGGACCTGGGCGCTGGTGCCGGTGGCGTCGGCCATCTGCGAAGCGACGGTGCGCTTCCAGATCAGGTCGTACAGGCGGAACTCGTCCCCCGACAGCGACCGGGCGGCCTCGTCGGGGGTGCGGAAGGTCTCCCCCGCCGGACGGATGGCCTCGTGGGCCTCCTGGGCGTTCTTGACCTTCTTGTTGTAGAGCCGGGGGCCGGAGGGCACGTACGCCGGGCCGTACATCGCGGTGGCCTGGGCCCGGGCGGCGGACAGGGCCTGTTCCGACAAGGTGGTCGAGTCGGTCCGCATGTAGGTGATCCAGCCCTCCTCGTACAGGGATTGGGCCACCGACATGGTCCGCTTGGAACTGAACCGGAGCTTGCGCCCCGCCTCCTGTTGCAACGTCGAGGTGATGAAGGGCGCCCGTGGGGAGCGCCGGTAGGGCTTGTGGGTCATCGAGGACACCGTGAGCGGCGCGCCCTCCAGTGCGGCGGCCAGGGCCCGGGCCGCGGATTCGTCCAGCACCACGACCTTGTCGGGGTCGGCCAGGCGGCCCGAGGCGTCGAAGTCCTTGCCCCCGGCCAGGGGGGTGCCGTCGACGGCCACCAGTGCGGCGGCGAAACTGCGGGACACGTCGGACTCGGAGGCCAGTGCGGCTTCGCCTTCGGCGCTGACCGTGGCGTCGATCCCCCACCAGTCGGCCGAGCGGAACACCATGCGCTCCCGCTCCCGGTCGACGACCATCCGGGTGGCCACGCTCTGGACACGCCCGGCCGATCTCCCGTTGGTCTTGCGCCGCATGACGTCGGACAGCTTGAAGCCGTAGATCCGGTCGAAGATCCGGCGGGCCTCCTGGGCCTCGACCAGGTGCGCGTCGATGGTCCGGCACTCGTCGACGGCCCGCTGGATGGCCTGGGGGGTGATCTCGTGGAACACCATCCGGGGGGTGTCCTCCGGCAGGCCCAGGACCTGGCTGAGGTGCCAGGCGATCGACTCGCCCTCGCGGTCCTCGTCTGTCGCCAGGTAGACCTCACCGGCCTCGCGGGCCAGCTTCTTCAACTTGGTCACCTGGGACTTCTTCTCGGGCGAGACGATGTAGACCGGTTTGAAGCCGTTGTCGACGTCCACCGCCAGGTCGGCCCACGACTCGTGCTTGAACGCGGCGGGGAGGTCCTTCCTGGTGGCCAGGTCGCGGATGTGGCCG
>DATBZS010000048.1:0-12157 GCA_036513075.1 Acidimicrobiales bacterium
GACGGCATGGCCGAGTGCACGCCGAACATGCGGGCCTCATAGGTGCAGGCGGCCACTACGCCGCGGCGTCCGCTCCCGCCCACGATCACCGGCTTGCCGGCCAGCGACGGGTTGTCGCGCACCTCCACCGAGGCGAAGAACGAGTCCATGTCGACGTGCAGGATGACCCGGTCGCTCGGACCGCCCGGTTGGGCAACCGTCGCGACGTGGGAATCGGGTCGGGGTGTGGGCTCGGTCGTCACCCCCCGAGGCGCAGTCTCCGGAAGCCTTCGGCACATCGCACGCCGGCCCGCCGGCCGGCGTCCTCGGCAGCCAATCGGACGGCGGTGGCCGCCCACTCCTCGCCGTCGGGGAACTGGCTCCGGTGGCAGGCCACTGCCTCACCTTTCCGATCGACGGTCGCCGAAATGTCGACCCATACGTCAGGCTCCAGCGTCCCCGACAGCAGCATCGTGGTGACCTGATGGGCCGGGCCCGCCTCCGGAAAGTAGTGGGGCATGGCCGCCGCCGGGGCTACCGCGTCGAGGACGGCGAAGCCGGTGGTGCGGTGGTCCCGGTGGTTGAAGTAGTCCTGGCCGAAGAAGACGGCCGTCGGGTCCGGGCAGAGCACGGTGTCCGGACGTAGCCGGCGAACCACGGCGACCAGCGCCCCCCGAAAGGTGCCGTCGTCGTCGAGCCCGCCGTCGGTGAGCCCGAACAGCTCCTGACCGGCCAGGCCCAGCACCTCTGCCGCAGCGGCGGCCTCGGCCGTGCGGGTCTTCACCAATTCGACCGGGTCGATCGACGGGTCGGATGTCCCCTTACCCCCGTCGGTACAGATCAGAGTGTGGACCTCGGAACCGGCGGCTACCCATGCCGCCAGAGTCCCGCCACAGGAGACATCGGGGTCGCTCGGGTGGGCGTAGATGGCCAGGGCGCGTTGCGGCGCCTCCCCTAGGAGCTCAGCCACCGTTCAGGCCTCCGGACGCTTCGGCGCGGTGGTCTTGGTGAGGAGACCCACCTCGCGTCGGAAGTCGTCGACATCCTCGAAGCCCTTGTAGACGCTGGCGAACCGCAGGTAAGCCACCTCGTCCACAACCGCCAGGTGTTCGAGAACGGCCAGTCCGACCTGTTCGGACGTGGCTTCCCAGCCCGCTTCGCGCAACTCCTCCTCCACGTCCCGGGCCACGACCTCGAGTTGGTCCTTGGTCACAGGGCGGTTCTTGGTGGCGGCCCGCAAACCGTCGATGAGCTTGGCCTGGTCGAAGGGCTGCCGCAGGCCGGAGCGCTTGATCACGATCAATGGGATCTCGTCGATCCGCTCGAATGTGGTGTAACGGTGGCCGCAGCCCGAGCACTCCCGCCGGCGACGGATGGCGGACCCGTCCTCGGCCACCCGCGAATCCACGACCCGATCGTCGTCGGCCAAACACCAGGGACAACGCACGGATAGGAGGCTAGTGCCCACAGACTCGTCCTCACGTGGCGCATGTCACGAGCGGTAGGCCACTGGTCGGCGCGCGGTCGGTCAGGGGATGATGACCCGCTCGCCGGGCACCAGGTTGTAGCTGCCGATCTCGGCGGCGAGTTGGGAGACCATTGGTCGGGGGTCTCCGGTCGGGTCGGTCCGCTGGGCGATCGACCACAAGGTGTCACCGGCCCGGACGATGTAGGTCCCGGCGTGGATCTGGACCGCCGAGGCGGATTCGGTGGTGTGGGAGGCGCCACCGAATCCGCCCAGCGGAAGTGCGAGGAGGGCCAGCGCCAGGCCCATCATCGCGAGCAGGGTCCGGCGGCGCCGGACTTCGACGGACACTCGGCGCCGGGGTATCCGCAGTGGTGCCGGGGTCCAGTCGTCTGTCTCCTCGAGTGGACGGTGCCGCAGGCCACGCCGGTCGGGCGCCTGAACCAGTCGAAGCTCAGGTCGGCACGGGCGGAACGGCTCATCGTCGAGGTACTCCGGGAGGGGTGCGGTGAGAAGTGCGGTCATCGGAAGTTCCTTCCTGTCGTCGGTCCTGGCGCCGACCCGTGCATCGGTGTAATGGACGTTGTACGTGGCGGTTGTGACACCGGCGGAACGTTCGTCCGGCCGGGTTGTTGGATCGAACCTCTGTTCGCCATGGGGCCATCCCACCACGAACACCTGTTCGATGTCAATGGATTTTCCGAACAGATGTTTGCTTTCGTCATGCTCCGGGGCTACCTTCATGCAAACAGACGTTCGCACAAAGGTGTGACAACGCAGCCGACCGGACAGCGGAGGGACCCATGGCCCAGGTACTGAGCACCAAGCGCAAGCAGATCCTCGACTGCATTTCCGAGTCGGTCCGCGACCGGGGCTACCCGCCTTCGGTGCGCGAAATCGGCGAGGCGGTCGGCCTCACGTCTTCCTCCACCGTCCACGCCCACCTCGCCGTCCTCCAACGGGAGGGCTACCTGAAGCGGGACCCCACCAAGCCCCGGGCCATCGAGGTGTGTTACGACCCGTCGTCCAAGGTGATCATCGACTCCCGGCCGATCCGCCACGTCCCCCTGGTCGGCGACGTGGCCGCCGGCACCGGCGTCCTGGCCCAGGAGAACATCGAGGAGCTCTACCCGTTGCCCGAGGACTTCACCGGCACCGGCACGCTCTTCATGCTGCGGGTCACCGGTGACTCGATGATCGACGCCGGCATCCACGAGGGCGACTTCGTGGTCGTGCGCCAGCAGCCCGACGCGCTGCAAGGTGACATCGTGGTGGCCGGCATCCCCGACGACGAGGCGACCGTCAAGTCGTTCTCCATAAAGGACGGCAAGGTCGTGTTGACCCCGGCCAACCCCCGCCTCTCCCCCATGGTGTTCGACCCCTCCGAGGTGACCGTCTACGGCAAGGTCGTCACCGTGCTTCGGCGGCTCTGACCATCGCCCGTTTTTGACCGTGCGTCCGGTCCGTGTCGCCGCTCAGGCCTCCGGCGTGATGACCCCGATCGGCGCCATATCCGGATACCGCATTCCGGCCGAAGCGTCCGGGGGGAAGACCTCCTCGATGGCCGCCAGGTCAGACGGGTCGAGAACCACACCGTCGGCGGCCACGTTCTCCTCGAGGTAGGTGCGGTGCTTGGTACCCGGAATGGGCACCACGTCGTCACCGCGGGACAGCACCCAGGCCAGTGCGAGCTGGCCCGCCGTGCAGCCCTTGGCCGCGGCCAACTCGCCCACCCGGTCGACAAGTTCCAGGTTATGAGCGAAGTTCTCCCCGGTGAATCTCGGAAGAAACTTCCGGAAGTCGCCGTCGGGGAAGTCGTCTGGCGAAGTGATCTGGCCGGTCAGGAAGCCACGACCAAGCGGGCTGTAGGCCACGATGCCGATACCGAGCTCCCTCGCCGTGGGCACCACCTCGTCCTCGATGTCCCGGCTCCACAACGACCATTCGCTCTGCAACGCGGTGATCGGGTGCACGGCACTCGCCCGTCGCAACGTGTCCGGTGCCGCCTCGGACAGTCCGAGATAGCGGACCTTTCCGGCGGCCACCAGCTCGGCCATGGCGCCCACCGTCTCCTCGATGGGTACGCCGCCGTCGGTGCGGTGCTGGTAGTAGAGGTCGATGTGATCGACCCCCAACCGCTTCAGCGAGGCTTCACACGCCGCGCGCACGTACTCGGCGTCGCCCCGGATGGACCGAACCAGCGGATCGGCGGTGCGAAAGATCCCGAACTTCGTGGCCAACACGACCTCGTCCCGGCGGCCGCTGATGGCCCGGCCCACCAGCTCCTCGTTGGTGAACGGGCCGTACATGTCCGCAGTGTCGAGGAATGTCACCCCGAGGTCGAGGGCCCGGTGGATGGTGGCCACCGACTCGGTCTCGTCTCCTGCCCCGTAGAACTCGCTCATGCCCATGCAGCCGAGGCCCTGCGAGGAGACGATCAGTCCGGAGTTGCCCAATGCGCGTGTGGTGAGAGTCATGAGCCGACCCTACCCACCGCGGGCCGACAGGTCAGCCGTCGTTTCGATTCATTTCACCCTTGCGGCTCCGTCGGCACATCAGACGCCGTGGCGCAGCAGCGAGTCCAGCACGCCGGCGACCGCCCGCAGCTCCTGCTCGTCCACATGCTCGCCGGGGGTATGGGAGAGCAGGGGGTCAGCCGGCCCGAAGTTGGCCGCCGGTACCCCGTGAGCCCAGAACGAGGCAACATCGGTCCAACCGACCTTGGCCACCGGGGGCGCCCCGGTGGCCGACACCAGCGCGGCGAGCACCGGATGGTCGAGCGACGGTGGCGCCCCGTCCGACGCCGTCAGAAGTTCCCAGTGGTCACCGGGCTCGAGATAGGGAACCAGCAGCTCCCGCACCACCGACTCGGCCTGTTCCGCCGTCCGGTCGGGGGCGAACCGGTGGTTGACCACCACGACGGCCTCGTCGGGAACCACGTTGCCGGCCACGCCCCCCTCGACGGACACCACTTGCAGCTGTTCGGCGTACTCACACCCGTCGATGACCGGTCGGCGCACTTCGAACGCGGCAATGGCGGTCAGGACAGGGGCCAGACGGTGGACGGCGTTGCGGCCGGTGTGAGGACGCGCCGTGTGGGCGCGTTCGCCGGCCAGACGGATCCGGACCCGCAGCGTGCCCTGGCACCCGGCTTCCACGAGTCCGCTCGTCGGCTCGCCCAGAATGGCGGCATCGGCGACCAGCAGGTCGGGGCGCGACTCCCAAAGCTGACGCAGACCGTTGAACTCCTGGGCCACCTCTTCGGCCACATAAAAACACCAGGTGACGTCCACAGCCGGCTCACTGAGGGTCCCGGCCAGGTGGAGGAAGACGGCCAGTCCACCCTTCATGTCGGCCGCCCCGAGACCGTAGAGGGTGGTGCCTTCTATCCGGGGTTCGTCGTTCCCACCAGCTGGCGGCACCGTGTCGAGATGACCGGCGAGGAGCACCCGACACTCCCGACCCAACTGGGTCCGGGCCACGACGTTGTCGCCCACCCGGTCGACCTCCAGCCACGGGCAGAGTCCGAGGGCTGCCTCCACGGCATCAGCCATGGCCTGCTCATGGTGGCTCACCGACGGGATCCCGACCAGGGCTGTCGCCAGACCCAGTAGGCCGTCGGGCATACCGTCGGTCACCGCTGTCGACCGCTCACGTCGACACCCCGTGGGTCCGGAGGATCTCGTTGAGCTGAGCCTTGTCGTGGCGCTGGCCCTCGGTGAGGCGCTTCAGCACCAGCACGCAGGGCAGGTAGAACTCGCCCCCCGGGAACTCGCGTCGACGGGAGGCCTGGACTGCCACCGACCACGGCGGCACATGGCCACGCCCGACTTCGTTGCCGGTTTCGGCGTCGATGACAGGGATCGACGGGTTGAGGATGGTCCCCTCCCCCACCACCGAGCCACGGCCCACCCGCGCCCCCTGGGTGATCATGCACCGGCTACCGATCATGACCTCGTCCTCGATGATGACCGGGGAGGCCTGAGCCGGCTCCAGCACGCCCCCGATGCCGACACCGCCGGACAGATGGACATTCTCGCCGATCTGGGCGCACGAGCCGACCGTGGCCCACGTGTCGACCATGCTCCCGGCACCGACCCGGGCTCCGATGTTCACGTAGCTGGGCATGCAGATGACCCCGGGGGCGAGAAAGGAGCCCCACCGGGCCGAGGCCCCCGGCACAACCCGGACGCCGGCCGCTTGGTAGCCGTGCTTGAGTGGCACCTTGTCGGCGAACTCGAAGGGTCCCAGTTCAATGGTCTCCATCGACCGCAGCCGGAAGAGGAGCAGGATGGCGTGCTTGAGCCACTGGTGGACCACCACCTGGTCGGTGGTCGGGTCGATCTCTGCGATCCGGGCCTCGCCCGAGTCGAGGAGGTCGATGGCGGCCGTCACCACGGCGAGGGCATCGGCATCGGTTGGGGACAGCTCGGGAGCTCGGTCCCAAAGAGCCTCGACCTGGTCGGCCAAGCCCGCATGCACGGAGGCGGGGGCTACGTCGGTTACGTGGTCTGCCATGGGGGGAGACGTTACCGCCCGACCCGCCCGACCCCGGTCCCCGTCGGTCCGCTCGCCATTGGCACGGTCATCGCCGGCCGGCCTCCCTGAGCGATCACGTCCCCGCGGCCGTTCTGGCGCACGGAGACGTTCGCGTCACACGAGGCGGGTTCCGATGAGTTCGAGGCGGTCCATCGGCTGGACCACCGCCACCCGAACGTGGTCGCTGCCGTCGGGTCCGTACAGCTCGCCGGGACTCACCAGCAGGCCGGCCTCGTCGGCCAGCCACTCGCACAGCGCCCAACCGTCGGCGAACCGGTCGGGTACCGGCACCCACAGGTAGAAAGCTCCGGCCGGCAGGTCGACCGGCAACCCGGCGTCGGCCAGCACGCCGGCCAGGAACCGCAAACGCTCGTCGTAGCGTTTGCGCTGCACGTCCACGTGGGCGTCGTCGTCGAGTGCCACCACGGCACCGACCTGGACCGGTCCCGGCACCATCAGTCCCGCATGGCGGCGGACGTCGAGGAGGTAGGTGACGAGGTCTGGATCGCCAGCATAGAACCCGGCCCGCACACCGGCCAGGTTGGACCGCTTCGACAACGAGTGGACGGCCACCACACCGTCGGAGCCCGACTCGAGGATCGTCCGGGGAGGCCCGTCCCAGGTGAACTCGGCATAACACTCGTCGGACAGGACCGGTATCCCTCGGTCCCGTCCCCACGCCGCCGCCCGTTCCAGGTCGCTGAGTGCGCCGGTCGGGTTGGACGGCGAGTTGACCCAGACCAGCAGTGCCCGCTCGGCATCGCGCGGATCGACGGCTTCGAGGTCCAGTCCGCCGGCGGCCAGCTCGGGCACAGGAACGGCCCGGGCCCCGGCCAGGGTCGCCCCCATGGCGTAGGTCGGGTACGACACCGATGGGTAGAGGACCGTGTCCCGGTCGGGCGTGCGGAGTCGCAGGAACTGGGCGGAGGTGGCCACGAACTCCTTGGTGCCCACGCACGCCGCCACCCCGCCCTCGGGGTCGATCGTCACGCCGAAGCGTCGCTCGATCCATCCGGCCGCCGCCTGTCGGTAGGCAGGCGATCCTGGCGACGTCGGATAACCGCGCTCGGTCCCCGAGGTGGCCATGGCCGACAGCACGGCGTCGGGTGGTGGGTCGCACGGCGTGCCGATGGAACAGTCCACCAGTCCCCCGCGATCGGCAAACCGCTCGGCGGCACGAGCTCTGGCTCCGTTGAGCCGCTCGTAGGGGTAGGGCGGTGGGACGAAGCCGACCGATGGCGCGGAACTGCTCGGCGGTGACGACCCCGGGTCCGACGGGGTCACGAGGCCAGGAACTCCGCGAACCGGGCCTTGCCCGCCTCGTCGAGAACGACGTGGATCCGGGTGGCGGTGTCCCCGACTTCCTCACCCACGATCTCCCCCTCACGGTGGACGGCGGCCAGGACGTCGCCCCGGGCCCACGGGATCTCGAGCTCCACCACCCGGTCCCCCACCCGCAGTCGGTCGCCGATGGTGACGAGAAGCTCGTCCATCCCCTGTCCGGTCCGGGCCGAAATCAGTACCGACCCCGGATGGGCGGCCAACAGCCGCCGGGCCTCCTCGCCGGTTTCGTCGTCGCCGACTCCCAGGGCGTCGGCTTTGTTGACCACCAGTAACTCGGGCATGGTGTCGGCCCCGATCTCGGCCAGCACGGTGTGGACTGCGTCGATCTGGCCTTCGAGGTCGGGGGCGGACCCGTCGACCACGTGGACGATGAGGTCGGACTCGAGCACCACCTCGAGAGTGGAGCGGAACGCTTCGACCACCTGGTGAGGCAACTTGCGGACGAAGCCGACAGTGTCGGTCAGGAGCACCATCTCGCCGCCTGGCAGGTCGAACTTCCGGGTCCTCGGGTCGAGCGTGGAGAACAGGCGGTTCTCCACCAGGACGTCGGAATCGCACAGTCGGTTCAGCAGCGTCGACTTGCCGGCGTTGGTGTAGCCCACCAACGACACGGTGCGTTGACGGCCCCGTTGCCGACCCCGTCGCTGCACGCGGCGGGTGCGGTCGAGCTGGCGCAGGTCCCCTTCCAGTCGGGTCATTCGCTGCACCAGACGCCGCCGGTCCACTTCGAGCTGGGTCTCGCCAGGGCCCCGGGTCCCGATCCCACCGGCCTGCTGGCTGAGTGAGTGGCCACGTCCCCGCAGCCGCGGCAGGCGGTAGCGGAGGAGGGCCAGTTCCACCTGGGTCCGACCTTCGGGGGTGCGAGCGTTCTGGGCGAAGATGTCGAGGATCACCGCGGTGCGGTCGATGGCCGTCCGTCCGAGGATCTTCTCCAGGTTCCGCTGCTGGGCGGGCGAGAGGTCGTCGTCGAACACCACGGTGTCGGCGTCGACCTCAAGGCACATCTCCAGGAGTTCCTCCGCCTTGCCACGACCCATGTACGTCGCCGGGTCGGGTGCCGCCCGGCGCTGGATGATCCGCCCGGCGACGTCGGCGCCGGCCGTGTCGACCAGGCGCTCCAGCTCGTCGAGTCCGGCCTCGGTTGCCTCCGTGGTGCCGTGGGGGAAAGTCACGCCCACCAGGACGATGCGTTCCCGGATCTCCCTTGAGATCAGGGTGTCGGTGAAGGCCGACGGGGTGGGGCTCATTGGTTGCAGCTCATGCGGTGGTGTTCATCCGGTGCCGATCCTACGGTCGCCTCACCCGATGCCGACCGCGCCGACGTCCGGGTTCACGTGGTGGGGCTCATCTGCGGCCTCGACCCGGCCAGCACCGAGACCGGGTTCACCACCACCGAGGCCACCCGGCGGACCGGCCCGGCCAGCAGGATCTCATCGTCGTCCAGGTCCACCTCGAGGATACCCCCCGGGTTGTGCACCGCGACGTGACGGCCCACCAGGCCCCAGCTGTGGGCTGCCGCGGCCGCGGCCGCGCTGCCCGTGCCACAGGCCTGGGTCTCGCCGACTCCCCGCTCGAACACCCGCAGCACCAAGTGGTCGGCCTCGTCCCCCGAGGTGATGAACTCGACGTTGATCCCGCCCTCGTAGACCGTCTGGAGGTGGGAACCGATGGCGGTCACGTCCAGATCGTCCAGGTCGGGCCCGAACATCACGAGGTGGGGGTTGCCCATGTTGACGGTGCGGACCTGTCGGTCAACGAACTTCTGCGGTTGGTTCCCGCCGAGCTCGGCCGGGCCCAAGCCGACCGTCGCCCAGGCGGTGTCGGCATCGGCGGCCTGGGCGTAGGCGACGGTCTTGATGCCGGCCGCGGTGGCCACCGTGAAGGTGGGTGGTGCCACCAGAGCGCTCTGCACGGCGGCCTGGGCCAGGCACCGCATGCCGTTGCCGCTCATCTCGGCCTCGCCGCCATCGGCATTCTGCAGGACCATGGACAGATCGGCGATCGCACCTCCGTCGTGCACCCGGATCACTCCGTCGGCGCCCACACCGAAGCGGCGGTCGCACAGCGCCCGGACCAGGTCGACGGGCAGAGGTCCGCTGCCCTCCGGGTCCACCTGGACCAGGAAGTCATTGCCGGCACCGTGGTGCTTGGTGAACCGGAGGAGACCCGCGTCGGCGGAAGTGATGGTCATGGCGATCCCCCACAGTCTCTCACCGGTGCGACACGCTTGCGTCCCGATCGAGGCGCCCGGCCACCGTTGCCACCGGGTCCTCGTCGGGGTCGATCCACTCGATCCGGGGGTCCCGCCGGAACCACGCCCGCTGGCGCTTGGCAAAGGCCCGGGTCCGCCGGACCGCCTCGTCCACCGCCGTTCCGAGTGGCACGCCGTCCTCCACATGGGTGAGAAGCTCCCGGTAGCCGAGGGCCTGGCGGGCCGTCTTCGACACTCCGGCGGGACGGGCGGCAAGCGCCCGCACCTCGTCGAGGAGTCCCTCGTCCATCATGTGGGCGAACCGCTCAGCAATGCGCCGGTCCGACTCGTCGGCGTCCCGTCGCACCCCGAGCAGGGCGAACCGACTCGGGGGATAGCGCTCGAGCCCCGGCCCGAACGACGAGAACGGCCGGCCCGATCCGAGCGTGACCTCGAGGGCCCGAACCAGCCGGCGCTCGTTGCCGGGTTCGATCCGGGTTGCGGCCACCGGATCGAGCCTCTGCAGGCGCGCGTGCAGTTCGGCGCACCCGGCCAGTCGGTGATCACTCCCCTCGGGTCCCAGACGATCCAACTCGTGTGTCAATTCGGACGCCACCGTGGGGAACCGCCCTGGAAAGGACAGATCGTCGGTGACCGCCCGGAGGTAGAGTCCGGTCCCGCCCACCAGCAATGCCTGTCCACCGCGGGTGGTGATGCCCTCCAGGGCCTGTCGTGCCGCCTCTTGAAAGCGCGTGACGGCAAACTCCTCGTCCGGATCCACCAGGTCCACCAAGTGGTACGGCACCTCTGCCCGCACGCCGGCACTGGGCTTGCTCGTCCCGATGTCCATGCCCCGGTAGACCGCCATCGAGTCGACCGACACCAGCTCGACTCCACCCGGCCCTGGGCGCGCCCGGGCGACGGCCAGGGCGACCGCGGACTTGCCCGACGCCGTGGGCCCGACCAGGGCGACAGCCATCGCTCAGCCGGCGGAGACGGGGATACGCACCCGGTAGGACGGCCGGGCGGTCACGTCGACCAGGTCGCCGGTCAGGTGGTGGCGGGCGGCGTCCGTCACCACCACCAGTGCGAACGAGCCGCTGGGGATCACCCGGCCCGACGGAGCCACGAAGTGGACGAGTTTGTTCTGTCCTGTCCGACCGGTGGTCACCGTCGGGTCGCGCTTCGACGGGCCCTCCACCACGACCTCCTCGATGCGTCCCACCCGGGCCCGGTGTTTGCGCAGGGCGGACCGCTCGACCACGGTCCGCAGGCGCTCCATCCGCTCGGCCGTGACCTCGACGGGCAAGAACCGGTCCTCCATGGCCGCGGCCCGGGTGCCGGGTCGGGGCGAGAACACGAAGGTGTAAGCGCTGTCGAACTCGGCCTCGGCCGCCACCTCGAGGGTGCGGACGAAGTCGTCCTCGGTCTCCCCCGGGAATCCGACGATGAGGTCGGTCGTGACGGCCAGGTCGTCGACAGCGGCCCGGGCCGCGGCCAGACGGTCCAGGTAGCGCTCGGCGGTGTACCCCCGGCGCATGGCCACGAGGGTGGTGTCACTTCCAGACTGGAGTGGCAGGTGGAGGTGGTTGCATACCTCGGGAATGTCGGCCATCGCCGCGATCACCTCCGGGCGCAAATCCTTCGGATGGGGGCTGGTGAACCGGACCCGGCGGATACCCTCGACCGCGCCCACCGCACGCAGGAGGTCGCCGAAGAGTGGGCTGCGGCGGGTGATGTCCCGTCCGTAGGAGTTCACGTTCTGGCCGAGCAGGGTGACCTCGGTCACGCCCCGACGGGCCATCTCGGCTACTTCGGCCACCAGGTCGTCGACCGGGCGGGACACCTCGGGTCCACGGACGGCGGGCACGATGCAGTAGGCACAGCTGTTGTCGCAGCCCATCTGGATGGTCACCCAGGCGGCGTAGGGCAGGTCCCGCACGGCGGCGAGGGCGGCCGTCTGCTGGTCTGCCGCGGTCGGTTCCCCCACCGGCGCCGGCTCGTCCAGGATCTCCATGAGAGGACCCTCGGTGGACGCCCGCCGCAGCAACTCCGGAGCGCTGGTGAGGTTGTGCGTCCCGAACACCACGTCCACGTGTCCGGCTCGTTCCTGGATCTTCTCCTTGTCCATCTGTGCCAGGCACCCGCCGACCGCGATCTGCATGTCCGGCCTGCTCTCCCGCAGGGTCTTGAGATTTCCCAGGTGCCCGTAGAACTTGTTGTCGGCGTTCTCCCGGATACAGCAGGTGTTGAACACCACCACGTCGGCCGACTCCATGTCGTCGGTCGGCACCAGCCCGTCGGCCACAAGGGCGCCGGCCAACCGCTCGGAGTCGTGCTCGTTCATCTGGCATCCAAAGGTCTGGATGTGGAATGTCCGCGCCGACACGGCGTCGCCTACCCCGCCAGCAGTGGCGCGCTCGCTCTCGTCGGTCCCGGTGTCGATGCTCACCCGGACAAGGATACGGCTCCGTGTCACACCCCCCGTCGACGATGGCCCACATGGCGTTGGCCACCACCACTTCTCACACCCTGGATCTCGGGCTCCTCGCCCGCATGTCGGCAGCCAAGAATCTGATCGGTGCCCTGGTGGCCGACCTCGATCCCGACACCCTGCTCGGTGCCGATGCCGCCTCGTT
>DATBZS010000049.1:0-26234 GCA_036513075.1 Acidimicrobiales bacterium
CCAACCTCTCCGACCACCTCGCCCCGCTGCTGCACTCGGGGATCGACGACTGGGGTGGGGTGTCACCGGTGACCGCCGACCACGTCAATCCCGAGCGGGCCTGGCCGGACCTCGGGATCCTGCGGGCGGCCACCGAGGCAGCGGGCCACACGCTCGCCCCCCGGCTGACGCTGTACCCCGAGTTCGCCCTCGACCCCGACCGATGGCTCCACGACGCCATGCGCTTCCCGGTGCTCGACGCCTCGGACGCGGAAGGGCTCGGCCGCGACGACCCCTGGTGCTCGGGTGCCGGGTTCCCCCCGCCGGAACTCCTCGGACCGGTGGTCGTCGACCGGAGGGCGGTCGGCGCCCCCCCGGTGGCCACCGTGGCCACCGCACGCGGTGCGGTGGAGGACGTGCTGGCCGGCGTCCTCGACGGCAACGCGGTGGGAGAGGACGAGATCGTCACCCTGTTCGGCGCCCGCGGACCCGAGGTGCGGGCCGTGGCCGCGGTGGCCGACAGGCTCCGCCACGCGGCCGTCGGCGACGAGGTCACCTACGTGGCCAACCGCAACATCAACTACACCAACGTCTGCACGTTCAAGTGCAAGTTCTGCGCCTTCTCCAAGGGGCCGCTCTCGCTCAACCTGCGGGGGACGCCGTACCTGCTGGAGCTCAGTGACATCACCGACCGGGTGGCCGAGGCCGAGGCCATGGGAGCCACCGAGGTCTGCCTCCAGGGTGGCATCCACCCCAAGTTCGACGGCGACTACTATCTCGAGGTCATCCGGGCCGTCCGCCAGGCTTCGCCGACCATCCACATCCACGGGTTCACCGCCCTCGAGGTGACCGAGGGGGCCCGACGCTCGCAGATGCCGCTGACCGACTACCTCGTCTTGTTGCGCGACGCCGGACTGCGCACACTGCCGGGCACCGCCGCCGAGGTCCTCGACGACGACGTCCGGGCCGTCATCTGCCCCGACAAGATCAACACCGAGGAGTGGTTGGAGGCCCACCGGGCCGCCCATTCCGTCGGCCTCAACTCGAACGTGACCATCATGTTCGGCTCTGTCGAGCAACCCCGTTCCTGGGCCCGCCACCTGGTGCGCACCCGGGCCCTGCAACTCGAGACAGGTGGGTTCACCGAGTTCGTGCCACTTCCCTTCGTACACATGGCCACCCCGATCTACCTCCAGAAGAAGGCCCGGCGGGGTCCGACGTTCCGCGAAACGGTGCTCATGCACGCGGTTGGCCGTCTCGCCTACCGGGGTGCCATCGACAACATCCAGCTGAGCTGGGTGAAGATGGGTGCCGCCGGCGCCCGCCAGTTGCTGCGATCGGGTGTCAACGATCTGGGTGGCACCCTGATCGACGAGAACATCTCGCGGGCCGCTGGCGCCAGCCACGGCCAGATGATGGACGCAGACGGATTCCGGGCGCTGGTGACCCCGCTCGGTCGCACCCTGGCCCAGCGGACCACCCTGTACGGCCGGGTCGTCCATCCCGACGGACACGACTCCGTGCTGGCCGGCGTCCACTGACATGACCCCGTCCTCCTTCGAGGAAGGGGAGCTCGCAGCGGCCACCGACGGATCGGGCGACGGCGTGCTGCCAGGCTCGGTCCCGTCCCTCGAGGAACTCATCGCCGCGGCACCCACCGCGACCCAACGACGCCTGTACCGCTCGATGCTCGACACCGTGGCCGCCCTGGCCCGCGAGGGCACCGACATCATCGACCTGAAGGTGGCCGACACCGCGCTGGCCGAGATGACCGAGGCCTTCCGGGTCTTCGCTCCACTGCGCAAGCGGCTGAAGGTCACCATCTTCGGCTCGGCCCGGACCGAGCCCGACCATCCCGCCTACCGCCAGGCCCGGACCCTGGCCGCGGCCGTGGCCGACGCCGGGTGGATGGTGGTCACCGGAGCCGGCCCCGGAATCATGGCCGCCGGGATGGAAGGGGCCGGCCGCGACCAGTCGGTCGGGGTGAACATCCGACTGCCCCACGAGCAGGGGGCCAACCGGTTCATCGCCCAGGACCCGAAGCTCATCGAGATGCGCTACTTCTTCACCCGCAAGCTCATGCTGCTGAAGGAGTCCGACGGCTTTATCGTGCTGCCCGGCGGGTTCGGCACCCTGGACGAGTCGTTCGAGCTGCTGACCCTCCTCCAGACCGGCAAGGCCGAACCGGCTCCGATGGTGCTACTCGACGTCCCCGGCGGGACCTTCTGGCAGGGGTGGAACCGGTTCCTTACCGACAATGTCGAACCGGCGGGCCTGGTGTCCCCGGACGACCGCTCCTTCTTCCGGATCACCGACGACGTCCCGGTGGCGATGGCCGAGGTGCTCGGCTTCTACCGGAACTACCGGTCGTGCCGATGGGTGGGCGACCTACTAGTGCTGCGGATGGCCGTCCACCCGACCGCCTCCACGTTGGCCGACCTCAACCGCCGGTTCGCCGACATCGTGACGTCAGGGGTCATCCGCAAGGTGGACCCGCTACCGCCCGAGCGGGCCGACGGCGACGTGCTGGATCTCCCGCGCCTGGCCCTGCGCTTCGACAAATCCCACTACGGGCGGCTGCGCCAGCTGATCGACGCCATCAACGAACTCGTTGACGCCTGAGGCCGGCCCGGTGCCGGTGGTCCTGCCGCTGGCCACGGGCAGGTGACCCCGACGGGGCGGAGTTCGGTGCCGGGGGGAGGCTCGTCCACAAGCGGTCGGCGAAGGCGGTCTCGGGGGGTGGATCCTGGGACTCGACCCCGTCATCGCGCACCAGGGCCGTCGGGTTCCCTTGGGAGAACCACCGGGCCTCATGGCGACCGTATGGGTCGACGCACCAGTTCTGTGCTCTTCCTGGTGTGAAATTCATACCGGGGAGTTTACCCTACGTTCACCGTAGGTTCATGCACCGAACATGTTGCGTTCATGTATGTCACCTGTAGGACATGTCTGGGACCGATCCACCAGAAAGCGGCAGGAATGGGTCGCACTTCCCGATTGCAACCATCTGTGCCACCGGTAGCCGGCGGAAAAGACCTGCTGACCTGCCCAGGAGTACGTTTGCCATGCATCCGCTGAAGGAGGTCCCCCATGCCTACATACCGCCGGATGACACTGGTCCTCCTCATCGCCCTGGCCGGAGCTGGCGTGTGGGCGCCGGGCCCAGCCCAGGCTCGACCGGCGTCCGGCGGCTACTGGCTGGCCGGTGCCGACGGTGGGGTGTTCTCCTACGCCGCACCGTTCTACGGTTCCGGGGTTCCGGTGCCGGGAGGTCCGGCGCCGTGCATGTTCACTCCCCAACCGCCCAGCACGCTCACTGCGTCCCAAGGGTGCACCGCCATCGGCGGGGTGGCTGACGGGAGTGGCTACTGGCTGCTCAATCTGGCCCGCCAGCCCACACCGTTCGGCGGGGCCGGGTTCAGCGGTGCCGACACCGGATGCACCTCGTTGAACGGGGCCGAGGGAACCTGGGTAGGCATGGCCTCATCCCTCGACGGAGCCGGTTACAGGATGGTCGCCTCGAACGGCGGAGTGATGGGCTGCGGCGACGCGCCTCCCCCTTACGGCGGCCTGACCTCCGAGACAGTGGCCGCACCCGTCGTCGGGATGGCCGCCACCCCGGACGGCCTCGGCTACTGGCTGGTGGCCGCCGACGGCGGGGTATTCGCCTTCGGTGACGCCGCATTCGTCGGGTCGCTCGGGGGAACGCCGCTCAACGCACCCATCGTCGGCATGAGCCGCACCGGCGACGGCCTGGGATATTGGCTGGTGGCTGCAGACGGCGGGGTGTTCGCCTTCGGCGACGCGACATTCGTTGGGTCGCTCGGCGGTACCCAGCTCAACGCACCGGTTGTCGGCATCGCCACTGCACCCAGTGGACAGGGCTATTGGCTGGCTGCCGCCGACGGCGGGGTGTTCGCCTTCGGCACGGCACCATTCCTCGGCTCCATGGCGGCCAAGCCGCTCAGCGCTCCGATCGTGGGGATCGCCCCCGAACTTGCCCCGTTCATCGGGTGTCCGTTGCTGTTCGCCGCCTGCTGAGTCGTCACGCTCGGCGGGTGAAGGCATCGACCCGGAGGGCCGTCGGACCCGGGTCGAACGTTGCCAACAGACCGCTACTCCCCCGGACCAGTCCCATCCGGTTCGGCTGAACTCTCGGTTTCGGCCTCGGCCTCGACCGACTCGTGACGGGTTTCCCGCTGGACGTCCTCGACCTCGAGCAGCGTCTCCTTCGGCGCCTCCTCGAGCATCATCAGCGAAGCCGCCGCCCCCGGCACAGCCCGGAGAAGCTCGTCGAGTTTGCGCTGGGTGGCTGCCTGCTCACGACTCTGGGTGTGCTGGATGGTGAACACCATCATCAAGGTGAGCGCGGCCACCGTCACCTCGAAGGCCACCACCCACTGGCTCGGGAACCCGATTACGCCGCCGACCACGAGGAAGACGACCAGGAGGAGCACGCCGGTGATGGCCACGGCCGGCATCGAACTGTAGTGGTCGATGCGGTAGAGCACCTTGCTCACCAGCGGCAGCTGGGCGGTGCGCCGAGAGATATGCCGGCGCGGCGCCGGTACCTCTTCCGATTCACGGTCGTGCATCTGGTTACAGGTTACCTGCCGATCCCCAAGTCCTCGAACGGCAGCCGCCAGCGGACCATACCGCCGGACATCGCTACGCTGCCTCTGTGCCGGACCGTCATCTTCGCTGGCCCCCGGGTCCGACGCCGTGATCCACGACCCGCGGCGGGCCCTCCCCGAAGGTTGGGTGCCTGCGACGTCCCGGGGCTTCGGACCGTTCACCACCGAACAGGTCATGGAGGGGCGCGACGGCAGCCGTGCCGTCTGGAGTTCGCGCCACCACCGCAAGCGGTCCCCGTCACCGGGCGGATCCACCTGGTGGGCGCCCCGGGCCTTGGGCTGGTGGATGGGGGTGTTGTTCGCCATCGGATCCGCTTGCTTCGCCGTGGCCGCCGTCCCCACCTTTGCCCACCACATCGGGGCAACGGCCGACGACGCCATCTACTTCGTGGGCTCGATCTTCTTCACCTCTGCCGGCCTGCTGCAGTATGGGCAAGTGGCGGGAGCCGACGACGCGGCGATCTCGGGGGTCGGCGCCCGACTCCGCCGCCTGGCCACGTGGTCGCCCCACCGGATCGACTGGTTGGCCGCCGCCGTCCAGTCGGTCGGCACCGTCTTCTTCAACGTCAGTACCGCCCACGCGCTCACCACCTCGGCCACCACGACGGCGGACCTCAACCACGCGATCTGGCGCCCCGACGCCCTCGGTTCCATCTGCTTCCTCGTCTCCAGCTACCTCTCCTTCGCCGAGGTGTGCCACGGGTCCTGGCGGATGCCCCAGGACCTGTCCTGGTGGATCACCGTGGGCAACCTGCTCGGGTCGGTGGCCTTTGGCGTGTCGGCCGTCGCCTCCCGGTTCGTTGCACCGGGCCAAGTCCGCAACCTGGACTGGACCACACTCGGGACCTTCGTCGGCGGCCTCTGCTTCCTCAGCGCCTCGATCCTGCTGCTACCCGAGCGCACCCAGGTCGGCCAAGAGGCGGAATCGACAGCCACCGGCGTCCTGTCGAGTACCTCCGCCGCGGTCTGAGCCGACCGGTGACGTCGCCTTCGCGGTTGGATTTCTTGCGTTGCGTGACGTCGTTCCGACTCTGGGTGACCGAGGTGACTGGCCTCGACTCAACGTGGCTGTAAGGCTCCAGGGGGGACGGAACCAGTCGATACTCTCCCTACTGCGACGGCCGGTGGTCGTATGCCGGTGGTCGCCGATCCGTTGTGACACGATGCCTCATCGAGCGATAGGTAGAGCGACGTGAAAGATTCCGTCGAACGGGATGGTGGAGAGGTCGCACGGCTGCGCGTCGGCGACGCCCAGTCCTGGGAGGCGCTGTACAGACGGGTGTACCCAGCCATGCTTGCCTACGCCGAACGCCGTCTCGGTTCCAAGGAAGAGGCACAGGATGCCGTTTCCGAGTCCATGACCCGCACGGTCTCCGGCATGGATCGCCTGGCCGAAACCGGAGCAACACCCGAGTCGTGGCTCTTCGGTGTGCTCCGTCACGTCGTGCTCGACCGCCAGCGCAGCTCGTACCGGCGTCGGGACCTCCCGGTCCACCGTGACCTCACCCCGGACGGACCTCTCGAGTCGGTGGTGGTCGGCGACGAGCGGGACGCCGTGCGGGCCGCCTTCGACAACCTACCCGACCGCGACCGCGAGCTCCTCGAGCTGCGGGTGGTCGCTGGACTGAGCTCCGAGGAAGTGGCCTCCATCCTCGACATGCAGCCCGGTGCCGTCCGCACTGCCCAGGCCCGTGCTCTCGACAAGCTCCGGTCGGTCCTCGCCTGGTCCGAGGAGGTGGTGTCGTGACCCTCACGTTCGACGACGACATCCTCCTCGCCGCCCTCGGCGACGCGCTCACCCCCGAGGCGGTCGAGCCCGGGGCCCACGAGTTGGCCGCCCTGCACCGGGCCCTCGAGGCCTGGCCGGCAGACGCCGATGACAACGATGACGTCCGGCTGGCCCCGGTGATCCCGATGTTCACGCCGACAAATCGATCGGTCACTTGGGCCCGCATCCACCGGTTGCGCCATCCCGTGGCCGCCGCCGTGGCCGTAGGCATCCTGGCCACCAGCGGTGTGGCCGCCGCCGGTGTCGCCACCGACCGACTCCCCGGTCCGGCCCGTAACGTCGCCTATGCCCTCGGTCTCCCGGTGACCTCGCCGGCGCTCGAGTCGGCCAGGGGCACCATGGTCCAACTGGAGGCCGCCCTGGCCGACCACGATGCCGTGCAGGTCCGGGCCTCGGCCACCCTGCTCCACACCCAGATGGCCGTACTGTCGGCCACCGACCTGACTCAGATCCAGACACCGGCGACCGACCTGTTGGTCCAGGCATACGTCTTCCTGGTGGCCGCCGCCGCGTCCCAGGGCACGGCAGCGGGCGCCGCAGGAACGTCGGGCGGCAGCGGTCAATCGCAATCGACGGGCTCGGGGTCGTCGGCCGGGCCCGTCTCGTCCAACAGCCCGATCTCGGGCGGCACCACCTCGCAGCAGAGTCCGGCGAATGTCGGTTCCGGTCGGCTGCCCGCCGTGCCTCCAATCGCAACCACGCCCGTCACTTCCCCACCGACCAGTGGCGGGATTGGCGGAACCACATCGGGCACCGGATCGCCGGGCACGACGGTGGCGCCGCCGTCGATGACGCCAGGACCCACCCCCACGACCACCACAACCACCAAACCGGATGACGGCGGATCCGATGACGTCGGGTCCGACGACCACACGTCCGAAGACCACGTGTCCAATGACGGCTCCCTTGCGAAATCGTCGGCCGACACCATCCGCAAGTGGCGTCCCCACCGCTCGTCGCGCGACTGAGGGACCAGCAACCCCGTCCCTACGTCAGCGGGCGCCCGTCACCCCGAGGAGCCCGAGAGCGGCAACCATGGCCAGCGGGGCCGACACCAGGCCGAGTACGACGGCCCTGATGACCGGAGGCCGGCAGCCGGCTACCCGTGTGGTGCGGACCCAGAGCACCCAGGCCAGCGACCCGGTCACGAACAGGTTGGGACCGACGTCCAGACCGATCAAGAGCGCGAAGGGGTGGGGCGGCGTGCGTGCGGCGAGCAGTGCCGCGGCGGGGAGATTGTTCACGACCACGCTGGCCACTGCGGCGAACGCGGTCGTAGCCGGCGCACCCAGGTGGGACAGGATCGTGGACGGACCCGACCACGATCGGCCCAGGGTGCCGAGCGCCACGGCCAGGCCGAACAGCCCGACCAGGACGGGCACGCCGAGGATCTCACCGACGTGGCCGATCCGCTGCTTGCCGCCCACGACCCGAACGGTCACCGCCCCGAGCCCGACGAGTGCCACCGGCACGGCGGCGTTGCGGAGTACCACGACGCAGACGACCGCCACGATGACGGCTGCGACCCCCAGTCCGACGACCATGGGCTCGCGGGGAAGTGTCGGCCGGATGGCCGTCGTCCGTAGCTCACGGTGCTCGACGATGCCGACCACCACCGCAGTCACCAGGAACGAGCCCAGCCAAGGAAGCACCATCCGCGCCGCGAACCCACCTCCTGACAGGTGCAGGTGGCCGAGCACGATGAGGTTGCTGAGATTCGACCCGGGAAGGAGCAGGCTCCCGGCATTCGATATCAGGATGCAGACGATGAGCAGCGAGGTCGGGACCGAACCGCGGCTCCGGGCGGCGTAGACGAGCACCGGGGTCAAAAAGACCACGGAGGTGTCGAGGTTCAGCACCGCGGTCACCCCGGCGACGAGCACCGCGGCGGCGCCGAACAGGGCGGGTCCGTTCGGAGCCAACGAAGCCAGTCATTGTCCGAGGGCGGCGAACAGGCCGTCCTCGTCGGCCACCAGGCCGATGAGAATCAGCCCGGCAACGAGGACGAAGGGCGACCACACCTGGGCGGTCGCCGCCCGCGCCGTCGAGGGGTCGGCAATGAACGACGCCACCACCAGCACCATTCCGGCGCCGGCGGCCGCCCAGCCGGCGAGAGCGGTGCTCCGTCCCGATCGATCATCCGGTGTCCGGGCACGGTCGTCGTGGGCAGGCATCTGCCTACATCCTGCCGGATCGTTGCCCACGCCCACCGAACGCTGACCGTTCCGCGTCCGCAGGACATGTCGTGGTCAGAACGCCTTGGGCACGAACAGGTACCTCCAGGCGTAGGCCGGACCGTCGTCATCCAATACGTAGACGCCGCCGGGTTCTTCCACCTCGAGCGGTGGTGGGAACGTCTCCAGGCGGCTGATCGAGGGTCCGTCGACGCAACGGATCAGCATCTGGTCGCCCATCCGGACGGCACCGGCCTCGAGCAACGGCCGTTACCACTCGGGCGAGTGGGTGGCACGGGGCCCATCCGCGTCATCCACGGTTCGGTGCGTCCCCTGCTCCGTTCCAGTCTGGGGTCCGGGCGGGCACGGTCAGGCAGTCATCGTCAGGCAGTGGCACCGGGCTCGGCGACGTAGGTGGCATGTCCCTCGGCCACCAATCCACCGACAAAGGTCAGGACCTCGCAGACGAGCCCACCACGCTGGTTCCGGTAGTGGATCACCAAGGTGTCGACGCCCACGTAGAGATCCACCAGATCGAACCGCAGATCGGCGTTCCGCTCCAGGCCCACCTCCCAGTACGAGCGGAGCTGGTCCTTGCCGCGGATCACTCCCCCGCTGCCTTCCACCAGCATGGCGGCCAGGGGCGAGGTGAAGACCACGTCCTCGGCGAAGTGCCCGAGAACGGCCTCAAGATCACGCTGGTTCCACGACTCGAGCCAGTGACGGGTGAAGGCCTGTGCCTGCGCGGTCTCCATGACGGCAAGGTACCCGAACCACGGGGCGGGGACACCGGGCGCTGCCGTCGGTCCCCTCCGCCCCCGGGCTCGGCAGGTACCCGTTCCACGCGGTGGTCGTCGACAGCCGTCGGATCCGGCGGGAGGCTCGAGCCGAGCGCGGGACATTCAGGGAGGACGTGGCATGCCGACCGATCAGATCGCCGACGACCGGGTTCGGCCTGACATCCTGTTCTCCGGTGTACCTGTCAGCGACTACGCCACGGCACTCGACTGGTACTCCCGACTCTTCGGAAGGGATCCGACCTGGTGACGAACGACGACGAGGTCCTCTGGCAGGTTGTCGGACCGGCGTGGACCTACGTGGTGCGGGACCACGCACGCGCCGGACGGTCGCTGGTCAGCCTGGCCGTCACCGACCTCGACCGGATGATCGACGAGCTGGCCGGGTGGTGGATCATCGCCGGTCCGGTCGAGGAGGTGGGTGCAGCAGGCAGGAAGGCGCCGTGCACCGATCCGGACGGCAACCGGATCACCTTCGTCGAGGTGCTCGAGCCCTGACCTGATGTAGAGGCCGGCGACGCGATCGATCATCCGGTGGGGTGGGCCCGCGGATCAGGATCGACCGGCAGGGTCGTCCTCCCGGTCGTTGATCACGATCGACCCGGCCACCTTGTCGTGGAGGCACTGTCGGTGGTCGTCCCACAGGCACCACAGCGGATCGAGCAGGCCGATCCAACCGAGGAATCCGGCGAGCCAGAAGATCAGGGCGCGGGTGAAGGCGTGTCCCCAACCGAGTGGCGTACCGTCCAACCGGACCGGGCGGAGGTCGAGACTGGCCTGGCCCAGCGTGCGGCCGTAGGCGCCCACGGCGATGGTCTGATAGGCGAGCATCACCAGCCCCGACACGATGAGGCACCCGATCACCACCAGGTACAACCAGAAGAATCCCGGCACCTGCCCGTTGGTCGTGGTGCCGTTGGTCCCCTGGTTGGCGGCAGGAAACCACGGCCCGAAGTGGGGCGCGGCGATCAGGAGGGTGACGATCAGCAGTATCACGAAGACTGGGGCCACGACCAGGATGTCGATCATCCGCCCGCCGAGGCGCCGACCCGGTTCGGCGAGAGATCCTGGACCGAAGGCCGGCAGCCCGAGGTCGGCACCCTTCCACGGCGGCTTTCCCCAACTCCCGGGTGGTCCGTAGTAGGGATGGAAGGGTGCGGGCGGCGGTGTCCGGTGCACCGTCCATTCGTACCCGTCCCAATAGCGGAGCCCGCCCAGGACCTCGGGGTCGGGATACCAGTTGGCCGGAGGCGGATACGTCGTCACCCGGTCAGGGCCCCTCGTCGAAGGTGGACACCGTGATGCCCCCCAACAGGGTGGCTGCCTTCTCCACGGCCCGGCGGGCCCGGGTGATCCGCTTCTCTTCTGCCGTCAGGTCAGGGTCGGGCTCGCCCCCGGCTCGCACCGAGTCGGCGTTCTGGCGGAGTCGGTCGAGAGCGGCGTCCGCCAGGTCCTCGGCGATCGATCCCAGGCGCTCGGCGATGTCGTCGAGATCGGGCACCCTCAGCTGCCGACGATCTCTACTTCGATGACCTCGAGGTCGCCCTCGGCATGGCGGGCCCGGAGGACCTTCTTGTCGAACTTGCCCACGCTGGTCTTCGGGACCTCGGTGATGATCGACCACCGCTCAGGCAGCCACCACCGGGAGACCCGTGGGGTGAGAAAAGCCAGAAGATCGTCGGGGGTGGTGGACGAGCCTTCCTCCAATACCACCGCTACCAGCGGCCGCTCGCTCCATCGCTCGTCAGGTACTGCGATCACGGCCGCCTCCACTACATCGGGGTGGGCCATCACCTCGTTCTCGAGCTCCACCGAGGAGATCCACTCGCCTCCGGACTTGATGACGTCCTTGCTGCGGTCGCTGATCTGCATGTATCCCATCGGGTCGAGTGACCCGATGTCCCCTGTGCGGAGCCAGCCGTCGTGGAACCGGTCCGGTGACGGATCGCCGTAGTAGGACCCGGTAATCCACGGACCCCGGACCTCGAACTCCCCCACCGCCTCGCCATCGTTGGGAAGCACGGTGCCGTCGTCAGCGCAGATACGCAGCTCGACGCCGGGCACGATCCGCCCCGTCTTGGCCCGCCACTCGATCTCCTCGTCCGGAGCCGCCTGGCGGGGCGGGGTGGCCAGTGAGCACAGCGGACTCGTCTCGGTCATGCCCCAACCCTGGACCATCTGGACCCCGAGTTCGTCGCGGAACCGCTCGATCAGCTGGCGGGGCACCGCGGCACCTCCCGCGGTGATCATCCGCAGGCTGGAAAAGTCCACGGGTGTGGACTGGGCATATCGCAGGAGATCAGTCCAGATGGTGGGCACCCCGGCGGAGATGGTCGGCCGGAAGCGTTCGATGATGGCGGCCAGGGGGGCAGCCTGGAGAAACTGCTGGGGCATGATCAGGTCAGCCCCCGTCATGAACCCGCCATAGGGGGTGCCCCACGCGTTGGCGTGGAACATCGGGACGATCGAGAGTACGCGGTCCCTTTCGTTGATCCCGAGTGAGCTGCCCGACGTAATGGCCATCGTGTGCAGGAAGGTCGACCGGTGGCTGTAGACCACGCCTTTGGGATTGCCGGTGGTCCCCGACGTGTAGCACATGGCCGCGGCCTGACGCTCGTCGAGTCGAGGCCAGTCGTAGCCCGTCTCCTCGGCGGCCAGCAGCGTGTCGTAGTCGAGGGTTGCACCGAGCGCCGTGGTGTCGCCCTCCCCCACCACGACGATGTGGCGGACCGTCGGGATCTGGTCGCGCACCCGGGCAAGGATGCCGGCGATGGAGGCATCGCAGATGATCAACTGGTCCTCGGCGTGATTGATCACGTAGGCCAGCTGCTCGGGGAAGAGCCGGAGATTCAAGGTGTGGAGCACCGCGCCCATGGCCGGCACCGCCAGGTAGGCCTCCAGGTGGGTCTGGTTGTTCCACAGGAACGTGGCGACACGGTCCGAGTCACCGATTCCCAGGCGGCCCAGGGCCTTGGCCAGCTGCTCGGCGCGGCTGGCCACCTCGGCGTAGCTGGCCTCGACCGACTCCCCTTCGGGTCCGATGATGGTGGTCACCCGGCTGGCGCCGTAGACCTGCTGGCCGTGGCGAAGGATGCCGCTGATCAGGAGCGGTCCGTCCTGCATGGTGCTGAGCATGGTGCTTCCTCCCCTTCAACCGCCGCTGGCGGACGCCCGAGTGTACCGACCGGGGGTCGACCGGACCGTGCCCAGCGGCGGCCTCGGGCCCCGTTTGCTGAGTCCGGACCGAACGCCATTCGGCTGCACGGCGCACAGGCACCCCGTGCCGCTCTCCGGATCGCATCTTCCCGAGCGATCCACTAGGGACATTTCCTGTTACACGGATGCCCGTGCGGCGATGTAGGGGGAAAGGAACGGCTCAACGGCAGCCGCTCATCTTCACTGAGGGGCCGTCGGACGTTATGGACACCCGACAACTATGCCCGGTCTTATCACTGTTAGTCGCCACTTCCTTACTTTCAGTGACTATTGGGCAGGACGAGAGGACGGTCTCACCATGCCGTTGCCGACGAGCAACCTTGTGGTCGCCGCACCAGTCGTAGGTGGGTTGGCCACCACTTCCGGAATCTGGGCCGCCTTATCGTGATGACGTCCAGGACGGTAGAGCCAGTAAGTGTCCTGGGGACGGTCCGAGCCATGTCCTCGGACATCACCCTGTATGGGCGATCGACTGTCGACCCCACTGAGCCCGACCCCGTGGTCGACCAGGCGCTGGCCGTCTTCACGTCGGTCCACGAAGCCTGCACCCTGGTCGACCCGGACAGCCCGCTGATGCAGGCAAACGCCCGGCCCGACCAGTGGCACGTGGTGCCGCTGGTCCTGCTCGCCGCGGTACGAGAGGCCCATCGGGCCTACCAGCGCACAGGCGGCCGGTTCGATCCGCGCATCGTGGGCGATCAGATGCGGCTCGGCTACGACGGCAGCCCTCCCTTCACTGACGGCGGGGTCGCCAACGGCTCCGGCGGCGTCGCCCGGGGACCGCTACCCCGCTGGACGCCCCGGTTCCGCTACGGACGCCGCCTGGAACTCCATCTGGGCGGGCTCCCGATCGGCCTCGGGGGCATCGGCAAGTCGCTGGCCGTCCGGTGGGCCTCCGAGGAGCTCCAGGAGCACTTCGAGGACTTTCTCCTCGATGCCGGAGGCGACTGCTACTGCGAGGGAACCGGCCCCGAGGAGGATGGCTGGCGGGTGGGCGTCGACGATCCATTCGGCGGCGATCTGCCTCTGGCCGTCCTGGCCGTGACCGACAAGGGCTGTGCCACCTCCTCGGTTCTGTCCCGCAACCGGCCGGCCGGCTCGTCCGACGCCCGCCGACTGATCGACCCGACCACCGGACTCCCCGGCGGCGACGGACTGATGGTCGTCGTCGTCCTCGACGACGATCCGACCCGTGCCGAGGTCGCCACCAAGGACCTCTTCCTGGGAGGTGCGGACGAGATCGAGTCGGCCGCACGCGCCCAGCGGATGGCCGCCCTGTGGGTCACCACCGAAGGTGACGTCGGTACGAGTCAGCTGTTGGAGTCGTTCGTCGTCTGGCGGGCCCGCTGACCAGTTCGTCGATGACCCGGTCGACCCGACCCGACCGCTGAAGCGCGCCTGCCCTACCGGTGCCTCCCTCATCGGGGAGGGCACCGGGACCAACGCCTGAACGTACGTCGCGGCCGACCAGGGCACGAAGCGCTACATCGCCCCTTGTCCACGGTCCATCGTCGTGGTGGACTGGTACAGCATCCAATGTACGGCCGTCGAGCCACCTTGCCGGTTGCCAACTCTGAGCG
Source organism: Acidimicrobiales bacterium (assembly GCA_036513075.1). Lineage (GTDB taxonomy): Bacteria > Actinomycetota > Acidimicrobiia > Acidimicrobiales > RAAP-2 > Bog-756. Next base: position 14,170 of record DATBZS010000049.1, read on the forward strand.
AACCGCTCACCACCTACCCTCTGATCGAGGAGCCCCATGGGCAAGCTGGTGGGCGCTGTCGCCCTGTTCTGCGTAGTCATCGCCCTCAGCGTTGCCGTCCTGGTGTCGGCGGTCATCGGAGGCGCGGCCGCCCCGACGGATAGTCCGACCCCGGCGACGTCGGGGTCCCCGGCTGACCGGACCCCGGCACTGCCGGCCGGTTGGGCGGACCTGGATCGAGCGGCCGCCGCCACCTGTTCCGGGCTGTCCTGGTCGGTGTTGGCCGCCATCGGCACCGTCGAGTCCGACAGCGGGCAGTCAACGGCGTCCGGTGTGGCCTCGGGCGCCAACTCTGCGGGGGCTGAGGGCCCGATGCAGTTCGAACCGACCACGTTCGCGGCTTACGCCACCAGTGGTCCGGGCGGCGTCCGACCGCCTACCCCCTACGATCCGGTCGACGCCGTCTACACGGCGGCCACCTACCTGTGTGCCAATGGCGGCGGGGCGACCACGGGACTCCGGGGTGCCGTATTCGCCTACAACCATGACGCCACCTATGTCGACACGGTGCTGACCTTGTCCCTGGCCTTCGGCGACGACACGACGGTCGACGGCACCGTGGTGACCGCACTCATCTTCGCCGCCCGCCAGCTCGGCACCCCCTACCTCTGGGGCGGGACCGGGTCCGGCGGATTCGACTGCTCGGGGCTGGCCCAGGCCGCCTTCGCCCACGCCGGTGTCACCCTCCCCCGCGTGGCCCAGGACCAGTACACGGCCGGACCACAGCTGGCCGACGGGGCCACGGTGCTCCCGGGGGACCTGGTGTTCTTCGGCACCGGGGCCACAAGCGTCGACCACGTGGGGATCTACGTGGGTTCCGGACTCATGATCGATGCCCCTCACACCGGCGCCCTGACCAGGGTGGAGTCGGCCGGCTGGTCCGGACTGGTCGGTGCGACACGGCCTGCATGACGAGCACAACGCAACAGATGGTTACATTCCCCCACCGTCGAGTCCGGGTCGATCGGTAAGACGTCGCGACCGGCGACGAACTGGGCCCGACGCACGGGTCCGATCTACAGTCCGCGCCAACACGTGTCGACACTTCTCCTGTACCCGCGGGGCACCTCCGTCACGAAATCCTTGCCACCCCAGGTCAAAAACCGTAACATCGAGCCACTGACCCGAGGACAGAGCGCAGGGGTGTTACCCGGGAAACTACCAGCATCAGAGGAGACGGGCCGATGAAGAGCGCACGACGATTGGGCGCGACAGTATGCATGTTCGGGATCGGATTGCTCGCGGCAGGGTCCGTGTTGGCCGTTCCCAGCACTGCTTTCGCAGCCGGCACCGGCTATACACCTGCGGCGCCGGCCCCGGGAGGCACAGCGACCGGCCTGCCCGGAAACGTCATCTCCTCGACCACCATCCAGCCGAGCGGTGGGACAGCGAATGCAACAATCGGCAGCACCTCGATCACGGTCACCGTGCCGGCCGGTGCATTTAGCGGGCCCGTCCAACTGGTGATCACCGACGCCTCGTCGTCGGCCGTCGCCGCCGCCGGAGGGGCGTCCACGGTTGTCACCTTCGGGGTCGGCTTCTATGTCAATGGAACTAAAGTCACCGGGACCTTTCCAGCAGTCACCATCACGGTGTCCTCGCCATCGATCACGGCAGGATCCACCGTCTACTTCGTGACCGCATCCGGCCTCCAGGCGGTGAGCGGCGACTCGGTGACGGCAGGTTCGGCCACCTTCACCATCACCAGCGACCCCGTCGTCGAGGTCGCCACTCCGGTGGCCGTCTCCAAGGCGGCGGGCGCGACCGCAGCCGGAGCGGCCATCACCGGGGCAACCTCCGCGCAGACCGGCAAGCCGTTCTTCCTCGAGAGCCTGATCGCCGCTGGTCTGCTCGCACTCGGAACCCTGCTCCTGGTCGGGCTGCTCGTGCGTCGGCGCACCGCCTGAGTCGTTGCTGACCCGGTGCCGGGTCCTCCGGCAGATTGCGGCACCCGTGGCGACAGCGTTGCTCGTCATGTGCACAGCCTGTGGATCTGGTGGATCCGGCGCGGCCGCAACCACCACGTCGACCACCGGTGTGGTGCCGAGCGAGGTCTTTGCGGGCCCGGCCGGATTGGTCGCCGGGTCGGAGCCCCAGCCGAACGGGTTCATGTGGCTGCTGGCCCGGACCAACGGCACGGCCAATCTGCAGGAACTCAACTTGACCACCGGTCACGTCACTCTCGTGGTGCCCGCGACGTCGAGCTCGACGACGATCTCGCAGTCCCCCTCGGGTGTCATCGGGGTCGGCCTCGCCACCGCGTCGAGCGGTGCCCTCGAACTCCTGAATGGCGCCTCTGGGGCTTTGGTGGCGACGGTGCCCCTGGGAGCCCCCGTCAAGGCGGTAAGTGCCGGTGCCGACGGGACGACGTTCTACGTGCTCAATGGCAATGCCAACTCAATGAGCGTCTCACTGGTGAACTCCCAGACCGACAACGTGTCGGTCACGGTTCCCGCCCCGCTCGACACCGTGGCCATCGCCGTCGACCCGCAGGGCCAGAATCTCTTCGCCCTCCGGGCTGACGGCCGCGTCGACCAGATCACCGTCGCCACCGGGGCGGTGACGGGGAGCTTCCTGGTCGGGTCGAACCCCCTGCAGCTCACCACGTCCGACACCGGCGGCATGCTGTACGTGCTGAAGTCCTCACAAGGCGGGGCGACAGGAAATGTCAGCGTGATCGACCTCGCCACCGAGGCACAGATCAAGGCGCTTCCCGCTCCAGCCCACAGTGTCGGACTGCAGCTTTCGCCCGACGGCCGAAGTCTCTACCTCGTCGTCGGCACGCCGACCCTCGGGAACGTCCAGCAATTCGCGCTCCGGACCTAGAGGCAGTGGCCCCACGTCACCGACGGGGTAGCACCGGATGACCATCGACCGGGAGGTTGTCCACGACACTCCGACGGTCGACGTCCCACCACTGAGTATTCCAGAAGCGATTACGCCGCCCTCGGGCAGGCCGACGACCGGACTCGACGGACGACGGATCTGGTGGACGGTGGCGGGCGTGACGGTGCTGCTGTGGGGACTCCAGCTATTCGGTTATGTCGATCTCTACCCGGTCCTCAGTGCCGCCGTGGTCGTCCTGGTGCTCTGGGGCCTCGGGACCATCGTGGCCGTGTGGCAGCCCCGTCAGGCGCCGCCGTGGGTACACCGACTCCTCGCCGGCATCACGGTGGCGCTTTCGGTCGGTGCTTTTCTCGTCTGGAGTTTCCTCCAGATCTTGGCCAGACCGGCTTACGGTACCGATGAGGTCGCCTTCGACCAGTACGCCGCCCAGCTGCTCCGGCACGGGATGAATCCCTACACCCACTCGATGGCCCCGGCCTTCGCCCTCTTCCACGTCTCGCCCGACGGCTACACCTTTCTGCTGAACGGACACACGGTGACCGCGCTCTCCTACCCGGCGCTCTCCTTTCTGCTCTACGTCCCTTTCCTCGCCGCGGGATGGTCGACCGAACTGGCCGTTGCTGTGAATGTGCTGGCCTGGGCGGCCGGCATCGTCCTCACCTATTTCGTCCTCCCCCGACCCATCCGCCCGCTGGCCATCGTCGTCGGTAGCTTCAGCGTGTACATCGGCTATGCCGTCGGGGGCGTGACCGACGCCCTCTTCGTCCCCCTGCTGATCGGTGCCGTCTATCGCTGGGACCGGTTCACCTGGACACGCGGGCCGATGGCCTGGCTCGGTCCGGCGCTCCTCGGGTTGGCCATGGCTGTCAAACAGACGCCTTGGCTCCTATTGCCATTCCTGGTCGCCGGTGTCGCACTCGAAGCCCGACGCCTAGGAGCCCCGCGGGCCGGTCTCCTCGTGGCCGGGCGCTATCTGGCCATCGCCCTTGCCGCCTTTGCCGTACCGAACCTGCCATTCCTCGTTGCCGACCCCCACGCCTGGTTGTCCGGGGTCTTGACGCCTATCGCCAGCCATACGATCCCGGCTGGACAGGGCCTCGTCGGGCTCAGCCTCTTCCTCGGGTTGGGTGGCGGTTCGCTGGCCTCGTACACCATCGCCCTCGTCGTCGTGGCGGCCGCCCTATGGGTCATCTTCGTCGTCACCTATCCGACACTTCGGGCCTGGGCCGTGATCGCCCCGGCCCTCGTCCTCTTCTTTTCCGCCCGGTCGTTCGGCAGCTACCTCGTGACCCTCCTACCGGTCGCACTGGTGGCCGCCGCCACACTTGGCATCGATGCACCCGAGCCCGCCGTCGACTCCGTCCGCCTGGTGTCCCGGCGAACGCTTCGAGTCACGGTGGCCGGCGCCATCCTGCTGTCGGCCGTCGCTGTCGGAGCCATCTTCACGCAGTCCGCGCCGTTGGCGGTGCGGGTCACCTCCGTGCGCACCACCGGACAGTTGGCCACCGTGGTACAGGTCGGCGTCGAGGTGACCAACACCTCGGGACGGACCGATCAGCCGTCCTTCACCGTCGAGAGCGGAGGCCAGATCACGGCATTCTGGCTGTCCAGCGGCGGCCCGTCCTCCCTGGCACCCGGGCAGCAGGCGCACTACACCTTGTATGCCCCCAACTTCTTCGCCCAGCCGCCGATCACTGGAGGTTTCCAGGTCGTGGCGTTCGGGTCCTCGCCGGCCAGCGTGAGCCGGTCCTCGTCGTATCTGCCGACGACGCTCCACCTAGGCATCGACCCTGCCGGCGTGAGCGGAGTCATCCCGCTCGACCAGCCCGTCGTGCTTCGGGTGGCACTGCTCGACCACCTCGACCGGCCCGTCAACGAGGCCGGGGTGCCCGTCTACCTGGGCCAGGTCATCTACGGCCAGCAGGGCCTCGTCTTCGGCCAGGCCATCATCAACCAGGGCCAGGTGGGCCAGACCCCGGTGGTCGCCTACACCGACGCCGACGGGGTGGCCACCTTCACCGTCCGGGGCACGCAGCGGTCGGTCGATCCCGTGTACTTCGAGGCAAACCTGGTCGACGGTCGCCAGTACTACCCCTACGGGTATTCGGACATCGTCCCCATCAGGTTCGGCGCACCGTGACCACCGTGGCGGTCGACGACTGCCCACCCGATGCTCCACCCGCGTCCGGTGATCTGGGCCAACCGCAACCCGACCGACGCGATGCCGATCGGACTCTGCGGGCGGTCCGGTGGGCCTGGGCCATCTTCGGTATCCAGCTCGTGGCCCTTCTGTCGTGGAGCGCGCTGCTGTACAGCCGGTGGGGGATGACCTGGGACTACGCCATCCGTTACCAGGGGTGGTGGAGCATCGCCCACGGCAACATCGATCCCTACTCCACCCTTACCTCGTACTACTTCTGGCAGGACCACTTCGAGCTCATCAACTGGCCTCTGGCTCCACTCTCTCTCCTCTGGCCGGGCGGCCTGTGGGCAGTCCTCATCCAGGACGTCATGATCGTGGGCGGCGAGCTCGGCGCCCTCTACCTGGTGGTTGACGCCGTGCGCAGGCCCGGCTGGACCTCCCGCCTGCCCGGATGGGTCGCCATCGGGCTGGTGACCGTACTCCTGGTGGCCAACCCCTGGATCTATCAGAGTGCGTCGTTCGACTTCCACTACCAATCGGTGGGAGCCGCCTGCTTCGCCATGCTGGCCTGCCGGGAGATGATTCGAGGGAGGATGCGCCTACTCATCTTCTGGGTGGTCCTCTGCCTGGCGTGCGGTGACATCGCCGGCACCTATCTCGCCGCGGTGGGCGTCGGGGGCATACTGGCAGGTCGGTCCGCCCGATTACGAGGAGCGGCCCTCTTGGCCGTCGGTATCGCCTGGTTCCTGGGGGTGACCTCCCTTGGCGGCGGCCGTGGATCGAGTCTCACCGGCCACTACGGGTATCTCTCCCCGCACAACGGTGACGCATCCCGTGGCAAAGTCGGCGCCCTCACACTCGTGGCCGGCGCCTTGGCACATCCGACTGCGGTCCTCGGGCACCTGTGGCAAGCCCGCCTCAACATCTGGGCATACGCGAGTAGTTCGGGCGGCATCGGGATCTTCTCTCCGCTCGCCGTCTTACCGGCTCTCATTCTCTTCGAGAGCGGCGCGGGAACCGGCGGTGGCCTGCGGTCCATCGCCTACGAGAACTTCGGTGCGGTTCTGTTCCTGGTCCCCCTATCCGTACTCACGTTGGCATGGATCGCCCGTCAGCTCCACCACGGACCGGTGGCCTCCAGGCTGCGGCGGAACGGTGTCCGGTGGCTGCGCTCGTCCTGGGTTCCCATCGCCATCTCCGGCGTCCTCGCCGCCAACACGGTGGCCTGGGCCATCGTATGGCTCCCTCAGGTGCCCGCCCAGTGGTTACTCACGTCCTCCTCCACGGCGGCGGCACTTGATCACGCCGCTAGCATAATTCCCCCTGACGCCGAGGTCGTGGCCTCTCAGGGGGTGGCGGGCCGATTCTGCGGCAGGCCGAACTGTTACAGCATCTTCGGTCCGTCGACGTTCCCGCTGCGCACGGCGGACACTTACTTCGTCATCACTCCCTACTCGGGCATCGAACCCGCGCCCTTGCAGTCGGAGCTCAGCATGATCGGCACCCTGGCCGGTCCGCTGCATGCGACGCTGCTGCTCGGTCAGGACGGTGTCTGGCTGTTCCGCCTCCACGCCGCGCCCGGCCAGCGGTCGGTCTCGCTCGCCACGATGCCGACGCTTCCGGCCTGGGCTGCACAGTCGGCCACCGGACGACCATCGTTGTCCGGACCTCCCCAACAGTGGGCGATGACACTGACCGCCACCAAACCCGGCTACCTGGTCTACGGGGCGAGCTGGAACCTCGCGCCCGGCCGCTATCAGGAGACCGTCACGCTCGCCACCACAATCCCGACCGACGTAGAGGTCTGGGATGCATCGACCGATACGCTGCTCTCCCGCCGCCTCATCCCGGCCTCGAACGGCAACATCGCCGTCCAGGCGCCCGTGACGATCGCCACACAGGGCGCCGTCGTGCCGTTCGGGGGGTGGGGTCCGTTCCGCTACCAGCCACTGTCCCCAGCCACGTCGGCCGACCGCATCGAACTTCGGGTCTGGACGCCGGGTTCGGGAGCGGTCCGGATCTACAACCTCGAGATTCAGCCACTCCCGGTAACCGGACCCTGAACATCCCCGTCAACCCCTTCGATCCCACCTCCGGGAATCGACCGTCGCAGGTTCACCCCCGGGCCATGATCCATCCGGTGACTTCGAGTACGCCGCCCGTGTCCGTGGCCGTCATGGTTATCCGGTACCGACCAGGATCGGGCCCACCGACGAGTTCGGGCATTGTGGTCAGCGAGGCCCCCGTGAAGGTGACCCCGGTGACGTCGAGAACCGGGTCGAAGGTCGAGTCGTTATGGGCGACGGTCGCCCCGACGAGCGCCTTGGTCACGTCCAAGGGAACCGAAGGCGCCACCGCGGACCACCACAACGGTTGGTGCTGCTCGGCTGAGCGAAGGGCGGCGAAGTACAGGGCGACGACTGCGTTCTCGTCGTCGAGTGGCGCAGAGCTCTGTTGCCATGCCGCGGTCGGCGTACCGGAAATCGAGAGCGTTCCCATCGGCGCCGGGTTGTGGGCCAGGTCTAGGCCCTGGTCGGCGAGGGCCGCAGGAGCGGGCACGACCGGCGCGGTCGGCGCCGCCACCGATCCCGGCTTGGCTCCATGGTCGACGATCGACGTGAGGCCCGCCGTCACCACAAGACGCTGCGTGGTGAGAGACAGGGCGTCCAGCGGGTAGCACGTCACGAGCAGCAGCTGAGATGCCACCGTCTGCAGCACCGGCGTACCGGCGGCAACCACGTGACTCGAACCGACGGTGTAGGTGAATGTGTGACAGGGCGTCTTCACGATCATCGCATCGCCGAACTTGAGCTGGTCCAGATGGTTGAACCAGGTCACATCGTGAGCCTCGAGCACCGTGGTTCCCGTCGGTCCGGGCCACGAACTCGCCTTGACATGACCCACGGCCACACTCAGCTCGGCCTCGCCCGTGCCATCGACGACGGGCGCCACCAGGCCGACCGCCGGGACCTGGAGGAGGGCATCCACGTTCGGCTGACTTCCGGTCGCAACCGGAGCGGACGTTGCCGCCAGACCGTCGGTGGGCACGTTCAGGTTGCCGGCGCCTGCGGCAGTGACCGGATCCGTGCACGCCTTGGACTCACCGGCCGCAGCGAGTGCCCGCTGCTCACGTCGGATGAGCTCGGTGCCGACCCGGTCGGTGTGGACGTGGTAGCGGTAGATCTGCACCCCGATGACGGCACCGACGACGATGCTAGCCACACCGATGATCGCCACCAGGCGCCGGGGCCAGTGGCCCACCCTCTTCCGGGAGTGGACGTGTCGCCGGGGCCGCATGCGCATGTACTTTTGCCGGCTCATCCCACCGGCAGCGTTCCCGACCTGCATCCCTGCATTCTCCACCATCAGACAGCCGGTCCGAGGCGATCCACCGGCACCCACGGTTCGCCTCGGGATCGTTCGATGGAACCCTCACTTCACCGGATCGGCCGGATGGGGTCAGGCAGGAGTCGCCCGTTTGGTCAGGACTGGTCGGTGGCACCCAGCCCGGCCCGCAGGACGGTGGCCGATCAGGTGTCCCAGACGCAACACCCGTGGGGATGTATCGATGTCGACCGTCCATGGTCGGTGGGATGATGGCGGAACAATCGGGTACCGGGTGACGTTGAATCGTTGGCGGTCGCGGGGAAGGCTGCTGGCCAGCCAGGACGAGCACGACGGAGAGCTGATGACGTCTACAGAGCCCACGGCGGAATCATCGGCCGCGTCAGATTCGGGGCTCGACCCGGTGCCGGCGCTGACCCAGGAGCAGGCCAACCGCGAGCGCCGGTGGTGGATCCTCGCCGTATTGGGAGTGGCCCAGCTGATGGTGATCCTGGACAACACCATCGTCAACATCGCGCTGCCCACGGCGCAGCACTCCCTCGGCTTCTCCAATGCTGACCGCCAGTGGGTCGTCACCGCCTACTCCCTTGCTTTCGGCAGCCTGCTCCTTCTCGGTGGTTGGATCGGCGACTTCATCGGCCGCAAGCGCGCCTTAATGATCGGGCTGGTCGGTTTCGCCTGTGCCTCCGCTCTCGGGGGCGCCGCCACCGGGTTCGCCATGCTGGTCATCGCCCGGACCATCCAAGGCGCATTCGGGGCGCTGCTCGCCCCCTCAGTGCTGGCCCTCTTGGCCACGACGTTCTCCAATCCGGTCGAACGGGGCAAGGCCTTCGCCATCTACGGTGGGATCGCCGGGGCCGGCGGGGCCATCGGACTCCTTCTCGGCGGGATCCTCACGTCCTATGCATCCTGGAGGTGGACACTCTTCGTCAACCTCGGCTTTGCCGCCATCGCCACAACAGGCGCCGTGCTGTGGCTGAAGAACGACCGGGCCACCGACCACGACCCGCTGGACATCCCCGGGCTGCTGGTCGTGACCTCCGGCCTCTTCTGCCTGGTCTTCGGGTTGTCCCATGCCGAAACGACAACGTGGAGCAATGCCTTCACGATCGCCTTCTTGGCGGGCGGGGCAGTGTTGCTGGCCGTCTTCGCCCTGGTCGAGCACAAGGTCCGGCATCCGCTCCTCCCGCCCCGGGTGGTCCGCAACCGGACCCGCGGCGGCTCCATGCTGGCCATGCTTTTCGCCAGCATCGGCATCTTCGGAGTGTTCTTGTTCCTCACCTACTACCTCCAGGGCACGCTCGGCTTCAGCCCGGTAAAGACCGGCGTCGCCTTCCTCCCGATGGTCGTCGCGCTGGCTCTCACCGCACAGGTGTCCAACCGGATCCTGCTTCCCAAGGTCGGCCCGAAGGTCATCGTGCCCATCGGCCTACTGTGCGATGCGCTGACCATGTTCATGCTTCATCGGGTCGGTCTGCATAGCGCTTACATCAGCCATGTGTTCCCCTACCTGGTCCTGGCCGGTCTCGGCTTCGGCCTGAGCCTCGCCCCGTCCTTCAGCACCGGGACCCTCGGGCTCCAGCCCCATGACGCCGGTGTCGGCTCGGCCACCCTCAACACCAGTCAGCAGGTCGGTGGTTCCATCGGCACGGCCCTACTCAACACTCTGGCCGCCGGCGCGATCTCGGCCTACCTGGTCGGCAAAGCGATCACCCCCCAGAACATCCGGGAGGCCACGCTCCACAGCTACACGACGGCGTTCGGCTGGTCAGCCATCATCTTCGTGATCGGCGCCGTGGTCGCCGGTCTCGTGCTCGAGCGGGGCAACATGGCGGCACTCTCCGGTGGGCCCAACGAGCATTCTGGACCTGTTGTGGTGCACGCCTGACGATGGGCGGGGCACGGGGAAACGAGGTCGGGCAGGCATCAGATGAGATGAGCGTTGCATGGACCGCGACGCTTCCTGGCGAGAACGTTCTGCAAGTGGCTGAGTGCCCCACCTACCCAGTAGGGGGTACTCCTCGACGCGTTCGAGTCGATTCTCGGAGCAACCCGTCTCTGAACGTCGTAGGGTCGGATGGCTGCCACTTGATGTGGCATGCAACTGGAGGATCAATATGGCTCACGCAGTAGTGATGCAGGTAAAACTTCCTCAAGACGGAAGTCCTGATGACGCTCAGCGCATGCTGGAGGACATTGTGATTCCCCTGGCAAAGTCTCAGGCGGGGTTTACGAACGGCACTTGGCTGCACGACGGCAAGGGCAATGGGATGGGTGTGATCGTGTTCGCCACCGCGGAGGATGCCGAATCGGCGCAAGGAGCCCTCAAGCCGCCGCCTGGAGGGCCGCAATTGGTTTCGAGTGAACTCTACGAGGTCGGTGGTCAGGCCTAGGAGCCTGGCCTGCAGCTGTTCCCGGATCATCGGGCGGGATTGGAGCATTTCCTGCGCAGGCCATTCGGTCAAATCGGGATCGATCGTGCGATCCAAACGAGAGGTTGTCGTCAGTGAGTGGCGACGATTATCTCGACCCCAGGGACGCGGGCCACCAGCCCCGGGTATCGTGATATCATGATGTCATGACAAAGCAGACGACCGTTCGGCTCCCCGAGGAGCTGGCTGAAGAGGCGGAAGCAGTGGCACGCGTCAAAGGCACGAGCGTCAATGCACTCATCATCGAATCACTGTCCACGGAGATCGCCCGTGTCCGCTCCGATTCGGACTTCACCGAGCGGGCCGGCAAGCTCCTCGAGCGCGACAAGGAGTTGCTGGACCGGCTCGCTCGTTGACCCGGTTCATCAGCCTGCCGGAGTTCCTTTGGCTGGCCGAGCAGGTAATTGGGATCAAAGCCGAAATCATCGAGAGAACGTGCAGGCTCGACTTGGCTGATTCCGCAGTCCACGCTCCACAGGGGAGTTTTGGCGGTCAGGACTTCTACCCCGATCTCATCGACAAGGCAGCAGTGCTCGCCTGTCATGTTGCGTGGAACCATTCGCTGCTCGATGGCAACAATCGCTCGAGCTGGGCTTGCCTCGTCATGTTCCTCGAATTGAATGACATCGTCTGGGACCCGGACCCGCCCGACGTTGACGAAGCCGAATCGGCCATGCTCTCTGTGGCTGCGCATACCGTCGATGAGGCGTGGTTTGCCAATTGGATTCGAGAGAGGACACGCCCCTCCGACAGATGGCCCCTTCCCGGCGTTATCTGGGACACGTCGCGAATTAGTGCCGTTCGGCCCTTGCCAACGCTGTACGTAGTCCCGACGATGGAGTCGGGTGTCACAGTAGGGAAGGTGGGCGAGTATGAGAGCGACGGTAGGCGACCAACTCGTAGGGCCGGGAGTCAGGCTCGGATTCGGCGAAATCATTGGAGTAGTCATCGAGGTTCACGGGCGGGATGGTGAGCCGCCCTACATGATTCACTGGTACTCGGACGATCACGAGGCACTCTTCTCCCCAGATCCTGAGCACTACTGGGTTCGCTCTCACAAGATTCCCCATGAGGTGCGCGTGACCAGTGGGGCGCTCCACAGGATTGAATCTGCACGCCACTAGCCTCGATCATTCGTCCGACCCCTTGGTGACGGCGGAGTCGCCAGCGAGTTGATGGTGGCGATCGATCTTGTCGAGCGAACCACATCGCGGGCGTGAAGTGCCCCGGTGTTGTCATTCAGTTTCGGATGTCACGCC
>DATBZS010000050.1:0-5422 GCA_036513075.1 Acidimicrobiales bacterium
CTCTGGCGGTGGCTATCCGTCGTGCGCGGGATACGTGTCGATCTGCGTGGCTTTCACCGAGGCCCACACCGGTGACCCTTCGGTCAGACCGAGCTCCGCCAGCGAGACGGCGGTGATCTCGGCGGTCACGGGGACCGGTTCGTCGACAAGCACCCGTACCCGATCACCCATGAGGTGGATTTCGCTCACCCGGGTCGGCCACGTGTTCCGAGGGCTCCCCGCGGGTCGCCCCGGGTACAAGGCGATGCTCTGGGGTGCGATGACCACGAATATCTCGCCGGTCGCCGGACTGGCCGCTTCCAGGGTGGCGCCGTTGGCCAGGGTGAGGGTCGTCCCACGTGCGCGGGCGCTGAGCAGGTTGAGGCCCATCAGCCCAGCGATGTACGCGGTGCGGGGACGGGTCGTGATCTCCTTCAGGGTCCCTTGTTGGGCCAGCCTCCCGGCCTCGATGATGACGAGCCGATCGGCGATGGCGGCGGCGTCGAGGGGATCGTGGGTCACCAGCACGCACGACCCGGTGAACTCGGCGAGGTGGCGCCGCAGATGGTGGCGGACCGATCCGCGGGTGCCCACGTCCAGGGCAGCCATGGGCTCGTCGAGCAGGAGGAGCCGGGGGTCGGTGGCTAACGCCCGGGCCAACGCCACCCGCTGGGCCTGCCCACCCGAGAGCTGGCGGGGCTTCGACTGGGCCTTGTCGGCCAGCCCCATGCGACCGAGCCACTCGAGCGCCCGCTCGTCGGCGTCGGCGTTGCTCGCACCGCGGCTCCGGAGACCGAACGCGACGTTGGCCACGGCGGTGAGATGGGGGAAGAGGAGGTAGTCCTGGAAGAGCATCCCGCACTGGCGATGCTCAGGTGGGACCAGCACCTTGGCGTCAGGATCGTCGAGGACCTGGTCGTCCAGGACGATCCGGCCACCGCTCAGTGGCCGCAGCCCGGCCAGCGCCCGGAGCAGCGTGGACTTGCCGCTGCCGTTGGGCCCGAGCACCGCCACGACCTCGCCGTCAGCCACGTCGAGATGGAGGCGCTGCTCGAACGTACCCAGGGTGACGTGAATTTCGGCGTCGAGGCTCATGAGCGGGTGGCGCCCAGCCACCTGCCTCGCAACGAGACCAGGACGACGATGGAGACCGCCAGCAACGCCAGCGACAAGGCGATGGCCACGTGTTCGTTGTTCTGGAGTGCCAGGTACACGGCGAGCGGCAGCGTCTGCGTGCGTCCCTGGATATTGCCGGCGAAGGTGATCGTGGCACCGAACTCGCCGAGGGCTCGGGCCCAGGTCAGCGCCGTTCCTGCGATCAGCGAGGGAGCGATCATGGGGAGGGTCACCCGGCGGAAGGTCCTCCACCGGCCGGCACCGAGGTTGGCGGCGGCCTCTTCGTAGCGACCGTCCATCGAGCGCAGGGCTGCTTCCACCGTGATGATCAGAAACGGCATGGCCACGAACGTCTCGGCCAGTACCGCACCGGCGGTGGTGAACGGGAACTGGATGCCGAACAGGTTGTAGAGAGGCTTTCCCAGGAGCCCGTCCCGTCCGAAGGCCAGCAGGAGGGCCACGCCAGCGACGACCGGTGGGAGCACCATGGGCAGGGTGGCCAGCGCCCGGACCAGGTTGCGTCCGGGCAGTTGGGTCCGGGCGAGCACCCAGGCCAGAGGCACGCCGAGCACCAGCGAGAGCCCCGTGGCCCACAGCGAGCAGATCAGTGACAGTTTCAGGGCATCGAGCGCAACCGGGGTGGTGAGATCGTGCCACAGCGTGTTCCACGACGCCTCCGTCAGGAGCCCGATCAGGGGAATGGCCAGGAACGCGACCGTCAATGAGGCGGCGGCGAGGACGAAGAGGGGCGGCCGTCGCCTCCGTTGCGGAGCAGCCATTGGCAGGGGTCTCAACTGGGTGGGAGGAAGCCGGCGGCCCGCAGCACCTTCTGGCCCTCCGGACCGGCCACGTAGTCGATCCAGGCGCTGCCCAGCCCGGCGTTGGTGGTCCCCTTCACCAGCGCCATGGGGTAGCTGGTGATGATGTTCTGGGCCGCGGGGATCGGCACTCCCTGGCCGGCGTCGCCCACGGTCTTCGCATCGGTGACGTAGACGATGGCGGCATCGGCGCCACCGGAGGTGACCTGCTCCAGCGTGGACTTCGCGTCCGTGCCGAGGGTCACCTTCGACGTAGAGATGGAGATGCCGTTCTGCTGCAGGACGGTGTCGGCCGCTGCGCCGCACGGCGCGCTCGAGGCGCAGAGCGCCACCACGCTCGCCTTGTTCAGGTCGGCCAGGGAGGTGATGCCCAGCGGGTTGCCCGGCTTCACCACGATCTCCAGCGTGTTCCGGGCGAAGATCACCGGCTTCCCATCGATGTCGCCCGAGGACTGTGCCGTCGTCATGTCCTTGGTACTGGCCGAGGCGAACACGTCGGCCGGTGCTCCCTGTGTGATCTGGGTGACCAGCGCGCCCGACGACCCGAAGTTGAACGTGATGGTGGCCCCCGGGTGGGCCGACTGGAACTCGGTGCCGAGCTGGCCGAAGGTGCCAATCAGCGACGATGCCGCCGATACGATGATGGAGCCGGTGAGCTTGGGCTTCGTGGTGGTCGTCCCGACCGACGACGCCGACGAAGTGCTGCAGGCGGTGGCCGCTACGGCCACTGCGGTCATCGCGGCGAGCGCGATCAGGCGCCGATGCCGGTGGGCCCAGTGTGGGCGAGTGCTCATGCGGGTGCTACTTCCATGATGACATCGGTGGCCTTGACGACTGCGGTGGCTAGGTCGCCTTCCTCGAGCCGGAGGTCGTCGGCGGCCTCGCGGGTGAGGAGCGAGACAATCCGAAATCGTCCGGCCCGGAGCTCGATGACGGCGGTGAGCGTGTCCCGTTCGACGCGTGTCACCACGCCGGTGAAGCGGTTGCGCGCCGACTGGGAGAGGAGTAGCTCGGGCTCGTAGGCGTCCTGTTGCTCGCGGACGAACTTGGCGAGCGAGGTGCCGTCGACCATCCGGTGCCCGCCCTCGGAGCGTGTGGTCTCGAGGCGCCCCTCGTCGCACCAGCGACGCACTGTGTCGGTGCTGACCCCGAGGAGTTCTGCGAGCTGACCAGGTCGGTACTGCGCCACGGCTGGAGAAGCTAGTCCTCAACCTCGGTTATGTCCAGTGATCTCACGGATCGCGCCCGTATCTACGAGGAGGAACCCCCGTTAGCTACCGCGAAGCCGAGGTTTGATGCCTCATCTCGCCGCACTCCGACCGTTCCCACGTCTCGGAGCGGCCTCCGGACTTGTGCCAGAGCGTCAGCCCCTCGATGGATGTCTCCGGGTCGATGTCGACGAACGCCTGCAGCAGCACGAGTGCGGCGCCGGCCGGCCCCTTGCCGGCCCCGGACGGGTTCCCCGTGATGTTCACCCTCCGGAGACCGGTGGGATGATCGCCACCTCGTCCTCGTCGGTGACCAACGTCTCACGTGACGCGGACTCGCCGTTGAGCCAGACGCGAGAGATCGCCACGATATCGGCGAACGTTGCCCCATAGCGCTCCTCGGCAACGCCGAGGACCTCGGCGACGTTCTGTCCGGGCACGACTGCTCGGGCAACTCCCGCCGCTTCGCGGGCCGGCCCGAACAGCCGGAGGCTCGCCACCCCTAGCCCCCGATCATCGACATTGACCGCGCCGGGCGGAGGAACCCGGGTTCGTTGATGCCGTGACCCGGGAACTTCGCCCATACGGCCTGTCGCAGCATGCGGGCGAGCTCGGCGTCGGTGCCCCCGTCCCGCAGGACGTCGCGCACCGTGCGCTCGTCGTCGGAGAAGAGGCAGTTGCGGATCGCTCCGTCCGCGGTCAGTCGCAGCCGGTTGCAGGTGCCGCAGAAGGGTTGGGTGACGGTCGAGATCAGCCCGATCTCACCGCGCCCGTCGGCGAACCGGAACCGCTCGGCGGGCGCCGGCCCGGAGTGGTCGGCAGCGGGCTCGAGCGGCCAGACCTCCGAGATCCGCTCGAAGACCTCTCGGCCCGGCACGAGCTGTGCCCGGTCCCACTTGCCCTGGGCATCGAGGGGCATGACCTCGATGAACCGGACGATGCGGCCGGTGTCCCGTGCAAAGGCCGTGAAGTCCAGTATCTCGTCGTCGTTCTGTCCGCGAAGCAGCACGACGTTCACCTTCAGGGGCAACAGGCCGGCCGCTTCGCCCACGTCCATCGCGTGCAGCACGACACCGAGGTCTCCACGGCGGCGGATCGACTCGAACCGGACCGCCCGCAACGAGTCGCAGCTCACGTTCACCCGCCGCAGCCCGGCGGCAGCGAGCCGTTCAGCCATGCCGGCGAGCTGCATGCCGTTGGTGGTCATGGCCAGGTCCTCGAACCCGATCTCCGAGAGGCGGGACACGAGCTCGGGAAGGTCCTTTCGGACGAGGGGCTCACCGCCGGTGAGCCGGACCGAGGTCACGCCGAGATGGCGCGCCACCCGGGCCAGTCGGGCGATCTCCTCGTAGGTGAGCAGCGCCGACCTGGGTAGGAACGTCATGCCCACCTCGGGCATGCAGTACACGCATCGCAGGTTGCAGCGGTCGGTGACCGAGATGCGCAGATCGTCGTGGACCCGACCGTAGCGATCGACGAGCGGTCCTTCCAGGGGCATTGCCGGCGTCCGTGCCGCGGCGTCCGGTAGCGGGGGATCGGCGTCGGACCGGCTGCGATGCGGTCGTACCGAGATGGAGATGGGTACCGCGTTCACCATGGGTGGGACCTCACGCTCACGGACCCCGGAGCCATGGCGCCGGTGGCGGTGGCGGTGCCCATGACCTCAGCCTCCGTACCAAGCCGGTCGGGGTCGGTGAGGAGCACGTCGACGAGCTCGCCCACGGCCACGCCATCGCCGTCGGGCAGTACCGCCAGCGCGTTGGCATCGGCCATCGCCAAGAGCTGGTGCGAGTCCTGCCCGGCCATAGGAGTGACGTGCCACGCTCCCTGGCGGTCGAGGGCGACGATCGCCCGGACGAAGTGGATCTTCCCATCGGGGCGCCGGCGGAGGTCCGTCTCGGCCACCGCGGGGACCATGGTGCGATCGAGCCAGTGATGGCCGCCCATCCGCCGGAGAGCCGGTCGTACAAACAGCTCGAAGCTGACCATGGCCGAGACCGGGTTCCCCGGTAGTCCGAAGACCGGCGTCCCCGAACCGGCGAGGGTGCCGAAGGCGAACGGCTTCGCCGGCCGGATGGCCACCTGCATCCATCGCATCGTCCCGGCGCTCCGCTTCTCCAGGACCACCTTTACGACATCGAGGTCACCGACGCTCACCCCACCGCTGGTGACGATGGCGTCGCAGCTGGTGGTGCCCTGTTCGAGCACTTCGGTCAGCGCGTCCTCATCGTCACCGACGATACCGAGGTCGACCCAATCCCAACCCTCACGCCGCACCAGCGCCAGGAGGGTGTGGCGGTT
>DATBZS010000051.1:0-25038 GCA_036513075.1 Acidimicrobiales bacterium
GACCCGTGGAACCGGGCATTACCGAACGAGAAGATGCCTCCATCGGAGGCGACCAGCCAGTAGCCCCGACCGTCGGGGGTGGGGGCCAGATCGACCACCGGAGCGTTGAGGTGCCGCCCGCCCATCGAGCCGAAGAACCCCGCGTCACCGAAGGTGAACGTCCCCCCGTCGGAGGCCACCAGCCAGTAGCCCCGACCGTCCGGGGTGGGGGCCATGCCCACGATGGGCCGGTTGAGGGCGATGCTGCCGGTCGAGCCGTAGAAGGCCGCGTCGCCGTAGGCGAAGATGCCGCCGTCGGAGGCGACCAGCCAGTAACCCTGCCCGTCCGGGGTGGAGGCCATGCCGACCACCGGATGGAGAAGCGTCAACTGACCAGCCGAGCCGAAGAAGCCCGCCGAGCCGAACGGGAAGACCTGCCCACTGGACTCCACCATCCAGTAGCCCTGAGCACTTGGCGTCATGGCCACGCCGACCATCGGCGTAGCCAGGCTCAGGTTGCCGGCCGAGCCGAAGAAGCCGGCACCTCCGTAGTTGAACACGCCGCCGTCGGAGGCGACCATCAGGTAGCCGGGCGCGACATAGTAGAAGTCGCTCCCCGGGGTGACCGGGCTGGTACCCGAGGGCCCGACCACGACGACGTGGACCGGGGACGAGCTCGGCGTGCCCGCCGGGACGGTGGCCGTGATGGTCGTCGGCGACGTCACCTGGTAGGCGGTGGCCGGGGTCGAACCGAAGGTCACTGCAGTGGCACCGGTGAACCCGGAGCCGGAGATGGTGACCTGTATACCGCCGGCCGGCGGCCCGTGGTCGGCGACCACCGAGGCGACCTGCGGCGACAGGAACGTGAACTGCGAGGCGGCTACGACCGGGCTCGTTCCGGCGGAAGTGCCGGTGGTGGTGACGGTCACTCCGGTGGTGCCCCCGAAGGTGACATCCGGGGTGACGACGGTGACCGATGTCGGCGTGGACCCGGTGACGTGGGCGGTCACCCCCCCGAAGTGGACGACGGGGGTGGCCGAACCGAAGCCGGACCCGGTCACGGTGACTGTCGTGCCGCCGACCGCCGGGCCCGACGAGGGGTTCAGTCCGGTGACTGTCGGGCACCCGGCCGCCGACCCGGACAGCAGGGCCAACAGGGCGACCGCCCGGGGGCTCCCCCACCCCGTGTCGAGGTCGTAGCCGGTGCCCGCCGGAAACATGGCTCCGCCGAACAGGTTGTTGTCGCCGGTAGTGACGTCGTTGAAGGCCGACGTGGACCCCGGGGCGTACAGGGTCGGATTGAGGAATCCGGCGGACGTCCCACAGCCCTGGTTGGTGTCGGCCACCAGTGCCGCCCACAGCGGGGCAGCCTGGCTGGTGCCGCCGAATTCGTTCCAGCCTCCGGAGTAGTAGATGGCATCGCCGTGGTTCGGGTCGGCCGAGGCCGAGACGTCGGGAACCTCACGGCACTGCTGGTTCGCCAAATTCCCGCAATTGTAGGCGGTGGAAGCCGACTGGGCGGTGGACACCTGCTGCCAGGACGGAGCGGTGAACTTCGTCGAGTTTCCGCCGCCGCCCGCGCCGCCGTCACTGTTCCAACCGGTCTCGGAGGGCGCGTCGGGGGTGGCGGCCGTCAGCGACGTGCCGCCCACCCCGGTGACTCCGGGCTGGTCGGCAGGGTCGTCGACGGCCAGTTGGGTCTGCGACCGCGTGAGGCTCGAGTAGCAGTCGCTCGAGCCGGCGTCGCCCGATGCGGCCAGGATGGTCTGGCCCTGGGCGGCCGCCCTGGCAAACAGCGTGTGCTCCGTGGACCGGTCGGACTGATCCATCATCATCTCGCACTGGCCCCAACTGACCGACAGGACCTTGGCCGTATCGGCCGTGACCATGGCGCTGTACGTGTCGATCGGCCCGGTCCCTCCGTTGTTGGGGCCCGAGTACACGGTGATCGAGGCACCTGGGGCCAGACCGGCCACAACTTCGATGTCGAGGGCCGCCTCGCCGGCCTGGGACCCGGCGGCCCCGCCGTCCACCGGCACGGTTGCCACCGGGACATCGGTCCCGTAGCAGTTCTGGTACGCCTGGATGTCCGACGCGGTGAACGGCTCGAGCTCGAAAATCCCGATCGTCTGACCGGCCCCTACCCGTCCGTTGGCGTACAGACCGGACAGTCCGTAGGTCTGGGCCAGCTGGGTGGCCGTCCGGACCTGGGGGAAGCTGCTGATGGCGGCGCAGGCCTGGGGGCCCACCGTTCCGTGCGGTGCGGCGATCGCCGGACCGGCAACCACAGCCAGCGGGGCGCGGTGGACGACGGTGGGCTGGGCGGTCGACTGGTCAGACAGTCCGACCACCCCGGTCACCGAGGCGACGAGGTCGGCCGGCACCGACGGGTCCCGGGTGCCGAGGCGGACCGTGCGACCGTCGGCCAGGCGGGCCCGGACCAGGGGGACCTGGAAGGTCGCCTCGACCTGGGCGGCAGAGCCGGTCGCCGGGACCAGCAGGCCGCCGCCGGCGGTCGCACCGACCTGGAGCCCGGTCGAGGCCAACCACGTGCGGGCAGCGGTGACGGTGGCGGGCGTCGGGCCGAAGACCGAGTCGAACTGACCCGGGGCCAGATAGTGGTGGAATACGGGATTACCCGGGGTGGAGACGTCCTGGACGAAAGTTTCGAGGCCGGCTGGGTCGCGTGGTGCGAGCGCCACGTCCACGGTCATCCGGGTGGCGCTCGGGGTCGGGCCGAGTACGTCGGCGTTGGACGGCACCGCCTCGGTGGTGCCGACCAGGCGCACCATCGAAGCGCCTGCCGCAGTTGTGGCCCCGGCTGTCGGCGCCCCGATCAGCGAGGCAGCCACCACGAGAGTCGCGGCGCTGGCCACGACGAGACGCGGCAAGCCTGCTCTCGGGCGATGCAGGGTCCGGATCACCGGTGCAGTCTGACCCAACCGCAGGTGGACGTGGGCGCAGGGGCTCTCACTGCTCCCCTGGGCCGCCGTCCGGGGTGTCGTCGGTGCCATCGTCCGACCGGTCCCGGGCACCTTGGCTGGCCCCGTCGTCCCCGCCCCGCAGGCGCTTCAACCGCTCGGCCACCACCGCCTCGTGGCCCCGGTCGCTCGGCTCGTAGTAGCGGTTGCCAGCCACGACCTCCGGTCGGTACTCCTGGATCACGTAGGCACCCGGGTGGTCGTGGGGGTAGGCGTAGCCCTCGCCATGGCCGATGGTGGCCGCGCTGCGGTAGTGGGCGTCACGCAGGTGGGTGGGCACGTCGCCCCGGGGTGCTTCGCGGACGTCGCGTTGGGCCCGACCGAAGGCCACCGTCACCCGATTCGACTTGGGGGCGGTGGCCAGATGCACGACGGCCTGGGCCAGGTTGAGTTGGGCCTCGGGCAGGCCCACGAACTCCACCGCACGGGCTGCGGCGTCGGCCACCACCAGGGCCAGGGGATCGGCCTCGCCTACATCTTCGCTGGCCAGGATGACCAGCCGTCGGGCGATGAAGCGGGCATCTTCGCCCGACTCGAGCATCCGGGCCAGCCAGTACAGTCCGGCATCGGGATCCGAGCCCCTGATCGACTTGATCAGCGCGCTGACCTGGTCGTAGTGGTCGTCCTCGCCGTAGTGCTGGAGCCGGGTGTGGCGGGCCCGCTCCACATCCTCCAACGTGACCGGCCCCTCCCCCGCCAGGGCCAAGGCCACCTCCAGGGTGGTGAGCACGGCCCGGGCGTCGCCGTCGGCCAGACCGACCAGGGCGGCCACTGCATCCGGCTCGGCGGCCGCCCCCTCGGCGGCCAATCCCCGGGCCACCACCTCGGCCAGCTCCTCGTCGGTCAGCGGTTCGAGGCGCCAGAGTGTCGACCGCGACAGCAGCGGCGCATTGACCTGGAAGAAGGGGTTCTCCGTGGTAGCGCCGATCAGCACCAGCAGTCCCTCCTCCACCGAGGGCAACAGGGCATCCTGTTGGGAGCGGTTGAACCGGTGCACCTCGTCGAGGAACAGGATGGTGCCCCGCCCCTGCTCGCCGAGGAGCTGGCGGGCCCCCTCGATCACCTCCCGTACGTCCTTGACCCCGGCGGTCACCGCCGACAGCGGGACGAAGTGCTTGGAGGTGGCCGCGGCCACCACCGTGGCCAGTGTGGTCTTGCCGGTGCCCGGCGGGCCCCACAGGATTGCCGACGTCAGCCGGTCGGACTCGATGAGGGCCCGGAGCGGGGCACCGGGTCCGACCAGATGGCGTTGGCCGACGATGTCGTCGAGGGTGTGCGGCCGCATCCGGGCGGCCAGCGGGGCGCGCGAGGCCAGGCGGTCTGCGGCTGCGCCAGAGAAGAGGTCCTCGCCGGCCACCGGGCCCTCAGTCCAACGTCGGGATCGCCTGCAGGCCGAGGTCGCGCAAGGCGTTCGGGGCGATCGGTTTCGGGGAGTCGGTCATCGGGTCCCAGCCCGACTGGGTCTTCGGGAAGGCGATCACCTCGCGGATGTTGTCCTCGCCCGCGAAGATGGCCACCAGTCGGTCAAGGCCCACGGCGAAGCCGGCATGGGGCGGGGCCCCATAGCGGAACGCACCGAGCAGGAACCCGAACCGTGACGCCGCCTCCTCATCGCTGATCCCGAGCACCGAGAAGATCCGACTCTGGATGTCGGCCCGGTGGACACGGACGCTGCCCGATCCGAGCTCCCAGCCGTTCAGCACCAGGTCGTAGGCCTGGCTTCGCACCGACGCCGGGTCCGACTCGAGCCGGTCGAGGTCGTCGGGGTGGGGCATGGTGAAGGGGTGGTGGGCGGCCACCGGGTTGCCTTCGTCATCAACCCCGTCGAACAGGGGAAAATCGACCACCCACAGGTACTCGTAGGGTCCTTCGGACACCGGTCGGCCGCCGAGTTCGACCCGCAGGGCCCCGAGGACCTGGCAGGTGAGCCGGTACTCGTCGGCCACCGTGAGGATCAGATCGCCCACTGACGCCCCGGTGGCGGCCACCAGGCCGGCCTTCTCCTCGTCGGACAGGAACTTGGCCACTGGCGAGTCGACGGTGGTGCCACCCGATTCGCCGCCGACCACCTTGAACCAGGCCAGTCCTTTGGCCCCCAATGACTTGGCCCGGTCGGTCAGGGTGTCGAGGCGCGACCGGCTGAAGGTCGCCCCTTCGGTGACCACGACGGCCTTCACGCACGGGGCGGCAAACGCCCGGAACCCGGTGACGGCGAAGACATCGGTGAGGTCGACCAGCACCATGCCGAAGCGGAGGTCGGGCTTGTCGGTGCCATAGCGGTCGATGGCCTCGGCCCACGTCATCCGGGGCACGGCGCCCGGGCGCACGCCGGTCACCGCCTCGGCGGCGTCCAACACGGCCTCGGCCACGAAACCCAGGATGTCCTCCTGGGTGACGAACGAGGCCTCGACGTCCAGCTGGGAGAATTCGAACTGCCGGTCGGCACGCAGGTCTTCGTCACGCAGGCACCTGGCGATCTGGTAATAGCGGTCGACCCCGGCCACCATGAGGAGCTGCTTGGCCAGCTGGGGACTCTGGGGCAGCACGTAGCACGAGCCGCGGTGGAGTCGACTCGGTACGGCGAACTCCCGGGCGCCTTCGGGAGTGGGGGCCCACAGCAGCGGGGTCTCCACCTCCACGAAACCCTGGCGGTCCATGGCTGCCCGTAGCGCCCCGTTGACCTTGGCCCGCAGCCGCAGGTTGGACTGCATCTTGGGTCGGCGCAGGTCGACGAAGCGGTGCTTGAGCCGGATCACCTCGTCGACCTCGACCCGGTCGTCCACCGCGAACGGCGGCGGCTCGGCGGCGTTCAGCAGCGTCACCGAGCACTCCCCCAGCTCGACCTCGCCGGTCGGCAGGTCGGCATTGTCGGTGCCGGCGGGGCGGGGACGGACCGTGCCCTCCACCGACACCACATACTCGCTCCGGACATCGACGGTGCCCGGAACCACGCACTGGATGATGCCGGTGTGGTCGCGCAGGTCGATGAATGCCAGGTGCTCCCCGTGCTCACGGCGCTTGGCCACCCAGCCGCACACGGTCACCGTTCGGCCCACATCTGTGGCCCGTAGCGTCCCGCACAGGTCGGTCCTGAGCGAGGTGACCCCGAGATGCGATTCAGGGGTCTCGGGAGGAACGGTCACGTCGGGTCCTTTCGTGCTGCACCGGTCACCGAGCCTGAGGCGAGGGGGCATGAGGTGCTGGGGCTGGAGGCGGCAGGGCTGGATCTCATCGTGCCATGTCCACAGATGACTGGATCACGGGGCGGCCGTGGCGGGGTCGACCCCGTCCCGGACGGCGGCTCGCACGGCGTCGACCACCTCGGCGACCGGCACCAGCCGCTGGTCCCCTGCGCACCGCAGAGGCCGGAGTGCCACCGTACCCGAGGCGGCCTCGTCCGGGCCCACGACGAGCACCAGTAGCGCACCGGATTTGTCGGCCGCCTTGAACTGGGCCTTCATGGAGCGGTCGTCGAAGGCTCGATCGGCCGACAGGCCGGAGGCCCGCAGGACGGCGGTGAGGTCACGGGCCGCGGTCCCGCCGGTGGTGTCGACCACGAAGGCGTCGAGGGGGGTGGGGTCCAGTGCGAACACGCCCTCGACATCACATGCCAGCAGGATGCGTTCGATCCCCATGCCAAAGCCGATGCCCGGGGTGGGAGGCCCGCCCAGCATCTCGACCAGTCCGTCGTAACGTCCGCCCCCACCGATCCCGTTCTGGGCCGACTCGAGGGCGGTCGAGGCGAACTCGAAGGTGGTACGGGTGTAGTAGTCGAAGCCCCGGACCAGGCGATGGTCGAGTTCGTAGGTCACACCGAGCGCGTCGAGCCCGGCACGCACCCGGGCGAAGTGGGCGGCGCAGTCGTCGCACAGGTGGTCGACGAAGGCCGGTGCACCGGCTGTCGCAACGCGGCAGGCGTCGCGCTTGCAGTCGAGTGCCCGGAGGGGGTTGGCCTCGAACCGCTCCCGGTGCTCGTCACACAGCTGATCGCCGCGCTCGGCGAGGTAGGCGGTCAACAGTCCCAGATAGCCCGGTCGGCACGTGTCGTCGCCCATCGAGTTGAGGCGCAGGTCGAAGGCGGCCAGGCCCAGCGACCGGAAGAATCCGTCGGCCAGGGCCACCACCTCGACGTCCAGGTCGGGGTCGGCGGGCCCGAGGACCTCCACCCCCAGCTGGTGATGCTGGCGGTACCGGCCGGCTTGGGGCGCCTCATAGCGAAAGGCGGGCGTGGCATACCACGCCTTCCATGGCAGGGGTGGCCTGTGCTGCACCCAGGCCCGGACCATGGGTGCGGTGCCCTCGGGTCGCAGCGCCAGGGTGCGGCCGCCACGATCCTCGAACTCGTACATCTCCTTGCCCACGATCTCGCTGCCCTCGCCGATGCCGCGGCGGAAGACTTTCACGTCCTCGAAGATCGGCGTGTGGGCCAGCCCGTAGCCCGCCCGTTCGACCTGGTCGGCGAACCGGGCGAGGAGGTCCTCCCACCGGGTCGACTCGGGCCACAGGACGTCATGGGTGCCCTTCGGGGCGCGCGCGGCCCCGATCTTGTCGGCCATGGCGCTCAGTCCTTCTTCCCAGGGAGGATCCGGTAGACGTCGTAGACGGCGTCAAGGTGTCGGACCAGATTGAGGACCGACTCCAGATGTGCGGGGTCGGCCAGCTCCACGTCGAAGCGCATCCGGCTGATCCGGTCGGCATCGGTCTGGGTGTTGGCGCTGACGATGTTGAGGTGGTGCTCGGACACCACCTTGGTGACGTCGGCGAGCAGGCGGGACCGGTCGATGGCCACCACCTCGATGGTGGCCACGAACACGCCCGACGAGCGGTGGTCCCACTCGACCTCGATCAGTCGCTCACGGGAACGGCTGGCCAGCGAGGCGGCGTTGGCACAGTCCGCCCGGTGGACCGACACGCCCCGCCCGCGGGTCACGAAGCCGATGATGTCGTCGCCAGGTACGGGGGTACAGCAGCGCGACAAGCGGACCATCATGTCGTCGAGGCCCTCGACGTAGACGCCGACCGAGGAACCCTTTCCCGGGCGGGCGGCGATCGACTGCTGGCGGGCCGTGACCGGGAGCTGCTCCTCGTAGATCCCGCCCCTCAGGTCGCGCAGGACCCGCTGGGTGACGGCCCGGGCGCTGATTCGGTTGTCGCCGATGGCCGCGTGCAGGGCCTCGATGTCGGCGTAGTTCATCGACTCGGCCAGCGTGGTCAGCGTGTTGTCCGAGACCAGCTTCTGGACCGGGAGGCCCTCGCGTCGCAGCTCCTTGATGAGTTCGTCGCGCCCGAGCTCGATGGCGTCCTCGCGCCGCTCACGCGAAAACCACTGGCGGATCTTGGAGCGGGCCCGCGACGAGGCCACCATGTGCAGCCAGTCCCGGGAGGGCCCAGCCGTTTCGGACTTGGAGGTGAAGATCTCGACGGTGTCCGCCGAGTTGAGTCGGGTGTCGAGCGGAACGAGGCGCCCGTTGACCTTGGCGCCGATGCACTTGTGACCCACCTCGGTGTGGATGGAGTAGGCGAAGTCGACCGGGGTGGCATTGGCCGCCAGAGCGATGACCTTTCCCTTGGGCGTGAAGACGTAGACCTCGTCCTCTTCCAAATCGAGCTTCAGCGCCTCCAGGAACTCGATGGGGTCGGTGGTCTCGTTCTGGAAATCGACGATCCGCTGCATCCACTCGATCTCGGCGGTGGTGGACGACGTCTCCTTGGCCAGCGCCAGGCGCTCGGCCCGCCGGTCCCGCTCGACCATCTCGGCCCGCTGTCCCGGGGTCATGACCGACGCCTTCTTGGCGTCGGACTTGGCCTTGGCATCCTTTCCCTTCCTGGCCCGGGTACCCGTGCCCCCGGTGTCGGCCCTCGGGCCGTGGCTGCCCTCGGTGCGGCCGCCGCCGTCCTTGTAGCCCCAGTGGGCGGCGATCCCGTACTCGGCCCGGCGGTGCATCTCGTGGGTCCGGACCTGGACCTCGATGGGCTTGCCGTCCAGTCCGATCACCGTCGTGTGGAGCGACTGGTAGAGGTTGAACTTCGGGGAGTTGATGTAGTCCTTGAACCGGCCCTGGACCGGTGGCCAGATGGCATGGATCGACCCCAGGGCGGCCCAGCAGTCCTTCTCCGATTCGACGATGACCCGGATACCGACCAGGTCGAACAGGTCGTCGAACTCCTTGCCCCGGACGACCATCTTCTCGTAGATGCTCCACAGGTGCTTTGGGCGGCCGGTGACCTCAGCGTTGACCCCCGAGGCCACCAGACGCTCGCGTACCGACACCAGGACCCGGGCCAGGAACTCGTCGCGCAACGGGGCCCGACTGGCCACCATCTGCTCGATTTCCGCATAGCGCTTGGGGTGGAGGGTGGCGAAGGCCAGGTCCTCGAGCTGCCACTTGACGCCCTGGATGCCCAGACGGTGGGCCAACGGGGCATAGATGTCGAGGGTCTCCTGGGCCGTGCGGCGCTGCTTCCACTCGGGCATGACCGACAGGGTCCGCATATTGTGCAGCCGGTCGGCCAACTTGATGATCAGCACCCGCCAGTCGTCGGCCATGGCCACGAGCATCTTGCGCACCGTGGCCGCCTGCTGGGCCTCCTTGGAGTCGAACTGGAGGCGATCGAGCTTGGTGACGCCCTCCACGATGAGGGCGACCTCGGGGCCGAAGTCGCGGTCGATGATCTCGGTGGTGACTCCGGTGTCCTCGACGGCGTCGTGCAGCAGGGCGGCGGCCACCGTCTGGGCGTCGAGGCCCAGGTCGGCGACCACGCCGGCCACCGCAATGGGATGGGTGATGTAGGGCTCCCCCGAACGTCGGGTCTGCCCGGCGTGGGCCAGGGTGGCCGTTTCGGCGGCCCGGACGATCATCGAGGTGTCGTCTCCGGGGTGGCGGCGCAGGAATGCGGCGAGCACGGGGGTGAGTAGTTCCACCTCGGCTGCGGGTAGCGATGATCCGGCCAGGTTCTCGTCGACTGCTTCGGTGGACCCCTCCGCGGGGACAGGGGTGGCCAGGGCCATACCTACACGGTACCTGGACGGGCTGAGGGACCGGTAACAACGGCGGCCCCGACGCGTGCGAGCGGGGTGTTCCCGGCGCTCAGCGCCGCTTGCCCTTGCCCTTCCCCTTACCCTTGCGCGGGCGCGGGGGCGGACGGCTGCCGGCAGGACGGGTCGACCCCTGTGAGGACCGCGACGCGGTACCGGTGCCGCCGCTCCCCTTGCCGCCCGACGGGGTGTCGCTCGACGAGCCGGCCTCCGCCTTGGACGCACCCTGGCCCGGCCGGATGACGCCGGCACTGGTCCGGATCTTGGACGAGCCGCGGCCGCTGCCACCCGAAGCACCGGCCATCGCCGCGGCCATGGCCGGGGTCAGGACCGGACCCCGGTCGCCGCCCCGGGCCTCGATCCGCTGGCGGATGGTGACGTAGCGGGGCTCGCGCTCCTTCATCGACGCCAGCAGTGGCGAGGCGATGAAGATCGACGAGTATGCGCCACTGGTCAGTCCGATGACCAGGGCCAGGCCGAAGCTCTGCAGGCTGGTGGCCCCGAGCACGGAGGAGCCGATGACCAGTACGGACAGCACCGGCACGATGGCGACCAGCGAGGTGTTGATCGACCGGGCCAGGGTCTGGTTCATCGACAGGTTGACCATCTCGGAGTAGGTGATCCGTCCGGACGCGCCGAGGCCTTGGGCATTGTCGCGGATCCGGTCGAACACCACGACGGTGTCGTACAACGAATAGCCGAGCACGGTCAGCACGGCCACCACGGTGTCCGGGGTCACCTGGAATTGGAAGATCGAGTAGATCCCGATCACCACCAGGATGTCGTGGAATACGGCCACGATGGCCGCAGCCGCCATCTTGAATTCGAAACGCAGCGAAATGTACAAGGTCACCAGGATGAAGAAGATGATCAGGGCCTGGATGGCCTTCTTGGTCACGTTGGACCCCCAGGTGGCGCCCACCTCGTTGAGGCTGACCGCGGTGGTGGACACGTGGGCGGCGTCGGCCAGGGCGGTCTGGACCTTGTACAGCTTGGCCTGTTGCTGGGCGGCCGGCAGGTTGGGCAGGTCGGCCGTCACCTGGATCTGCTTCTGGCCGTTCAGCTGGTTGGTCAGCTGGACCA
Source organism: Acidimicrobiales bacterium (assembly GCA_036513075.1). Taxonomy (GTDB): domain Bacteria; phylum Actinomycetota; class Acidimicrobiia; order Acidimicrobiales; family RAAP-2; genus Bog-756. Next base: position 11,080 of record DATBZS010000051.1, read on the forward strand.
CGGTGGGCGAGGCCACGCCAGCCGCCTTGGCCGTACTGGTGGCCTGGGCCACGGTGAGGTTCTGTGAGGAGACCAGCCACGACTGCCCGCCCTTGAAGTCGATGCCCTCGTTGAGGCCCCGGGTCGACAATGAGACGATGCCGATCAGGATGATGACGGCAGAGACACCGAACCACCATTTCCGGTTGCCGATGAAGTCGAAGGACGTCTGCCCGCGGTAGAGGCGGAGGAAGACGTTCGGGCGCTTGGCCCCGGTCGCCTCGGCCTCTTCGAGTTCGGCCGCGTACTCCAACTCCTCCTCAAAGGATTCCTCGAGGTCGAGCGCCGGGTCATCGGTCGGGTCGGGGCCGTCCATCGGCTCGTCCGGGCTCATGCGTCCACCTTGTCACGCATGCCCAGGCCGGTGGCCACACCCATACCCTTGGCCTCGGTGGCACTCCGGCTACGGCCGAGCAGGATGACGAACGGACGGGTGAAGAAGTAGGTCACGATCACGTCGAGCACAGTGGACAGCCCGAGGAACAGGGCGAAGCCCTGGACTGGCCCGATGGAGAACTTGTAGAGCACCACGGCGCCGAGCAGGGAGACGAAGTCAGCGGCCAGCACAGTCCGGAACGCGCTCTTGAACCCCCGGTCGACACTGGTCCGCACGGTCCGCCCGGACCGCGCCTCGTCCTTCAACCGTTCGAAGTAGACGATGTACGAGTCAACGGTGATACCGACGGACACGATCAGGCCGATCACGCCGGCCAGGTCGATGGTGGTGTTGAAGGCCTGTCCCATCCAGGCGATGATCGACCACAACAGGGCACCGGTGACGGCCAGGCCCGACACCACGACCAGGCCGAGGAGCCGGTAGTAGAAGATGGTGTAGAGCATCACCAGCACCAGGCCGATGAGTCCGGAGATCAGTCCGGCCTGCAGCGACGACTTGCCCAGCGACGGCGACACCGTCTGGACCGTCTGCTGGTCGAGCTTGACCGGCAGGGCACCGAAGTTGAGCTCGGTGGCCAACGCCTGGGCCTGGGCCTGGGTGAACGAACCCGAGATCTGGACCTGGCCTCCGAACGATGTGGGCGTGGCTTGGCTCGGCTGGGTGATGGGTGCCGAGATGACCTGGCCGTCGAGGTCGATGCCGATGATGGCGTGGAATTGCGCGGCCGCCAGCTTGTCCCACGCAGCGGCCCCCGCTGCGTTGAAGGTGATATTGACCGTCCACTGGCCGGCGGTATCCACCTGGGCAGTGGCCGACTTGATCTCTGAACCGGTCACGGTGGCCGGGCCGAGCACATAGCGGGTGGTACCCGAACCCGGCAACCCGGGCAGGAGGACCGTGGCGCCCTGGGTGTCGTTGGTCGTCGTCGAGGGGTAGGGGGCGAACTGGGAATCCGGAGGAGGATTCCCCGTGGCTGCTCCGGTGCTGGTGTTGATGGCCAGGTTGGCACTGGTCAGAGCCGATGCTGACGCGCAGGTCGGGAGTGGGCCGACATTCGGCTTCTGTCCTTTGGCTACCGTGTACGGCGCGGCATAACAGAGGGCGGGCCGGAAGAATAGCTGGGCCGTCTTGCCGAGCTGGGCCAGGATCTGCTTGGTGTTCTTCTGGCCCGGGATGGACGCCCCGATCAAGGCGCAGGTGTGCGTGCTAGTCGAGCACCGGGACGTCCCCTGACTGGCCACGGTGGCGCCGCTCGAACCCGAGCCGACCCGCTCGTTCAGGATGGTGGTGATGGTGTCGAGTTCGGCCTGGGACACCGGGGTGTGCGTTTCGTAGACGACCGACAGGCCTCCGGCGAGGTCGAGACCGAGCTTGGGCGACCAACCGGCGACCAGTGTCGCAGTCAGCGACACCACGGCGATGATCACCACCGACATCAGGCTGATCCACAGAGGGCGTTTGTCTCGCATGATGTTCAGATAATCGGGGGGCCGTCGGCCCCTGAGGCGTCGGTGTCGTCAGGATCCTCGACGGGCGGGGGCGTGGTCGGGCCCTTGGGGTCACGGCTTCCTGTCGACGGGGAGTCCTTGGACCGGTCGCCTTTCACTGGGCCGTCCTTCGAGGTGGCGTCGTCGGAACCGGAGGCGGGATGATCCTCGGCCGAAGCCTGGGTATCGGCAGTCCCTTCGAGCTCCGGCGGGCCCGACGGTGGCTCGGGCTCGTCGTCGTCCAACCCGTCCACGACGTCGCTCGGGGGCTCGACAGGATCGAGCTTGCGCAACACGTAGGGGCGCAGCACCACGAACGAGGCACCCACGCTTGTCTCGAGGGTTACCCGGTCGTCGGAGATGTCGAGCACCCGGCCGACGATCCCGCCGGCGGTCACGACCTCGTCGCCGACCTCGAACGAATTTCCCTGCTCCCGGGCGGCCTTGGCTTTCCGCTGTTGGGGCCGGTAGATGAGAAAGTAGAACGCGGCCCCGATGAGGGCGAAGATGAGGATCGTCTGCGGGCCCGACGAGCTCTTGGCAGCGGCGCCGACCAGCGGGCCGACCGCCCCGGAGGCGGCCGTCATCGTGGGCTGGGAAGGGAGGTAGGGGTGGTCACAGCGCTCCGACTGTAGCCCAGGGCCGTGGCTGCGTCGGGACGCCCCCAGCCCCATACCGCCCTGGGCGGATCAGCGGTCCCAGGTGTCGTGGGTGCGGGCTATGAGGGCGTCCAGGGTGCCCTCGGCGATGGCAACCCGGGCCTGGTCCATGAGACCGAGCACGTAGGTGAGGTTGTGGATGCTGCACAGCCGCCACACCGTCGGCTCCCCCACACTCAGTAGGTGGCGGAGATAGCCCCGGGACCAGCGGGCACACGTCGGGCACGGGCAAGCGGCATCGAGCGGCCCGTCGTGGCGGGCGTTGGCCGCGTTGCGGAGGTTGACGCGCCCGGCCGACGTCCAGATCGACCCGTGGCGGGCGGCCCTGGTCGGGGCCACGCAGTCGAACTGGTCGACGCCGAGAGCCACCGACTCGAGCATGCCTACCGGGTCGCCGACCCCCATCAGGTAGCGGGGTCGATCAGCCGGCAAGATGGGCACGGTGGCAGCCAGTGCCTCGAGCATCTGGTGACGCGGCTCCCCCACCGACAGCCCGCCGATCCCGTACCCGTCGAACTCCAGGGCCACGGTCCGCTCGGCGCTCTCGGTCCGCAAGGCGCCGTCGGTGCCGCCCTGGACGATTCCGAACAGCGCCTGGCCCTCGGGGCGGTCCTCGACCCGGTCATGATGGTCCCGGGCCCGGGCCGCCCAGTCCGCCGTGCGGTCGACGGCCACCCGCAGCGTCTCGGCAGTGGCCGGCAGGCTGGCGCACACGTCGAGCACCATCTGGATGTCGGCCCCAATCAGGCCCTGGACCTCGACGGCGGTCTCGGGCGTCAGCCGGGTGGCCGCACCGTCGTAGACCGAGGCGAACGTCACTCCGTCGTCGTCGACCTTGGGCTGCAGCGAGTGGACCTGGAACCCTCCGGAGTCTGTCAGGGTGTGTCCACCCCACCCGGTGAACCGGTGCAGCCCGCCCAGGGCGGCCACTGTCTCGGCACCGGGTCGCAGCATCAGGTGGTACGTGTTGGCCAGCACCACTTCGACCCCGAGCGCGTCGAGGTCGGCACTGTCCAGGCCCTTGACCGCTCCCCGGGTGCCCACCGGCATGAAGAGCGGTGTCCGGTAGGAGCCGCGTGGCGTTCTCACCCGTCCGGTCCGGGCCGGACCGTCGGTGGCGGAGACCTCGACGACGAGCGGCTTCACCGATCCGGCCCTTCGTGCCAGGCAGCCTTGCCTTTTGGTCCCGCTCGGCCGACCGCCATGGCGTCGCCGAACGAGAGGAACCGGTAGCCCGATGCCAATGCATCGGCGTAGAGGTCGCGCCACACCGGGCCGCAGAACGACTCCACCAGCAACAGCAGACTCGACCGGGGCAGGTGGAAGTTGGTGACCAGCACGTCGACCACCCGGAACCGGTAGTCGCCGTGGATGTACAGGTCAGTGCGTCCCGACAGCACCCCGGTGGCCGCCGCCGTCTCGATGGCCCGCACCGCGGTGGTACCCACGGCCACCACCCGCTCGGCCGCGGCACAGGCGGCCACCGTCTCGGGGGGTACGCCATAGCGCTCGGTGTGGATCACATGGGCTTCGGGGCTGTCGGCGGTGATGGGCACGAAGGTGTCGAGCCCAATGGCCAGGTCGACCCGGGCGAGCACGGCACCGGCATCCCGGCAGGACTCCAGCAAATCGGGGGTGAAGTGCAGTCCGGCGGTGGGTGCGGCAGCAGATCGGTCGACCAGGTCACGCTCGGCCGAGTACACCGTCTGATACCGGTCGGGATCGCCCAGGGCTCGGTGGATGTAGGGGGGCAGAGGCATGGTGCCCGTCCGGACCACCACCGAGGGATCGAGCAGGCGCACCCGCCGGGAGCCAGTTGTGCCCGGGTCGACCTCCTCCCCCACCTCGAGCACGGGCTGCGTCCCGCCGGGCTCCACCAGCAGTGTGCCCGGCGGCAGCCGACGGCCGGGCCGGACCAGCGCCTCCCACTCGGTGACCCCGTCGTCACCGGCGACCCCACCGCGGCCATCGACCGGTTCGACCAGCAGTACCTCGGCGCGTCCACCCGTTGCCTTCATCAACGACAGACGGGCGGCCAGCACGCGGGTGTCGTTGACCACCAGGACGTCACCGGGTCGGAGCAGGTCCGCCAAGTCGGCCACCGTGGCGTGCCCCGGCACCGGGCCGTCCACCACACCGGGTCCGACCAGCAAGCGCGCCGCTGAGCGGGGATCGACCGGTGTCTGGGCGATGGCCGATTCGGGCAACCCGTAGTCGTAGGCGTCCATGGGGGTCGGTTCCGCCGCTGTGGGCAGCCGGTGGAAGGCGGACGACACGGCACCATCGTGGCAGACCCCACCGGCACCCCGGTCCCCGCGGTCCCCAGGGTGGCCGCGACCACTCTCGATGGTCAGAGGAGCGTGGCGTCGAGCGGGGTGAGGCCGAGGTGGGCCCAGGCCCTGGGGCCGGCCATCCGGCCCCGGGTGGTGCGTTGCAGCAGGCCCTGCTGGAGCAGGTAGGGCTCGTAGGCGTCCTCGATGGTGTCGGTCTCCTCGCCGATGCACTGGGCCAGGGTGGTGAGTCCGACGGGCCGGCCGGCGAACCGTACACACAACACGTCGAGGATGGCCCGGTCCACTTTGTCGAGGCCCAGTTCGTCGACCCCGAACACTTCGAGGCCGGCCACGGCTGCCGCTTCGGTGATCGACCCCTCGGCCCGCACTTCCACGAAGTCCCGTACCCGCCGCAGCAGGCGGTTGGCGATGCGCGGTGTCCCCCGGCTGCGCTCGGCGATGCGACGGGCTCCGTCGGCGTCGATGGGCACGCCGAGGATCCCGGCCGACCGGAGGATGATCGCCTCCAGCTCAACCGGGTCATAGAGGTCCAGCCGGCCGACGAAGCCGAAGCGGTCACGCAACGGTCCCGCAACCAGTCCGGTACGGGTGGTGGCGCCCACCAGGGTAAACCGGGGCAGGTCGAGTCGGATGCTCCGGGCCGTCGGGCCCTTGCCGATGAGGATGTCGAGCTTGAAGTCCTCCATGGCCGGATAGAGGATCTCCTCCACCGAGCGGTGCATCCGGTGGATCTCGTCGATGAAGAGGACGTCACCCTCCTGGAGGTCGGTCAGCAGCGCGGCCAGGTCGCCGGCCCGCACCAGTACCGGTCCGGACGTCACCCGCAGGCCCACGCCGAGCTCGGCCGCCACGATGCCGGCCAACGATGTCTTGCCCAGTCCGGGGGGACCGGCGAACAGTAGGTGGTCGGCGGGCTGGTCGCGCTTGAGCGCCGCCTCGATGACGATCTTCAGGTGTTCGGTCAGCTGGCCCTGGCCGACGAACTCCGCCAGTGTGCGGGGACGCAGTCCGGCCTCGTCGGCCTCCTCGGCCGGCGCAGCCACCGGGTCTACCGGCCGTGTCGGGTCGCGCTCGACGGCGGCGTCGACGTCCCGCCCGACACCGTTGCCGGTGTCTCGGCCGGCCAGCAGCTCCTTGCGGGCGTCAGGTGTCACCGGTTGCGCACCAGCTCTCGCAGGGCGGTCCGTACCAACTCCTCCACCGGTGCGTCACCGTCGACCGACTCGAGCGCGCCGGTGATCTCCTCGGGTCCATAGCCCAGCTCAGCCAGTGCGGCCCTGGCCTCGCCCCGGGCCGAGCCGCTGGGCGCGATCGACGACCCGCCGCCGCCGAGCGACGGGAGGTCGAGTCGTGCCTTCAGCTCGAGAAGTAGTCGGGCCGCCGTCTTCTTGCCCACGCCCGGCACCAGGCAGAGCGTGTCGAGGTCGTCCTCCAATACTGCAGTCGACAGGGTGGCCGGCGACAGGGCCGACAGGATGGCGAGGGCCAGTGAAGGTCCGACTCCGTGGGCCCCGAGCAGGGCTTCGAAGCACCGCCGCTCGTCGGCGTGGGCGAAGCCGTAGAGGACGATGGCGTCCTCGCGCACATGGGTGTGGACATGGAGGAAGACCGGACTACCCACCGATCCGAGACCGGCCAGAACCGAGGTCGGCACCGAGGCCCGATAGCCCACCCCGCCGACCTCGACGATCACCTCGCCGGTAGCCGGCCGGTCGACCAGTGTCCCCCGCAGCGAGCCGATCATCGGGCCGCCTCGTTACCGGTGGTGGCTCCGGCCGCAGCCGTGGCCGCGTCGACGGCCCGGCGCAGCGAGTGGGTGGTGAGGTGGCAGGCGGCCAGGGCCAGGGCGTCGGCCACGTCCGGCGGTCGGGGCGGCGTGGTCAGGCCGAGTACTTGCGCCACCATGCGCTGGACCTGGTCCTTGGTGGCCGAGCCATAGCCGACAATGGCCTGTTTGACCTCGTTCGACGTGTACTGGGCGACCTCACAGCCAGACTCGGCTGCGGCCACCAGGGCGACGCCGGCAGCCTGCCCGGTGGCCATGGCCGTGCGGGCGTTGACCTGGAAGAAGACCCGCTCGACAACCACGGCGTCCGGGCGGAACTCGGTCACCAGGGCGCGCAGCTCGTCGGACAGGGTCCGTAGGCGGTCCGGGAGGGGCATGCTGGGCGGAGACGAGATCACCCCGCCGGCCACCGCGGCCAGCTTGCCGTCCCGCCTGGTCACCACGCCGTAGCCGCAGCGCGACAGCCCGGGGTCGATACCGAGGACGAACATGCGTTCGATGGTAGCCCGACCGTCCCTGGCGCGGGGTGATCCCATGGCAGCCGGGTCAGCCGTCGTAGGCCGCCATGATCTCGTCGGGGATATCGAAGTTGGCATAGACGTTCTGGACGTCGTCGTGGTCGTCGAGCGCCTCGATCAGGCGCAGCACCCGTTTGGCCTCGGACTCGACGGTGAGTTCCACCGTCGACGTAGGGACCATGGTGAGCTCGGGTGGGCCGGGATCGAGTCCGGCCTCCTCCAGGGCGTTGCGTACGGCCATCATGTCGGACGGGGCGCTGGTGACCAGCCATCGCTCGTCCTCGTCGGCCAGGTCCTCGGCGCCCGCCTCCATGGCCACCTCGAGAATGCGCTCCTCATCGTGGGACCGCGGGACGGCAATGACGCCCTTGCGCTCGAACTGCCAGCTGACCGAGCCGGGCTCGGCCATGGCCCCGCCGTTCTTGTTGAAGAGGTTCCGGATTTCCGCACCGGTGCGGTTGCGGTTGTCCGACAGGCATTCGACGATCACCGCCACGCCATCGGGCGCGTAGCCCTCGTAGGAGATCGACTCGTAGCGCACGCCCTCCAGCTCGCCCGAGCCGCGCTTGATGGCCCGTTCGATGGTGTCGATCGGCACCGACGAGTCACGGGCCTTGGTGTACATGGTGCGGAGGCTGGCGTTGGCCGTCATGTCGCTGCCGCCTTCGCGGGCCGCCACTTCGATCTGGCGGATGAGCTTGGCGAACACCTTGGCCCGGGCTGCGTCCTTGGCGCCCTTCTGATGCTTGGTGGTCGCCCACTTGGAGTGTCCCGACATGCCCTATCGCCTCTCCTCATTGGTCATCTCGCGCCTCTCCTCTTTGGTCATCTCGACGAACAGCCGCTGCAGCCTACGGTCCGCTGTCAGCTCCGGATGGAACGCCGCTACCAGGACGGGCCCCTGACGGCACACCACCGGTCGCCCGGGTTCGCCCCCGGCACCCGGAAGCGTAGCCAGGACCTCGACCCCGGGACCTGCCGCCTCGACCACCGGGGCCCGGATGAACACGGCCGGTACCGGCTCGTCGCCGAGCCCCTCGACCACCACCTCCCCCTCGAAGGAGGCGATCTGGCGGCCGTAGCCATTGCGCCGGATCGTGAGGTCGATGACGCCGAAACTGACCTGGTCGGACCGGCCGTCGAGCACCGTTGAGGCCAGCAGGATCATCCCCGCGCAGGTGCCGAACACCGGCAGGCCACCAGCCAAGAACCCGCCGAGTGGACCGGTCAGTCCCGACGAGCCGAGGAGGAGGGACAAGGTGGTCGACTCGCCGCCGGGCACCACCAGTCCGGTCAGCCCGTCGAGGTCGACGGGGCGCCGGACCTCGCGCACCGCTTCGCCGAGCTGGGCGAAGGCAGCCGCATGCTCGCGCACGTCGCCCTGGAGGGCGAGCACTCCGATCGTCACCGGAATGAGGCGCCGACTGGCACCGGCTGACCGGGGCTACCAGCCACGATCGGCCAGGCGCACGCCGAGCGTGCCGATCTCCTGGCCGGCCATAGCGTCGCCCAGGCCGGTGGACACCTTGGCGACCAGGTCGGCGTCGGTGTAGTGGGCGGTGGCCTCGACCACCGCGCGGGCCATCTGCTGTGGATTGGAGCTCTTGAAGATGCCGGAGCCGACGAACACGGCTTCGGCACCGAGCTGCATCACGAGCGACGCGTCGGACGGGGTGGCGATGCCACCTGCGCAGAACAGCGGAACCGGGAGGCGCCCGGTGGTGGCGATCTCCTGGACCAGACCGATGGGGGCGGCGAGCTCCTTGGCCCAGCCATACAGCTCAGCCGAATCGGCTTCGGTCACCTTGCGGATGTCACCCAGGATGGAGCGCAGGTGGCGGACGGCCTCCACGATGTTGCCGGTGCCGGCCTCGCCCTTGGAGCGGATCATCGCGGCCCCCTCGGAGATGCGCCGCAGCGCTTCGCCCAGATTGGTGGCACCGCACACGAAGGGAACGTCGTAGGCCCACTTGTCGATGTGGTGCGCCTCGTCGGCCGGGGTCAGTACCTCGCTCTCGTCGATGAAGTCGACCCCGAGGGCGGCCAACACCTGCGCCTCGGCGAAGTGACCGATCCGGGCCTTGGCCATGACCGGAACGGTGACAGCCGCCTTGATCCCCTCGATCAGGGCCGGGTCGCTCATGCGGGCCACTCCGCCGTCGCGCCGAATGTCGGCGGGCACCCGCTCGAGGGCCATCACGGCCACTGCGCCCGCATCCTCGGCCACCTTGGCCTGCTCGGCGTCGACGACATCCATGATCACGCCGCCACGCAGCATCTCGGCCAGTCCACGCTTGACGGTGAACGTGCCGGTCGGACGGTCGGAGCGGGGGGCGTCGGTCATCACCCCATTCTAGCTTCGGGCACCCCGGACCCCTGCGGCGACAGGTGGCGGAGGCCGGACGGGGCACCAACCAGATCCGGGGCGCGCCCATGGCCGCCCCGGAAGGCGGCCACGGTGCGGCGGTCCTGGTCTCCGCGGGACGCGTGCCCAGTCGGGGCCCGATCAGGCCCGGAGTGTGGCTTCGATCTCGAGGTCGATGTCGACCTTCTTGGAGACGATGACGCCGCCGGCCTCAAGGACACCGTTGAACGAGACGCCGAAGTCCTCGCGGTCGATCGAGGTGGTGGCACTGAAACCCACCCGGTGCATGCCGTAGGGATCCTGTACGACGCCCTCGAGCGTGGCATCAAGGGTCACCTGCTTGGTGACGCCGCGGATGGTCAGGTCACCGTCCACCTTCCACTGGGTAGCGTTCACCGGGTGGATCGCCGTGCTGGTGAAGGACCAGGTCGGGTGATTCTCGACATCGAAGAAGTCGTTGGTCCGCAGATGGTTGTCACGGTTCTCGTCGTGGGTGTCGACACTGGCGGCCTGCACGGTCACCGAGATCGACGAGGCGGCGGGGTCCTCGGCCAGCTCGAGCGTTCCCGAGAACTCCTTGAACTCGCCGCGTACCTTTGACACGGCCATGTGGCGTACGGCGAAGCCCACGCGGGTGTGGCTGACATCGAGGTCGTAGGTGCCGACGGCCGGGTACTCGGCGCCGTTCACGGTCCTGCTGGTGACTGTCTGCTCTGCCATGTCTGCTCCTTAGAATTGGTGTTGTGGGGGATCGATTCACCGGGGATGTGGTTCTCCCCGATTTGCTTGCGTAAACAACTATACCATAGATATTTGCACTCGCAAGTACTCTCTACGATCTATACAATGGAGCTATGACGACGCCCATGACCTCGGAGGCCTCCGACGAGCGCATGACGACCGTGGGGCTGCTCTTCGAGTCGGCAGCCGGCCTGCGGCGCCTGTTCCACCGCCAGGCCGAAATGTCCGGGGCGTCGGCCAACCAGTCGTTCGACATCCTGATCCGGCTGGCCCGCAGCGACGGCAACCAACTACGAATGAGCGAACTGGCGGTACAGGCGTCCCTCACCCCGAGTGGCCTGACCCGGGCCGTCGACCGGCTGGCCCAGCAGGGCCTGGTGAGCCGGCGCATCTGCCCCGACGACCGGCGCGGATCGTTCGCCCAGCTGACCTCGTCCGGACGTGCCCTGATGGACCAGACGATCCCCGAACACCTGTCGCACATCGACCAAGTCCTCGACGACGTCTTCACGCCGGACGAGGAGGCGCAGTTCTCCTCCTACCTCCGTCGACTGCGCGACTACGCCCTGGAGCGGAACCTGGCCGCCGGGCTCCCGTGCGACGAATCGGTCGACCCTTGCATCTCCGACATCTGAGCGCGGCTCACCGGGGAGCGATGGCCTGAACCCGGCTCAACCCAGGGCGAGGGCCTGGGCCCGCACCCTGGTGTCGTCGAGATTGCCCTCGGGCGACTCGCCCGGCGTGGCGCCAGCCATCGGGTCGACCCACAGCCACCGGGTCAGTGCGGCCACCCGCCCGGCGGCCGGCGGCCAGCCGGTGTCCGTCGGACCGGAGGCCACCATCGTCTCCAGTGCCGACCCGATGCCCGTCGGATAGCGCACGATCAGGGCGGCCCGCTGGTCGGCCGAGAACTCACGGCCCCGGCCCACCAGGTGGTGGACGGTGTCGATGCCGGCCGGAGTGCCGCGCACCACCGCCCACGGTAGGGCCACGACCACCGCCACCGCAGACAGCACGGTGTCGTTGCGCTTGATGTGGACCAGTTCGTGGGCGAGCACGCCCTCCAGCTCGACCAGTCCTAGCGATTCCTCGAGCCCGCTGGTGACCACCAGGATGGCCGACTTCTGGTCCCGTCCGAGGGCGAGAGCGTTCGGCACGTCGCTCGCCATGACACAGATGGCCGGCCGGTCGAGTCCCATGGTGGCGCACAACCCGTCAACCAGGTTGTGAAGCCTCGGATGGTCGTCCTCCACGCTCGGGGTCGCACCAAGTGCCGCCAGCACCCTGCCGGGCGCGCTGCGCCAGATCCTGGTGGCCCCCAGGACGGTCACCACCACCAGCACCAGCACCCCGATGAGCGGCTGGCCGACGATGGCCACGACGATCCCGAACAGCGCGCCGAGGGCGGCGGCGGGGGCGATGCAGAGGAGTATCGCCTTGCGCCGGTTGGCCGAGGCCGCCGCCTCCTCGGCCAACTCGGTCGTGCGGTCGACCCGGACCGCCGCCGGGACGGCGACGGCCGCCGCGGTGCGCTCGCGGCTCGTGCCCGACTGCCCGTGGCGACCCTGGCCCTGGCGGTTACTGCCCTGTCCGGACGGACGCCGGCTGCCCGAACCCGAACCCGACCGGCCGCCGGATCGGCCACCCCCGCCGCGGTTTCCGCCTTGCCCGCCACCGCGGTTTCCGCCCTGTGCGCCGCCACGTCCCTGTCCGGACTGCCCGCCTCCCTGGCCGGTGCCACCCGACCGGGTTTGGCCCGAGCCGCCCCCCGATCCACCACCGGAGCCGCGGCGCCGCCGGTTCCGAGAGCCACCCGAGGGCCGGCTACCGCCGGCCGTTCCCGACGTGTCGCCCCCTGGCCCGGCGGAGGATCCGGCGGGTCCGGACGATGCTGGTCGTTCGGGCGGTGTCGTCATGGTGCGAGCAGTGTACGGCCGGTCACGACCCACCACCGACCATGACACCGGCATACAACGCCTCGTAGCGTCGGGCCAGGTCGTCCATCGACCACCGGGCGGCCCGCTCGGCACCAGCAGCCAGCCATGCCACCCGGCCCGCCGATCCGCCGGCCAGCGTGCCGTCCAGCACACCCGACAGGGCCCCGGCCAGGGCGAACGGATCTCCGGGTGGCGCCAGGACGGCACGTCCCCCGGCTGCACCCCGGTAGCCGTCGATGTCACTGGCCACCACCACCGTGCGGGCGGCCATGGCCTCCAACAGGACCATTCCGAAGGATTCGCCCCCGAGGGCGGGTGCGGCCAGCACGTCGGCCGCCACCAGACGGCTGACCTTCTCCGCCTCATCCACTACTCCCAGCCACCTCACGGTGTCCGACTCGGGATGGCGTCGTGCCAGGGCCGCCGACGAGGGACCGTCGCCGGCGACCCACAGCACCGGTGCCGGACCTCCGCTCGGCCCTGCGGTGACTTCTCCCACCACGCGGTCCCACGCTTCGAGCAGGACAGCCAGCCCCTTGCGCTCCTCGTGGCGACCGAGGAAGAGGGCTGTCGGACCTTCGGTTGGCCATGGCACCACCCCGGCGAACCGGTCGACCTCGATTCCGTTGAAGAGGACTTCGAACGATCCGCCCAGAGCAGCCCTAGCCGTGGCCGCCGCGGCCTCCGACACCGCGCAGCGCACGGCCAGTCGCCTGGCCAACGGACGGGTCACCGGCGACAGCAGCGTGTAGAGCAGGCTGCCCCCGCTGCGGTGGAAGGTGGCAACCAGCGGCGGAACGTCGCGGGCGGCCAGCAGCGCATACGGCAGGCCCGGGGCGAAGGGCTCGTGGATGTGGACCACGTCGGGCCGCACGGCGCGCAGTTGCTTCAGTGCGGCGACGGCTGCCACCGGCGACACAGCCACCGGGGCCACCGAGCCGTTGGCCTGCACCGAGACCGAGTGGCCAGTGGCGACGAACCCGAACTCTTTGGGCGCGTCCTCGTCCCGGTCGACCGGGGCGAAGACGGTGACATCGTGACCCAGGCGATCGAGACTGCGGGCGAGTCCCACCACCTGTCCTTGGACCCCGCCCGGGCGGGACAGGCTGTAGGGGCAGACCAAGGCGACGCGCCGGCCCGTGGCCCCGGGTACTCCCGTCGCCACCTGCGGGTCAGTCCGTCATGGAGCGACGCTGGCGGCGCCGGCTCCACTTGACCCCGTACATGGCGTCGTCGGCCAGGCTCAGCAGCTTCGACGGGTCGGTGTCCGGATCGTCCACGAACACGCCGCCGACCGAGGCCTCGGCCACCAGGGTACGGCTGTCGATGCGGTAGGGACGGGCCAGCGCCGACGAGATGCGCCGCGAGATCCGCAGCATCTCCTCTTCGCCGCTCTCGATCTCGCACACCACCACGAACTCGTCGCCGCCGAGCCGGGCCACGGTGTCCGACGGGCGGACGAGTGCGGCGAGTCGGCGGGCCACCGCCACCAGGAGGTCGTCGCCGACGTCGTGCCCGAAGTCGTCGTTGATCTCCTTGAAGTTGTCGAGGTCGAGGAGGTACACGGCGACGCCCGGGTGCTCCGGCGGGAACCGCTCCGGGTCGTCGGGGTCGATGACCCGAGCGGCGCCCGGGTCGCGCTGGTGGTCGTAGAGGGAGTCGACGGCCTCGCGCATGCGGACGGCCAGAAGGATCCGGTTGGCCAGGCCGGTCAACGGGTCGTGATGGGCCAGGTC
>DATBZS010000052.1:0-41423 GCA_036513075.1 Acidimicrobiales bacterium
CACGCCGGGTTGGTCACCAGGACTCGGAGGGCCCAACAGCGACCGTGCCGCCTGCGTCCGGAGGCGATGGCCCCCGTCAGCGCCTGGCTGGGCGACTACCGCCGACTCTGGGACACCTCGTTCGACCGCCTCGATGAACACCTCACCAACCAGGAAGGATCACCGCAATGACCGACGAAATGCCCTACATCTCCATCACCCGTACGTTCGCTGCGTCGCCGGAAGCAGTCTTCGAGGCATGGACGAGCCCGACTCAGTTCGGGCTCTGGTTCGGCACACTGTCAACCGCCGTGGAGGACGTCAGTATGGATGTTCGGGTCGGTGGCGAATGGAGCGCACGGATGATCCTGGGAGACGGAGCGGAAATCGGTTGGCACGGTTCCTATCTGGAGGTAGATGCTCCGCATCGACTGGTCCTCAGCCTGAGTGACCGCCCTGGCGACCAGTTTGAACGGGTGACAGTTGAACTTGCCAAGATAGGGGGCGGGACCGAGATGACGTTCACCCAGTCAGGTGGAAACATGCCGTCGGAGGACTATGCGCAGGCGGAAGAAGGATGGCGATCGTTCTTCGACGACCTGTCGAAGGGGATTTCCGGCTAGGACTGTCGCCCGTTCGCAGTGCAGTGAGACTGGTGACGGAGATCGGTTCAAGCGATTGAACTTTCCGCCACACTCCTCCCGTCGCGATGGAGGACCACGATCCACTACTGGCGGGCCAATGGGTCCCCGTCACGAGATGATCGCACAACGGGCTTCCCTTCCTTCAACTATTCCAAGAAACGGCAGACTCATTCGGTTGCGCTTCTACCCGGCGACACTGGCACAGTCGTACTGGTCCGGGGGCTGAAGTCGAATAGCTGCGAAGAAGAGCGATTCACTCGCGTCTAGGGTCTTCAAAATGGCGGGGGCAATGGGAATCGTGAGTGATCAGCGTGGCGCTGAGCCGAATCGTGGTACGCCCAAGAAATTCCGGGCACCTGGTCCAAGGTCGGCAATCTGGGACCTCATTCCCGTCGCCGTGTCCTTGGTTGCGTCGACGTTCGTCATCATCAGGTCGGCAACCATGGTTGCCGGTCATCGTGCGTACTTGCTCTTTGACGATGCGGCGATCTCACTTACCTATGCCCGCAATTTGGCATCTGGGCATGGGTTGGTGTGGATTCCTGGTCATCAACCGGTGGAGGGCTACAGCAACTTCCTCTGGACACTGTGGATGGCGGCAATCGAAACCACGCACTCGTCGGAATACATCGTCGGCCTTTGGGTAATGATCACAGGAGCAGCACTGCTTGCCGCGAATTCCTACGTCATTGCTCGGATCGCCAGACGTGTGGCCCCCGGCATGGCATCTGCACCGTTGCTAGCTGGCTTGGCAACCGCTCTCTACTTTGGCTTGAACTCGTGGACTCTGATGGGCATGGAGACCGGCTTGGTGGCGCTTCTGTCGTCGTCGGCGGTGCTTAGCGCACTCCGTGCCTGCGATACCGAAGCGACATCGGGTGAGCACAACTTCATCCTCGTCTGCGCCGGCGTGTTGTTGGCATTGAACGTGCTTACTCGGGATGACGCGCTCATTGTGGCAGTCGTGGTGGTCGGATTCGTGTTCTTGAAGGCCAAAGAGCGCATTCGTTCTGCCTCACTCGCAGCTGCCCCCGTGGTGGTGGCGATTGTTGGCCACGAGATCTTCCGCCTCGCCTACTACGGTCATCCCGTCCCGAATACGTACTACCTGAAGATCACGGGGATTCCTGTGACGACTCGGGCCTACCGCGGAATGGTCGTACTGACGCAGAGCACCACGATGCAGTTCGTAGTGCCGTTAGTCCTAGCTGGCTGCTACTTCCTTCTGATGCGGCGAGCCGGTCGGAGTCCCGCCCTCGGAACGGGTTTGCTGCTGGGAATCCTCTGTTCCCAAGCGGCATACGTCGTCTATGTCGGCGGCGACTCCTACGACATGTCCTTTTCTGATCGTTACTTCGCCCCCTTGGCTCCGTTCTTGTTCATTCTCGCCGTTCTCGGAGCGCTTGAACTAGCCCGAGTGGCCGGCGATCGAAGCAGGCCAGTGGTTATAGCGGGTGCAGCGATCTGCATTTCAGGAATTTTCGTATTCTCCGGTATCGTCCCCATTCTGCAGCTTGAAGAGGTGGGGTCCGCTGCGGCACACCAGGTCACCGAATGGGGCATCCTGACTATCGTCGGCGGTCTACTCGTCATGGCGCTCGGACTGATCGCACGAAATGCGAACGTCCTGCGGATCTTCACCGCAGCCGGACTACTAGTCATCGGGATCATCTGCGTGAATGCGATCCCCGTCGACATCTGGAACCAGCAGGGAACGTATTTCTCCACCACCGACGGGCTCTTGGCGCGTCTCGGATATGCCATCGAACGATCAGCGTCCCCGGAAACAACGGTCGCCGTGTCCGCTGCAGGGAATATCACCTACTTCGACAACAGACAATCGATAGACGTCTTGGGTTACTCCGACCACTTCATCGCAACGACGACACCGCATACGGACATTCCATTCCAGCCAGGTCATGACAAGTGGGACTACGAATACAGCATCGGTCGATTGAGACCGGACGTCGTCGTAGCGCTCTTCCATCCGTCATCTTTGGACCTGGCTCACATGAAGTCCTGGGGCTATCGGACCTACACGTCAACGTTCACGGGGACCATGTACTACCTTCCGGGCCATTTCAATCCCGTGGAGTTCCAATGGGACCTCTTTCAAGCTTGGCATTGAGGCAACCTGCAACGCGATGACGGAATCGATCAAGCCGAGATGACCCTGTCGTGTCACCTCGAATCGGGGATCATCACCGCCAACCCCATGGCGGGACTTCGGATCGCCAATGGGCCTGACCCAGTAAGACGCGTCAGCCACTGACCGCCGAACAGGTGGAATTCGTGGCCGACGCGGTCGGGCAATGGTGGCGGCCGTTCGTTCTGGTGCTGGCCTACTGCGGGCTTCGGCCCGGCGAGGCCATCGCCCTCCGCCGGCGCCATTTCGACGACCTTGGGAGGTTGACCATCGAGGGGGCGGGCACCGAACATCGCGGAGACCTTGAACCCGCCGTGGAAAGCATGAACCGGAATTTCACACAAGATGTCCGGCAGATGTCAAGCAGAAGAATGGCAGAAGTCGGACCAAATCTGACGGTAGGAGCCGGCTCCCATCTCCGGGAAACCGGCTCCTACCTGCACCTCCGTGGTCGGGCTGCCGGGATTTGAACCCGGGACCTCTTGACCCCCAGTCAAGCGCGCTAACCAAGCTGCGCCACAGCCCGTGATGGGTCTGCCGGGCCGGGACAGCTCCCGAGCCGACAGACCGACAGACTACAGCACCGGCCTTCGCACTCCTTGCGGGTTGGGACAACCGATACTGGGTGGTCGGCTCCCAGGATCTCGCATCCCGAGAGCCAACCACCTCACAATCGGGCACCCGGTTCAGGCAGGCCGCTGACTCAGGGCTGGATCACCGGAACCAGAGGGGCACCGTGAGTCCGGTGAAGTCGCCGATGACCTTGGCGTCATAGGGTGCGTTCAGCTGGTCGAAGCCGTTCCCGGCCACCTGGATCTGACCCTGGGCGTAGATGATCTCGCCGTGAGGATTGACAGCAATGACCTGGTCGTTGAACTGGTCGCTGATCAACGTGTCACCATCGGCGAGGCGGACCGCGCGGGTGGGCACCGGATCGGCGATGCTGCCCGGCCGCATGTTGGTCACGTAGGACCACACGACGACCTTCTGCGTCGTCACCTCAACTACGCGGTTGTTGTTCGAGTCAGAAATCAGCGTGTGGCCATTGGGGAGCCTGCTGGCGAACGCAGGGCCATTGAGTACAGAGGTCTCCGGCGGACTCCCGTACTGCCACACGATCTGGTGGCTCCGGGTGACCTCGATGACACGGTTGTTGCTCTCGTCGGCGATCAGGACGTGCCCGTTAGGCAGAAGCTCGGCGCTATTCGGGTTGTTCAGCTGATCCGCTTCGTCACCCGGAACGCCGGTCACTCCGTACTGCCACATGATTTCGTGGAAGCGGTTGACTTCGATCACCCGGGCGTTCCCCTGGTCCGTGATGAGCACGTCCCCACCAGGAAGCGCAGTCGACTGAACGGGGGCGTTGAGCTGATCGAACCCGCTGCCGGTGACGCCGGCACTCCCGTACTGCCACACAATGTCGCCATGCTCATTGACGAGCAACACCCGGTTGTCGGCACAGCCCATCGGATTGTCACAGGTCGAGCTGGCTCCGGCCGGGATACCGGTCCCAGTGATGAGGGTGAGATCACCGATCCGCTCGGCGTCATTGGGGCCAACCACCGAATGAGGGCCGGCCACCGATGATCCGTTGCCGAACTGCCAGACCACATCGTGCCCCCGGACCTCGATGACCCGGTTGTTGAACTGATCGGCGATCAGCACGTTCCCGGGTTCGTTGAACCTGCCGGACGGGTTCGGGGCGACAGGAGCCGCCGACGCAGAGGTGGCGCCGCTTGCTCCGGCAAGACTGACGCAGGCGACTGCCAACGCCGCTCCGACCCAGCCACCGGTTCGGCGTCGGGTGGGTATCGAGTTGAGGTCTTTTCTCCACATGGCACATTCCTCCCAGGATTCAGTTCGGAATGCCCCTCGGACTTGTCTACGGTTCTGGGCCCAGAATCACTCACCGATTTCCGGGATTTCCCGCCATTCCACTTCCCTACCCGCCGACCTGCTCCGTTCCCCTGGGGAGACAACGGCTCCGGCCCGGTTCCGAAGATGGTGGCCACAGGCACCCCCTATTGCCCTCCCCAGTGGTCAACACCGGTAGATTCACTCGTGCATGTCCGCTCTTCCTCAACCCGATTCGAATGTGGGCGCCGAGGTGCCCAAGACGCGTCGCTCCCGTGAGGAGCTCCGGGACCTGATCCTCGAGTCCGGCCGGGAGGTGCTGCTGTCCGAAGGACTCGGCACCGGCGCCGAACACCTCACGTTCAAGCGGGTACTGGCCCACGTCGAGACGACAACGGGCATCCGGGTCACCAACGCCTCGGTCATCCGCCGCATCTGGGACAACCAGGAGGAGTTCCAGCTCGACGTGATCCGGTCCATCGTGAACGACCAGGGCGACCGCGAATTCACATCCACGAGCAAGGTGTTCAACGAGGCCGTCGCCATGGTGGACATGAGCACCCCCGAGTTGCGCCGTGCCTCACTCGGTGAGCTCATCCGGGTCAGCTGCGCCGAATACATCCAGGCCGCCTCCTCCTCGGATGCTGCCATCCAGATGGCGCTAGCCACCTACATCTCGGCCAACCTGCATACCTCGGCCGGCTCGTCGTTGGTCGGGCCGTTCCAGTCGATCAACGATCGCCTCACTGAGGAGTACAAGGGGCTCTACCGGGCCGGGCTCGACCTGGTCGGCTGGCGAATCAGACCCGGTCTCAAGCTCGAGGATGCCGCCGCCGCCATCTCCTCACTGGCCGAAGGCGTCCTCATGCGGATGGTGGCCGAGCCCGGGGTCTTGGCCACCATCGCCCAGGTTCGCCTGATGGACGGCGTCATGGTCGAGTGGACGCTGCTTGCCGTGGGAATGAACCAGATCGTCGAATTCTTCGCCGAACCGGACCCCGACTGGGCTACCTGACCGGAGCCGATTCAGTTCCGCCCGACCGAGGCGTACTCGATCACCCGGGTCATGGTGGCGTCCGACGTCTTGGCCACCGAACCCGAGTCCACCGGTGGTGTCGGGTCGTACTCGATCATCAGCTGGGCCGCTTCGGCCGCCGTCCGGTCGACCAGGAGCTCCACCAGGCGCAGGGCCATGTCGATCCCGCTCGACACCCCCGCCGCGGTGATGAGGCGCCGGTCGAGGTGCTCGACGACCCGGTCGACCACCGGGCTGACTCCGTACTGCTCGAGTTCGGCGTAGGTCGACCAGTGCGTCGTGGCGGTCAGTCCGGTCAACAGTCCCGCCGCCGCGAGCACCAGGGCTCCGGTGCACACCGAGGTCGTGTACGTGGTGGTCTCGTGGACCTGACGGACCCAGTCGAGCACTTCGTCGTCGTGCTCTAGTGCCCGGGTTCCGAAGCCCCCCGGGAACACCAGGACGTCCGGTCGTCCCACCTCTGCGAACGTGGCGTCACGGGTGATGCCGAGCATGCCGTTGTCGCTCCGCACCTCGCCCCGCTCGTGGCCGAGGAAGATCACGTCGAAGCTCGGGATGCGCTGGAGGACCTCGTAGGGCCCGATGGCATCGAGGGCGGTGAAGCCGGCGAACAGCGGGATGGCAACCGTTGTACGGACCGTTCTGGCCATTTCCGTCATGGTGCGGTCCTTTTCGTGGTCGTGGCGAAACGCCGCCGGTACGAATCGGGACTGGTCCGCAGGCGCCGGTGGAAGGCACGCCGGAGGGTCTCGGGTGAACCGAAGCCGCACCGGGATGCGATGACATCGAGGGTGTCGTGAGTCGACTCGAGCTCGCGTCGGGCGGCTTCGGTTCGGACCCTTTCGACGAACCGGCTCGGTGACTCCCCCACCTCGGCGGTGAACACCCGGGTGAAATGGCGCTCCGACATCGACGCCGCCTCGGCCATGGATGACACCCGGTGGTCGCCGTCCGGTGTCGCCTCCACCCGGGACTGGGCCTCCCGAACCGGCGAACGCTCGGCCCGGCGCACCCACACGGGAGTGGCGAACTGGGTCTGGCCCCCGGGACGGTGGAGGTACATGACCAGCCAACGGGCGATCAGTTGGGACACGTCGCTGCCGAGGTCATCCTCCACCATGGCCAGAGCCAGGTCGATGCCGGCCGTGACCCCCGCACTCGTCCAGACCTTGCCGTCGCGCACGTAGATGGGGTCGGCGTCGACGTCGACCAACGGGTACTCGGCGGCCAGCTGTTCGGCTCGGGCCCAGTGGGTGGTGACCCGCCGACCGTCGAGCAGGCCGGCCTCGGCACCGAGCAGGGCGCCGGAGCAGACCGTCGCCACCCGTCGCGCCCGGGACGCGATCTGGCCGACCCATTCGACCAGTGCAGGGTCGCGTCTGGCGTTCTCCACCCCGCCACCTCCGGGCAGAACCAGGGTGTCGAGCCGGACGTCGGGTGCCGGGAGCGCCGAGGCGATCAGGGCGATACCGCTCTCACACGTCACCGGACCGGGATCTGCGGCCACCACGGAGATGTCGTAGCCGGTGTCGATGCCGTGGGCGGCCGCAGCCCGTCGGGCCCCGGCGAACACCTCGAAGGGACCTGTCACGTCGAGCGACTGGACCCCGGGGTAGGCCACGATGGCGACGGTCCGGATGGGCATGCCTCCATGGTGGACCGGGCCTACCTTGGCGTCAATGA
This sequence comes from Acidimicrobiales bacterium, assembly GCA_036513075.1. Taxonomy (GTDB): domain Bacteria; phylum Actinomycetota; class Acidimicrobiia; order Acidimicrobiales; family RAAP-2; genus Bog-756. The sequence continues at coordinate 7,343 of DATBZS010000052.1, forward strand.
CATGTATCCCACCTATTCGGCCATACCCGGACCGGTGGGGGCGAGAGAAACGTCGGGGTAGCGGTGGCCGACCGAGTTCCAGCCTCAGTCGGCGCCCTGGTCGGCTATCAACTTCCGCGACCTCATGCCATGTTGCTGCATTTCAGTACAATTGATGGCGCGGTTTCCCTGCGTTGGTCCCTGAGGTTCGGCCTGATGCAGTAGTCCCCTGGTATCTGTCCTCGATTCATGGTGAGCGCACTCGGCTCACCGATTGTCGCGGAGGTGGTGATGTCCGACCCGTTGCCCCTCGGGGCGCCAAGTTCATCGGCAAGATCAATGCTTGCGCGTCGGCTGCTCACGCTGGTGAAGCAGAGGTTGCCCAGGTACGCGGTGTGACGTTGTCGCCGTTCGGTGATGTGGGTGGCGTAGACCTGGTCTGACCTAGTGAGCTGGAGGTTTCTTCGAGACGCTGTTCGTCTGTTAGGGGACCGGATAGTCGGTCCGTCCGCTCAAACCGCGTGCTCGACTCCCCCGGCATCGGCGCTATGGTCCCGGCGATGGAGCCACTACGGATCGGCGTGCTCGGCGCCGCCAAAATCGCAAAGAGCGCGTTGGTGAAGCCAGCCGAGTCCTCCGCCACCGCGGTGGTGACCGCTGTGGCCGCCCGCGACAAGGATCGGGCAGAGGCGTGGGCCGCCAAACACGGCGTGGGGCGGGTACTGCCCGACTATGCCACCGTCGTCGAAGACCCCGACATCGACGCCGTGTATGTGCCTCTGCCCAACGGCCTACACGGAAGATGGACCCTGGCGGCGATCGCCGCCGGCAAGCCTGTGCTGTGCGAGAAACCATTCACAGCCAACGCCGACGAGGCCCGGACCGTGGCCGCCGCGGCTGACGCCGCAGGCGTCGTGGTGATGGAGGCCTTCCACTACCGGCACCACCCCATGGCCGAACGCCTGCGGAACATTGTGGACAGCGGCGAACTGGGGCGGATCACGCGGGTGGAGGCTTTGCTGTGCTTCCCCCTGCCGCTGTTCAAGGACATCCGCTACAACTTGGCCCTGGCCGGTGGGGCGACGATGGACGCTGGGTGCTATGCCATCAATCTGTGCCGCTTTCTTGCTGATCGGGAGCCGACAGTGACCGGAGCGACGGCATTGACCCATGGTCCGGGCATTGACCGGGCCATGCGCATCGAACTCGACTTTTCCGACGGTCTGACGGGCGAAGCGCGGTGCTCCATGTGGTCGACGTCGCTTCTGCGACTGTCGGCGCGCGTCGTCGGGGACGCTGGCGAACTCCGGGTGTTCAACCCGACGACACCGCAGATGATGCATCGGATCTCGGTGCGCACCCCCTCAGGCCGGAGAGTCGAGCACGTCACCAGGCGACCCACGTACGCCTTTCAGCTCGATGCCTTCGTCAATGCGGTCCGCAACGGCGGACCCGTCGTGACCGATACGGCGGACGCCATCGCCAACATGGCGGTCATCGACGACGCCTACGAGGCCGCTGGTCTCGGTCGTCGTCTTCCGACGCCCTGAGAGCCGGCGCCGCCGAGCCACTTCGTCCTGCGGTTGTCACGAGCCTCATCCGGAGGGCCAACGCGGCCTTCCGCTGTCCGGCAGTCAGCACCAGCCGGTGGCCGACGCCCAGGCCGAGGCAGGGGGGTGCGAGACGACCTCCGGACCGGCTCAGAGCGTGGCGAGTTTGGCCACGATCAGGCTGCCGATGAGGTTGTAGCCCCTGTTGTTGGCGTGGATGTCGCCGAATGTCAACGGATTGCAGAACCAGGTGATGGTGCAGACCTCGGCGACCGGTGCCGGTACGCCCCTGCCGAAGCCGCGCAGCGTCGTCGTCGGTCCGGAATAGGCGCCCGTCACGGCGTTGAAGGTGCCGGTGTCGTCGCCAGCGGTGGCCTTTTTGTACGGCGCGTTGGTCACGTCGACGAAGGCGCCCCGGGCCGCGCTGGTGTAGGCCGTATTCAGTGTCGGGTTGATCAGGTCGTCGAAGGCGATCGTGGACTCCGCGGCCAGCACCGGGTTGGTGGCGCCCACCGGGGCGACGTAGAGGCCCAGGATGACGTCGGGGTAGGTGATGCCGACGATGTGGGCCGAGGTGTCGCCGTTGGCGCCCAGCGCCGTGTCGAGGTCGCTGACCAGGTTGGTGACATTGGTCTCGATGGTCGCCGCCGCGGTCTCCACGCAGGGGATCGGGTTGGAACCGGCGACGCACGAGGTCACGTCGTTGCCGCCGATCGACACCGTCACCAACTGGACCTTGCCGAAGTTGGCGGATGCGCCGATGTACGCGAGGACGGCATCGACCTGGTCGGAGGTGGGATAGGCGACCCCGTGGGTGGCAGCCGATGCACCGGCGGGGCAGCCGACCTGGGTGAAGAGGGAGGACGTGGTGGCACCGCCGCAGCCGAAGTTCTCCAGCTGGAGCCTTTCCTTGCCGGCGACGTACCCCGTGAAGCCTCTGGTGTTGCCGAGGGTCGGGTTCTGGTAGCCGACCGAGTAGGAGTCGCCCATCGAAATGTAGATCGGTTTGGCCGCCTTGGCCGCGGTCGAGACGCCCGGCGAGGCGACCAGGCCGACGGCGGCCATGCTGGCCGTTACGGCCCCGGCGAGGGCCAGGCTGAGTAGTGGTCGACGACGCACGGTGGTTCCCCCCTGAGGTGATATTGCTGATCCTGAACGTTCAGGACCCTGCCGAAGTTAGTGCAAACTGCCGTTTCACGAGTCGATCCGACGCGATTCCGTCACGCCGGGTTCACGTTCCGGATATCCCGGCCACCCTCTGGGCTGGTCGCGACTCGAGCATTCGAACGTGCGATCAGACGTGATGGACGACCCAGGTGACGCCCTGGAACGCCCGGTACCCCAGGTAGATGACCGTGGCCACGGCCAGGAATTTGAACCACCACGGCGACTTGCGGTGCTCGAGGGGCTCGGTGCCGCACGTCGGGCAGGTTCCGTCGGCGCCCAGCTCCTCGGTTTCGAGTTGCTGGTCGCACTGCTCACACCACGGCATGGACGGCCCCCTGGTCGACGGGCGGTCCGACGATTTCGGTCACCGCTTCCGTCCCCCACCCCCGTTGGCGCCCTTGGCCCGCACCCGGATCTTGATCGGGGTGGGTCCGAGGTCGAAGCGCTCGCGCAGTCCGCGCTCGACGTAGCGGAGGTAGGTGGGCTGCAGCCGACCGTTGGTGAACAGGGTGAACGTGGGCGGGTCGTTGGCTCCCTGGACCCCGTACTGGATCCGGGCACCGACCGGAGGGTGAGCCATCTGGATCGACTTGAGCGCGCGGTTGAGCTCTCCGGTCGGGATCCTCGAGTGGTAGGCCTCCTCGGCCGCGGCCACCGCCGGGAGGATGTGGTGGACCCCGAGACCGGACAGGGCGCTGATCTTGAGGACCGGGGCCTCTCCCAGGAAGGCGAGACGGTCGCCGACATCGACAAGGACGCTCACCCGCTCCTCGGTCGGGACGAGCTCCCACTTGTTGAGGACCACCACCACCGGGCAGCCGGACGCGCCGATGCGCTCGGCCAGACGTTGGTCCTGATGCGTGATGCCGGCGGTGGCGTCGATGACCAGGAGGGCGATGTCGGCCCGGTCGAGGGCGTCGAGGGCACGCAGAACCGAGAAGTACTCGGTCCCCCGCTCGGTACGCGACTTGCGTCGCATGCCGGCGGTGTCGATGAAGCAGACCGTCCCCTCGGGGGTCGTAACGATGGTGTCGACGGCGTCACGGGTGGTGCCCGGCGCGTCGTGGGTGATCGAGCGCTCGTCGCCCACCAGGCGGTTGAACAGCGTGGACTTCCCGACGTTGGGCCGACCCACCAGGGCCACCCGGGGGATCGTCCCCTCCGCCTGACCGGCGCCGCCCACCAGGTCGACCAGGCCGTCGGCATCGGTCACCGGGCCGTCGTCCTCGACCGGCACCACCGAGCTGTCGGGAAGTGCGGCAACCACGTCGTCCAGGAGGTCGCCGGTGCCGCGGCCGTGCAAGGCGCTGACCGGCCACGGGTCGCCCAGCCCGAGGGAGAGGGCGTCCCACACGTCGGCCTCCCGGGCGTCCGAGTCGACTTTGTTCACGACCACTCGCACGGGCCGGCTCGACTTCTTCAGCACCCGGGCCACGTCCAGGTCCTCATCGGTCAGTCCCACCGTCACGTCGACCACGAAGAGGATCACGTCAGCCTCGGCGATGGCCCGCTCCGACTGGGCGCTGACCTGGGCGTCGAGCGGATCGTCGGTCGACAGCCAGCCTCCGGTGTCGACGATGGTGAATTGATGGCCGCACCATTCTGCGTCGAGCTCTTTGCGGTCACGGGTGACTCCGGGGCGCTCCTCGACCACCGCGGCCCGCCGGCCGACGATGCGGTTGACCAGGGTGGACTTGCCGACGTTCGGTCGTCCGGCCACCACCACCAGGGGCTTGGTGCGGACCGGGATCTCGTGGGTGGCAGGGGTCATCGTGGTGCTCCGATGGTTACCGGCACCCTGGAGGAGTTCAGTGCAGACAACGTGGTGTGGGCGATCCGGCCCGTGCCCTCGAGGGCGCGGCGCAGCGACAATCCGTCAGTGGGCACCACCTCGACGGCGCGTGGCAGGTCGTCGACGGTCAGGTCGTCGAGGAAGCGGCCCTCGGAGAGGCAGGAGTCGGGCAGCAGGTACCGATGGCCCTCGGGTTGGTCGGCCAGCACCGTGGTCAGGTCGGAGCCCGTCAACAGTCCCGACACCCCGATGTTGCCTCCGAAGAACTGATTCTGCACCGGGACCAGGCGGATGTCGCCGCGCCCGAGCGAGTCGACGAGGGGGGCGAGCACCAGGGCACCGTACTCACCGGTGAGGATGGCGATCGGCGGACCGTTGCTCCCCTCGACCGCCGAGCTCGACGTCGGCATCGCCGCCGGGTCGGTGCGGGGCGCCCGGTAGCCGACGGCCGGGGCGCCGTCGACGGCGGCGAAGAATCCGGGGCGCACGCCCAAGGCGGCGTGCTCATCGCCCCCGAAGGCCGCTTCGAAGGCCCGGGCCATACCCAGGCCGTTCTCGTGCTGGGGGAAGCCCTCGTAGGTGGCAGCGGCCGGGAACGGCCGTTCGGCCATCAGGTAGTACTCGTCGGCGGCATAGACCATGCGCCGACCGAGGGACTCGAGGAAGGTCTCCTGCCAGCGATCGACCAGGTCGCACACCGCGGCAGCTTCGGCGACGGTGTGGGGACGCATGGCCTCCTCGTGGGAGAAGGTGCTCACGCCGAGGGGCACGCAGGCCACGGTGGCAAGTTCCGGATAGCGGTCGAGGACGCCGGCCAAGGTGTCGTCCAGGATGGCGCCGTCGTTGCGGTCGGGGCACACCACGATCTGGCCGTGGACCTCGATCCCTGCGGCCAGCAATGCACTGAGCCAACGCAGGCTGGTGGCCCCCCGCCGGTTGCGCAGCATGTCGGCCCGCACGTCGGGGTCGGTGGCGTGGATCGAGACGAACAGCGGGCTGAGCCGTTCGGTCAGGACGCGCTCGAGGTCCATCTCGGTGAACCGTGTCAGCGTGGTGAAGTTCCCGTAGAGGAAGGACAGCCGGTAGTCATCGTCCTTCATCGACAGACTGCGCCGCATGCCCTTGGGAAGTTGGTGGATGAAGCAGAACTCGCAGTGGTTGTCGCAGGTTCGCACCCGGTCGAATACGGCGGACGACACCTCGATGCCCAGAGGCTCCCCCGGCTCCTTTACTACCGACACGGGAAACGGCGCGTCCAGACCCCGGCGACGGACCAGGAGGTCCAGCTCGGGCTCGTCCACTAACAGGCTGTATTCGATGACGTCACGGGGCGAGCGCCCGTTGAGCGAGAGGAGCTCATCTCCCGACAGGAGTCCGGACAGCGCGGCCGGTGACGACTCGGTGACGGCGACGACCTTCGGTGCCGTCGTCACTCGGGGCGCCGACATGCACCAAGGCTACCTGGTCCGACCAGGGGTTCCGTCTGCACCCCTGCGCTCGGCTCCGCGGATCGCCCCCGGTAGCCTGGTGAGGTGCCCGTCGACCGCGTCCTCCTCGCCGAACCCCGCGGATTCTGCGCCGGGGTGGAGAAGGCCATCAAAGCCCTGGCCTGGATGGTGCGCGTCTTCGAGCCGCCGGTCTACTGCTACCACGAGATCGTCCACAACCGGCATGTCGTGGACCAGTTCGTGGCCCAGGGCGTGGTGTTCGTCGATGACGTGGACGAAGTGCCGCCGGGGGCGCCGCTGATGCTGTCGGCCCACGGCTCCGCTCCTGAGGTGGTCGACCGGGCCCGCAAGGACGGCCGGGTGGTGATAGACGCCGTATGCCCCCTGGTCACCAAGGTCCACCACGAGCTCAAGGTCCGGGCCCGGAAGGGCTACACGGTGCTCTACGTCGGCCATCACGGTCACGAGGAGGCCGTCGGCACGATGGCGGTCGCCCCCGAGGCGGTGCGCCTGCTCGAACGTGTCGAGGACGTGGACGCACTCGACTTGGCACCCCGGACCGAGGGGGCCGGAGCCGACGGGACCGACTCGATGGTGGCGTTGCTGGCCCAGACCACGCTCAGTCACGACGAATGGGCCGGCATCGTGGACCGGGCCCGCGAGCGGTTTCCCGACCTATGGATGCCCAACCGTTCCGACCTGTGCTTCGCCACCACCAACCGGCAGGCGGCGCTCAAGGCCCTGGCCGGGAAGTGCGACGCGGTGGTGGTCATCGGCTCCGAGAACTCCTCCAACACCGTCGCCCTGACCAAGGTGGCCGAAGCGTTCGGATGCCCACGGGTGGTGCGGATCAACGACGCCTCCGAACTGCCGGACGACCTGTCAGGCACCGTAGGGGTCACGGCCGGGGCGTCGGCCCCTGAAGCTCTGGTCGACGCCGTGGTCGAACGACTGGCGCCGATTCACGGGGTCGAGATCGCCTCGGTCACCATCGAAGAGGAGTACTTCCCTCCCCCACCCGAACTCCGTGAACTGCTGCGGGGCTTGGAGGCGGCGATCGGCCTCCTCAACTCGGTTCCCGGTGACGACACCGAAATGGTCCTCGGCGACGACCGTTCCACGGAGGCGGCGGATGTCCTGGAGCAGCTCGTCCACCTCGCGTAAGCGTTCGGGGACCGACGGGCCCTCACCCCCGCCGGGTGGGCCGACGGCCGGTTCTGGTCGCTGGGGTCCCACTGGACAGTGTTTGGCGCGAGAATGTCACCATGACGACTTCGTTCACCAGCATGGACTCTTCGACCGCCGAACAGTGGGGGGTGATCGGAGCCGAGACCATGGCCAACCAGGGCCGGGTCGCCGACCGGGTACTGGCCATGCTCGAGTCCCTGACCGAGGTGGTCGATGGGTTCGCCGTCGACCAGTTGACCCACTGCCTGCAGACGGCCACCCGGGCCGAGCGGGCCGGGGCCGACGACGAGGTGGTCGTGGCCTCGCTGTGCCACGACATCGGCAAGGCCGTCTCGGTCCCCAACCACCCCCGGATTGCCGCCGAAATCCTGCGCCCCTACGTCCGGCCTGAGGTGACCGAAGCCATCCTGTACCACCAGGACTTCCAGGGACGGCACTACTTCCACCACTTCGACATGGACCCGAACCTGCGCGACAACTACCGCGACATGCCCTGGTACGACCTGGCCGAGCGGTTCGCCGACGAGTGGGACCAGACCAGCTTCGACCCCGACTACCCCACCGAGTCACTCGCCCACTTCGAGCCGAAGGTGCGGGCCGTCTTCGCCGACGCCCATTCGCTCTGATGGCGCCCACCCAGCGGCACCGCTGGCTGACCCTGCCCGACAGCGGGGCCAAGAAACGGGCGGCCAGGCTCATCGATTTCGTGGTCGCCCAGGCCCGGGCCGACTTCGAAGCCCACTATCCGAACGTCCGCTTCGGGCCGGTCCTGGGGCTCATCGCCGCCTACAACGAGGAGGCCAATATCGGCGACGTCCTCAAGGCCATGCCGACCTTTGTGGGCGACCTTGAGGTATCCACCCTGGTGGTGGTGGACGGCGGTTCGGACGCGACGGCCGACGTCGCCCTGGACGCCGGTGTCTTCACCTGCGTCTTGCCCGTGAACCTGGGCCAGGGCGCCGCCCTCCGCCTCGGCTATGAACTGGCCGCCGCCCACGGCGCCACCTACGTGGTCACCCTCGATGCCGACGGGCAGAACGACCCCAGCGAAATGGCCACCATGCTCGAGCCACTACTCGAGGACACCGCCGACTTCGTCATCGCCTCTCGGGTGCTGGGCGAGGATCAGACCACCGACCGGTTCCGTCGGGCCGGGGTCACCCTGTACGCCTGGGCCCTCAATACCCTGGCCAAGCAGCAGTTGACCGACTCGTCCAACGGCTACCGCGCGTTCCGCATCGACGTCCTCAACGACATCGTCCCCCACCTGGTCCAGGACCAGTACCAGACGGCAGAAGTGGTCATGACCGCCTCCAGCCGGGGATGGCGCATCACCCAGAAGCCCACCATGTGGCACCCCCGTGCGTCGGGGACGTCAAAGAAGGGCGGGAATCTGTTCTTCGGCCTCAGCTATGCCCGGGTCATCCTCACCAGCTGGGCCCGGGTGACGCTCGGGAACCGCACCCGCCGCTAGATCCGCCGCTGTCGTAACCGAACGCGACGGTCCCGACCTGGCGACAGTCCGATCCTTATGATGCCGTAACGACCCCATCATCGGGAGATCGGAGCGGACCATGACCATCCAGCTCGCCGTGTTCGGCACACTGGGCATCCTCACCACAGCGTGGGCGTTCAGCGCCAACCGACGCCTGTTCACCGGGGGAACGGTCGGGCGGCCGTCCACCCTCGAGTCCATCTTCTACGTGGTGGGGGCGATCTCGCTCCTCTTGGGGTGGTATTTCAACGTCCGCTACACCCATCAGTTCGGCGGCAAGGCCAGCTACGTCGACTACACCAAGGAACTCTTCACCAACTGGGCCTCGGACTCGGCCGCCCAGGACTACACCATTGTGAACCTGGTGCTGTTGCCACTGTGGACCATTGTCGACGGTCGGCGCCGGGACCTCCGCATCCCGTGGATCTTCTTCGTCATGAGTCTGTTCACCAGCCTGGCCTTCTCGATGGCCTTCTACCTGGCCTTCGTCGAGCGACAGATCCGCTACACCACGGCCCAGGTCGACCTGGAGCCGTCGGCTGTGCCCTCGTCGGTCTGAGTGGGGTTCAGCTGACCTGGTCGAACGCAACGGCCAGGGCATCGATCATCCAGCGCTCCTCATCGGGCAGCGAGGGCAGTCCGCCACGGCAGCTGAACGCCTCGGTCAGGGCGGTTGCCTCTCCCTCGAGGGTCGCCAGTCCCGCACAGGAGTCGGCGTCGCGCACCACCACGGTGCGACCCACCTCCACCACGATGGTGGCGTCGGGGTGGGTGACCGAGAGAGCGAAGGCACCGGAGCGGGTCGAGCCCTCGGTCGCCAGAAAGGCCGGACCCAGGCCGACCGCATACCGGAGGCTGACGGCGACCTCGTCTGGCTCCACGTCGACGGGCAGCCCGAGAGGCAGGCAGATGTCCCGCTCGTGGACCCAGGAGTCCCACAGAGCGTGGCTGGCCACGGCCGACAGGGCGATGTGGCCGGCCGGAGCCTCGGCCATGCGACGCCATCCGTCGGCGTCCAGGCCGTCCAGCGCCCGTTCCATATCGTGGTTGGTGGTGATGAACCGGCCGAGGAGCTCGTTCGTGCCGATGACCGGGGAGGCCTCCACCAGTTGAGCGGGAGTGACCGCCGGGTCGAATCCGGGAAGGATCCGCGTCGGTTGCCCGGCCCTGCCGGCCGCCATGGAGGTGGCCCAGAAGGAATTGGTGGTGACGAGGTGGCTGATCACGTCACGTGCGGACCACCCGGCACACCGTGTGGGGGCCGCCCACTGCGCATCGTCGAACGTGGCCAGGGTGTCGGCCAGGCGTCGGCGCTGGCGGAACAAGGGGATGGATGGGTCGACCGCGGGTTCCAGCACCAGCACAGGCGGGCCCTCGTAGCGAGGGTTCAGTCGCATGAATGCACCGTACCCCTGGTCACGGGCGATTGTCGGCCGACCCGGATCGGCTCGGTCCGAGCAACTGCTCCCCCGGGGCCTGCACGACTGATCAGTAGCGGCCGGTGACCTCGACCGAGCGATCGTAGAGACCCTGGAGCGAGGAGGTCAGCTCCTCGGTGAGCGTGTGGATCCGGCTGCGGGGCACCCGGCCGCTGCCCGACCGCTCGGGCGGTGCGATCGTCTCCCCCACCTCGAGGTGGATGTGGCGGGGGCGGGGGACCTTGTTGCCCTTGGGCATGACCGACGCCGAGCCGCCGATCCCGACGGGCACCACGGTGGCGCCGGTGCGGGCGGCCAGGAAGGCCACCCCCTCGTGGAGGTCGGCCACCACCGGGCCATCCCGACGCTCCCCTTCGGGGAACAAGATGAGCACCTCGCCGGCGTCGAGCACCTGTTGGGCCCGCCGCAGCGCTTCGCGGTCGGCCGATTCCCGATGGACGGGGAAGGCCCCGACCGTCGGCAGGATGCGGGCCAGCAGGCCGTTCTTCCACAACGAATCCTTGGCCATGTAGTGCAGTTTGCGGTCCGTGACCTCGGAGGCCACGAAGAAGTCGATGAACGAGCGGTGCACCGGAGCGATGATGACCGGCCCCACCGACGGAACCCGACCCTTGGGCGACACCGTGGTGCGGAACACGATCCGGTTGATCAGGTGGACCAGCACCCGTAGGAATCGGTAGAGCGGGGTGAAACTGGTATCGACCCGCATGTCGAGGTCGTCGAGCGCCCCGTCGGTCCCATGTGCTCGGACCTCGCTCTCTCCAGAACCACGCTTGTCGGCATCTTGGCCGACCGTTCCGTCGGGGCTCACAACCATGCCACCACCTCTTCCACGATCTCCTCGACACTCAGCGCGCCGGTGTCGATGACCCGGGCCCCTTCGGGTACCTCCAGCGGCGACGCCGCCCGGGTGCTGTCCAGTCTGTCCCGTCGGGCGACCGCATCGGCGCCCTCCTCCACCCGCCGGGCCGCCCGCACCTCGACGTCAGCCGTGAGGAACAGCTTCAGGTCGGCGTCAGGCAGGACCACCGACCCGATGTCGCGCCCTTCGACGACCCCGCCGCCGTGGATGGCGACCCACCGGCGCTGACGCTCGACCATGATGGACCGCACGGCCGGGTTGGCGGCCACCGCCGAGACGGCGGCACTGACCCCGGGCCCGCGGATGGCTTCGGTGACATCGGTGTCGTCGACCAGGACCCGGTCGCCGACCTGGATGTCCAGGTTGCGGGCCACCTCGGCCACCGCCTCGCGGTCGTCGCTGTCGACGCCCCGCTGGATGACGGCCCAGGCCACCGAACGGTACATGGCACCGGTATCGAGTCGCTCGAGTCCGAGGCGGGCAGCCAGGGCCCGGGACAGGGTCGACTTGCCCGAACCGGCAGGACCGTCGATGGCCACGGTCACCGGTCCGCTCACCGGGATCCCCCGGCCAGGCGGTCCAGCGTCTCGGCAAACCCGGGGTAGCTGGTGGCGACCGCCTCCCACCCCTCGATGCGCGTCAGCTCGGCCGAGGGCCCGGCGGCAGCCGCCACGGCTGCAGCCATGGCCATCCGGTGATCACCCTCGGCGTCGACGGTGCCCGGTGTCGGCGTGGTGCCACCTTCGACCACCAGGTCGTCCCCCTCGACGGTGGCCACGCCTCCGAAGGCCCGCACCAACCGGGCGGTGCCCTCGAGCCGGTCGGATTCTTTGACCCGCAGCTCCCCCACATCGCGGAACCGGGTGGGACCGTCGGCCACCAGGGCGGCCATGGCCAGGATCGGCACCTCGTCGAGGGAGGGGATCTCGGAGGCGTCGACCGTGGTGCCGGACAGAGCGGAGAACGAGGCGGTGATGGAACCGACATCGCCCCCGATGTCGCGCAGTGTCACGTCAGCCCCCATCCGGATGAGAACGTGGAGGAACCCGATGCGCTCGGCCCCGAGGTGGACCTGGTCGACGGTCACCCGACTACCGGGCACGACCGTGCCGGCCACCACCCAGAATGCCGCCTGGGACGGATCACCGGGTACGTCCCAGACCCGTGCGCCCAGGCCACTGCGCCGAATGCGCACCACCCGGCCCGCCCCCCAGGGCTCGACGATGAGGTCGGCACCGGCGGCGGCCAGCATCTCTTCGGTATGGGCCCGGGTGGCCACCGGCTCCCGGACCACCGTCTCCCCCTCGGCATCGAGGGCGGCGAGCAGGATGGAGCCCTTGACCTGGGCGCTGGCCATGGGCGGGGTGTAGTCGATCCCCTGGAGGGACCGGCCGGTCACCGCCAGGGGCGGCAGGCAGTGCTCCCCCTCCCCCACCACGGTGGCACCCATGAGGGCCAACGGGTCGGCCACCCGGTCCATCGGACGACTCCGGAGCGAGTCGTCGCCCGTCAGGTGGGTGGTGCCGGGGACGGTGGCCAGCACGCCGGTCAGGAGGCGCATCCCGGTACCCGAGTTGCCCAGGTCGATGGTGTCCCGGGGGGCGGCCAGACGGGACCGACCGCCGTCGACGGTCACCCGGCCGCCGTCGACGGAAACAGCGGCCCCCAGAGCCTCGACGGCACGCCGGGTACGGGTGACGTCGTCCCCGGTCGACAGACCGGTGATGGTTGAGATCCCCTCGGCCAGGGCCGACAGGAGCAGGGCCCGGTGGGAGATGGACTTGTCACCGGGCACGTCGACGGCGCCGACCAGCGGACGTCCGCCCCGTATCTCCAGGGCTTCGGTGGGCGTCGCGCTCATCGCACCGTTCCGACCGGGGAGGTGCTCGACCGGTGGCCCCTGGCCGTGAGCTCCCCGGTGAGGGTGGGCGCGGCCTTGGCGTCGATGACCACGACCAGGACGCCGCGGTCGCCCTCGACGGAGTGGGCGATCTCCACGTCGAAGATGTTGATGCCGAGCTCGGTAGCCAGAACAGCGACCTCGGCCAGGGTGCCGGGGCGGTCCGGAACGGGGATCCGCACCTCGACCAGCTCATCGGGCCGGGCCACACGGTCGCTCAGCGCCCGGCGGGCGGCGGCGGCCCGCTCCAGCTCGGCGAGCAGGGACTGGAGGTCCCGCTCGGCGACGCGGCGGCGCATCGCCCCCAACGACTCGATCAGCAGGTCCAAGGTGGCCACGATGGCCTCGGCGTTGTCGTCGCAGATGCCCGGCCAGATGGAGGGCTGTCCGGCGGCGATGCGGGTCATGTCCCGGAAGCCCCCGGCGGCCAGCTGGAGCAGCGCCCCATGCTCCTCGCCCAAGTCGGCGGCCAGGGCCATGAGGGTGGCAGCGGTGAGGTGGGGCACGTGGGACACCACGGCGACCAAGCGGTCGTGCTCGCGCGGGTCGAGGGCGACCACGTGGGCACCGAATTCGGCCAGCACCGACCGGACCTGCGCGTAGGCGGCCGGGTCGGTGGAGGGTGTCGGGGTGAGGACCCAGGTGGCCCCGACGAACAGATCGGCCGAGGCTCCCTCGATCCCGACCTGCTCGCTGCCGGCCATCGGATGGCCCCCAACGAAGCGCGGCCGGTCGACGGCGGCCACCAGTGGGCCCTTGACGCTGCCCACGTCGGTGACCACGGCCGCCGGGTTCCACTCCGGCGAGGCCAGTATCTCGGCGATGACGTCGGCGGCCACGTGCACGGGGGTGGCCACCACCACCAGGTCGGCCGTCCGGTCCTCGCCTTCGACGTCAAGTGCACCCAGCTCGACAGCCCGGATGGCGGTTCCCGGGGTGGCGTCGGTGCCGCTCACGTGCCAGCCGCGGGCCCGCAGAGCCATGCCGACCGACCCGCCGATGAGACCGGTGCCGATGATCATGGCCCGCCCGGGGCTGCCCGTCCGGGTAGCGCCCTCCTCAATCGGGGAGGTCGTCACGGAGCCCTTGGGCGCCCTCGAGGTAGACGTGGTGGATGTCGTCCCTCGGGCGCTCGGTGGTGACGTGCAACATGACCCGGATGCATCGCGGGGCCGACCCGGCGATGGCAAGTTCCCGCGCGCAGATGAGCGGCACGGCCCCGAGGCCCATGGTCCGGGCCGCAGTGGCCGGGAACATGGACACGATGTCGTCGGTGGCGGTGAAGAGGATCGACACGATGTCGTCCTCGGCCAGCCCGTTGCGTTCCATGATGCGGGTGAGCAGGGTCACCACCCGGTCGGTGATGGCCTCGGGGGTGTCCTCGTCGACGGTGGTGGCGCCGCGGATCGCTCGCAGGGTGGCTGGCATCAGGCTGGCATGTTACCCAGGGGGCGGGACGGGGTCCGTCGGCGCTCCGTCGCCAGGCAGGGGGCTGGCTGGGTCGGGGTGCCGGTCCGACTCGCTGATGTCGTCGGCGGGGACGGCGGCGGCGGCCAGGCCCCGCACCTCGTCGAAGGTCAGCGGACGGTAGGAACCGGGGGTGAGGGAGGGATCAGCCAGCGGGCCGATCCGGGTCCGCACCAGCCGGACCACCGGGTGGCCCACCGCCTCGCACATGCGTCGGATCTGGCGATTGCGCCCCTCGTGGATGACCATCCGCAGCAGGGTGGGCGACACGACGGCCACCCGGGCGGGGGCGGTCGTCCCGTCATCGAGCTCGACGCCCTCGCGCAGGCGTCGGACGTCGCCGGCCGACGGCTCCCCTTCCACGTGGACCAGGTACTCCTTGGGCACGCCGTACGACGGATGGGTGAGACGGTGGGTCAGCTCGCCGTCGTTGGTGACGATGATCAGGCCCTCGGAGTCCATGTCGAGTCGGCCCACCGGGAAGACCCGTGGCTCGGGCGGGACCAGACTCACGACCGTCGGTCTCCCATGGGTGTCCTCGGCCGTGGAGACCACACCGGGTGGCTTGTTGACCAGGTAGTGGACCAGGCCGGGACGCACTGGCAAGGGCACGCCGTCGAGTTCGATGACGTCGACCCCGGTGTCGACCCGGCGCCCGAGGACGGGCACCTCCCCATTGACCGTCACCCGACCGTCGACGATGAGGTCCTCGCACACCCGTCGGGACCCGACGCCGGTCCGGGCCAGCACCTTCTGCAGTCGCTCGCCGGAATGAAGGGGGGCCTCGGACGCCCCACCCACGTGGTCGATCTCGAGTTTGTCTGCGTCGTCGACGGGTTGCCCGCCCTTAGCCATCGGAGACCGGACGCATCTGCTCCTCGAGCTCGGCCAAGGCTTCGGGCCCGGGAAGCAGATCCTCGACGGGGGGCAGCTGGTCGAGCCGGTCGAGACCGAGACGCTCCAGGAAGGCGTCGGTGGTGGCATAGAGGACGGCCTGACCGGGCCCGGCGGCCCGTCCTACCGGCGTGATGTAGCCCCGGTGTTCGAGCAGGCGGACCACGCCGTCGACGTTCACGCCGCGCAGAGCCGCCACCTGGGCCCGGCTGACCGGTTGTTTGTAGGCCACGATGGCCAGGGTCTCGAGGGCGGCGGCCGACAGTCGGGAGGACACGCCGACGTTGGCGAACCGTTCGACATAGGGGGCGAGATCGGGATGGGTCTGGATGCGCAGTCCCCCGGCGATGCGCACCACCTCGAACCCGCGGGCACCGTCGCGGCACGACGCGATCAGCTCGTCGGCGATCGGGTCGATCTGCTCCACCGGCACTTCGAGCAGTTCGGCGAGGAGGCCTGGCGGGACTGGCTCGACGGCCACCACGAGGACGGCCTCGACGGCCCGGGCTTCAGGGGAGAGCGGCATGGTCAACCTTCGTATTCATCGGTGGGGCCGAACCCGACGGGCACGGTGTGGGGCGTTCTGGCCACCCACTCCACCGCCAGGTCGCCGAAGGTGTGGCCCTGGTCGAGGGAGACCCGCCCCTGCTTGCACAGCTCGAGGAGAGCGAGGAAGCGGACGATGATCTCGATCCGGGACGTGAGGTGGCCGGTGAGCTGGCGGAACGTGGACGGGCCTGACCTCGGCAGCCGCAAGGCCAGCTCGGCCACCGCGTCAGCCACCGTGACCGTGTCCACCGTGACGTGGTAGAGGTCGACCACGGGGGCGGGACGCTCGGCCGTGGCCCGCATGAAGGCGGCCGCCATTTGGTCAGGGGTGACCCCTTCCAGGAGGTCGGGGGCGTGGATGACCAGGTCCGGGTCGAGCCCGGCGGTCCGGGGCACCGAGCGGGCGGCCTGTTCGATCAGGATCGTGAAGGCGTCGGCGGCCGCCGCGTAGGCCTGGCATTCGAGCAGGCGGGCGAGCAGGAGGTCCCGCTCCTCCCAGCCGACCAGCTCCTCGTCGGGCTCGACCTCGCCGCTGCCGGGCAGCAGGCGGCGGGACTTGAGCTCGATCAGGACGGCCGCCACCACCAGGAATTCCGACAGGACCTGCAGGTCCACCTCGGTCCAGGAGGCCACCTCGGCCACGAAGGCGTCGACCACCTCGGCCAGCGGGATGTCGAAGATGTCCACCTGGTGGCTGTTGACCAGCTGCAGGAGGACATCGACAGGCCCGTCGTAGGCAGGGGTGTGGACGGTGGCGGTCACGGGGACCGACGTTACCGGGCGCGGCGGGCGCCCTCGTGCACCCCGGCGGCACCTGGAGAGGCCGACCCGTGCCCAGCGCGGGGAGAAGGGCCCCGACGAGCAGATCCGGGAATCCCGTGGCACCGTGATCGGACCGGATAACGGAACAATCACGTGACTGCAGACCCCATGACACCACGATCCCACCGTGGAACTCCTCAGCCGAGGGGCTCCCCGGACGGTACCTGCCGGGAAGGGAGATACCGGACCCTCCCGGCCACGGCGTACGATTGCCCACTTATGGCACGCGTCTTGTCAGGCATCCAACCCAGCGGCGACCTCCACCTCGGCAACTTCCTGGGGGCCATCCGCAATTGGGTCACCGACCAGGACAACCACGACGCCTTCTACTGCGTCGTCGACCTCCACGCCCTGACCCACGACATCGACCCTGCCGAGCTGCGGTCCCGGACGCACGAGACCGCCCTCGACCTGCTGGCCGCCGGACTCGACCCCGACCGCTGCACCTTGTTCGTCCAGAGCCACGTGCCCGAGCACACCCAGATGACCTGGCTGCTCGAGTGCACGGCGACGATGGGCGAGCTGCGCCGGATGACCCAGTTCAAGGAGAAGAGCGAGGGCAAGGAGTCCGTGCGGGTGGGCCTGTTCACCTATCCCGTGCTTCAGGCGGCCGACATCGTCCTCTACGACGCCGAACGGGTCCCGGTGGGCGACGACCAGCGCCAGCACCTCGAGTTGGCCCGTGAGGTGGCGATCCGCTTCAACCACCGATTCGGCGACACCCTGGTTGTTCCGGAAGCAGCCATCCAGACGACCGGCGCCCGGGTCATGGACCTCCAACATCCCGAGCGCAAGATGTCCAAGTCGGTCAACTCACCACTTGGTACCGTCCTCATCCTCGACGACCCGGCCGAGATCACCCGCAAGGTGAAACGAGCGGTGACCGACACCGACGGTGAGGTGCGTTACGACCGGGACAAGAAGCCCGGGATCTCCAACCTGCTCGAGCTGCTGGCCGTCTCGACCGGGCGTAAGCCGGACGAGGTGGCCGAGGGATACGAGCGCTACGGCGACCTCAAGGCCGACACCGCCGAAGCACTGATCGAGTTGCTCCGCCCACTGCAGACCCGCCGAGCTCAGCTGGCCGCCGATCCGGGGGCCGTGCCCGCGCTCTTGGCCCAGGGTGCCGCCAAGGCCACCGAGGTGGCCGCTGGCACCTACAGTCGGGCGGCTGAAGCGGTCGGCCTGCTCGGCCCGGCATGATCACCGTGGCACCGACGGACGCCACCGCGTCGAGCCGGCCCGACGACGAGGCTGGTGCGCTAACTGGCTCCGCCGGCACCGACACTGTCTCGAACGAGACCGCACCGACAGCGTCCCGGGTCCGCTGGTTCCTCACGTTGTCCCTCCGGCCGGTCCTGATCTACCTGGCGTCTCGGATAGGGATGCTGCTGGTGGCGTGCGCCACCTCGTCGACCGCCCACCACTCGGTGTCCACGAGCCTGACGTCGTGGGACAGCACCTGGTACCTGTCGATCGCCAAGGGTGGCTACGTCACCCATATCCCTCCGGGCTTGGGCAACCCGGCCCAGTCGAACCTCGGCTTCTTCCCCCTGTTGCCGATCCTGATCCGGTTCACCCACGACGTGACCGGATTCGGGTACCCGATGTCGGGCCTCATCACCACCTTCCTGCTCGGTCTGGCCGCGTCGGCGGCTGCGTGGTGGATGCTGCGGGACCTGTTCGGGCCCAGGGGCGCCGACCGGGGTACGGCCCTCATCTTCTTCTCCCCCGGCGCACTTGTGCTCAGCCTCGTCTATACCGAGGCCGCCACCATCCTCCTGGTGGCCTGCACCCTGATGGCCCTCCGACGGCAACGGTGGGTGGTGGCCGGACTGTGCGCGGCGGTGGCGACGACAGCCGATCCGGTCGCCTCGGCTGTCGTGATCCCCTGCATCGTGGCGGCCGTGCTGGCCATCCGGACCAAACACCAGTGGAAAGCGCTGTGGGCGCCGGTACTCGCCCCGGTGGGGATCGTCGCGTTCTTCCTCTACCTGTGGGCCCACGCCGGATCGCCGTTCGAGTACTTCAACGCCCAGCGGGCCGGCTGGCAGAGCGGGATGTACTTCAATGGGATCCCGGGGTCGTTCGCCCACCTCTTCACCCACTGGTTCGCCGACCCCGACTTTGCCGTCAAGGCATTTTCGGCGATGGTGGCGGTGGGACTCCTGGTGCTCTTCTTCCGGGCCCGGCCGCCGGGCACCTGGATCGGCTATGTGGTTGCCGTCTTGGCGTTCGGGGCGATCTCGCCGGTCATCGGGGTGACTCCCCGACTCCTGCTGCGCGGGTTCCCGCTACTCGGTGTGGTCGGGGCCAAGCTTCCCCCCGTGTGGTTCGAAGCGGTGCTCGGCCTGTCGGCGCTCCTCATGGCAACCCTGGGAATCATGGCCATGGGTGGACCGATCTGGACCCCATGACCAGCCTGCCCGGGGACGGGACCCTCCAGCCCGAGCACGGGACCCTGGACGGACCTCCGTCCACCCGGTGGATCGTGGTGATGTCCGTCCTGAGCCTGGCCTCATTCGGTTGGCTCCTCGGGTGGATCTGGTACGACACCTGGGACCGGACGCAGCTCGATTTCGCCGTCTACGTACTCGGCGCCCGCCATCTCGTCGACGGCCAGCTCTACCACGTGGGCCTGCCCTATGCCCCGTACCTGCCCTTCACCTACCCCCCGATCGCCGCGCTGGCCTTCTGGCCACTGGCCCACCTGCCCCGCCAGGCGGCCCAACTGGTATGGGCGGCGGTCAACGTGGTCAGCCTCTACGGCATCATCGCCCTGTCGCTGCGGGCGGTGCGGCCCGCCATGGACCGGACCCGGTTGCTCCTGTGGTCGGCGGTACTGCTCGGCCCGGCCTGCCAGCTCGATCCGGTGCGCCTTACCTTCTACTTCGGCCAGATCAACCTGGTGCTCTGTGTGGCCATCGTGGCCGACCTCACCACCACCGTCGAACTCCATGGACGGACCCTCCCCCGTGGCGTGCTGGTCGGTGTGGCCGCGGCCGTCAAACTCGTCCCGCTCGTGTTCGTCCCCTACCTATTCGTCACCCGCCAGACCCGGGCGGCGTGGACGGCGCTCGCCACCTTCGCCACCTGCTCTCTCCTCGCCACCGCATTCGACCCGGCCACCTCCTGGGCCTATTGGACGAAGTACGCCACCGACGCCGCTCGGGTGGGCAACCCGTCGTTCATCCTCAACCAGAGCATCCAAGGGGCTCTCGACCGCCTGGTCCACCGGGATGTGTCCTCTCTGGTCGTGGACGCCCTCGGCGCAGTGGTGCTGGTTGCCGGCATCGCGTTGGCCCGGTGGGCTTGGCAGGACTCGTCGTCCTTCCTCGGCATCCTGGTCTGCGCCACGACGGGCATGGTCGTCTCTCCGATCACGTGGGAGCACCACCTGGTGTGGGCTGTGCCGATCCTCGTGTGGCTGGCCATCGCACCCGACCGGCCGGCCGCCGGACCAGTGTGGGCAGCGGCGGCGGCCCTCGTGCTGTGGTGGGCACCACTGCAGCACGTCCCTTCGGGAGACAACCGCGAACTCCACGAGCACGGCTGGACGCTGCTGGCTGGTAGCTCGTTCTTCGTCCTCCTGATGGCATTCCTGGTCGGCGTGACCGTGCTGTTGGCCGTCCGCCGCGGACGGAGGGTGGACGGACCGGTCAGGGGACCGGCTTCCCCAACTGCCAGTACTGCAGCGACGAGGTAGAGAGCGCGTTCGGCGGCGTCGTGTACGCCGCCACCAGCCACCACTGCCCGTGGGGTGGCGTCTCGAACCAGCTGGGGGGTCGGATGACGAAGACCGTCGAGGCCCCGGCCGGCACCGGATCGGCGCCCCGCACGACTGCGGATCGCCAGAAGGCACTCGGGTGCCCGCCACCCGAGGAGACCATGAAGTGGGGCACCAGGGTCACGCCCGAACGGTTGTGGACAGTGACCTCGACCTGGCGGAAGTTCTGGCCCCCGTCGACGGTCGCCACCCCGGCCACCGACACCCGGTCCACCGACACCCCCAATGGTGCCGACGTGAAGGCCACGGCCACCAGGGCGAGGGACGCTACGGCGGGGGCGCCCACCGACAGTCGCTGCAGCCATCGCCGGCCGGCCGGGTTGACCGTCGGGACGGCGGACGTGACCGTGACCGCCGTCCCGCGCACGGAGGCGACGGTCAGTGCGGCCACCAGGGCGGCCGGCACAAAGTCGCTCAGATAGTTGGCAAGGCTGCGGTCGGGCAGGTACAGGACGAGAGGGACGAGGAACAGCCAGCCCCGCCGGAGGTGGGACTCCCACCAGGCGAAGGCGACCACCATGGCCACCAGCGCCAGAGCGGCGGCCCCCGACAGCCAGGGCAGGACGACTCCACCGGTGAGACCGTGCAGAGCGAGCGAGACGGCCCCCTGTCCGTCGGCCACCAACGGGTCGATCATCGGCAGGAAGATGCCCCGCAGCCAGGCGGTCGGGTCCCAGGCGATGAACGGGGCGTTCACCACCACGAAGACCATCGCGGTGATCGCCCCGTAACGCAGCGCCACCATCAGCGGACGTCCCCCGGCCCGGCGTGCTTCGCAGGCCACGCCGACCATGAGGAATGGCACGCAGAACCACGGGGTCTGCTTGATCGAGCAGGCGATGCCCAGACTGGCCGGTCCCACCCAGGCCGGCAGCCACGCCGCGGCCCGACCGGGGAACCTGTCCCATCGCCATACGGCCACTACCAGGAACGGCACGAACAGGGCGTCGGTGCCGCCGCTGGAGAACGGGACGAGAAAGGTTCCGGTCAACAGCAGCAGTGGTGCCAGCCAACGGAGCACCGGTGGGACCATGACGAAGATCAGCAGCGCGGTGACCAACCAGGCCCCCAGGTCCACCCAGTCGCTGATCATGTGGTTGAGCCCGAGGCCCATGAACGGCGCCTGGAGCAGGAATGAGCCGGCCGGGTACGAGATGTTCAAGGTGTGGGCACCGTCGACCTGGTAGGTCCAGAAGTTGGCAGCCGGATGGAGGAGCCGGGCGGCCGCCGCCATCGACGACGTGTAGGGGTTCTTCCCGGCGAGGAACAGGCGGGTGGCTACCTCGTTGAAGGTGGCGGAGTCGGTGGTGTAGAAGTGCCGTAGATGGATGCTGGTGCCCTCGGCTGCGGCGGCGGCAGTCAGGCTGGCGGCCAGACCGAAGCGCTGCATGCCGGCGGACCACGGACGTGGGAGTGTCCACACCAGAACCATCCCCATCAGTGCTGTCAGGACCACAAAGGGGGCGAGGGCGGCGGCCCACCACCCGGCGGGCCACGACCCCCAGAAGCCGAGACCGGTGTCCAGGACGGCCACCCAGACGAGCGTCCAGACGCAGCGTTGCACCAGCGCCAGGTCGCCCCGGGACCCTCCGTTCTCGACGGCCGACGGCCACCCGTGAAGCGCTCCGGATGGACGGTCCGGATCGTCGTTCGTGGGGCTCGCCGGCTCGTCCAGGATCACGGGAACACCGCGTTGGACCCGGCCTCCAGGACCGTCATCAGGGCCAACAGGACCACGCAGACGGCCACCAGGATCCGGTGGGTCCGGCCCGAATAGCGGGTGCCGGCGGCAATCACGAGGGGAAAAGCCAGCATCAGGAAGCGGGGCCGCAGCCCGACCGGCAGGGACACGGCCGCCGAGCCGACCGCACACAACCCGTAGAGGAAGACCGGGGCCGGCTGGTGCTCCCGGATCATCAGTACCACCCCGATCACCGCGGCCACCGTCCCGGCGACGAGGATCTGCCCGGTCAGCGTCGGGGACAACGGGTTCGACACGAACTTCCAGACGATCTGGAACGGGTAGGCCAGCGAGGGGTAGCTCTTCCAGCCGCCGCGCTCGGTCAGCCGCCAGGCGTTCAACTGACCGGTGTGGAGCCGAAGGTAGGCCATATAGGCCACGAACCCGAGCGGGGCGAGCAGAGGCGCCAGCAAGGGGCCGGGCCGGCGATCCCGGCGGATGGAAGCCGCGGCAGCCCACGCGCAGCTCACCACGAAGGCCAGGGCCACGGGTGAGGCGGCCGTCGCCACTGCCCCGAGCACTCCGGCCAGCCACCATCGCCGGTCGAGCAGTGCCAGCAGCCCGAAGGCAACACAGGTCACGACGATGCCCTCGGAGTAGGCGAAGCTGAAGACGAACGTCCCCGGGAACACCGCGAACAGCAGCGCCGCCCGGGCACCGGCCGAGTCGCCGGCCAGGCGGCGGGCCACCAGACCGACGGCCCAGACCGCGGTGAATCCGGTCACCCCGCTCAACACGAGGGCGGCCACACCGGCATGCAGACCGACGGCCGCACCCGCCCGGACCACGAGGGGAAACAATGGGAAAAAGGCGATCGGATTGGCCACCACGTGCCCGTGGGACATGGGGAGGTGGCTGGGATAGCCGTCGTGGACGGCGCGGAGGAACCAGGCCCCGTCCCACCGGGTGAGGTCGAAGACCACCGAGTTGTGGGTGGAGAGGTCGGCCACGGCCACCGCGATGACGGTGGCCACCCGACAGGCCAGGTAGGCGATGAGAGCGGCGGTCGGGACCCACCGGGTCGCTGGGGGCACCTCCGCAGCGGTGGTCGATTGCGGCTCGTCGGCCGGTCCGACACCGGGCGTGACCACGTCAATGGTCGGGGTCACGTCGTCGACAGCGACGTCGCCGGCGGCAGGCTCCCCATGCACCGGATGGTCGGCTGTCCGACCGTCGACCGGCGTCGGCTCAGGCGGCATAGTTCGGCCCCCGCAACACGGTGGTGGCCCGACCCGACCACAGGAACCAGACGAGTGCCCCCAGCAGCAGTGGCCCGGTCACCCAGTAGGCGCCGCCGTTGAACATCGGGGTGCCGCCCGCCCCCACCAGGAGCATGCCCAGTCCGGCCAGGGCCGCCAACGCCCGGGACCGCTGGGCGGAGGTGGCGGCCAGCACGGCCACCCCCCACATCAGGTACCAGGGCCACAACGTCGGACTGAGCACCACGAACAGGATCAGGGCCACGCCGCACAGTCGGACCGCGTCACCGTTCCGGGTATGGAAGAGCATCCACAGGATGCCGCTGACCGCGGCCACCCCGCCGACGGCCTGGACAACCGACACCGTGGCGCTCTGCGTCACCGGCACGCCCACCGCATGCAGGATCCCGTAGACGAACGTGCCGACGGAGACGAGCGGGGTGATCAGCACCCGGAGCTCGGTCGGGACATGGAGTGCCGTCGGCCCGAGCCATGTCCACCCGAGCCCGGCACCTACGGTCACACCGACCACCACCAGCACCGAGATGGCTGTCGACTCGGCGATGGTCCGCCACCGGCCCGACCGGTCGACGCGGGTGCACTCGTCGGCCACCAGGAACACGATGCCGGCCGCAGCCGGGAGTTTGATGGTGGCGGCCAGTGCACACAGGGCGATGCCCCACCGCAGGCGTCCGCCGGTACCGACGGTGATCCCGGCCAACATCAGGCCCAGCATCAAGGCGTCATTGTGGCCGGAGGACACGAAGCTGAACAGGGCCAGCGGGCTCACTACGGCCAGCCACAGGGCGAGACCGGGGTCGTTGCCGAGACGGCGGGCGAGCACCGGGAGGGAGATCATCATCAGGCCCACGCCCACCAGCTCGAGGGCCCGGAACACCAGGATCTGCGACACGAGGGACGTTCCGGAGACGGAGGCGCCGACGTGGGTCACGGCCACGAAGAGCGGACCGTAAGGCGACGCAGTGTGCCGCCACACCGAGGCGACCGACGAGAGGAGGTTGCCCGGTCCGAGCGCCGCGGGTGCCACCACATAGGGGTTCAGGCCGTGGCTGGCCAGTTGGCCCTGGGCAACGTAGCTGTAGAGGTCGCGGCTGAACAGCGGGGCACCGAGGAAGAACGGCAGGGCCCACAGACCGAGGATCAGCCAGGCGGTGCGCACCGAGAGGCCGCCCCGATATGCGTGGGCGCCGACCCCCGCCCACCCGGCCAGCAGGACCACCAACGAGGCGTAGAAGGCCATATGGGCCCCGAGGCCGGTGCCGACCGGGACGGTGAACCACCACTTGTCGGTGGCCGGTTCCGGGACCGATCCGATGCCGCTGCCCGAGAGGACCATGCCGATCGAGCCGAGGACACCGAGGCCGATCCACAGCTGGATCGGGCCCACGTTCTTGGCGACAGTGGTCGTGGCTGGGCTGGTCTCCACTCCCCTCCCGCTCCCTTGGGTGACAACCGGCACGCTCATCGGGCTGCCCGCCCGATAGTGGTGCAGACGTTATCGCGCAGCTTGGCTGGCATCCGGGCAGGCCAGAGGGGGTGTGAGCGGGCCACGTGGGAGATCCTCAGACGCCCAGGGCGTGCAGCCACCAGTTCTGCAGGTGGAGGATGAGCGACACCCAGGCGCCATGGAAGATCAGGATGAGGATGAACGGCAGGAACATCAGAAGTGGCTGAAGATTCCAGTAGCGCGGGAGGTACCTGGCCGGCAGGAGGCGCTCCAGGATGGCCGCACCGTCGAGGGGCGGACACGGGATGAGGTTGAAGACACCGAGGATGATGTTGGCAAAGCCGGCGTAGTAGAAGATCTGCTGCAAGAGGCCGAAGGTCGCCCGGCCCCCTGATGCCACGAAGCACATACCCATGATGGCGGCCAGAACGAAGTTGGTCAGGGGCCCGACGAGGGATACCAGCACGACGTGGTTGCGGGGGCTGCGCAGGTTCCCCGGGTTGACGGGCACCGGCTTGGCCCATCCGTAGGCACCCACGCCCGACAGCGACAGGACCGCCGGAACCAGCAACGTCCCCACCGGATCGATATGGCGGATCGGATTGAGGTTCAGTCGCCCCGCCCGCTTGGCCGTGGTATCGCCGAAGGCCAAGGCGACAGCACCGTGACTGATTTCGTGGAGGATGATCGACGGGATGAGGACGCAGAAGTAGATCAGCTGGGCGCTGCTGATGGAGTGCGACCTCACGATCAGTGCGACGAGGACCACGACGACGGCACCGATGATCAGGTTCCGCTGGCTGATCTGGATCTTCCGTGGACCCGCGCCGGACCCCTGCGGGCCCCAGGGGGTCATCGACCGCCCCTGGTCAGGACCGGTTGGCGTGGTCGATGCAGAACCGGGTGGCCGGCATCGCCTCGAGCCGGGCCGGGCTGATGGCCTCACCGTCGACCTCGCACCGGCCGTAGGTGCCGTCGTCGAGGCGCATGATGGCCGCGTGGACCTCCTCGAGGGTGTCCTTGAGCTTGCCGGCCAGTGCCTCGGCCTCGCCCCGCTCGGCCGTCACCTGGCTGGTGTCGGCGAAATTGGCGTCGTAGTCGAGTCCGGTTTTGCCGTGGTCGAAACCGAGCTCCGACAGCTCCCCCTCCAGGTTCGTCTGCTCGATAAGCAGCAGGCTCCGGTAGTCGGTGGCAGGCGCGTCAGTGGGGGTCTCGCTCGGCATCCTGGCAATGTTACCCGGCCCCGCGCCTACCAGCCCGCGGGTGGGCCCGCAGGTAGGACGCCCGGAGATGGTCCTGACTGAGCCGGGTGTAGAGCTGGGTGGTGGCGATGGAGACGTGACCGAGCACCTCTTGGACCACCCGGATGTCCGCGCCGTGGGCCAGCATGTGGCTGGCGCACGAATGGCGCAGGACGTGGGGGCTGACCACGTCCCCGAGCCCGACGCGCTCGGCCCGGCCCTGGACTGCGGCCCAGGCTCCCTGGCGCGACAGGCGGGCGCCCCGGACATTGAGGAACACCGCCTCTGCGTCCGACCGGCGAACGAATCGCTCGGGGGCCATGCGGGGGCGCCCCGAGGGGCCGAGCCACCGGTCGAGGGCCCCGTGGGCGTGGGAGCCGAGCGGCACCAAGCGCTCCTTCGATCCTTTGCCGAATACCCGCAGCATGCCGTCGTCGCCGGTCATGTCCATCAGCGACAGGCCCACCACCTCGCTGATGCGGGCCCCCGTGCCGTAGAGGACCTCGAGTAGGGCCCGGTCCCGCAGGTCGACCGGCTCCACCCCGTCGACCGACTCGATCAGGCCGATGATCTGGGACTCCTCCAGCGCCTTGGGAAGCCGCCGGGGCAGTTTGGGGGACCGCACGTCGGCCGTCGGGTCGGCGCTGATGGTCCCCTCCCCCACCCAGAACCGGTAGAGGCCCCGCAGGGCGGTGGTGGCCCGGGCGAGCGACGCGGGGTTCCGACCTGCAGCCCGAAGATCGGCCAGGTAGCGCTCGAGGTCTCCGGGGGTGGCGGCAGCCTCGTCGACTTCGTGCTCGGCCGCCCACTCTTCATAGGTGGCGAGGTCGCGGCGATAGGCGGTCAGGGTGTTACGCGAGCGACCCTTCTCCACCGACAGCCAGGACAGGTACTCCTCGGCGTCCGGTGACAGATCCTCGGGCAACGTCGCGTTCAGCCCCTGATGGCCAGCCGGCGCACGGCCAGGCCGACGCCGAGAATGGTGGAAGCGTCGATGATCGAACCGTCGTCCACCATGGCGTCGAAGCGCTCGAGGGGGACTTCGACGACCTTCATGAACCGCTCCTCGGCACCCTGACGGTTCACGGCGACCGAGCGGAGCCCGGTGGCCAGATAGATGTTGGTGTACTCATCGCAGAAGCCCGGGGTGATGGCCGTGCGGGTAAGGAGGTCGAGCCCGTCGGTCTCGTAACCGACCTCCTCGGCCAGCTCCCGGCGGGCCGTCTCCTCGAGCGCTTCCCCCGAGACGTCGCACGTGCCGGCCGGGATCTCGAGCAGCCACCGGTCGACGGCCGGACGGTACTGATGGACCAGCACCACGGTCCGCCGCTCCGTGACGGCCACCACGGCCACCGCACCCGGATGACGCACGATGTCGCGCTCGAAGGGAACCCCGTCAGGATCGAGGAACGTGGCCCGCTGCACCCGGATGAACCAGCCGCGGTGGACGGTCTCCTCACCTAGTGGCGTGAAGTTGGGGAGATCAGTGCCGGGCGCGTCCCCGGCCTCAGCCGACGGCACCGATGTCGATCAGGTGCGGGTCCCGGCCCTCGGCCCGGGCCAGAGCGGCGCCGACCAGCTCCCGGAACAGCGGGTGGGGCTGGTCGGGGCGGCTCTTGAACTCGGGATGGGCCTGGGTCCCGACCCAGAACGGGTGGCCCGGGAGCTCGATAAACTCGACCAGCCGGCCGTCGGGCGAGACGCCGGAACAGACCAGACCGGCTGCTTCGAGATGCCCGCGGTAGCGGGGATTCACCTCGTAGCGGTGGCGGTGGCGCTCGGACACCACTACGTCGCCATAGGCCCGGGCCACCTGGGAGTCCGGCAGCAATCGGGCGTCATAGGAACCGAGCCGCATCGTCCCGCCCTTGTCGGACACCTCGACCTGATCGTCCATGAGGTCGACGACCGGGTGTCGGGTGGTGGCCTCGAACTCGCGCGAGTTGGCGCCCTCGAGTCCGGCCAGCGACCGGGCCACCTCGATGATCATCACTTGCAGTCCGAGGCACAGCCCGAGCAACGGCAGTTCGTGTTCGCGGGCGAATCGGGCGGCGGCGATCTTGCCCTCGACGCCGCGCTCGCCGAATCCGCCGGGGATCACCAGTCCGTCGAAGCCACGCAGCCCGTCGCGCTCCAACAGGTCGGGCACGGTGGCGGCCTGGACCCACTCGATCTCGACCTTGGCCCCGTGGTGGAAGCCCGCATGGCGGAGCGACTCGACCACCGACAGGTAGGCGTCGGGCAGGTCGACGTACTTGCCGATGATGCCGATCCGCACGGGACGCACGGCGGCGGCCACCTGCTCGACGAGGCGCTCCCAACGGACCAGGTCGATCGGATGGTCGGCCCCGTCGATCTCCAGGACGTCGAGCAGGAAGCTGTCGAGCCCCTCTTCGTGCAACACCAGCGGGATCTGGTAGATGTTGTCGGCGTCGATACAGGACACCACCGCCTGCATCGGGACGTCGCACAACAGCGAGATCTTGCGCTTCAGGTCCTCCGAGATCATCCGGTCCGACCGGCAGACGATCACGTCGGGCTGGATGCCCTGACTGCGGAGGTCGGTCACCGAGTGCTGGGTCGGCTTGGTCTTCTGCTCCCCCGACGGCCGCAGGTACGGCACCAGGGTCAGGTGGACGTAGGCCACGTTGGCCCGACCGACATCACGGCGGAACTGCCGGATGGCCTCGATGAACGGCAGGATCTCGATGTCACCGACGGTGCCGCCGATCTCCACGATGACCACGTCGACACCGGTCTGGCCGAGCTTGTGGATGTGGTTCTTGATCTCGTCGGTGATGTGCGGGATCACCTGGACGGTCTTGCCCAGGTAGTCGCCCCGGCGCTCCTTGGCGATGACCGACGAATAGATCCGCCCGGTGGTGGCGTTCGAGCCTTTGTGCAGGTTCTCGTCGATGAACCGCTCGTAGTGACCGAGGTCGAGGTCCGTCTCTCCGCCGTCCTCGGTGACGAAGACCTCGCCGTGCTCGAATGGATTCATGGTGCCCGGATCCACGTTGATGTAGGGGTCGAGCTTGCACATGGTGACCTTCAGGCCACGGCATTTGAGGAGGCGACCGAGCGAGGAAGCGGTGAGTCCCTTGCCAAGCGACGAGGACACCCCGCCGGTAAAGAAGATGTACTTGGTCTGTCGCTCACTCACGTCGGGGCCATCCACATCGGGCACTCGCTGAGGCTACCGGAAGGTGCGAGGTCGGCGTGCGGACCCTGTACGTTCACGGACCCTATGGGCGGGCCCGGGCCCGGGGACCGAGCAGCTCGCGGGCGTGCCGGTGGGCGGCCACGCTGTCGGGGCTGCCCGACAGCATCCGGCTGATCTCGATGACCCGCCCGTCCGGGTCGAGCACGTAGACCTCCGAGCGCGTGCGGCCGTCGCTCTCCACCTTACGCACCTCGATCTGATGGTCCGCCTGGGCGGCCACCTGGGCCAGATGGGTGACCACCAGCACCTGGGCGTAGTGGCCGAGTCCGGCCAGTGCGGTGCCCACCGCGATGGCGGCCTTGCCCCCCACCCCGGCGTCCACCTCGTCGAAGACCAGCACCCCGGGGGCATCGGTCAGGGCCAGGCGGACGGCCAGCATGGTGCGGGACAACTCGCCCCCCGACGCCGCTTTGGCGATCGGCTGGGCCGGCTCGCCGGGGTTGGCGGCGAGTTCGAAGGACACGTCGTCGCCGCTGCCGTCGCCGCCCACCGCGATGGTGAACCGGGCCGAGGGCATGGCCAGGTCGTGCAGGGTCGTTTCGATCTCCGAGGCCAACAACGGAGCCGTAACCTGTCGTGCCCGGAGGACCCCGGCCTCCTCGCCGGCCACGTCGGCCCGGGCCCGGGTGATCTCGCCGTCGAGGGCGGCGGCCCGTGACGACTCGGCGGCCAGGGCGGCCAGCCGGGACCGTCCCTCCACGGCGAATTGCACGACTTCGTCGAGAGTGGGCCCGTACTTGCGCTTCAGTTCGTGGAACAGCTGGCGGCGGGACCGGACCTCCCCGAGCCGGACGGGGTCGTCCTCCCAGGTCTCCACCACCGTCCGCAGGTCGGCGGCAAGATCGGCGACGTCGGCCATGACCCCTCGGACCCGCTGGTCGAGGTCCTCCAGCGCCGGTCCAGTCAGGGCCCCTGACGCCTCGGCCAGCCGGTCCACCGCGCTCCCCCGCCCCGCTCCTCCGTCGTCACCAGTCAGGAGGCCCAATGCAGTGGCCGCCGCGGCGCGATGGGCGGACGCCTCGGCCAACCGCTCCTCCTCGGCTTCCACTGCTTCCTCCTCGTCGGCCGAGGTGATGCCGGCGGCCTCGATCTCTTCCACCTGAAAGGCCAGAACCTCGGCCTCTCGGCTCCGCTGCCGGGCGTCGCCACCGAGACCCTCGGCCTCGCGGAGCAGAGCCGCCAGCCGGGACCGGGTGGCCAACATGGCGCCGGTGTCGATCGAACCGAACGCGTCGAGGGCGCGGCGTTGGGCTTCGGGGACCGCCAATGCCCGGTGCTGGTGCTGGCCGTGCAGCTCGAGCAGTCCGCCGGCCGCCTCGGCCAACGCACCGAGCGGCACCATGCGCCCGTCGACCCAGGCCTTCGACCGACCTTCACGGGCGACGGTGCGGGCCAGGACGGTCTCGTCGTCGCCGTCGACATCACAGAAGCGCGCTTCGACCAGCGCCTCTTCGGCGCCGGCCCGCACCACAGCCGGGTCGGCCCGGCCGCCGAGCAGCAGGGTGAGGGCCCCGACGAGCAGCGTCTTGCCGGTGCCCGTCTCGCCGGTCAGAGCGGTCATACCGGGACCCAGCCCCACGGTGACATCGTCGATCACCCCGAGGTCGCGCACGTGGAGCTCGACCAGCATGCGACCCATCCGAACCCCTACCGGTCGGCCAGGTGGAATTTCGCACGCAGGATGGCGTGGAAGTCCCGTGATCCGAAGGTCACCAGGCGGGCTGGTCGGTCTCCCTCCCGGCAGTCGACGGTGGCACCGGGCTCGAGGGTGGCCACGGTCAAGCCGTCGACCACCAACATGGCCGGGCGCGGACCCAGTACGTCGAGGTGGATCCGTTGGGCCGGATCGAGCACCAGGGGTCGATCGAAGAGCATGTGGGGCGAGACCGGGGTGAGGATCAGCGCCCGGAGCCGGGGCGACAGCAACGGCCCCCGCGCCGACAGGTTGTAGGCGGTCGACCCGGTGGGTGTGGCCAACAACAGCCCGTCGGCCGCGTAGGTCACGAACGGCGTGCCATCGATGGACGCGGCAATCCGGACGGTGTGGCCGGGCACGGTCTTCTCCACCGTCGCCTCGTTGAGGGCGCACACTTCGGGCTCGACGGTGCCATCGGCCCTCGTCACGGTGACAGACATCGTCATCCGTTCCTCGACCTCGTAGCGGCCGTCGAGAAATCGCTCGAGGGCGGCCACCAGGCCCGACGGCTCCACCTCGGTGAGGTAACCGAGGAGGCCGAGGTTGACACCGAGCACCGGTACCGAGGTGGCCACGGCGCTGTTCACCGAGCGCAGCAGCGTGCCGTCCCCGCCCAGGCTGACCAGCAGATCGACCCCCTCCAGGTCGAGCCGACGGTCCGCCATCAGCGAGCGCACGGTCTCATGGCCCCGCGCGGCCAGCCAGTCCTCGGCCCGGTCGGCGAGGGCATCGGCCTCGGGCCGGTTGGGGCGGACGGCGAAGGCGAACCGGGCCATGGCTCAGTCCCCGACCGGGTCCGGGTCACCGTGGACCTCGTCGACGGCGGCGTCGAGCAGGGCGGTGACGTCGGCCGCAACGGGACGGCCGGTGTGGTCGGGTGTACGGGCGTACAGGAGGAACTCCACGTTCCCGGAGTGTCCGGTCAAGGGCGACGGCATGGCCCCCATGATGACTGCTCCGACGTCGCCAAGCGCGGTTGCCACCTCGCCGAGGGTCCGACGGTGGATCAGCGGGTCCCGGATGACGCCCCGACCACGGGAGGCCTCGACCCGACCTGCTTCGAACTGGGGCTTGACCAGGACGATGAGCGGCGAGTCGGACACGGCCACTTCACCGGTCAGGACAGGGACGGCACGGGTGGCCGAGATAAAGGACAGGTCGGCGACCACCAGGTCGACGGGTACCCCGCCGACCGTGTCGAGGGTGACACTGCGGATGTCGATGCGTTCGTGGTTGGTCACCGACGGATGGCCCCGCAGGCGGGGGTGGAGTTGTCCGTGACCGACGTCGACGGCCACTACCTGGACGGCACCCGCCTGGAGGAGGCAGTCGGTGAATCCTCCGGTGGAGGCGCCGGCGTCGAGGGCACGGAGTCCGGACGGGTCGATGGCGAACCGGTCGAGGGCGGCGCGGAGTTTCTCGCCCCCGCGGCTGACGAAAGGAGGGGGATCGCCCAGCAGCTCGATCGGCTCGGCCGGTGACACCAGGCGCGCCGGCTTGTCGGCGATGGAGCCCGACACCAGGACCACGCCCCGGGCGATCAGCTCGACGGCCTGGGGGCGGCTGTCGGCCAGTCGTCGTGCGACCAACGCCCGGTCGAGGCGTTGGCGTGCAGGAGGCGTCAGTCGGCCGACCCGGGAGCGGTGGGAGCGGCGGGGGGCGTCGCCGGCACGGCTTTCTTGGCTGGCGCCTTCTTGGCCGCAGCCTTCTTCTTGGCCGGGGCCTTCTTGGCTGCCGACTTCTTGGCCGGAGCCTTCTTAGCCGCCGCTTTCTTCTTGGCCGGAGCCTTCTTCTTGACCGGAGCCTTCTTGGCGGTAGTGCTCGAACGGCCGAGCAGGGCGGCCACCTGGTTGGCCAGGTCCTCCAAGCTGGTGATGCCGACGGCGCCCAGCTGGCGCGATACCTCGGAGCGGACGTGGGAGACGATCACCTCGGTGCCCTGGCGCCCGCGCTCGAGCAGCTCCTCGACCCTGGCCTTGGCCTCATCGGTCTGGATGTCGCCGTTCTTCACGAGCTCGGACACGAGCTCCTCGGCCTTCTTGCGGGTCATGTTGGTGAAGGCGATGCCGGCGTCGATGTACCGCTGGATGTTGTCGTTTGTAGCCATGGACCCATCCTACCTGGAGTGCTTGCTGAGAGCAAGCACTTTGCTAGCGCAAGGATCGCCTCAGGCGGGGGGCAACGAGGCCACCACCGACACGAAATCGGCGGCCCGCAGGGCGACCGGACAGCCCTCGACCACCGCTCCGGGCGGCGTCACCCCCGAGTCGACCAGTACGAAGGGGATGCCGAGGCGCCCGGCCAGAATGCCGTCGGTGCCCGGTTGGTCCCCCACCATCACCGCGGTCACCCGGTCCGGTCCGCCGAGAACGTGGACCGCCATGTACTCGACCATGGGTGGGTGGGGCTTGCCCGCCACCTGTGGCTCCACCCCCGACGCAGTGGCCACCGCGGCCAGCAGGGCGCCCGACCCGGGCATCAGGCCTTCGGGGGTCGGGTGGGTCGGGTCACCGTTGGTGGCGATGAGGCGTCCCGTCTCGCGGGCCACCGTAGAGATGGCGGCCAGTGCCGCGAAGTCGAAGTCGCGGCTCCACCCGACGACGGCGGCGTCACGACGTCCATGGTCGGCGACCTCGACGCCCCGTTCCACCAGCGCCTCCAGCATCCCGGCCTCGGCCAGGAGATGCACCCGCTGTCCTGGCTCCAGCATCGACGCGGCCACCCGGGCCGACGTGATGAGATCGTCGGGCCCGGCCCCGATCCCCACTTTGGCGAGGCGTTCGATCAGTTGGCCGGTTGTCGGCGAGGAATTGTTGGTGGCGAACACCACGCGGATGCCCCGGTCGCGCAGCGTGGAGACCGCACCGGCCACGTCACCGATGGGTTGGCCGGCCAGCCACAGCACACCGTCGAGGTCGACGATCCATACCGACGCCTCCGCCAGGGCGGCCGTCGGGGTCATTCCGGAGCGGGATCGGTGCCATCGGGCTCCGACGCCACCTTGGACCCCTTCCGCCGCCGCGTCACGGCAGCCAACTGGTCAGCCGACTCCAGCGCCCGGGTGATGAGACCGGCCAGAGCCGACAGTTGTTCCTCGGATTCAACGGGGGTGTCGGCCGGGGGCGGGGCGGCATCGGTCACCTCCGACGACGGAGGCACGGGCCGGGCACTGAG
>DATBZS010000053.1:0-21555 GCA_036513075.1 Acidimicrobiales bacterium
GAGCACGAAGGCGCCACGCTCCATGAGCATGAGTTCGTGAACGTGCTGTCGCCTTCGTGGCCATTGGTGGCGGCCGACAATCGCACCTGTGTGTGGCGAGAACTCCATGCAGACCATCTGTCTCTGGCAGGTAGGTTCCCGTTCCACCACCGTTCCACCGGACTCCCAGGATTTTCCCGGACTTGCCATCATGGATTGGCAGCGGGGGAGTGCCAGGACCGGAACTGACCAGACGATTCGGATTCTTCACTACCGTCCGGCACCGTTGCCGTCGTAGTTCAAGTCCCCCCTCCGACACCAAAAAGTGGGAACTGACCCACCATAAGGAGGCCGACAGTTAAGAGCCGACGGGCCCTCGTTGTGCGATGTAGCTCGTGTTCCCCGTACCAGTATCCCTACGGTGAATCTTCCCCCACGTCACCTACTACGTGATGAGCCGCCGCCAGATGATCTTCTGCTCGTCGCCGTGGCGGAGGTCTATGCGTAAGTGGGTCAACCTCCTCTGCTTGCCCTCAGTCCGGCATTACTGAGTTCTACCTGGGATGGTTCGCCGTGCTTCGCTCCACGCGCCGGACGATCAGTCGTTGCGTGGTGGCGGTAGGCCGGTTCCGCGGGGGTCGGCCCCCCGCGACATCGCCGCCACCAGTCCGTCGAGCTCTTCGGGGCCGATCGGGTACCGGCGCGGGTAGCGGCGCCTCACCGACTCGCCCAACGCCGGGGTGTCGGTGGGCTCGGACGTCTCCGTGGCACGATGCAGGACGCGCAGCACCAGGCGGGAGAAGGACTGCTCAGCCGGCTCCTCGTCCTCGAGAAGGGCGGCCGCCCCGACGACCCCCCTGGCGATCGACCGGTCGTGTGCCTGCCACAGGGTCCGCTGCTCCTCGCCGGAGGGGGCCGATGCGTAGGCCGTCCATGCAGCGACCGCCGGACGGGTGGAAGACTGCGTCTCGCCCGAGGAGTCCAGGGCGTCACGGAGGTCGAGCGCGAGAGACCCGTTGACCGCCTTCCACCACACCGATCCGCCGCCGCCGACGACTCGCCCGCTGTCGACCTCCCACGCCAGGAAGTCGATGAGGGCCCGGCCGTACCCGGGCGCGGGCCGGGAGCCGCCCGGATGGGCGTCGAAGAACCGCTCGAACGCGGCGCGGCGCTCCTCGGTCGATAGCGAAATGGCTTCCTCGAGCTCCGTCATCGACCAGAAGTATGGCGTTCTGCCCGCGGCAACCGCCACCCAGTGCCGCCGCGGGCAGGTACTCCGCCTCGGGTCCGGGTGGAGGCCCGCCCCCTGCCCCCGTCGCTCATCCGATGGATGCCGGCCCCTGCATGAATATGCCGTTGTGGATGAGGAAGCCCCGCAGCGCGTTGGCGGTCACGACCGCCTGGTGGCCGGTGAAGCCCTTCGTCGCGACGAAGGCCTCGATTGTGTCTTCGGCCCACCGCCTGCCCTTGGCGCTGATCGCCCGGTCGCCCGATTTCGTCGTGCGAAGGCACTCGGTGACCAGGGCATCGGGTCCCTTGCCGGCGAACTCGCACAACCCGCCCAGGAGGTCGACCAGCGCGGCGTGCTCAGCCTCCGGCTCCGTCGATCTGTCGGGCCGGAGCCTCGGCGGCGCCGTCGTGGCGCCCGCGCATGCCGGCCGGCCCGGTCCGGGTCGCATCGTTCACGACGCGTCCTCGGGGGCGGCTTCGATGTCGACGAAGATGGGCCGGTCGACCGGTACCGGCTGCCACTCCATGGGCGAGTAGCGCAGGTGGCCGTAGCCGCCCGCCATGTTGAGCCACTTCACCATGCCGGGCTCGACCTCGTTGGAGCCCTTGCGGCCCCGGAACATGTGCCCGTCCCACCCGTTGTAGATGGTCAGGCCGCCCGGGCGCTGCCCAGGGGAGGTCTTGATGCGCACGGTGTACTCGCCAACGTCGTTGAAGACACGCGCCAGCCCTCCGTCGGGGATGCCCAGCCGGGCGGTGTCGTCGGGGTGCATCACGGCGTGCGGCTCGCCTCGGTGCGTCTGCAGCAGCACCGGGTTGCCCATGTTCATGGAATGGATGGACCAGCGGTTGTGCCCGCTCGTCATCCGGAACGGGTGGTCCCCGCCCATCTTCGGGGGGTCCTTGTGCACCGGGAGGTCCTCTCCCGCCTCGACGTACCACGGGTGCTCGATGAGGAACTGGGCCCGCCTGGTGAGCGTCGGGTAGGGAAGCCCCTCCTCGACGTGGTTGCGGAAGGGCGAGTGCGTCTCGTGCTCCGGCCACGGGGAGGACTGCCCCTTGGCCATCGGCGCGGAGCCCCAGCCGGTGAAGCGGATCCACCCCGTCTCGCGGAGGGTGTCGAGGGTCGTACCCTCTGGCAGCGTCCCCGCATAGGTCGTGTCGCGCACCATCTCGCTCCCGACGTCCTCGGAGTCGAGCAGCTTGCCACCGAGGGTGAACCTGTCCCAAAGGTCCGCGTACCGGTGGACGGGATCGTTGGCGGCTTCACCCTCGTTACCAACCCGGAACGTATCGAGGCCCCGCTCCGCCGCCCGCTCGGCGAGCGCCCGGCAGAGCATGGCGAAGATCTCCCACTCCTCCTTGGCCTCGCCCGGCGGGTCGACCGCCTTGTCGCAGAGCGTGAGGGTCAGCATGGCCGGGCTCGGCAGGTGGAAGCCGACCTTCTCGTAGTGCTGGGCGGCGGGGAGCACGATGTCCGAATGCATGCCGGTGGTGGACATGCGGACGTCGATCGACACCACCAGTTCGAGCTTCGACCACAACGTGGGCAGCAGTGCCCCCTGGCCGCCGCGGGTCCGGCGCAGCTGGTTGCCCCCGCACTCGATGAGCACCCGGGGAGTGGTTGCCGGGCCGGGCTTCTCCATGCCCTGCCACCAGCCCTCCTCCATCGCCTCGTCGAAGTACTCCTCGAAGGCGCGCAGCATGGAGGGGTCGTTCCACTCCCGGGTGTTCCAACGCTCCTTGTACCCGGCGTGCCAGTACCAGAAGAAGAAGGCGGGGAACATGGCACGTGACCCCATCGTCGGCAGCCGACGCCAGACCTCGATGGCGGCGAGTTCGTCGCTCAGCGTCGGGTCCTCCTCCTTCACCATGTCCTCCAGCGCGCTGAGGCCACCCAGCACGTCTTCGGCACCCTCGATGCCGGCGCGCTGCTTGGCCATGGCGAGGGTCTGACCGTCGAAGAGGCCCACCGCCCAGCAGTTGATGCCGGTGCCCTTGCGGCCCCAGTTGCCGGTCAGTGCGAGCAGCAGGTTCATCGTCCGCTGGTAGAGATCGGAATGGTACGACTTGCACGCCCCCATCCCCATGATCACCTTCGTCCTCCGGGTCGCCACCTTGCGCGCCATGGTCCGCACCGTCTCGGGATGGACCCCGGTCGTTGCCTGGGTGTGCTCGGGGCGGTACTCACGATCGAGCATCTCGGCGAGGCGGGCCATGAGGGGGAGCACGTCGACCGTGCCCCCTGCCGCCAGCTCCACGGTGACCGACCCCGACAGGGCGGGGGAGTAGTCGACCAGGAGGTTGCTCCGGCTGGCGGCGACCACCTCTCCACCCTGGTCGAGGTGGTAGAAGACCTCCTCGGACCCGCCGGGCTCGAGGTCCGACTGGCGCAGGAAGCGCCCGGTGTCGGCATGCACCAGAAGGGACAGGTCGGTCTGCGAGGAGACGAAGGCCTCGTCGACCAGTCCTTCTTCGACGACCACCTGGCACATCGAGAGCGCCAGCGCGGGGTCGGATCCCCATTGGAGGGGCACGTGGTAGTCGACGTGAGAGTGCGAGGGGGACACGTCGGGAGCGAGCAGCACGACCTCGCCGCCCCGGTAGCGCATCTCGGTCAGGTAGTGGAAGAACGGAATGATCGTGTAGCTCGGGTTGCAGTTCCAGATGATCACCAGATCGGAGTGGAAGATGTCGTCGTTCGAGGAGATCGGGTAGAAGCGCCCGAACGTCAGATGATGACCGATCGCCATGTCGTTGATCGACCCGTTGATGTCGGTGATCACACCGCCCACGAGGTTCATGAAGCGGTGGACGGCGGGGACGGCGCCGGCCTCCGGCGATCCCTCGTGCACGATGGCCTCGGTGCCGTCCTCCTCGATGGCATCGAGCAGTGCGTCGGCCACCTCGATCAGGGCTTCGTCCCACGAGATCTTCTCCCAGCTGCCCGAGCCGCGTTCACCCACCCGCCGTAGCGGATGCAGGAGGCGGTCGGGGGCGTCGAGCTGGCGCGACCATGCCGCTCCCTTCTGGCAGCCGAGGGGGTTCATGTCGGGGACCCCCACCTCGAACGGCGGCATCGTCCCCGCCACTTCCTCGCGCACGACCCGTCCGTCGCGCACGTACACCCGATAGGGGCAGGCGCCCGGGAAGCAGTCCACGCAGTGGGACCCCCAGGCGACGCTGTCGAAGTGTGCCCGGTCGGCCATCGCCTGCTCCGAAGGCCGTCTGTTCTTCCCCACCGCCTGCCCGGTCCGGGTCTCTTCAGTCGTCTTGGACATGGCTGGACCTCCGATAGTCGCTCGTAAGAAGCCCGCCCCGGTGGGTCATTCGTCCACCAGATAGAGCATGCCATTGGGGTCCGAGGCGGCCAGCACACCGGTGACGAACCGGCGGCCGACGAACCGCGACGCGAATCCCGACGCGGTCTGCCCGCCGATGTGGCCGTCCGTCCCGTCGGGCCCCTGTCCGTCGCCGGCCGCCTCACCGGCGACGGCGAGCGAGGGGGACCACGCGGTGACCATCGCGTGGTCGACGAGCTCCCACATGCTCGAGATCGGCTGGCCGGTGTCGGGATCGGCCGCAACCACGTGCATGTTCGGCACGGGGATGCCCACGGACTCCTCCAGGTACCAGCTCGGGTGCGAGGCGAGGACCACGCCGGTCTCGGCCATGCCGAACATGGTCAGTGCCGTGCCTCCGGCTGCGGGAGCCACCGCGCGTCGTTCGTCGGGATCGAAGGGCCCGTCCACCATGAGCAGCGCGGCGCGGACGCCTTCGCCCCCGGCACGGCGGCTGCGCTTGCCTCCTCCCCAGGTCGCCACGCCGTCCGCGAGCGACGACAGCAGCCAGGCAGGGTGCTCGGCGGCGGCGGCCTCGACAGCGGCGTCGCGCGGCTCGGCGAGGACCATGGTTGACCCGGCGAGGAGGGCGACGGTCAGGCCGCAGAGGCCTTCCCAGGTGCACGGCGAGTAGGTGGACAGCCAAGCGGTGTCGCCGCCGGAACCGAGGAACGCGCCCAGGGCCACCGCCCCGGCTAGCAAGGAGTGGTGCGAGTGCCAGACCGAGCCGTACCGGCCGACCACGCATGCCACAGGGGCGCCCAGGCCGGACGCTCCATCCGCGCGTACCGAGGGGGCAAGGCCATCGGAGCCCTCCGCGACGTCGCCGCCAGGTGTGCCCGCAGCAGCGGGGGCGCGCGCCACCAGGGCATCGAGTCGGAGGGCCTCGAGGCCGGCCGCACTCAGCTCGGCGGTTCCGGCGGGGTCACCGATGCCCAGCGAGGCCTGCGACACGTCCATGCCGTCGATCGTCGCGCCCGGCGCGGCGAGGAGGACCTTCCGGCCCGAGGCCAGGGCGCCCAGCACCAGGACAGCGCCCTCGGCGGTCGGACCGGCGGACACCGCGACGGGCCGGTCCGGGGCGGTGTCCGCGGTGAGCGCAGTGAGCGCGGCGGCCACGGCGCGGACGCTCTCGGCGAGCTCGGCGGCTCCCGTGCGCGCGTCCGAGGAGACCAGTGAGGGATGGGCCGGCTGACGGTGGGCCCATCGTTCGACGAGGAGCTCCTCGATGTAGTAGGGCGGGGTCCCTAGCACCCGGGGCACCCGGTCGGGCCAGTACCACGAGGGCGTGGTGGCGATGGCCTTGGGCATCTACGCCGCCCACCCGATCCGGGGTCCGCTCGGGAGGACGACCAGAGCGGTGGTCGAGAGCGCGACCGCGAGCTCGACCCGCAGGAGCACGTCCATCGTCCGCAAGGCGCGGACCTTCCGCCGGCGCGCCGCGGCCGCGTCGGCCGCGTGTGCGCCCGCCCGCCATCGGGCGTGCGACCTCGGGTGCAGGAGCACGCCCATGGCGAGGACCAGCGCCGCCAGGCAGCCCCAGCAGGCGACCATGGCGGCGACTGGCCATCCTGAGGCGGCCGGCGGGACGGCGGCGGCAGGGCGCGAGGCCAGAAGGACGGTGCCGCCCAGACCGCGCCAGGCCAGCCAGGTCACGGCGGCCAGTCCCAGCGCGCCCAACCCCAACCACCGGTAGCGACGTCCCATCCACCGGCACATCGCGCCGATCTGGGAGGGGGGGATGTCGCGCTGCACCGGCCGCCACACCAGCTCCATGGCGAGCGCTCCGCCGAGGTAGACGGCCCACGCCAGCGTGAAGAGGAACCCGAGGGCGACCCGCATCACAGGATCCCGTCGCCGTAGGCCAGCGAGGCCCCGAGCAGCACGATGACCACGGCGATACCGAGGTCGATCCTCGAGATGCGCGATACCCACTTGACCGCGGACTGCATGACCTCGAGCCGCTGTGCCACTCCGGACCCGCCCCCCTGGGCGCTCGCGCGCTGCGCCAGGCGGGGCCGCAGCACGAAGGTGATGATCGCCCCGTTCACCACGAGGACCGCCCAAAGCACGATCATGCCGAGGAGGGTCTGCCCGTAGCGGGTGGTGAAGAACTGCATGCCGCTCAGCGTGTGCTGGTCGCCCAGCGAGAAGAAGAGCAGCAGCCCGCTGATGGGAAACAACGCCAGCGCTCCCCACACCAGGACCAGGAAGCGGTCGGCGGAGCGTTGGCCGATGACCTGCGCCTGGGCCGGCGGGACGTACGACTGGGCGGGCCCGAGCACGAACTCCATCGCGATCGACCCGCCGACGTACACGGCGACGGCCAGGAGGTGGAGGTACCCGGCGAGAACCTGCACCCAGGTCGCGGTCACCGTGGTTCCTCCGGACCGGTCGGCGTCCCGGCGGCAGCCGCCGGGTCCGGAAGACCGGGGTGCCAGGTCCCGAAGTGATCGAGGATGGCAGGCGTCAGCGCGTACGGCTCGCCGTCGCCCACGTCGAAGGACCGGTAGAACGACGGGTCGACGTGATGAGCCTGTACGGAGAGTTTTGCCCGCACCGGGTTGATGTAGGCCGGGCAGCATCCGTGCTTGGCCACGATGTACTCGACCGTGGCGATGGCCGCCTCCTCGGCCCACTCCGCGACATAGGTGCGAGGATGCTGGAGGATCTCCTCGAGCACGTCGGGCCGGTATGGTCCACCGCTTCGCAGCGACCAGTTGTCCTGCCGTGAGAGCTGGGCACCGCGGCGGTAGCGCAGCTCCTTCACGTGGCGGACGGCGGAGGCCGCGTCGGGGAACCGGGGAGAGGGAACCACCACCGCATCCTTGACCCCCGGCAGGCCCAGGCAGGTGGCCGTGCGCGAGGGGTTCGTGGCGGGGTCGCGCTCGAGGAAGTCGAAGCCGAGCCCCTTGACGATGTCGGGGTAGGCACCGAGCACCATGTCATCGGCGTACGAGCCGGTCGTCCATGCCCCGAGCCCCAGGGCCTCACAGGCCAACCTGATGTTCTGCACGATGCAACCGGCCTGCCCGGCATGCAGCATCAGCGCCAGCTCGTCGAAGGCGGGGATGGGGAAGCCCACCTCGAGGAAGCCCGGGCGGATCCACTCCTCGCAGCCGGCCGGCTTGTCCGTGTCGGGGTCCATCAGGAAGAAGCCCGACCACTCGTAGGAGAGGAGCAGCTGGTTGAACCACTCGAGTCCTACGTCGCCCACCGGGAGCAGCCAGGTGCTCCCCGGGCGGTTCAGGTTGTACTGGCCCGGTCCCATCGGATTGACGCCGTGGGTCCCCTCGGGGTTCGACGGCCATGCCACGTCGGGTCGCCGCTCGCTCAGGTGGGTCCGGCCCTGGCGGTACCAAGCCAGCACCTTGGCGTAGTCATCGGGCCCGTTGATCTCCACGGGAGAGGCCCGCTCGGTGGTCGGCCGGTAGACCCAGACCCCGTCGTCGTTCACGATGAACAGGTCGACGGCGAGGTCGTTGGACGACGACGGCACCGTGCGGCCCGCCCACGACAGCTGACCGGCCAGGCCGCCGTGCACCGGCACATCGGCCAGGGTGATGCCGTTGGGGCCGGCGGCCGCCCAGCACACCAGTGCTTCCTCCACCTCGGAGAGCGGCACCGGCTCTGCGGACGACACGTGGTGCAGCGGGCCCTCGGCCTGGGTGACGGCCCGCCCGTTCGACCAGGCGAACACCTCCTCCTCGCCAGTCTCCGAGCGGTACCCGAGCCCCATCCGGCGGGTCCGGACCGTCGCCAGCAGCCGGAAGAGCGAGCGGTCGGACTCGAAGGCGCGGGTCAACAGCTCCAGCTCCTCGGGGGTCGGCGCCGGAGCATCGGTCGCCCGGGGAGCGCCCGGTTCGGAGCCCTCGCTCTCAACCCCCTCGCCCTCGGCGCCCTGCCGTCGGAACCTCATACCGCCTCCACTCGCTCGAGCCGGACGAACACCGCCCGATCGGCGGGCACCGGCTGCCAGCCGAAGGGGAGGTAGCGCAGATGGCCGTACTTGCCGACCAGATGGAGCCACTTCACCATGCCCGGCTCCACCTCGTTGGCCCCCTCCCAGCGCGGGAACATGTGGGGCTCGAAGCCGTTGTAGACGATGAGCTGGCCGGGGCGGACCCTGGGGGTGACACGGGCCATGGCCTCGAAGGCCCCGTGATCGTTGACGACCCGTACCTGGTCGCCCTCGCGGACGGCGCACTCGACGGCGTCCTGCTCGCTCATCACCACCAGCGGCCGGCCGCGGTGCGTGCCGAGCAGGGGACGGTTCCCCATGCTCATCGAGTGCACGGACCAGCGCGAGTGCCCGCTGGTTATCAGCAGCGGCCAGTCGCCACCCATCCGTGGCGGCTCCTTGTGGCGCGGCAGGTGCTCGTCGGCCTCGACGAACCAGGGATGGTCGATGTAGAACTGCGCCCGCCGGGTGAGCGTGGGGAACGGCAGTCCCTTGTCCACGTGCCATCCGAAGGCGGTCATCACGTCCGTCGGCGACACGTCGGCGGCGACGGACAGGCCCGGGGCGAAGATCCCCAGCCCGGTGAAGCGGATGCTCCCGTCGCGACGCAGCGTCTCGACCGAGCTGCCGACCGGCAGCGTGCCCGCATCGGCCGAGTCACGCACCCACTCGTCGAGCACCACTTCCTCGGAGGCGAAGTCCCCGCCGACGACGAAGTCATCGCCCAGGCGGTCGAGATGCCTGGTCTGGCGACGACCGTCGACGTACTCGAGGAGATCGCGCTCGACGGCCCGCTCCGACAAGCGTTTGGCCAGGGCGGAGAAGATCTGCCACTCGGTGCGCGACTCGCCCCGCGGGGGGGTGGCGGCGTCGGAGAAGGAGAGCCGGAGGGTGTGGGTGATGGGGTACTGGACATTGACCCGTTCGTACTGCATGGCCGAAGGCAGGATGAGATCCGCGTGCAGAGCGGTGGTCGACATGCGGAAGTCCACGACGACGACCTTGTCCAGTTTGGGCCACAGGTTCGAGAGCAGCTTGGCCCGCCCGCCCCGCGCCCGGCGCAGCGGGTTGGTGCCAACCGAGAAGAGGACCCTCGGCTCGGTGGCCGCCCCCGGACGGGCCACACCGCCCCACCAGCCGCGGCGCACCGCGTCGCTGAGGTAGGCGTCGAAGGTGCGCTTCATGGTGGGGTCGGACCACTCGGCGCGGTTCCACGTCTCGCGGTACCCGGCATGGTGGTAGTTGAAGAACACCGGTGGCGCCGAGGTCCCCGAGCTCGCGGACAGGGCCAGCAGCTGGTTGCCGAGCATCTCGTCGGTGGCCTCGGGGTCCCGCGCTCGCATGGTCTCCACCGCCTGCTCGATCCCCTCCAGGAGGCGGGCCGTCTCCTCGACCCCCTTCTTCGTCTTCATGGGGAAGAGGAAGTAGCCGTCGAGCCCGGCCAGGGCAAGTCCCTGGATGCCGGTTCCGGGCCTGCCCCAGTTGCCGGTGAGCCCGAGGAGGAGGCACATGGAACGCTCCATGAGGTCGCCGTGGTAGTACTTGGGCGTGTTGAAGCCCTCCAGGATCTTGCAGCGATGGCCGGCGACCATGCGGGCGAGGGTGCGTATCGTGGAGGCTGCCACCCCGCACAGCTCCTCGGCGCGCTCGGGCACGTAGTCCGCCAGCCGCTCCTCGAGGAGCGACAGGACCGTGGTCACCTCGACGGTCGACCCGTCGGCCAGCTGCACCGGCCACCGGCCGCGCAGGGCGGGCTTGAGGCCCTCGAGACGCAGCGTGGCGCGAGGGGCGTCGTGGATCCCGTTGCCTTCGTCCCAGAGGAAGAAGTGGTCCTCCGCCCCTCCGCTCCGGATGTCGCGTTCGCGCAGG
This sequence comes from Acidimicrobiales bacterium, assembly GCA_036513075.1. Classification (GTDB taxonomy): domain Bacteria; phylum Actinomycetota; class Acidimicrobiia; order Acidimicrobiales; family RAAP-2; genus Bog-756. Next base: position 10,381 of record DATBZS010000053.1, read on the forward strand.
AAGCGCCCGGTGTCGGTCCGCACCAACAGCGGGAGATCGGTCTGCGTGCTGGCGAACTCGAGGTCCGCCAGACCCTCGGAGAGCACCACCTCGCACATCGACAGCGCCAGTGCGGCATCGGTGCCCGGCCGTACCGGGACGAACATGTCGGAGGAGACGGCCGAGGCATTGTAGTCGGGGGCGATCGCCACCACCGTCGCCCCCCGGTAGCGGGCCTCGGAGATGAAGTGGTGATAGGGGATGGACGTGTAGGCCGGGTTGGAGTGCCACTGCAGGAGCAGCTCGGAGCGGAAGGTGTCGTCGACGGTGCTGGCGCACGAGAACTTGCCGAACGTGATGTGTTGGCCCGTCGGCAGATCGTTGACCAGGCCGTTGGCATCGAGGGTGATGGCGCCGAGCAGGCCGGCCAGGCGGAGGAACGGGGCCTGCGAGAGGAGACCGCCCTCGACGCTCTCTTCGAAGACGATCGACTCGACCCCGTCCTCGTCGATGGTGTCGAGCATGGCATCGGCGACCTCGGTGAGCGCCTCCTCCCAGGTGATCTGCTCCCACTGGCCCCCGCCGCGCTCGCCTACCCGTCGCAGGGGGTGGAGCACCCGGTCCTCGCTGGTGAGCTGCACGCTCCAGGCACTGCCCTTCTGGCAGCCGAGCGGGTTGAGGTCGGGCACCCCCTCGGCCACGGCCTCGATGGTCCCGCCCTGCTCCTCGAAGGCCACGGTGTCCCCCAGCGTGAAGACGCGGTAGGGACAGGTGGCCAGGCAGTTGACGCAGTGCGTCCCCCAGGTGACCCGATCCCAGCACCAGCGACGCTGGTAGCGGTCTTCCGTGCTCATGGCGGCGGTTCGCCGGTATCCACGGCCCGGGGGTCACCCATCGAGCTGGGCGGTCACATAGTCCAGATCGGAGCGGAGGAAGGTGTCGAGACGATCGAGTCCCCACGAGTAGACGGCATTGGGCCCGAGCGCCGTGGCGGCCGCCACCATGTCCGGCACCCAGCTCAGCAGGTGCCGCTCCAGAAAGTCGCGTTGCGCCTTGCGGTACGAGGCGCGCAGCCGGTCGGAACCGGTGGCCGCCTCGCGGAAGGCCAGGTACTGCATGAAGTCGCACTCGGTGCAGAGGTCGTCTGCTGCGCGCCGGTCGGTGCTGACCGCCAGGCCGAAGTACTCGTACTCGCGGCGGAGCTTGGCCTCCACGTCGTCGCGGTCCTCGGCGCCGATCTGTAGAGCTTCACTGCACCCGGCACCGAACAGCCGGGCGTACTCGGCCGAGTAGCTCTCGGGGTCGACATCGGAGGCAAGCGTCAACTCGCCCACCTCGAGGGGGAAGGGTAGGAGCGATGCGGCTTCGGTGAGCTCCTTGGTCCACAGACCCTGGCCGGCCCTGTCGAAGTGATCGCGGTCGGGTGCGGAGAAGAACGCGCCCAGGACCTGGTAGACGGCGCTGCGTGCCGTCGTCTCGTTCTCCTCGACCTCTTCCGGCCCGTCGGCCGCGCTCTTGATCTCGAGCCCGGCGAGTGAGTAGGTGAACATGGGGCCTCCTCTTGACGTGTGCCTTGATGTGTACTGAGGCGCCGGCGGTGCGGCGCGTCGGATCAGCCGCCCGCGGGCTCGGTGCGCTTGGCGGTCAGGCTGACGGCGACCTTGTCGGGGGTGCGGTCGAGCGTGGCGGGGTCGGTGGTGAACGGCCCGAACAGGTCGAGCCAGTTGTAGACGATCAGGGTGTCGAGGATCTCCGAGGTGCCTCCGGCCCGGACGCGGTCGAGCTCGCCCTGCATCGTCGCCAGCGCCGAATGGACCTTGGGACCGAAGAGCGACTCGAGGTACTCGGGCGGGATACGCGGAGTCTCGTAGTCGATCGACATGTCCTCGTTCAGCCGGTACGGCGCGAGCGGGGGCACGTAGAAGACGTTCGGAGTCGTGCCGTACTCCGGATGCAGCGGCAGGGCCACCTCCCACTCGTTCACCAGTTTGTGGATCGGGCCCTCGGGGTCCGACAGCATGCCCACGAAGGTGAGCCGACCCGGGCACTGCCTGGCGCACGCCGGTGCCACTCCCTCTTCGAGCCGGGGGAAGCACATGATGCAGTGCTGGGCCACGTTGCGGGCTTCGTTGAAGTAGATCTTCTTGTAGGGGCAGGCCTCCATGCAGAAGCGCGAGCCCTGGCACAGGTCTTCGTCGCGCAGAACAGCGCCATCCTGGGGCCGCTTGTACATCGCCCCGGTGGGACAGGCGGACGCGCACACCGGGTGCGTGCAGTGGTTGCACAGCCTGGGCAGGTAGAAGTAATAGGCGTTGGGGTACTCGCCGGCACCCTGGTCCTCGTCCCAGTTCATGCCCCAGCGCGTGGTCCCGTCCCCCTTGTCGGTGGGCTTCAAGTGGACCGATCGGCCCTTGCCGCCGTAGAAGACCTCGTCGTAGTTGAACTCCCAACCGCCGCCGAACTCGGCACGGGTCGGCTGATGCCCGGTGACCGGGCTGCCGTCCTTCTTCCGCCCGCCGCCCATGTCCTCCCAGTCCTTGGGCGTCCCCTGGCCGGGCTGGGTGTTCACCGTCATCCACCACTGGTGCTCCTCGCCCTCCTCCCTGGTCCACAGCACCTTGCAGGCGATGGAGCACGTCTGGCACCCCATGCACTTGTTGAGATCGAACACCATGGCTACCTGGCCCGCCACGGCGGTCCCTGCGATGTCTTGGCTCATCGTCCCTCCCATCTCCGTTGGTTCACTTGACGGTGAGCGGCACCCAGTTCGGGCTCACCGCCCCGATCCCTGCACGCTCGTCGTTGGAGCCGTCCCAGACGACCACCCCCATCCGCCCCGCCGCGGCCGCCCGTGCGAGGTCCCCGGCGATGACGACGGCCCAGCGGCCGCCCGACAGGGCGGAGACGGCATCGGGCCGTGCGCCCTCGTTCTCCCCGTCCCCGGCGTCGAGGCCGGCGGCACGGAACGCTCCGGGGCCGCTGGCCACGAGCTCCCTTGCCGCCGGAAGGGCCTCCTGCATCGGCGTGCGGTCGCGCCACGCCCACAGCCGTACCGGGGCGCTGTGCGACCCGATGGTGAGGGGCGCACCGCTGTCCCCGGCATCGGGGAAGAACACCCCGGCGCCGTCGAGGAACTCGGTGTTGGGCTCGTCCGAGTCGTCCCACTCCAGGCGGACGAGGAGGCGCTCGCCGCGCTGCACCGCGGCCACGTCCACGTCGCCCACCCGACCATAGGGCCGCGTGCGCCACGCGGTGCGGATGTACTCGTTGGGCTGTTCCTCGATCGGCACCGGGACGAGCGGCACCTTCTCGCTGGGCACCGCGGCCCACGCCTTGTCGGCCGGGTCCAGAGCGTCGTCGACGATCTCGGGCACTTGCATGGCCCTACCTCCTGTTGGGTGCGGCAGTCGGACCTGCCGCCTCGAAGTTGCAGGGAACACCTCGGTCGACCGGAATGGGCTGCCATTCCGCCATGCTGTAATTGATGTGGCCGTAGCCGCCGGCGAAACCGATCCACTTGACCATGCCGGCCTCGATCTCGTTGGCGCCCATCCAGTCGCGGTACTGGTGACCGTCCCAGCCGTTGTAGGAGATGACCTGGCCGGGACGGACCGCAGCCGACACCTTGGCCCGCGCCGCAAACGATGCGATGTCGTTGTACACCCTGATCAGGTCGTCGTCCTCAACCCCTCGACCGGCGGCATCGACCGGGGACACCTCCACCAGCGGTTCACCCCGGTGCGTCTGGAGGATCACCGGATTGGCCTGGTTCATGGAGTGGATGGACCACCGGTTGTGCCCCGAGGTCATGCGCAGCGGGTGGTCGCCGCCGGACAGAGGGTTCGGCTTGTGACAGGGCAGCTCCTCGTTGGCCTCGAGCCACCAGGGGTGGTCGATGTAGAACTGGGCCCGTCTCGCATAGGTGGGGAAGGGCGCCCCCCGCTCGACGTGGTCGCGGAACGGCGTGTGCGTCTTATCGGGAAAGAGCGGTGATGCCTGGGCGAGCGCGAACGGGCCCGATCCCCAGTCGATGAAGCGCTGGTAGCCGACCTCGCGCATGCGGGTCAGATCGGTGCGCTCGGGGATGGTGCCGGCGTACGCGGAGTCGCGGATGATCTCGTCGAAGACTGCCTCCTCATCAGCGAGGTACCCGTTGAGCGTGTAGGCGTCCCACATGTCCGCCGGGCGGAACACGTTGCCGCGTCGGTTGCGGTACTCGGTCACTCCCCTGGACTTCGCCCGCTCGGCCAGCTTCTTTATCAGCAGCTGGTAGATCTCCCACTCGGGCTTGGCCTCGCCCGCCGGTTCGGCGCTGCGGTCGGAAAACGTGAGGTTCATGACGTGCGACGTGGGGATGTGGAAGTTGATCTTCTCGTAGTGCTGGGCCGCGGGGAGGATCAGGTCGGAGTTCATTCCGGTGAAGTTCATGCGGAAGTCGATCGAGACGATGAGATCGAGCCGATCCCACAGCGCGTCGCCGAGCTGTGTCCACCCGCCCCTGGTCCGCCGGAGCATGTTGCCGCCGCACTCGACGAGGACGTGGGGTGGTTGGTCGGGACGGGGCTCGTCGACGTTCTCCCACCATCCGTTGTCCAACGCCTCCTGGAAGTACTCGTCGAAGGTGCGGGGCAACGAGGTGTCACCCCATTCGGGATTGTTCCAACGCTCGGCGTAGCCCGCCTGCCAGTACCACCAGAAGGCCGGCGGGGACCCCGCCGACCGGGGCCCGTCGCCGCCGACATGGGCCAGGAGGCGGGACAGCTCCCGCACGGCGAGCTCGTCGGTGACCAGACTGGGGTCGTTCTCCCGCAGCTGGGCGATGGCTCCTTGCTGGGCGGTGAAGAGCTGCTCGGCGCCCTCCACGCCCGGCACCGTCTTGGCCATGATGGTGAACATCCCGTCGGCCATGCCGATCATCCACGAGCGGATGCCCGTGCCCGCCTTGCCCCAGTTGCCGGTGACGCCGAGCAGCAGGCACATGGCCCTCTCGATCAGGTCGCCGTGGTAGTACTTGCACGAGTTCCATCCGAGCATGATGTCGGTGCGCTTGGCAGCGGTCTTGCGCGCCAGCATCCGCACGACGTCGGGGTGGACGCCGGTGGTCTCCTGCTGGAGCTCGGGGGTGTAGTGGGTGTCCACATGATGCTTGAGGAGGGACAGGACGGGCTCGACCTCAACCGTCATGCCGTCGGCCAGCGTGACCTGGAAGCTACCTTCCAGGGCCACCTCGCGACCGTCGAGGAGCAGGTTCGAGCGATCGGCCTCCACCAGGCCCGTCTCAGGGTCCCAGTGGTAGAGCTGGTCCTCGCGCGCGTCCCCGCCCGCCCCCTCGACATCGGTCTGGCGCAGGAAGCGCCGGGTGTCCTTCCGCACGAGGCAGGGCAGGTCCGTTTGTTCGCGGACGAAGGTCTTGTCGGTGAGGTCCTCCTCGAGGATCACCTGCACCATGGCCAGGGCGAGCGCGGCATCGTTGCCCGGCGGCATGGGCACGTGGTAGTCGCTGTGGGCGTGGGAGGCATTGAGGTCGGGCGAGATCGAGACGACCTCCGCTCCGTGGTACCTGGCCTCGAGCATGAAGTGGTAGAAGGGGATCCGGGTGAACGCCGGGTTCATGTGCCAGATGAGGATCAGCTCCGAGTGGAACCAGTCGTCGGCCGACGATGCCGGGTTCCACTTGCCGAACGTCTCGTGCAGTCCGATCGAGAAGTCGTTGAAGGAGGGGTGCAGGTCCATCGATCGGCCACCGAAGACGTTGAAGAAGCGATCGGTCGGCATGACGGTGGCGATCTCGGGCGTCCCCTCCCGGACGATCGACTCGGGGCCGTCCTGGTCGATGGCGTCGAGCATCCCGTCGGCGACCTGGGTCAGCGCCTCGTCCCAGGTGATCTGCTCCCATTCGCCGCCGCCTCGTTCGCCGACGCGCCGCAGCGGATGCAGGACCCGGTCGCCGTCGTAGAGCTGCTGGCTCCAGCAGGCCCCCTTGTTGCAGCCCATCGGGTTGAAGTCGGGGACGCCTTCCTCGACGACCCCGAAGGTCGCCGCCGGCTCCTCGCGGAGCACGCGCCCGTCGCGCACGTAGACCCGGAACGGGCAGTTGCCGGGGTAGCAGTCGACGCAGTGGGTCCCCCACTTGACATCGTCCCAGCTCCAGCGCGACCGGTAGCTGTTCTCCACCGACTCCCGGCTCTGGCGACGCGGGGCGTGCCCTGTCGTCCGGGTCCCGCTGGTTGACTGCGCTGGGTTCACGACGCTTCCCCCTTGCCTTGCACTTCCGGCCCTTACGGTGCTGCGAACCCACCGGGCAACTGCCCCGCCAATGGAGCCCCTGCAGCCTGGGCGCGCAGTGTGCGGGGGGACCGGAGACCCGCTGGACAGCTATGGAACAATGAGACAAGGTATGTATATAATTTTTAGTATCCAGTGTCAATGGCCCATCTGCAGGCGTGTTCCGTTGCGCGGGTTGGTGGGCGGGGGGAGGTGGTGGCGTGTCGATCGGCAGGCAGTCGACGGGTTCCCGGGCATGGGGCGAAGGACGTGCCTTCCTCGACACCGGGGGTCGTGACGGCCGGCGGTCCGTGTCGTCCGGCGGGCCAGCCGTCGAACCGGTCGCCGGCATGCTTCTCACCGGGGGAGCCAGCCGGCGCATGGGGACCGACAAGGCGTCGATGGTGATCGACGGCCACCCGAGTGCTTCCCGCATCGGAGTGCTTCTCAGCAGGGTGGCTGCGCCGGTGCTCGAGGTGGGGCCCGGTCGTTCGGGCCTGCCTGCAGTGCGGGAGGACGGGGGCGGCGAAGGGCCTCTGGTCGCGCTGTGCGCAGGACGCATGGCGCTCCGGGCGGCGGGCCACGCCGGTCCCACGGTCGTGGTCGCCTGCGACCTGCCCTTGGTGACCGAGGAGGTGTTGGAGTTCCTCGCCCGGTACCCCGGTGGAGCGTCGGTCGTCCCGGTGGTCGGCGGACGGCCCCAACCGCTGTGCGCCCGGTGGTCGGCCGCCGACCTCGACGCCGCCTCGGCGCTCGTGGCCGCCGGCGAGCGGACGTGTACCGCGCTGATCGCGCAGTCGAAGGCAGTGGTGCTCGACGATGACGGGTGGACCGCGGTCGCCGAGGCCCGGGTTTTCGCCGATGTCGACGTCCCCGAGGACCTCGACCGGCTGGGGCTGACCTGGCATCGGGGCCATGGCGGTCCCGCCGCATGAGCATCGTCGCGCAGCGCGCGTCGAACGCGGCGGGACGAACATGGAAGGCTGGCGTCGCGCCGCACGCGCACCGCGTGCATGCCGCACGGGTCGAAGCCGTTGGACGGACGGGGTGGAACGCCGACGGTGCGGTTGGGTTGACGTGGTCGGTGCGTCTGTGGATTGATGTCGTCGGTGCGTACGCGCCTCGACGACCGGCGCACGAGGCAGGCGGTCGGGGTGGGGGAGGGAGTCGACGTTGAGCATGGTGAGCACGCCGCCCGATGCGGATTGGGTAGCGGTGACCTCCGGCCCGCTGCCGGTCGCCGAGGCGCTCGCCTGGGTGGTCGATCCCGGATGCGGCGCCGTGGTGACCTTCTGTGGAACGGTGCGCGACCACTCGGAGGGTCGCCCGAACGTGGTCAGTGTCGAGTACGAGGCCTACACCGAGTATGTCGAGCTCCGGCTGGCCGACGTGGCCGCAGCCGCTCGTTCGCGCTGGCCCGGAGTCGGCCGGCTCGCTTTGCTGCACCGGGTGGGGCGACTCGAGGTCGGAGAGGTGTCGGTGGTGGTGGCGGTGTCCACGCCGCACCGGTCCGAGGCGTTCACCGCGGCCCGGTTCTGCATCGACGAGCTCAAGGAATCGGTGCCCATCTGGAAGCACGAGAGCTGGGACGGCGGCTCGGGTTGGGCCGAGTGCGCGCACAAGGTCGGGGTGGGGTCGTCCGATGCCGCCGGCGCCGGGGGAGCGGAAGGCAGCGGTACGGGTTCATGATCACGCTGGAGGAGGCCCGCGGGTTCGTGCTCCCGGCCTTCTCAGCGCTGGCACCGCGGCAGGTGGCGATTGGCGCCGCGCTGGGCTGCGTCCTCGCAGAGGAGGTGATGGCGAACGAGCCGATCCCCCCGTTCGCCAATTCCGCCATGGACGGCTACGCCCTGCGGGCCGAGGACACGGCCGCCGCTCCGTCGCGACTGGCGGTGGTGGGATCCGTCATGGCAGGTGAGCATTCCGGGGTCGCCGTCGGCGCCGGCGAGGCCGTCCGCATCATGACCGGAGCACCCTTGCCACCGGGGGCGGACGCGGTGTGCATGATCGAGCGCACCCGCACCCAGGACGACGCGACGGTGGTGGTGGAGGTCGCGGTCGACGCCGGGGCCAACGTGCGGTATCCGGGCGAGGACATCGCCAGTGGCGAGACGGTGTTCGGGGCGGGCACCTCGCTGTCGCCGGGCCACGTGGGAGTGCTGGCCGCCTTGGGGATGGAGACGGTCCTCGTCCACCCCCGACCGCTGGTCGGGGTGCTGTCGACCGGCGACGAGCTGGTCGAGGGAGGGGCGGCGCTGCCTCCTGGCAAGATCCGGGACTCGAACCGCCATGCGCTGCTGGCACAGGTGCGCCAGTCGAACTTCGAAGCCGTCGACCTGGGGATCGTCCGTGACGATGCCCACGAGCTGGCCAAGGCGTTCGAACGGGGAGCGGCACGTTGCGACGCACTGGTGACGACCGGCGGCGTGAGCGTGGGCGACCTCGACATGGTGAAGGTGGTCCTCGACAAGCTGAGCGGGGGCTCCATGCGGTGGATGCAGGTGGCCGTCAAGCCGGGGAAACCCCTGGCGTTCGGCACGCTGGCCGCCACGGGCACTCCGGTGCTCGGCCTGCCGGGCAATCCGGTGTCCGCCCTGGTGTCCTTCGAGCTCTTCGCCCGCCCGGCGTTGCGGCGCATGGCCGGACAGCGCAGGCTCGGTCGTCCGGTGCTGGCCGGGGTGGCCGAGGTCGATCTCCGCCGTCCGAGCGACGGTAAGCTCCACCTGGTGCGCGCGATCGCCACCGCCGACGCGAGCGGGACCGTGCTGGTCAGGCCCTCGGGCCGTCAGAAGTCGCACATGCTGCGCGCGATGGCCGAGGCGAACTGCCTTGCCCTCCTCCCCGACGGTGAAGGGGTGGCGGCCGGCGGCCATGTTGCGTTGTGGCTCCTCGACGCGGACCGCCTGGCACCGGAGTCCGAAGGGTGCGACGCGCCGGACGGGGTGTCGTGAAGCTCGACGGCGGAGGGCCCGACGTCATGCCGACCGACGGTCCGCTGGTCGACACCTTCGGGCGCGTCCACGACGACCTGCGGCTGTCGGTGACCGATCGGTGCAACCTTCGCTGCTCCTACTGCATGCCCGAGGAAGGCGTCACGTTTCGACCCCGTACCGACATCCTGTCGTACGAGGAGTTCGCGGTGGTGGCCCGCGTGGCCAAGTCCGTCGGAGTGACGTCCGTGCGCTTCACGGGGGGAGAGCCGCTCGTGCGCAAAGGCATCGTGGACCTCGTGGCGAAGGTGGCCGAGGTGGGCTTCTCCGACATTGCGCTCACCACCAACGGCACGCTGCTCGGGGGATTGGCGGCAGGACTCGTCGGCGCAGGGCTCACCCGGGTCAACATCAGCTGTGACTCATTGCGGCCCGAGCGCTTCGCACAGATCCGCCGGCGCGGCGAGCTCGGCGTCGTGCTCGACGCCATGGACGCCGCCGAAGACGCGGGGCTCCTGCCGGTCAAGGTCAACGTGGTGCTCGTCGCTGGGTTGAACGACGACGAGATCCTCGACTTCGGCGCCTTCTCCCGGGCCACCGGGCGGCCGGTGCGCTTCATCGAGTACATGCCCCTCGACGCAGACGGGCACTGGCGCCGCGAGCAGGTCGTCGCCGGGCACGATGTCGTCGCTCGCATCGCCTCGTGCTGGCCTCTCGAGCCGGTGGATGCGGCAGGCGACGCGGCACCCGCCGTGCGGTACCGGTTCGCTGATGGGCACGGGGAGATCGGAGTCGTCGCCAGCGTGACCCGCCCGTTCTGCGGTACCTGCAATCGACTGCGGCTCACGGCTGACGGGGCGGTGCGGAACTGCCTGTTCTCCGACGACGAGCTGTCGGTGCGAGACGTCCTGCGCGGCGGCGGCTCGGACGAGGACGTTGCCGACGTGCTGCGACGAGCGGTGTGGGGAAAGCGTGCCGGCCATGGGATCGACGACCCGGAGTTTCTCCGCCCGAGGCGTTCGATGTCGATGATCGGGGGCTGAGGGTGCCCCGCCTCTTGCTGTTCGGGCAGGCCCGTGAGGCGGCCGGCACCTCGCACGACGAGGTGGAGGGTGGCAGCGTGGCGGAGGTCGTGGCGGCGGCGTGCGCCCGCTACGGCGAGCGCTTCAGCGAGGTGGTGCCCATCTGCCGGGTATGGGTGAACGGTGAGCCGGTGCCCGAGGAGCACATGCTGTGCGAGGGGGACGAAGTGGCGTTGCTGCCGCCGGTGTCGGGCGGTTGAGGGGTTCCCCCGCGGCGTCCGGCACTGCGGGGACCCCGCCCTCGATGTGCGCGGCCCGGCAGACCATCGAGGTGAGGTGTGCCGCGACTAGCATCCCTGACCATGACCATTTCGGCACGTGACTGGATCGACCGCTACGCCGCCGCCCTCGGCGTGGCGGCCCCTACCGAGGAGGAGGTCGCCACCCTGCTCGACGCAGCCGGGGTGGCGTCGCATGCCTCGGAGCGCACCGCCGCCCCGGTATCGTGCTGGCTGGCGGCGACGGCCGGGTTGACCCCGGCGGAGGCGCTGGCCGCCGCCGAAGGCCTCGTCGCCTCGTTGCCCGAGGCGAGCTGACCCCCCGGCCGCGCCGGGTCGGCGATGGCCGGCGGGCTAGCGGGCGTAGCCGGGCGAGGGGAGGATCATCCCGTCGTAGAGGAAGGTGCGCACCGACTGCTCGTCGGTGATGTCCACCTCCTCGGAGGGGAGCACCGCGAAGGTGATCGCAAGGCGTGCGAGGAGCTCGGCCACGCCTCGGGCGCGGCGCGGGTCGAGGAACCGGGCGAGGTGGGGCGTGGCGCACTCGGTGACCAGCAGCAGCACCGACCGGGTCTCCTCGGTATTGTCGGTGGCGTCGGTGCAGACAAAGCGCGCGACGAGCGGCAACAGGGCCGGATGGTCGATGAGCGCCCGGCCTGCGGCCACCAGCCCGGTCGTGATCAGTTCCTCCAGCGTCGAGGC
>DATBZS010000054.1:0-14015 GCA_036513075.1 Acidimicrobiales bacterium
TGAGGATGGCGTCGGTGCAACTGCCCGTCGTGCAGTTGGTCGATAAGCCGTTATTGCCGTCCAGGACCGGTACCGAGGTCAGTCCGGGCGCCGGTTGGATCGTCAGCGGACCGGCCGAGGTGGTGCGGTTCAGATCGGTCGTCCAGTTGCCGACGTAGTGGGCGGAGGCGCCCGCGGTGGCCAGGTCGATGATCTGGTTCGCCGCGGGCAATCCTGCGGCAACGGTCAACGCATCGTCGAGCGAGCACTCCACGGACGGAGTGTGGGTCGCGTCGGCGGGGCACGAGGTCGGTGACGCCGCGGTACCACCGGCGTAGGCGTACAAGGGGCCGGTGGGCGACGTCGCCTCAGCGGGCGACGACGACAGGGTGGTCGCAGCCGCCCCCAGGATGACCCCGGCGGCCACCAGTCGCGCCAGTCGATGGAATCCGCCGCTGAAGAAACGCGTCATGAGCCTGCACCCCCGGTATCCGTCCGCGGCATGCTGCGTCGGCGGAACCAAGACGGTATCCCACGGACGTCCGATTGGGAAGGCCCGTCACATGGCGTGACCAGGCGCCCGCACGTCGTGGCCTGGTGGAGAGCGGTGTCAGGCAGCGTCAGGCGAGGCATCGCCGAGGGCATCGGCGTCGACCAGCCAGAGGAGGTCGTTTCCGGTCAGTCGGCCCGCCGGCAGGTCCTCGCCGGCCAGCAGGCGGCCCAGGGCGTCGCGCTTGGAGGCGCCGGCCACGGTGACGACCGTCCGACGGGCCCGTGCGATGCCGGCGTACGTCAGGGTGATCCGCTCGTGGATGTTCACCCCGTTGGGGTCGGTAGTGGCCACCACCAGGTGGGTGGCATCGGTGTCGTCGAGGGCGACCGAACCCGGGAACAGCGATGCCGTATGCCCGTCCGGACCGAGTCCGAGGTGCACGAGGTCGGGGATGACGGCAACCACCAGCTCCTGGTAGGCGGCGGCCGCCTCGGCGGGTGCCCCCGAGGTGTACATGGGGTGGTCGGACCGGACCGGGCCCACCACATCGAGCAGGGTCTCGACGATCACGCGGTGGTTGGAGTCGGGGTCGTCGGGCGGGACGCACCGCTCGTCGCCGAGGTAGACGTCGACGCCTCCCCACGCGACCGCCGGTCGGGTGGCAAGCGTCCGATAGCACTCGACCGCGGTCCCGCCACCGGAGAGGAAGAGCGCATACCCGGCGGAGGCCGTCGACAGTTCGGTCACCACCAGGTCGGCGAAAGCCTCGGGCACCGAGGGGACCAGGCGGACGATCCCGTTCACGACGTGGCTCCTCGTCGTGGGGTCAGATCTCGGGATCGGGTCACTGTTCGAGATTGGTCTGGCGGCCGCCGCTCAGTTCGAGGTCGACCACCGGATTCCGCCACTCGTCGCCGGACCGCTCGACCAGCAGATCGGCCATGTGGGGCCCCCAGGTCCCCGCCTCGTAGTAGTGGAATCCGCCTCCCGGCTCCGACCACGCCTTCAGGTAGGGGTCGACGATGCGCCACGCCTGCTCGACCTCGTCGGACCGGATGAACAGGGTGGCGTCACCCACCATGGCGTCGTGAATGAGCCGCTCATACCCGTCGGCTGCGTCGTTCCCGGCGAAGGCCTCGTCGTAGGAGAAATCCATGGCGACCGACCGGAGGTGGAACTTTTCGCCCGGGATCTTGGCTCCGAACTCGAGGCTGATCCCCTCGTCGGGCTGGATCCGCAGGATCAAGGTGTTCGGACGCAGGTCGCGACTCGACCGGTGGTCGAAGAGCAGGAACGGCACCTGGCGGAAGGTGAGGGCCACCTCGGTGACCCGGGCGGGCAGCCGTTTGCCGGTGCGCACATAGACGGGGACGCCGGCCCACCTCCAGTTCTCCACCCGCAGGCGCACGGCCAGATAGGTCTCGATCTGGCTGTCGGGGGCGACGTCCTCCTCCTCGCGGTACCCGGGTACCGGCTGGCCGTCGATGGTGCCCGCCGTATATTGGCCCCGGACCGCCTTGTCCACAGCCTCGTCGGGCGACGGGATGTAGATGGCCTGGAGGAGCTTGACCTTTTCGTCACGGACCCGGTCGGCATCGGTGCTGGTGGGCGACTCCATGAGCGTCAATGCCAGGACCTGCATGACGTGGTTCTGCACGATGTCGCGCAGTGCGCCGGCGGTTTCGTAGAAGCCTCCCCGGTGTTCGACGCCGAGACTCTCGGCCACCGTCACCTGGATCTGCTCGACGTAGCGCCGGTTCCAGATCGGCTCGAAGATGGCGTTGGCGAACCGCAGGGCCAGGACGTTCTGGACCGTCTCTTTCCCCATGTAGTGGTCGATCCGGTAGATCTGGCTCTCGTCGAAGGCGGAGTGCATCTGGTCGTTCAGCTTGAGGGCACTGTCGAGGTCGCGGCCGAAGGGCTTCTCCACCACCACCCGGGAGAACGTTCCCCCTTCGCCCGGCCCACAGCATCCGTGTTTGGCCAGGGCCTGGGCGACCAGACCGAAGACGCTCGGAATGGTGGCGAGGTAGTACAGGCGGTTGCCGTCGGTGCCGTCGATCTTGTCGGCCTCGTCGAGGTGGGTCTTCAACTGGTCGAAGGTGTCCGGGTGGTCATATTCGCCGGCCACGTACTTGAACCGCTCGGTGAGGGCCCGCCACTTGGGCCCTCCGTCGGGGGTGGACTCGGTGATATGGGAGCGGAACTCCTCGTCGCTCCACACCGTGCGGGCAACGCCGATCACCGTGAACCCGTCGTCGAGCACGCCCCGGTCGGCCAGTCGGGCCAGGGCCGGCAGGATCTTGCGACCGGTGAGGTCGCCGGAGGCGCCGAAGATCACCATGGCCACGGGCGGGGCCTTCGAGAGGACGGGGGGCAGGGAGCGCCGCTCGCCTTCGGCCGCGCTCGTCGTACCCGAGCCCGGGTCGCGCTCGGCGTCCATGGCGGCGGCGATGGAGGCGGGGTCTGTGGTCACTTCGGTGTCCCCGTCTCGCCGCCGAGGGTGCCGGCCGTAGTGGTGACGGCATGGCCACCGAACTGGTTCCGCAGGGCCGACACGAGGCGGAGGCCGAAGGCGTTCGGCTTCTGGGAGGCGAACCGGGCGAAGAGGGCCGAGGAGATGACGGGGGCCGACACCCCCCGGTCGATGGCCTCCTCGACGGTCCACCGGCCCTCGCCCGAGTCGATCACCACTCCTTCGATCTGGTCGAAGCCCGACTCGGGCCGCAGTGCCCGCTCGGCCAACTCCAGCAGCCAGGACCGGACCACCGAGCCGTAGCGCCAGATGGCGGCGATCTCATGGAGGTCGAGGTCGAACTCGGGAGCCTCGGACATGATTTCGAAGCCCTCGGCGTAGGCCTGCATCAGGCCGTATTCGATGCCGTTGTGGATCATCTTCACGAAGTGCCCGGCCCCTGGCGGACCCACGTGGGCGTAGCCGCCTTCGGGGGCCAGGGCGACAAAGGCGGGCTCGCACACCGCCACCGCCTCCTTCGTGCCGCCCACCATCAGGCAGTAGCCCTCCTTCAGGCCCCAGATGCCACCCGAAGTCCCGGCGTCCACCAGGGCGATACCGTTGGCGGCCAGTTCGCCGACGAGCGGTGCAGTCTCCTTGTAGTTGGAGTTGCCTCCGTCGATCACCACGTCGCCGGGTGCGAACAGCCCGGCTAGCGTGGTGATGGTGTCGTTGGTCGGCTTGCCGGCCGGCACCATGACCCAGGCCACCCGGGGTGGCTCGAGGGCGGCGGCCAGCTCCTCCAGGGTGGCGACGGGCTGCGCGCCGAACGCCGCCGCACCGGTGCGTGCGGCCTCGTTGAGGTCGAACGCCACCACCTGGTGTCCGTGTTCGATGAGCCGCTGGGACATGTTGGCGCCCATCTTCCCGAGTCCGACCATTGCGATCTTCATGGGTGTTCCTCCTGGTTGGTGGCTGGTGTCGTGGCGGTGCCTGGCGGGTGGCAGGTCGGCAAGGGGGCCGGGGCGCCTCGCCGCCGTCCCCGACCCGTCGGCCAAGGTCAGCGCGCGGTGAGTTCGGCCGCCTTCGTGGTGAGTGAAGCCATGAGGTCGTCGAACGAGGCCGCAAAGGAGGCGACACCTTCGGTCTCGAGCACGGCGGCCACATCCTCCATGTCGATGCCCGCCGCGGCCAGGCGGTCGATCACCGATCGGGCCCCGTCGGGGTCGGCGTCGACCGTCCGGGCCACCGTGCCGTGGTCGAGGAAGTCGGTGACGGTCCCGTCCGGCATGGTGTTGACCGTATCCGGCCCGATCAGGGTGTCGACGTAGGCGAGGTCGCGGTAGGCCGGATTCTTGGTCGAGGTGGAAGCCCACAGGGGACGCTGCACCCTGGCTCCCTTGGCCGCCAGGGCGTCCCACCGGGGGCCAGAGAACTGGTCGGTGAACAGCCAGTAGGCCAGGCGGGCCTGGGCCACGGCCGCCGTACCCCGTAGCTCGAGGAGGGTGGGTCCGGCGGTGCCGCCGCCGGCCGCTTCGATCCGCTTGTCGACCTCGGTGTCCACCCGGCTGATGAAGAAGGAGGCCACGCTGGCCACGCTGGACAGGTCGTCCACCCCGGAAGCGGCCAGGGCCTCGAGACCGGACAGATAGGCCTCGATCACTTCGGCGTAGCGGGTGAGGGAGAAGATGAGGGTGACGTTGATGCTCCGCCCCTCGGCGATCATCTGGCGGATCGACGGTACACACTCGGGGGTGGCCGGGATCTTGACGAGCACGTTGGGCCGGCCGATCCGGGCGTGCAGGCCCCGGGCGGCCGTGATGGTCCCTTCGGTGTCGTGGGCCAGCGACGGCGCCACCTCGACCGACACGAAGCCGTCACTCCCGCCCGAGCTGTCGAAGACGGGCCGCAGGATGGCCAGGGCGGCCAGGATGTCGTCGACCACCAGGTCCCAGTAGGCGTCCTCGACCGAGGTGGTGGCGATCAGCGAACTGAACTGCTCATCGTAGGTGTCCTGGCCGCTGATGGCCTTGGCGAAGATGGTGGGGTTGGAGGTCACCCCGCGGATGCCCTGGTCGACCAAGCCGGCCAGGGTCCCGTCCTGCAGCCAGTCGCGCCGGAGGTTGTCGAGCCAGGGACTCTGGCCTTGCTTGACGTAGAGGTCGTGCAGTGTGGTCATCGGTGATCCTCTCGGGGGTCCGGTGGGGGAGTGTACGTAGTGGAATGGTCCTGACCGGTGGTGCGTTCGGGTCAGGAGTTGTGGCTGAGGAGTTCGGTCGCCCGGGCGGCCACGTGGACCGGGTCGAAGCCGAACTCGCGTAGCACGACCTCGCCGGGGGCCGAGGCGCCGAAGTGGTCGATGCCCAGCGAGTCGTCCGCGTACCGTTCCCAGCCGAAGGTGCTGGCCGCCTCGACCGACAGGGTGGGGACCCCGGGAGGCAGGACCTCGTTCCGGTAGCTGTCGCCCTGCTCGGCGAACAGCTCCCACGAGGGGAGGGAGACCACTCGGGCCCGGGTGCCGGCCTCGGCCAGCAGGCGGGCGGCGTCGAGACACAGCCACACCTCGCTTCCAGTACCGATGAGCACGACCTGGGCCGGGCCGTCCCCCGGGTCGGAGAGTACGTAGGCGCCCCTGGGCACCCCGGCCGGGGCCAGTTCGGCCGTCTCGGCCAGGATCGGTATCTCCTGGCGGGTGAGGATGAGGGCGGTGGGGCCATCGGCGTCGACGGCGGTCCGCCACGCCTGGGCGGTTTCGTTGGCGTCGGCCGGCCGGATGACCCGCAGGCCCGGCATGGCCCGCAGGGCCGCCAGCTGCTCGATCGGCTGGTGGGTGGGACCGTCCTGGCCGAGGCCGACCGAGTCGTGGGTCCACGAGTAGACCACGTGGACACCCGAGATGGCCGCCACCCGGACTGCGCCCCGCATGTAGTCGGAGAACGCGAAGAAGGTTCCGCCCACCGGGAGGACTCCGCCGTGCGCGGCCATGCCGGTCATGACCCCACCCATGGCGTGCTCGCGGATGCCGTAGTGGATGAGGCTGCCGCCCGGATCGTCGACCGACTGGGCCGAGGCGCCGGCCAGTGCCATCCCGGTGTTGCCGGTCAAGTCGGCACTGCCCGAGATGAGGCCGGGCAGCAGGTCGTGGGTGGCATCCAGCGACGCCTTGATGGCCTTGCGGGTGGCCATGGGGCCGTCGTCGGGGGAGAAGGTTGGCAGTTTCACCTCCCACCCGGGTAGTCCGTGGCCGCGTTGGGCGGCGTCCCATCGGGCCCGGTCGCCGCTCCATGCGGCTAGCTTCGCCTCCCACTCGGCCCGCATGGCCTGGCCGCGGGGGATGGTCGAGCGGTACATGTCCAGCACGTCCTCGGGCACCCAGAAGGTCTCCTCCGTGGGGAGTCCGAGAATCTCCTTGGTGAGCCTGGCCTCGTCGTCGCTCAACGGATCGCCGTGGGCCTTGGCCGAGTCCGTGATGTGAGGGGCCGGGTAGCCGATGTGGCTGCGCAGGATGATGAGTGACGGGCGGTCCTCGTCGGCCCGGGCCCGCAGAAGGGCGGCCTCGAGGGCGTCGAGGTCGTTGGCCGACTCGCCGATGTCGTCGACCGACCACCCGTAGGCGGCGAACCGCTCGGCCGGGTTGTCGTCGAGGCTCAGCTCGGTGGGTCCGTCGATGGTGATGTGGTTGTCGTCGTACACGTACACCAGCCGACCCAGTCCCAGGTGGCCGGCCAGCGACGCCGACTCGTGGGAGATGCCCTCCTCCAGGCAGCCGTCGCCGGCCACCACGTAGGTGTGGTGGTCGCACAGCTCGGCGGAGAAGTGGGCCCGCAGCCAGCGCTCGGCGATGCCCATGCCGACACCGTTGGCGAAGCCCTGACCGAGCGGCCCGGTCGTTACCTCGACCCCGGCGGTGTGGTGCCGCTCGGGGTGGCCCGGTGTGGCACTGCCCCACGATCGGAAGGCCCGCAGGTCGTCCAGCGTGAGGCCGTATCCGGTCAGGTGGAGCATCGAGTAGAGCAGGATCGAGGCGTGCCCGTTGGACAACACGAACCGGTCACGGTCCGGCCAGGTCGGGTCGGACGGATCGTGGCGCAGGACCCGGGTGAACAGGACGTGGGCCAGCGGAGCGAGGGCCATGGCCGTGCCCGGATGGCCCGAATTCGCCGCCCTCGGGGCATCGATGGCGAGGCCGCGGATGACGTCGATGCCACGCTGCTCGAGCTCGCCGTTCGGGGCGGGGACCAGTGGTGACGGGGGCGGCGTGGGCATCTGTCAAACCCTACCGGTCGTGTGCGAGGACGTGGGCACGGCGATCACCTGGACTACCGCTCCCGGAAGAGCGCCACAGATGCCGCAAAGGTGTGCACGAAGTTCGACCCACCGACCGGGCCGAACTCGCCGGCCGCGAAGAGACCGCCCAAGGGAACCGGGCCGAGGGAGCGGGCGATTGCCGTGGCGTCGTGGTCGGCGACGTCGAAGAGTCGGGTGCCGCGGCCGTTGCACGTGAACAGCAGGGCGGCATCGGCCGGCCGGCCGGCCAGGGCGGTGGCCAGGTCGTGCGACGCGGTGGCCGCGTCCCGCAGGGCGAACTGCACCGCGGCGCCAAGTGGCACTCGATCCTCGATGTCCAGCGCCCCGGTGGCCCGCTCGACACCCTGCAGCGGGCGGAAGAGGAGATCGCCTGGTCCGGGGTCGAGGACACCGGAGTCGACGCAGCGGCCGAGCAGGAGCCCGTTGCCCTCGATGCCTGCGATCTCGACCCGGCCGAGGTGTTCGGCGATCTGGTCGACCATGCACTCCATGGCCGGTCGACCGGCGATCTCGAGGACGAGGTTCCGCTCCACCCGGGTCACGGTCAGCAGCCGCCCGAAGGGCCGGCAGCCCTGGGACAGCACCGGCACCATCTCGGTGGCCGGACCGAGCAGGACAGCCACCGCTCCGTGGTCCAGGACCCGGTCGCCCAGGGCCAGGCGGGTCCCACCCGGACCCGACGCGTCCGATGCGTAGCCGCCGACAACCGGCAGGCCGGGCCGGGCCTCTCCGAGGTCGGCGACGAACTCGGTGGCCGGGAAGGTGAAGGGGTCGGCCAGCATGAGCACCGCCGACGGGGCGAAGCCGACGGGGTCCGGCCAGCCATCGAACTCCCACGAGTCATCGCCCCGTCGGGTGGCCGAGAGGGGGAAGGCGACCAGGGGTCCGAGCTGGCCGGCCCACAGGCTGATCCCGGGCAGCTCCTCGACCTCGGCCTCACGGCCGACCACCGATTCGGCGGCGCAGCCGATGAGGGCCAGGGGGTGGAGCAGTGTGTCAATGGTGGCCACCACGTCCTCGAGAGCCCCGGCGTGGGGACGGGTGACGGTGACCACGACCAGATCGGGCCGTTCCCCGATCTCCTCCAGCACGGCCCCGACGACCTCGCCTGTCGCCTGACTGGTGACCGGGTGGCGGGAGAGGGCGCTGGCGAACGCCACCGGGCTCACCCGGCCGACGACGTGAACCGGATGTCGAGCGACCGCAGGTAGGTGTGGAGACCGGCGTCCTGGATGGGGACCAGGTGGGCCGGCTGGCCGGACTCGTTGTGGTGGCTGTGCCAGAGCCCGGGAGGGGTGACGAAGGCCCCGGTGGCTTCCCAGTCGACCCGGACGGGGTCGACGATGTCGCCCCGTGCGTCGATCTCGGCCCCGACCAGGGTGAAACAGCCCGGGGCGCACTCGGTGATGAGGTCGAGGGCCACGCTCTGGTGGCGGTGGGGGCGCTGCACCCGATCGGCCGGCAGCACGCCGACCATGGCCCACAAGGTCGGGGTGACAGTGAGGGTCTGTGCCTGGGCGGCATTGCCCAGCAGGATCGACACCCGGCTGCGGTTGGCCGCGTCGGGGTGGGACTCGACCTCGGACAGGCGGGCCCGGGAGGTGGCAGCGTCATGGCGGGTGGGGGCGAAGCGGGCCGGTCCGGCAGTCACTCCCAGGTAGGCGAGGAGCGGGGCATCGGTGACCCGGTAGAGGAGGGTCCGTGCGTCGGGATCCGCCCTGTGGGTGCATGTGCACCCGGCGGGCAGCGTCACCACGTCACCGGGGCCCCAGACGATGGTGCCTCCCGACGGCCGCGGT
The DNA here is from genome assembly GCA_036513075.1 of Acidimicrobiales bacterium. Taxonomy (GTDB): domain Bacteria; phylum Actinomycetota; class Acidimicrobiia; order Acidimicrobiales; family RAAP-2; genus Bog-756. The sequence continues at coordinate 9,035 of DATBZS010000054.1, forward strand.
TGGGGGACGTCGCCGACCACCACTGTCCGGGTGAATTCGGTGCGGCCCGTGCCCTCGAGCACGTAGAGGAGCTCACTGGTGGCGTCTGGTGTGGTCGTGAGCGAGTCGCCGGGGTCGAGAACGACGAAGGCGGCCAGCAGCGCCGGGCTGGTGGCCAGATAGGGAACACCCAACGTGTCCGACAGGTCGAGGGGGACGAGGCGCGTGCCCGGGCCTGCATGGACGGCGGCCGGGAACCGCTCGATGGGCACCCGGGAGATAGCGCCCGAGCCCACCGGGTCGGCGGCGGTCGAGTACTCGTGGAAGCGGGCGTCCCCGCTCCAGTCCTCGGTGGCTTCACCTACCAGGACGACCGGAGCCGGGCCGTCGTGCGCATCGATGGCCATGGGCCCAGTATCGCCGGTCGGCGACAGACCCCGCACCACGGTGGCCGGACAGCCAGCACCCGGGTCGGCAGGGGGCGTGGCCACCTGGGGCCGCATGGCCCACTGGGGCTAACGTCACGCGGTGGCCGACTCCCGCATCCAGGTACCCCCCAACTGCGAGCTCACGTTGGGCATGACCTGTGTCGACAAGTCGGTGCCCGGTCGGACGGTCTGGCAGATGCGGGCCGACGAGCGCTTCGCCAATCCCGCCGGCATCGTGCAAGGTGGCTTCCTCGGGGCCATGGCCGACTCGGCGATGGGCTCGGCCGCCGTCACCTACGCCATCGGCGCCGGTCGCAAGGTGTTCGCTTCAAACGTCGAGATGAAGACGAGCTTCCTGGCCGCCGCCAGGGTGGGCAGCGTCCTCGAGTGCACGGCCCGGATCGTGTCGGGTGGGACCCGGGTCGCCTTCGCCGAGGCGGAGGTGGTCGACGACGCCGGGCGCGTGGTGTCGCGGGCCAGCTCGACGTACCTGTTCACCGAGCGGGGTTGAGCCAGGTAGGGGGCCTGGCTGGCTAGAGTTGTGCCGTCCGGTCGCCGGGTGTCTCCACCCGGAGGTGCCCGGGAAGACGGTCGGAGGTGGCGCCGGCATCCGTCGGGCACCGGTGGAGCATCCGAGGAGGAACGTGGCGCCAGCCCGAAAAGACGGCAGTCGAGGGCTCAGTGGCCTGCGGGGTGAGAGCCAGGAAGTCGTCAAACTCGTTGTCGACTACATCAAGCAGGAGACACTCGACCCGGTCAAGGGACTCGGGCGCTACGTCGTGTTCGGCGTGGCCGGCTCCGTGGCCCTTTCGATCGGCGTGGCCATTCTGGCGGTCGGCTTCCTCCGCCTTCTGCAGGGCGAGACCGGTAGCACATTTACCGGCAACCTGTCCTGGATCCCCTATGTCATCTGCACCGTCCTGGTCGTCCTCATCGCCTTCCTTGCCGTCAAGGCGATCAGCAGGGGCCAAACACCCGACACCCAGTCCGACAAGGAGCAGGCATGAGCGCGCCCGCCGAGAAAATCACCCGTGACCAGATCGAGGCCAAGTTCCGCGAAGTGACCGGTGGGGTGTCCGAAGAGGTCGAGGGAGTCCGCTCCCAGGCCCTGGCCATCGGACTCGCCGTCGTGGTCGTGTCGGTGGCCGTCGTCTTCCTGTTCGGCCGACGGGCGGGCCGCAAGCGCTCGACCATCGTCGAAGTCCGCCGGATCTGAACCGATGGAAACCGTGCTCCACTACTTCCAGGTCCGGGCGTTCGGCCGGGGGATGCGCGGCCGCAACACCGCGTGGTTCGTGGTCGGAGCCGCGCTGTGGATGCTGCTGCGGGCCCGACGGAGCGAAGACGTGGTCTACCGCACGAAGCTGTTGCCGGGGGAGCGCCTGCTGATCGACGCGGGCCGGTCCGGTCCGACGCCGGATTCCGGCTCCTGAGCGCGGTGGGCCCCGACGGGGGAGAAGACGGACGATCCGACGATGCGGGCGCGTCAGGCGGGCACGTGTCCGACGAGTCCGACAGGAGCCTGTTGCAGGCGGGCGAGAAGATCCTGCTGGTCGATGCCAAGCAGCGGCGCTACCTGCTCACGCTCCGGTCCGGGTCCAGCTTCCACACGCACGTCGGCCTCGTCGCCCACGACGACCTGATCGGTGCATACGAGGGGTCGACGGTGTACGGCAGCACCGGGCGGCGCTTCCTGGTAGTCCGTCCGACCCTGTCCGACATGGTGCTGAAGATGCCCCGGGGGGCCCAGGTCATCTACCCGAAGGATCTGGCCGCCATCCTGATGGAGGCCGACATCGCCCCCGGCATGCGGGTGCTGGAGGCGGGTGTCGGGTCGGGCGCCCTGTCGATGGCCCTACTGCGGGCCGGCGCCTCGGTCGTCGGGTACGAGCTGCGCGAGGACTTCGCCAACCGGGCGCAGAACAATGTGGTGGCCATGGTCGGCGAGGATGCCGACTACCGGGTCGAGTTGCGTGACGTCTACGAGGGGATCGCCGAGCGGGGACTGGACCGGATCGTCCTCGACCTTCCCGAGCCCTGGCGCGTTGTCCTCCATGCCGAGGTGGCGCTGCGGTCGGGCGGCATCATCTGCGCCTACCTGCCGACCATCAACCAGACGGCCCAGTTCCGCGGGGTGCTCGAAGACAGCGCCTTCGGCATGCCGGGCACCCTCGAGGTGCTGCACAGGACCTGGCACATCGAGGACCGCTCGGTCCGGCCCGACCACCGCATGGTCGGTCACACCGGCTTCTTGACTACCGCCCGCCTGCTTCGCCCCGAGGACCAGGGCAGCCGTCCCGGTGGCCCGGTCGGCTGGGTACCGCCGGTGGCGGTGGACATCGACGGGATCGACGGGTTCGACGGGATCGACGTCGATCCCGCCACCGACGCAGGCGTTGGAGGCGACAATGGGGGCTCCACCGCGGCTAGGGACCAGTAGCCCGGGACGGGTCGGATGGGCTAGCAAGGATGCCGTGAGTCCTGTCGAGCCATTCGCCAGTCTGCGATGGCCGTCCGAGATCGCCGAACGCGACGCCAAACAGGCGCTCGCCGCCACGACCGCAGCGCTCGTCTGTCGTGCCTTGGCCGCATCTGCTGCCGATGCGCCCCGGATGGGACTCGGATCGGGCTCGACGTCGTTCCTGACGTTGCTCACCCTGGCCGGGATGCGGGACGAACTCCCGGTCGGCGTGGTCATCGTTGCCACCAGCTACGAGATGGAGTGGTACGCTGCGGCCGCCGGCTTCACCGTGGTGGCACTCGACAGTGACGGCGTGGAGGTGGCGTTCGACGGGGCCGACCAGGTCGACCCGTCCGGGGCCATGGTCAAAGGGCGGGGTGGGGCGATGCACCGGGAGCGCGCCGTTCTGGCTGCGGCCGGCACCGAACTGATCGCCGCCGACGCCACCAAGCGGGTCGCGACGCTCGGTGGGCACCCGCTCCCGTTGGACCTCGACCCGTCCGGGATCTTCGAGACGGTGCGCGTCGTCGAGGACCTGGCCGATGCCCCGATCAGGGTGCGCACGAGCTCGGGAAAGGACGGTCCGGTGCTGAGCGAGTCGGGCGGTGTCCTGGCTGATCTCGAGATCTCCGAGGGCCGGGCGATCACCGCCGAACTCGACGGGCGGCTCCGTGGAGTGCCGGGGGTGCGTGAGACGGGGTACTTCGCACCCAGTTCGAAGCGCAGTTTCGTCGACCGATCAGGAGTTCCCGAGTAGGAGGATCTGGCGATTACCGGGCCGGGTGCCCGATGTCGGGAGCGGTCAGCTCTGCTCGATGAAGATGCACTCGCCGGGACACTCCTCGGACGCCTCGACCACGGAGTCTTCGAGGTCGGCAGGCACGGCGGCCATGCCGGCCGAACCGCCCGGCTCGTTCCGTACGTCTGCACCTTCTTTGACGTAGGCCAGGCCGTCGTCGAGCAGGGTGAATACCGCAGGCGCGATCTCCTCACAGAGGCCATCTCCCGTGCAGAGATCTTGGTCGATCCAGACCTTCATCAGCTGTGTCTCTCCTACATGTCTCTCGGCTCAAACGCGCACGACCCGTATCCTCGGGTTCCCGGCGGCCGGCGGGTCAATCCCGGCGCACTCCTAACAAGGGTTCCGGGCCCGTTGCTCGCGCCATGCTATCTGCTGCAACCACTGCATCGACAGACGGTCATCCGAACTGGAGGTCGATCCCGGCGACCGGCTCCGGCGGGGCTCGGCGTCGTCTGTCCCGGAGTTCCGCCGGTGTAGGGTCCCAAGGGAGTCTCCCCTGCTCGAATGAGGTGATTGCAACGGTTGATTTCGACGATACCGACGGCCAGCGCCGGGCGGCGGACGAAGAGGATCTCGAGACGCTCCGTGCCCGGGCGCTGACCGCCGAAGAGGAGGTCACCGTCCTCCGCCGCCGGCTGCAGGAGAGCCCGCGCCGGGTGCAGACCCTGGAGGAGAAGCTCCTCGAGACCAAGGGTCAGCTGGCCCAGGCCGTGTCCCAGAACGAGAAACTCACCTTCACCCTCCAGACGGCCAAGGAGCACGTCGCAAACCTGCGCGACGAAGTGGAGAAACTGACCCAGCCACCGTCGGCCTACGGGACCTACCTGGGCGCCAACGACGACGGCACCGTCGACGTCTTCTCGGGCGGCCGGAAGATGCGGGTATCCCTCCATCCCGACATCGACCCATCGGAGCTCCGGCGTGGCAATGAGGTCGTTCTCAACGAGTCGCTCAACGTCATCCTGGCCCGGGAGGGCGAGGGCCAGGGCGAAGTCGTGGTCCTGAAGGAGCTGCTGGAGGGCGGAACCCGCGCCCTGGTCTTCGGCCGGGCCGACGAGGAGCGGGTGGCCGACCTGTCCGACGCCCTCATCGGCACCAAACTTCGGGCCGGCGACACCATCCTGATGGAGTCGCGCACCGGACTGTTGATCGAGAAGCTGGCCCGCCCCGAGGTCGAGGAGCTCGTCCTCGAGGAGGTGCCCGACGTCACCTACGCCGATGTGGGCGGGCTCGACGACCAGATCGAGGCCATCACCGACGCCGTCGAGCTCCCGTACCTCTACCGGGAGCTGTACGCCGAACACAAGCTTC
>DATBZS010000055.1:0-28319 GCA_036513075.1 Acidimicrobiales bacterium
AATGCCAGCATCTCGCGGCGATCGGCGTAGCGGGAGGTTATGGGATTGCCGTCGCCATCGGAGTGGGTCCGCGACTGCGACGACGAGAAGCCGAGCCCGCCGGCCTCGATCGACTCGGCCAGCAAGGTGGCCATGGCGGCCACCTCGGCGTCGTCCGCAACCTCGGCGGCCCGGTCCGGGCCCATCACCCAGCGACGGATGGCGCAGTGGCCCACCAGGAAGCCGGCGTTGACCCCGAGGTTGCCCTCGAGTCGGTCCAGGTACTCGGCGAAGGTGGTCCAGTCCCACTTGATGCCGGTCTCGAGCGCGACCAGAGGCATGCCCTCGACCTTGGCCATCATCTGGCGGATGTAGTCGTGGTCCCCGGTCTTGATGGGTGCCAGGGTGAAGCCGCAGTTGCCGGCGATGACCGTGGTCACCCCGTGGATGTTGGAGGGTGAGGCCGTCGGGTCCCAGAACAGCTGGGCGTCGTAGTGGGTATGGGGGTCGATGATGCCGGGCGCCACCACGAGTCCCTCGGCGTCGAGATCGGTGGCGGCCTCTTCGGTGACCGTCCCGACGGCCACGATCATCCCGTCCCTGATCCCGACGTCGGCCCGGAAGCCCGGAGCCCCGGTGCCGTCGACGACGAGGCCGTTGCGGATCACGTAGTCGAGCATGTGCGGTTCCCTTCGTGGGGCTCGGTGCGTGCGCCCGTGGCCCGTTGAGCGTGGGTGTGTCCGGGGCGACCGTGGCGGACGGCGAAGCCCGTCACCGCGTTCCCCCGGAACTGACAGTGCGTCAGATTATGGCACGCACGGGCACCCGGCGAGGCGGGCTCCTCCCGGGTCGCCCACGGCCCCGACGGTAAGGTGCGGTCATCCACCACTCGTACTTCCAAGACCACCTCCTGCCGGTCATCGTGCTCGTGCTCGGGGCCGGGCTCGCCGTGCGGTTCGCCCACTGGTTGGGCCAGCGCCGACGCCGCTGGATCGACGTCCAGATCCGCCGCCAGATCGAGTCCGGCGCGGTGGCTTCCGAGTCGCTCAAGCGGTCGCGGGCCATCAGCGAGGCGGTCGAGTGGGTCGCCGTCGCCCTCACGTACTTCGTGGTCGCCATCTTGGCCTTCGACCGCCTGGGCATCCCGCTGACCACCCTGGTGGCGCCGGCCACCGTCATCGGCATCGGCCTCGGCTTCGGTGCCCAGCAGATGGTCGGTGACCTGCTGGCCGGGTTTTTCCTGTTCGCCGAGCGCCAGTTCGCCTTCGGGGACGTCATCCGCCTGTCGATGCCCGGCCAGACCACCGGGATCACCGGGACGGTGGAGGAGCTCACCTTGCGGGTCACCAAGCTGCGGACCCAGCAGGGCGAGCTGGTGGTGGTGCCCAACAGCGCCCTGCGCCAGGTCACCAACCTCTCCAAGGACTGGTCGCGGGCGGTCATCGACATCCCGGTGGCCGTCACCGAGGACCTGGAGCAGGTCACCTCGACCCTGAAAGCCGTGGTCGAGTCCATGGCCGGCGACCCGGCCTGGTCCGGGCTCATCCTGGGGGACCCGGTGGTGGCCGGGGTCGAGTCGATCGACGTCGGCTACGTGCAGCTCCGGCTGATCGCCCGCACCCTCCCCGGGCGCCAGTTCGAGGTAGCCCGGGAGATCCGGTTGCGGGCGTCGATCGCCCTCCGGTCGGCCGGTATCGCCTCGCCCGGGGTTGGGGTCACCAGAACCGGGGGCCACCCGTGAGCGAGGACTCGCCGGGTCAGGACGGTCCCACCGGGGACGGCGAGGAGTGGGAGGCGACGGAAGAGCCGACCACCGGGTCGACTCCTCGCGTCGAGGAGCCAGCGTCCCACAGCCGGTTGATCGGCCTCATGGCCGTGCCGATCTCCCGGGCGGTGCCGATCCGCCGGTCGACAGCCCTCATGCTGGTCGCGTTCCTGGGGTTCGGGACGCTGTGTTACTTCTTCCCACCGAGCGGCTCGTCGACATCGGGCGCTACCGGCACCACCAACGGCGGAGTCCCGGGCTTCTTCGTCCCGTCGGCCTCGACGACGACCACCACCACCCACGCGGTCCCCACCACCACGACCACCCGGATGGGCGGCACGACCACCACGTCGACCACCACGACCACCCGGCCGACCACCACGACCACCCGGCCGATCGGCACGACCACCACCACCCGGCCGAGCGTCTCGACGACGACCTCCACGACGGCACCCGTGGGTGCCACCACCACGACGGCGCCGGGTGCCACCACCTCGACCACGACGACCGGCCCCTGAGCCGGACCCGGCGGGCGCCGAGGGGAGTCGGTACGGTGGCCCGATGATCGTCGTCGTCCACGGCGTACCCGAGTCGGCGGCCCTGTGGGCCCAGGTCCAGGAGCTGCTCGACGGCGAGTCGGTGGCGCTGTCGCTGCCCGGATTCGCCAATCCCCGACCGGACGGCTTCGGCGCCACCAAGGACGAGTACGTCGACTGGTTGGTGGGCGAGCTCGACACCCTCGGCGGACCCGTCGACCTGGTGGGCCATGACTGGGGCGCCGCTCTCACCTACCGGGTGGCCACCACCCGGGGCGACCTGCTTCGGTCGTGGGCCGCCGACGTCGCCAACGTGATGCACCCCGAGTACCGGTGGCACGACTTCGCCCAGATCTGGCAGACCCCGGGTGCGGGCGAGGAGTTCATGTCCAGCCAGGCCGGTGTGCCGCTGTCCGATCTGGCGGCGGGCTATGAGGCGCTGGGCATCCCGGCCCACGGCGTCGCCGCGCTGGTCCCGTTCAGCGACGAGGTGATGGCCTCCTGCATTCTCGACCTCTCCCGGTCGTCCACCCCACGCATCTTCGACTCGTGGGGCGACGCCATGGCCCCGACGTCGGCACCCGGCCTGGTGCTCCACGCCAGCGACGACCCCTTCGGTGAGGAGACGCAGTCGACCGAGGTGGCCGCCATGCTCGGTGCCCGCCAGGAGACGTTGTCGGGCGTCGGCCACTGGTGGGCGCTCCAGGATCCGGGCCAGGCCGCCGCCGTGCTCAACGCGTTCCACGCTTCGGCCGGCTGACCTTTGGGTCTACGCCGTCGGATCGGCGGGTCGATGGTGTCGTTGATCCCGTCCATGTGCGCCTTCCGCCGGGCCATGACCCGTCGGGGTCGGCCAGCGCCACTGAAGCAACGTCCATCGCCAGGGTGGCGACCGAGGCTCAGCCGTTCACCAGGGGGATGACCTCGGCGCCAAACGTGGTGATCTGGTCGCAAAGCTCCTCGACCGAGTGGGCCGGGAACCGCACCTGAACCTGGCCGCAGCCGGCCTCCCGGTACGGCGCCAAGTACTCGGCCAGTTCTGCCGGCGTTCCCTGCACCGTTCCGGGTGGCAGTTCGTTGTCGTCGGGCGGGGTCCCGAGATACATCGGATAGGCGATCGAGCCGATATCGAGCGGGGCGCCGTTGCGGTACTCGGCCCGCAGTTCGTGCAGAGTGGCCAGCAGCTCGACATTAGGGCCGACCGACTGGGGGAGCCACCCGTCGGCGAACCGTGCCGTGCGCCGCAGAGCTGCCGGTGACGAGCCGCCGACCCAGATGGGGGGCCGCGGAGAGCGCACCGGTCGCGGTTTCAGGCCGGCACCCGACGCCGGCCAGCGCGGCCCTGACAGCACGGGGAACTCCTGAGTCAACCCGAGGGCGAGGCCTGACACCGCCTCGTCGGTCGCCGGTCCCCGCTCGTCGAAGGCCGGACCCATCAGGTCGAACTCCTCGGTCACGTGGCCGGCGCCGACGCCGCAGATGACCCGGCCCTTGGACAGGACGTCCACGGTGGCGAACTCCTTGGCCGCCCGCAGGGGATGGCGGAGGGCGGCCACGTAGATATGGGAGAGGAGATGGATCTCGGTGGTGACGGCGGCCAACCACCCGAGCGTGGCGATGGTGTCGTACCAGACGGTGCTCATGGCCCCGGCCAGCCGTTCGGGGATGAACGTGTGGTCGCACACCCCGACGTAGAAGAAGCCGGCGGCCTCACACGCCAGCGCCACCCGGGCCAGCTCGTCGGGGCCGGCACCGGCCTCCCACGGCTCCACGTAGATGGTGGACTGCGACTGGATTGGGAGCTGCATCCCGAACGAGGTGACACCCTCGGGCAGCACGGGCACCACGTCGGCGGGCGGGGCGAAGGGCGAGTCGGTCATCGGGTGCACCTCACATGCTCGGGCCCACCGGAAGTGGGAGTGGTCGTCTCTGGTCGGTCGGGTCGGGCTCGGGCCGGCACGGAGGTGCCTACGCCTCGGCCAGTGCGTCGGCCAGCTGCTCGCACAGCGCGTCGGCGGTGCCGAATCGGGTGGCCAGCACCCGGGCCCGCTTGTAGGCGAGGTGGGCCGGCACCTCCCAGGTGAATCCCATGCCGCCGTGGACCTGGATGCACGAGCGCCCGTTGGTGACCGCCGCCTCGTCGGCCAGCAGCTTGGCCCCGGCCGCCGCCAGTTCGGCGTCCCCGACGTCGGGCTCGTCGACGGTGACGGCCGCCGCCTGGACGGCGATGCGGGCCACCTCGGCCCGCACGGCCATGTCGGCACAGAGATGTTTGACGGCCTGGAAGCCCCCGATCGGCCGGCCGAACTGGACCCGGCCCTTGGCGTACTCCACGGCCAGGTCGCAGGCCCACTGGGCCATCCCGACCTGGCACGCGGCGGTCAACACGGCGCCGTCGCGGCGCCACCAGGCGGCGATGTCGGGCCCGGCCACTGGATCGCCGGCGGGCAGTTCGGCCAGCGACCACACCGGGGTGAGGGGGTCCATGGGCCGGGGAAGAGGCGTGGCGCCGAGGGCCGTCGGGTCGAGGCGCTCGATGCCCGCGTCGGACAGGACGAGCAGGACATCGAGGTCGGCGAGGTGCTCGATGACCACCGGCAGCACGCCGGTCCCCACCGCCCCGGGTGCGGGGCGCTCGACCAGCCCGACAACCGCCGATCCGTCGTCGGCCCCGTCGACCAGACCGGCGGCCAGGTGCGAGGCGACCAGCGGGCCCGGGATGAGGGCCCGGCCCAGCTCCTCGAAGACCAGAGCGCCCTCGGCCAGCCCGAGACCCACACCGCCGGCCTCGGTGGCCAGACACAGGTGGAAGACGCCGGCCTCGCCGAGTTCGCGCCAGCCCGCTCGGTCGACCACCCGATCTGTCGACTCGGCGGCGCGGATCGCCTCGAGCGGGAACCGCCCGGCGCACAGCCGGCGCATGCCGTCGGCCAGCTCGACCTGGAACTCGGATACTTCGAAGTCCATCGCCCCGTCCTCAGTGTTTGCTGGCGCCCGTGGCGCCGGTCGTCGTGGCCTGCGGCTCTTTGGGCAGTCCGAGGATCCGCTCGCCGACGATGTTCCGCTGGATCTGCGAGGTGCCCGCCGCGATGGTGAGCGAAATCCCCCGCAGCCAGTCCTCGACCATGGTGCCGGCCGGGACGGGGCCGAGGCCGTCGGTGCCCTCGATGTCGTGGGCTGCCAGACCCGCCCGTTCCAGGAGGTCCAGGGAGAACTCGCCCAGCTGGTGACGGGTCTCGGAGTAGGCCAACTTGAAGTAGGTGCCCCCGATGCCCGGTATCCCGGTGCGGGCAGCCTGGGAGACGTTGCGTTTGGTGAGAGCCCACAGGGCGTCGAGCTCCGCCTTCAGGTGGCCGGCCCGACGGCGGGTGCCTGGGTCGGCCCAGGCACCGGTGCGCTGGGCCAGGGCGACGGTGGCCGACAGTAACTCGATGGCCTCGAGGAGGTCACCCACGAAGGCGGTGCCCCGCTCGAAGCTGAGGGTCACCATGGTCACCCGCCAGCCGTCGTTCTCCTCGCCCACTCGGTTGGCCACCGGGACCCGGACCTCGTCGAGGAACAGCTCGGCGAACTCGGTGGACCCGGCGATGGTGTGGAGGGGCCGGATGTCGACCCCGGGTGTGTCCATGGGCAGGATCAGCCACGAGATGCCGCGGTGGCGGCTCTCCTCGGTGCCCGTGCGCACCAGCAGCTCGCAGTAGTCGGCCACTTCGGCGTGGGAGGTCCAGATCTTCTGTCCGCTGATCACGTAGTCGTCGCCGTCGCGGACGGCTCTGGTTCGCATGGACGCCAGGTCGCTCCCGGCGTTGGGCTCGGAGAAACCTTGGCACCAGACCTCGTCGCCGCGCAGGATGGGGGGCAGGAACCGGGCCCGCTGCTCCGGGGTGCCCTCGGCAATGACGGTGGGACCGGCGTGCAGCAGGCCGACGAAGTTGACCCCGACATAGGGGGCATGGGCCCGCTCGAGCTCCTCTTTGAAGATCAGTTCCTCGACTGGCGAGGCGCCGCGGCCACCGCCTTCGACCGGCCAATCCACTCCGGCGTAGCCGGCGTCGAACAGCAAGCGCTGCCAGTGGGTGTCGTAGGCGCGCCGTCCGGGCCAGTCGTCGGGTGACGGCTTGTCGGGCAGGCCGGGCAGGGTCGCCTCCAGCCACGCGCGTATCGAGGAGCGGAACGCCTGCTCGGCGTCGGAGTAGCGCAGGTCCACGGGAGGTCTACTGCCCGGTGGTCACTTGAAGTCGAGGCCGAACAGCTTGATGGCGTTGCCCCGGACGACCTTGTAACGCTGATCGTCGGTGAGTCCACCCATCTGCTTCTCGGCGATCTCCCGGGTGCGGGGCCACGTGGAGTCCGAGTGCGGATAGTCCGACTCGTAGGTGATGTTGTCCTCGCCGATCTCGTCGATCAGCAGCAGGCCGTTGGGGTCGTCGAAGAAGCAGCCGTAGACGTGGTCGGCGAAGTAGCTGGACGGCGGGTTCGGGACCTTGTCGGCCACGCCGCCCCAGCCCCGGTTGTCCTCCCACACCACGTCCATCCGGTGGAGCAGATGGGGGATCCAGCCGATCTGGCCTTCGGAGTAGGCGACCTTCAGATTGGCGAACCGCTCGAACAGGCCCGACATCAGGAAGTCGGTCATGGACAGCTCGGCGTTGATGTGGGTCAGCGACGAGCCCACCGCGGCGGGGGCGTCGGCCGACGTGGACGGCATCTTCGAGCTCGAGCCGATGTGCATGTTGACCACCATCGAGGTCTCGTCGCAGGCGGCGAAGAACGGGTCCCAGTAGTTGTCGGGGTCGTGGATCGAGGGCAGCCCGAGGTAGGCCGGGATCTCGCTGAAGCACACGGCCCGGACGCCCCGTTCGGCATTGCGGCGGACCTCGTCGGCGGCCAGGTGGGCGTCCCACAGCGGCACGATGGTGAGAGGGACGAGGCGCCCATTTGTGCCGGCGCACCACTCCTCGACCTGGTAGTCGTTGTAGGCCTTGACGCAGAGCAGGGCGAGTTCTTTGTCCTCGGCCTCCGAGAACGTCTGGCCACAGAAGCGGGGGAAGGTCGGGAAGCACAGCGATGCCTCGATGTGGTTTTCATCCATGTCTTCGAGCCGCTCCTTCTGGCTGTAGGAGCCAGGTCGCATGTCCTCGTAGGTAATGCCCTTCATGGTGACCTCGTCACGGGGCACGCCTACGGCCGAGTCCACCCGCAGCAGGGGCCGCTGCAACTTCTCGTAGATCCACCAGTCGGCGGGTGCCCCCCCACCGCCCTCGTTCACCGTCAGCTTGCCGCCGATGAAGGTGACGTCGGGCATGTCCTTGCGGACGATGTGCGGTGCGGCGTCCTTGTACTTGGCCGGCATCCGGCTTGTCCAGACGTCGGCGGGCTCGACGATGTGGTCGTCGACGGAGATGATCTTCGGCAGTTCGGCCATGAGGGGGAGTGTATCCCCGGTTCTGACGGTGTGTCAGTTGCCTCCCTGGAGGTCGCAGGGGTCGGTTCGGCCCCTCCGTCTCACACCATGACCACCACGCCGTTGGGCCGCAGCACAGCTCTGGTCATGAGCCTGGAGGCGTCCGACGCCTGGTAGAGGACGGCTGCGGCGATGTCCTCGGGTGCGCCGATGGACCGGAGCGGGTTGTGATTCTTCATCGGGGCGATGACCATCTCCTGCGTCTGGTCGACGACCGTTTCGTCAGGGCGCACGAAGTAGCGACCGGTCATCCCGGTGAGCACGAATCCGGAGCCACGGCGGTCATCGGGAATTACGGGAAAACCTGGCTCCACCCCTTTCGCCCTCTGAGGGCGTTGCCTACCATGGGACGCCATGCGAGGACTGCGACGTGCCGTGGCGTTGGCCACAGTGGCCGTCTCCCTCAGTTCCGGCCTCACGGTGGCCGCCGCCCTACCGTCCGAGGCTGCGCCGGTGGGCCAGGCGCTGGCCGCACCCCACATCTATGCGGGAGGCGGGGTCCTGGGCTTCGGCGCCCCCCAGGTGGCGCCCCCACTCGCTCTCCCGCTCAACTCGGTGATGGTGGCCATGGCCTCCAACCCGGTGGCACCCCTGTCCGACGAGGGTTACTGGATGGCCTCGGCCGACGGCGGGGTCTACACCGAGGGCAATGCCGCGTACTACGGCTCGCTCGGCGCACTGCACCTGACGGGCCCGGTGGTGGCCATGGCCGCCACCCCCGACGGCCGGGGCTACTGGTTGGTCGCGCTCGACGGCGGAGTCTTTGCTTTCGGCGATGCCGGCTTCCACGGCTCGATGGGGGGCGTGCCACTCAACCGGCCCATCGTCGGCATGGCCTCGACGCCCGACGGCAAGGGCTATTGGCTGGTGGCTTCCGACGGCGGCATCTTCGCCTTCGGCGATGCGTCCTTCCTCGGCTCGATGGGCGGCACCCCGCTGGTGTCTGCGGTGACCGGCATGGCTCCGACCCACAATGGGCTCGGCTATTGGTTGGTGGCCGGCGACGGCGGCATCTTCACCTTCGGCGCCGCGCCGTTCCTCGGCTCCATCGGCGGCGCGGTGCTCAACGATCCGGTGGTCGGCATGGCCGCCATGCCCGACGACGGCGGGTACTACATGGTGGCCAATGACGGCGGCATCTTCACGTTCGGCGACGCCGTCTTCCGGGGCTCCCTCGGGGGCGGCCTGGACGGCAACCCCCACGTGATCCTGCCAATCGCCGGCATCGCCCTGACCCAGGGAGGTGCCGGCTACTGGATGCTCGACCCCGACGGGTTCAACTACTCCTTCACCAATCCGCCCGACCCGACGCCGTCCCCGTTGGCCTCGGACATCGCGGTCACCGCGGCCGCCCAGGTCGACGCCGACCCCGACCCAGGGGACTTCTGCAACCCGTACGGGCCGTGCGAGGAGTGGTGCTCACTGTTCGCCACCTGGGCGTGGGAGCAGGCCGGCGTGCCCATCCCGTCCTACGCCTTCACCGGGGATATCTTCACCTGGGCCCAGGCCAATACGGGCGTGCTGCCGGCGTGGGCCACCCCGTCGGTGGGCGACGCCGTGCTGTACGGCACAGGGCCGTGGTCGACCGCCTCCTCGCTCCACGTGGGTCTCGTCGTACAGGTGTGGCCGGACGGTGCCGTGGTAACCGTGGAAGGCGACGCGGGGCCGGCCCCCACGGGCAGCCTGGCCGTCGTCATCAACGGGCCCTATCTGCCGTCGCAATCGCAGAACTACAACGGCGTGCCGATCTATGCCTTCGCCCAGCCCTGAGCCGGGCGGCATCGTCGTCCGAACGGCTACCCCCGACGACGCCGGTGTGCTGGTCGATCTGCTGGCGGCAGGGGCGCTGGTGACGTCCGGCGAGGACCCGGTCGACCTCGCCCCCTACCGGGCCGCCTTGGCCGACATCGCCGACACCTCGGGGACCGACGTGCTGGTGGCCGAGCGGGACGGCGAGGTGGTCGGGACCTGCCAGCTGATCACCTTCCGTCACCTCCAGCACCATGGTGGGCGGTGCGCGGAGATCGAGTCGATGCACGTCCGGCCCGACGTACGGGGGAACGGGGTGGGCGGAGTGCTCCTCGAGGCGGCCACCGCGGCCGCCCGGGCCGCCGGTTGCTACCGGATCCAGCTGACCTCGAATGCGGTCCGCACCGATGCTCACCGCTTCTACCGGCGTCACGGATTCGACCCCAGCCACGTCGGGTTCAAGCGCCTCCTCGACCCGCCCGTCGAAGAAACGTGAACCGACCGGACTTCCGGGCCACCGCTCAGCGCTCGGCGAGGAGCGAGTCGAGTAGCCGTGCCCGGTGGTCGGCGGCCGTGCCCCAGGACTCGGCCAGGGCCCAGGAGCGCTTGAGGTAGAGATGGAGGTCGCACTCCCACGTGTAGCCGATGGCCCCGTGCACCTGCAGTGACACCCGGGCCGCCTCGAGCGCTGCCTCCGACGCGTAGGCCTTGGCCACTGACGCCGCACGGGAGGCGTCGGGTGCCCCCTGGTCGAGTGCCCAGGCCGCGCCGTACACCACCGGCCGGGCGAATTCGAGGAGAACCTGGGCCCCGGCCAGTAGGTGCTTGACGGCCTGGAAGCTGCCGATCGGCTTGCCGAACTGCTGGCGGTCCTTGGCGTAGGAGGCGGTCAGCGTGACCATGGCGTCGGCCAGTCCGAGTAGTTCGGCTCCGATCACCACGCCGGCGCGGTCGGCGGTGCGGGCCAACAGCGCTCCGGCGTCGGGCCCGCCTGTGAGCAAGGTGGCGGCCGACGGCTGCCAGCCCGGCGTGCCCAGGCGGCGGGTCGGGTCCAGCGACGACACCGGGTCGACGGGGCAGTCCGCCGCGTCGAGTCCGTGGAGTTGTCGTCCGTCGGGGTCGTCGACCACGAGCAGCAGCACGTCGGCGCCGTCGGCCCCGGCCACCGGCCGGCCTGGTCGGGCGCCTTCGGCCACGGCGGCCGTCAGCGCACCCGACGCGATGGCGGACAGCCAGCCGGCCACCCGTGGGTCGTCGCTCCCGCTGCGTGTGGCCAGGTCGGCCAGGAGTGGGGCGGCGATGCCGGTGGTGGTGGCGAGCGGCTCGGGCAACGCCACCCGTCCGGCCTCCTCGACCAGGGGAACCAGATCGACCAGGCCGAGTCCGAACCCGCCGTAGGCCTCGGGGACGGTCAGCCCGGTCACCCCGAGGTCGGCCAGCGTCTGCCACCGCGGCGAGCGGGCCGTTGGGGCGTCGTAGGCGGCACGCACCTCGTCGGTCGTGCACTCCTTGGCCAGTACCTGACGGACGGCGGCTTTGAACTCGAGCTGTTGGTCGGTGAAGGCGAAGTGCATGGCGTGGTCCCCTCAGCCCCGGGGCAGCCCGAGCATGCGCTCGGCCACCACGTTCCGCTGGATCTCGTTGGTGCCGGCGTAGATGGGTCCGGCCAGGGCGAACAGGTAGCCGTCGAGCCATGGAGCGTCGACCCCGTCGCCGTGCAGCTCGGCCTCGGGCCCCAGCAGGTCGAGTGCGGTCCGGTGGATGGCCAGGTCGGTCTGGGACCAGTGGATCTTGTTGGCGCTGGCCTCGGGCCCGACCGATCCGCCGTCGAGCACCCGGGTGGCGGTCCACAGGGTGTTGAGGCGGTAGGCCTCGGCATCCATCCAGGCCTGGGCCACGGCGTCACCCGAGCGGGCCGTCCGAACGGGGTCGTCGGCCAGGCGCTCGGCGTAGAGGTCGACCAATCGGTCGGCGGCCCGGCTGTAGCGGGCCGGGCTACGCAGACTGAGTCCCCGTTCGGAGCCGGCGGTGGCCATGGCCACGTTCCAGCCCTTCCCGATCTCGCCCAGCACCAGGTCGTCGGGGACGAAGACATCCTCGAAGAACAGTTCGGCGAAGCCGGTCTCGCCGTCGATCTGCGGGATGGGGCGCACAGTAACGCCGGAGGTGGCCATGTCGACAAGGAAGTAGGTCAGTCCCCGATGGCGCTCGGCCTCCGGGTCGGTGCGGAACAGTCCGAAGCACCATTCGGCGAACGCGCCCCGCGACGCCCACGTCTTCTGTCCCGACAGCACCCAGCCGCCCTCGGCATCGGATCGCCGGGCGCGGCTGCGAATACCGGCCAGGTCGGACCCGGCGTCGGGCTCGGACCAGCCCTGGCACCAGATCTCCCGGGCGGAGGCCATCGGGGGAAGGAAGCGCGCCTTCTGGGCGTCGGTGCCGAACTCGAACATGGTCGGGGCCAGGAGGAAGACCCCGTTCTGGCTCACCCGGAGCGGAGCCTGGGCCCGCCAGTACTCCTCCTCGAACACCAGCCATTCGAGGATCCCCACGCCGCGACCGCCGTACTCGTCGGGCCAGGAGACGACCGACCAGCGGTCGGCGGCCATCTCGGCCTCCCAGGCCCGGTGGGCCTCGAAGCCCTCCGCGGTGTCGAGGGAGGGAAGGGTACGGGGGGCGGGGGCGTGGTCAGCCAGCCAGGCCCGGGCCTCCGCCCGGAACGCCTCCTGGGCGTCGGTGTAGTGCAGGTCCATCGGTCGGTCCATTGGTGGCGTCCCTCGCTCGGCCGGGTGCGATCCACGCACGGCGCGGTCGTTGGGAAATCTGACACACCTTCAGATTTCCGGCAACCGTGGCCGATCGGCAACAATGTGGCTATGGCCAGCGCAGTGATCGTCGATATCGTCCGCACTCCGGTAGGGAAGAAGAACGGACGGCTGTCCGGCTGGCACGCCGTCGACCTTGCCGCCCAACCTCTCGCCGCACTGATGGCCCGCAACGATCTCGACCCGGCGCTGGTGGAGGACGTGGTCTTCGGGTGCACCATGACGGTGGGCGAGCAGGCCATGAACATCGGTCGCAATGCGGCGTTGGCCGCCGGCTTTCCGGACACGGTGCCCGGCACCACCGTCGACCGGCAATGCGGCTCGGCCCAGCAGGCTGTGCATTTCGCCGCCCAGGCAGTGGCGTCCGGCGCCATGGACATCGTGATCGGTGGCGGGGTCGAAGCCATGAGCCGGGTGCCGATCGGGTCGACCACCGAGCACGGTCCCGGCGATGCCTACGGGCCGACCGTCCACGGCCGGTTCGACTTCATCCACCAGGGCCTGTGCGCCGAGGAGATCGCCCGTCGGTGGGGGATCACCCGCGAGGAGATGGACCGCTTCGCCCTCCAGTCCCACGAGCGCGCCGCCCGGGCCATCGCCGAGGGCCGCTTCGAGAACGAGATCGTCCCCCTCGCCACTCGGCGGGCCCGCATCGAGGACAAGGTGGCCGTGGCCGGCACCGACGAGGGCGACCCAGCCGACGAGGGCCGGCTCACCTTCGACGAGGGCGTCCGGGCCGGCTCGACCTATGACAAGTTGGCCTCGCTGCCGCCGTGTTTCGTGGAGGACGGGCTGGTGACGGCGGCAACGTCGTCGCAGATCTCGGACGGTGCTGCGGCGGTGCTGATCATGTCCGAGGAGCGGGCCAGCCAGCTCGGACTCACCCCCCGGGCCCGGTTCCACACGTTCGCGGTGGCCGCCAACGATCCGGTCATCATGCTGACCGCCCCGATCCCGGCAACCACCCTGGTGCTCGAGAAGTCGAAGCTGTCGCTCGACGACATCGACCTGATCGAGATCAACGAGGCCTTCGCCTCGGTGGTATTGGCCTGGGAGAAGGAGCACCATCCCGACATGGCGAAGGTGAACGTCAACGGCGGCGCCATCGCCATCGGTCACCCGACCGGTGGATCGGGGGCGCGCCTGATGGCCACGATGCTCAACGAGATGGAACGCACCGGCGCCCGATACGGACTGCAGACGATGTGCGAGGGGGGCGGCCAGGCCAACGCCACCATCATCGAGCGGCTGGGCTGATTCCGACCGGTACGCCCCGCGTCGGCGGCGCGCATCGTCCCCGGGGGGCGGCGCGGGCCCGCCCCGCATAGCGGGTGCTTAGGCACGCCGCTACGCGGGGAGGTCTGTCTGCGGGGTCGTCTCCGCCTTCTTGGTGAAGTCGACGTGGTCGGCACTTATCGGGCGCGACATCAAGTAGCCCTGATAGAGGTCACACCCGAGGGCAGCCACCCGCTCGAGTTGGGCGGGGGTCTCGACCCCCTCGGCCAGAACCACCAGGCCCAGCGCCTTGGACAGCTGGACGATGGCGGCCACGATGGCCTCGTCGGTCTCGAGAATCCCCAGACCGTCGACGAAGGACTTGTCGATCTTCAGCACCTTCACCGGGAACCGCTTCAGTCGGGCCAACGAGGACTCGCCGGTGCCGAAGTCGTCGATGGCCAGACCCACGCCCATGGCGTGGATCCCACTGAGGGCGTCGACGGTCTCCTCGGTCTCGCTCATCAGGAGCGATTCGGTGACCTCGAGCACCAGCGCCTCGGGCGGCAGTCCGGAGTCGGCCAGCGCCTTGGCGATCGAGTCGAGGAGCGTCGTGTCGCTGAGCTGGTGGACCGACAGGTTGACGGTGATGTAGGCGTCCTGAGCGCCCGGCACCTCGTTGCGCCAGCGCGCCATGGTGGTGCATGCCTCGCGCAGGACCCAGCGGCCGAGCGAGAAGATCAGGTCTGTTTCCTCGGCGAAGGGGATGAACTCCATCGGGCCGAGCAGGCCGCGAGTCGGGTGGTTCCAGCGGACCAGCGCCTCCAGTGCGACGATGTTGCCGTCGGCCACCGAAGCGATGGGCTGGTAGTGGACCACGAGTTCGTCGTGCTCGATCGAGTGACGCAGGTCGTCGTAGATCTCAAGACGGGCCACGGAGTTGACCCGTAGTGACTCATCGAACACCTCGATGCGCGATCGGCCCTTGCCTTTGGCTTTGAACATGGCGGTGTCGGCCTGCTGGAGGATGTCCTGGGCGCTCTGGCGGCCCTTCTCCACGAAGGCCACGCCGACGCTGCAGGTCACGACCACCGACCGGCCCGTCGAGAGCCGGAACGGGGTGTCGATCACCCGTGAGTACTCCTCGGCCAGCTCGACGGCGTGCTGTTCGGTCCGGACGTTCGGGCACAGCACCACGAACTCGTCACCGCTGAACCGGCTGACGACGTCGCCCTTGCGGGCCGCCGTTTTGAAGCGACGGGCCAGCTCGAGCAGCAGTTCGTCTCCGCTGGAGTGGCCGAACGAGTCGTTGACCAGCTTGAACCGATCGAGATCGATGAAGAGCACGGCCAGACTGGTGTCGCTCTGCATGGACATCAGCAACTCGCGCTCGAGCTCGTCGTTGAAGAACGACCGGTTGCCCAGTCCGGTGAGGGAGTCGTGATAAGCGAGCCAGTGCAGTTGGGCCTCGGCCGCCCGCCGGTCGGTCACGTCGGTGAACGAACAGACCACCATGGGGGCGTCGGTCTGGCTCGCCCCGGACAGAAGCCGGGAGCTCATCGACAGCCACTGGCGCCTGCCGCGCTCGTCGGTGACACCGATGACCACCCCGTCCTCGGACTCGCCGGTGTTCAAGGTCTTGACGTGCGGGAACATCGTCGGCGTGAGGGGGAAACCGTCGGTCGACGTGGCGATCGACGTACCGGTGAAGAGACGGTGGCCGTCGCTGTCGTCGAGGCGACTGCCCAGGATGGTGGCAGCGGCCTGGTTGTGGGCGCTCATCTTGCCGGCATCGTCGAAGAGGATGATCCCCTCGCTCAACGAGGCGACGACCGCCTCGTACCGCTCCTCGGCGGCCCGGCGGCCGGCTTCGGCCTGGCGGGCGTCGGTCAGCTCGGTGCACACAACCACCCAGCCGGAGGGCAAGGTGTCGTCGTCCATCAGGGGGTCGATCGACACCAGGACGTCGACGGTGGAGCCGTCCTTGCGGCGGTGGGCGTGCTGGCCTCGTTCGAGGATGGCCGCGCTGTCGGTCCGGTTGGCCGACACCACGGCGCCGATGGAGAGGCCGGCGACCTCACCCTCGGACCACCCGTAGATGTGGGCGGCGGCCTCGTTCCAGCTCTCGATCCGTCCCTCGGCGTCGATACCGATGATGGCGTCGGACACGTGGGCGACGAGGCTGGCCCGGTAGCGGGCGGCGGCCTCGGCGGCCCGGCGCTCGGACACGTCGCGCATGATCACCTGATAGGCGGGCTTTCCGCCCCAGGTGGTGCGAATACTGGTGAGTTCCATGACGGTGGAGGTCCCGCCGGGGGCGACGACCCGCACTTCGCCATGCTCGAAGAACTGGCCGGGCTCGGTCAGCTGGGCCAGGCGCTCGATCACCCCGTTGATGTCGTTCGGATGAACGAAGTCGGTGACCGGCTGACCGTAGTGGTCCCACATCGACTTGGCGTGGAGCAGCTTGACACCGGCCCGGTTGCCGTAGACGAGGAGCCCGTCCTGGTGGACGATGACCACGTCGGGTGAGACCTCGGTCAGTAGCCGGTAGCGGTCGACGAGGTCGCTCAACTCCCGCTCGAACCGCTGCTGGGCAGTGACGTCGATGACCACTCCCGAATAGACGTTGCCGCTTCCGGGGGTGGCTACCGTCGAGTCGGCGCCGAGGGCCATGGGCGAGGCCCGGATGACGGCCACCCGCATGGTGCCATCCGGACAGGTGACCGTGTAGTGGAGGTCGAACTCGGACGGCGGGACTCCGGCGCGGATGGGCGCCAGGATGGGGGCGAGGAGGTCGGAGCCGATGTCGACCGGGTCACCGAAGTCGGCGGGGGGCCGCAGGACCTCGGGCTGCTCGTCGGGCGTCCCGGGATGGATGGAGAACCCCCGGATGCCGGCCGGGAAGCCGAAGAGCTCTTCGATGGGGGAGGACCAGGTGACGGTGTCCAGTCCGAGATCGAAGATCCAGGTCACGGTGGGCAGACCGTCGCCGGTGAGGTCGATCTGCTGGGAGAGCTCGAATGGGTGCTCGGGGTAGTTCGTTCCCCCGAGCTCGACGCGGTCGAACGAGACCGTCCGGCGCCCGCCGTCGAAATCGCTCGTCGTCACCATAGGCCGTATGTATCGGCGGCCCAGAAGTCAATCTTTAGCCTTTGCCCGAGGGCCCAGGCTCTCCTTCAGCTGGAGGGTTCTCCCAGTACGATGGCGGTATTGAAGCCCCCCATGCCGATGGAGGACTTGAGCATCGGACCAGGCCGCCGCGGGGTCAGTCCGTTGACCAGCCGGGGGTGCCCGGGGGCCACCTGCGGCGGGGCCGGGATGTACCCCGTCTGGTAGGCGTAGATGGTGGCCAAGACCTCGACGGCAGCACCTGCGGCCTGGCAGTGGCCCACCAGGGGCTTGATCGAGAAGATGCCGGCGGCGTCGGGGAAGAGCTTGTCCAGCATCTTGCCCTCGGCGGCGTCGCACTGTGCGGTGCCGGGTCCGTGGGCGTTGATGTAGGCGACCTCGGAGGCGTCGACCCCGGAACTCTCGAGGGCCTCGCGGAAGCAACGTTCGAGTTCGAACATGTCGGGGGCCACGGCGACCAGATTGAAGGCGTCCATGGTCATGGCTCCTCCGAGGATGGTGGCGTAGGCCCCGGCGTCCTCGGTCGAGAGCACCATGGCCACGGCGGCTTCGCCCCCGACGAAGCCCTTGCTGCCTTCCTGGAAGGGACGGCAGGCGTCGAACGGCGGGGTGTCGAGCACGGCCACGCCGAGGTCCTTGAAGCGGCGCAGGTTGATCGGGATGCCGGACAGGTCGGTGGCCAGCAGGATGACGTCGGTGGCGATGCCCGAGTCGAGCCACGACTTGGCGGTAATCAGTCCGGCGTTGGCCGAGGCGCACATCGCCGACACCGACATGGCCGGGCCGTGGAAGTCGTTCTCCTTCATGAGTTGCGAAATCACAGTGGACGGGAGCATGTTCACCCACCGCTTGACCCGGACCCGCTCGGGTGCCTCGTGGTAGTAGTCGCTCCACATCTCGGCGTCGCCGAGGACGAGCGAGTGGACCACGCCGACGACCCTGCCGGGCTCCCAACCCCGTTCGGTGGCGTCGGAAATGGCCTCACGTGCGGCGAATCGCAGTGCCTGCATGAACCGGCTCGGTCCGTCGCGTCGGTCACCTTCGTCGGTAATGGTGGCGAGATAGGCCTCGCCCCCGTCGACGTAGCCCTCGAGTCCCTTGGTCAGACGGACCGCACTCTCACCGAGGAGGAAGCCGTCCCACATGCGCTTGCGACCCCACCCGTATCCGGTGACGGCCCCGACCCCGGTGACGTTGGTCGGGGCGAACCGCCGGGAAGGCCGCATCGATGAGGAGTGCTCGGCTGCTCCGGACATCTGGCCTCCTCGATCTCGTGTGATCGCTACTACTCTGCCCCTACCGGCGTACCACAGTTACTGCATCGGCTGACCGCTGGTTCAAAAGTATGGCGCAGTGCCGAAGTCGAAACAATGGGCAATCTTCGCGCAATCGGCGATCCAGAGACGTGCCGGCGTCGATGTCGGGATGTTCGAGGCTCGTCGGTGCCGACGACGCCAACGGCAGGATGCAGGAAGGGCACCCCACGCAATGCGGAAACGGTCATCGCGCGATCGGGCATTGCGTGAGGTCCTTCCGGGCAGCCGATGCCAAAATCCGGCCGAAGGTACGCCACCCGAGAACGGTCAAAGCGCGCGTTCCGCGCCGTGTGGTGTGGCGTGGCGTGGCGTGGCGCGACCTGATGTGACCTGACGCGACCTGATGAGATGTGGCGCGCAGCTGCGCAGGCCGACGGTGTCCGGTGCCGGACTACGAGCCGAGACGGTCGAGTACCCGGCCGGCCTCGTCCATGATCCGGGAGATGAGCTCCTCCACCGTTGGGAGCTCGCCGATCTCGCCGACGACCTGGCCGGTGGGGAGCACGCCGACGTCAGTGCGACCGTCAACGAGCGCCGCCCTGGTCATCATCGGCGCATTGGCGGCCATGACCACCTGGGGCCAGGAGAGATCATTGCCCTTGCGCATGGCGTTGCCTTCCTTCATCAGGGCACGGAGCGTGGTATCGGTCTCCTTGCGGAAGGCATGGGCGTTGGACAGTGCGCGAGGCAGCGCCCGCAGCCAGCCCGACTTCTCGAGGTGGTCGACTAATTCGGTCCGGATCACCCGCTGCGGTGCACCATCGACGGCCGTGGACACCACGGTACCGGTCACCGGTGTCTGCAGATACACCTGCTTCACCTCGTCGGGCACCCGGCTCTCCTGGGTGAGGAGGAAGCGCGTACCCATGGCAATGGCCGATGCACCGTAGGCCAGGGCGGACACCAGTCCCCGTCCGTCGAAGTAGCCGCCGGCGGCCACCACGACCACCCGGTCGCCGACGGCGTCGACCACAGCGGGGAGGAGTAGCGAGGTCGGGACGGTTCCCGTGTGGCCGCCGCCCTCGCCGCCCTGGGCGATCACCGCGTCCACGCCCCACCCCGCCACCTTCTCGGCGTGACGCCGGGCACCGATGGTCGGCATGACCACAAGCCCGGCCTTCTTGCAGCGGTCCACGAGTGCCGGGTTCGGAGCCTGGGCGAAGCTGGCCACCCGAACCCCGTGTTCGATCATCAGGGACACGCGGTCACCGACGTCGGCCACGTCGGTGCGCATGTTGACTCCGAAGGGCTTTTCGGTGCGGGACCGCACCTCGGCGATGGCAGTGACAAGTTCGTCGTAGGTCATGGTGGCCGATGCCAGGACACCGAGACCTCCGGCCTCTGCGGTTGCGGCAACCAGGCGCGGGCCGGCCACCCAACCCATGCCGGTTTGGACGATGGGGTAACGGACGCCGACCAGGTCGCAGAAAGGAGTGTGCAGCGCGGGATGGCTCACGCCTTCACCTCGCGGTCGCGCACGCCCCGGGGGTCGAGCACGGTGCGGAGCAGTTCGAGTTCCTCGGGCGTCGGGTCCCGTGTGTCGGGGACGTCGTCGGGAACGACGAGGGCAAAGCCGGTGGACTCCCGCACCTCGTCGACGGTGACGCCGGGATGGACGGACGCCAGACGCATCGACCGGTTCGGGGTGGCGAAGTCGAAGATGCCGAGGTTGGACACCACGTATCGGATCTCGTGGAACCGTGTCGCCGACGGTCCCGCCGCCTCGGCCCGCGCATACCCGACGCCAGACACGACGTCGACTTGCTCGACGAACGAACGCGTCGAGTGGTTCGGCACCCAGTAGCTCGTGGTGTGGTTAACGGTGTTACCCGGCGCGCCCCGAACTCCGACCAACTGCGCCTTGGGCTGCGCCCATGGACCGATGGCGCTGATGTTCTGGTTGCCCGTGCGGTCGATCTGCGACGCCATCATGATGAGATTGCGCCGACCCGACCACACCACGTCGAACACACGGCGGTAGGGCATGTGTGACTCGAACACCAGTGTCGAGGGCGCCGCCCCCAGCGGGGGCGCGCCGTCGACCAGTGCGGCGTCGCCGTCGGTCAGGACGAGGTCGGGCGCGAAGGTGAGGCGGGCCAACCGGGCCCCGAGGGCCGGAGCGGTGCCGAAGGCGCTGGCCATCACCTCGCCGTCGCCGCGGAACACCTCGGCACAGGCGATCGCGCAGTACTCGGATCGGGAGACCCCGGTATCGGTGGTGTCGGTCATGCGCCCTCCTTGGCGGCCTTGACCGCGGCCCGTTCGTCTGCCGCCTCGCGGGTGGCCACCTGGTAGCCGGTCTCGTCGACGGCGAGGAACCGTTCCCGGAACGCGGCCCACCCGTCCGGGTCGCCGGCCGCGGTCACGTACTCCTTCTGGAATCCTTCGTCGCGTCCGTAGTCGGGTACGCAGGCGGTGAAGTGGGCCCCGCCCGGCGTCTCGATCACGCCGTCGGTCAGCAGTCGGCTGATGCACAGCGACTGGATCGGGCCTTCGGCGAGTAAAGCGTCGGTGGACACCACTCGCTCGGTTGTGACGAATCGCTGGTCGGCGGCGCCGAGGAACAGCTCGTCGAAGAACGGGTCGGGGCCGAGGATCTGTCCGGAACCGGAGGCGTCGGCCCGGTTGACGTGGACCACGGCGGCGTCGAGGCGAAGGGCTGGCATGGCCACCAGCTCCTCGCCGTCGTCGTAGGGGGAGCGCACGGTGCGCAGCGAAGGGTTGACGACCAGTACGTCGGAGCCGAGCCCGGCGCGGGTCGGGAGAAAGGGGACGCGCTGTGAGGCGGCCAGGAGGCCGAGATAGAACATTCCCTCGTCGATCTCCATGGCCTCGACCGAACCCGACTGCCGGGCCGCCTTGAAGTGGGGGTCGGTCGGGATCGAGTCGAGGGTCACGAAGCCGTACACGACCTTGGCCACCTTGCCGGCAGCACACAGCAGCCCGACGTCCGGTCCGCCGTAGGAGACCACGGTGAGATCGGTGAGGTCGGAGCGGAGGATGGCCCGCACGGCGGCCATCGGCTTGCGTCGGGAGCCCCATCCTCCGATGCCGATGGTCATGCCCGGGTCGAGCTCGGCCACGAACTCGTCGAGGGTCAGTCGTTTGTCAGCCATGGGTGGTTCCTGTCTGCTCGGCGGCGAGGTGCTGTCCGGGCCTTCGTGCGGACGCTGGGAGGGTCGTCCACATCGCGCGGTCTGCGGTCATCGGGTGGTGTCGGCGTCGCGCTTCTCGACGAAGGCCGCCCGCTGTTCGTCGGCCACGCCGGCCACGTGGAGCTCGTAGGTGAACCCCTGTTCCAGTCGGTAGCTGCGGCGGACATCGACCGGGTCGATCCCATTGAGGGACTCCTTGGCCCGGCGGATGATGGTCGGGCTCTTGGCTGCAATGTCCTCGGCCACCTCGTAAGCGGCGGCGACCAACTCGTCGCGGGGGACCACTCTGAGCACGGATCCGTAGTGGTGCAACTCGCTGGCCGTGGCCGGCTTTGCCGTGTAGACCATCGACCGCATCCGGTGCTGGGGAACGAGGCGCGACAGGTGAGTGGCCGCACCGAGAGCCCCCCGGTCCACCTCGGGCAGGCCGAACGTGGCGTCGTCCGAGGCGACCACGATGTCGGCGTTGCCGGCCAGGCCCACGCCGCCACCGAGGCAGAAGCCCTGGACCGCGGCGATGACGGGTACCTCGCAGTCGTAGACGGCCGCGAAGGCGGCGAAGCAGCCCCGGTTCGCCCCGATCAGTGCCTCGTCGCCCCGGGCCTGGATCTCCTTGATGTCCACCCCGGCACAGAAGCCCCGGCCTTCGGCCCGCAGGATGACCACCCGGTTGTCGGGAACCCGGCCGGCAGCCAGGACGGCGTCGGCCAGACCGAACCAGCCGGCTACATCGAGGGCGTTGACCGGAGGATGGTCGATGACCACCTCGGCGATGCCGGGCCGGTCCTGATGGGTGACGATGGGCATGGTCCGCTCCGGGTAGTTACGGCACGGCCGGTGGGCCCGCCCGGGCCTGGGGCACGGCGGGGGCCACGGCCACGCTCTCGGCGTGCGCTGGTGTGTGCCTATCTCCCGACTCCGCTTCCGGAATCCGCCGGGGACGGCCCGGTGCGGTTTCCGATCTGATGCAGTGTCAGGTAATAGTGGTCAGGACAGTACCAGTCGGAACCATGGAGGTAGCAGTGGCAGCGCACCGGAACACCAAAGGCGACCACCCGCTCGACTTCGGCGGCAAGGCGGTGCTGGTGACCGGCGGTGGACGGGGCATCGGCCGCGGCATCGCCGAGGCGTTCCTCGCTGCCGGTGCCGACGTGATGGTGTGCGGCCGGACCGAACCGGCAAACGACGCGCTGCCAGTGAAGCGGGATGCATCGGGCGCTGTGCGCCAGGCCGGCTTCGTGGTCGCCGACCTGCGCGACCCCGATCAGGCGACGGTCGTTGTCGATGCCACGGTGGACCGGTTCGGTCGACTCGATGTGCTCGTCAACAACGCCGGTGGATCGCCCAGCGCCGACGCGGCCACCGCGTCGCCACGGTTCTCGGCCTCCATCGTCAACCTGAACCTCCTCGCTCCTCTCGTTTGTGCACAGGCCGCCAACGCGGTGATGCAGGCCCAGGAGGAGGGCGGTTCGATCGTGAACATCGCCTCGGTGAGTGGACTGCGCCCGTCGCCAGGCACGGCCGCTTACGGGGCGGCCAAGGCGGGTCTCCTCAGCCTGACCCAATCGCTGGCCGTCGAATGGGCGCCCAAGGTCCGGGTCAATGCACTCAGCGCGGGGCTGGTGGCCACCGAAGCCGCCGACGACCACTACGGCGGAGCCGAGGGCATGGCCGCGGTGGCGGCCACCGTGCCTCTCGGCCGGTTCGGTACGCCGGGGGACATGGCCGGGATCTGCCTCTTCCTGGCGTCGCCCCTCGCCGCTTACGTAACCGGTGCAAACTTGGTGGCCCACGGGGGCGGCGAGCGCCCGGCCTACCTGACGGCCGCTGAGGCGGTAAAAGGGAACTGACGCCACCGGAGTTGCGGGGCGTCCGCAACCGGCCAGGTACGCCTGCGTGCTCAAGTTCAGACCGGTCCACGACGATGGTTACCGTGAGGACCGGTGAAGGTGGACCCGCCCCCACCCGGGGGCGGCAGATCCGGTCAGGAATGGCACGAAGCATGCTGACGTACCCGGAGCCGACGTTTACGCTGCAAGGGACTCCCTACCTGGAGTACCTGCCAGTCGTCGACGTCTCGACGGGCCGGCTCCTCGGCATGGAAGCCCTGGTCCGGTGGCGCCACCCGACACGGGGTCGCATCTCCCCCGACCTCCTGATTCCGGCTGCCGAGGCCAGTGGGGACATCGTGGCCCTGACCCGCTGGATCGTGGCAGCCGCATGTGAAGAGGCGTGCAGCTGGTCCCGCAGCATCCAGCTCGGGGTGAACTGCACCGTCGAGCAGCTCCAGCGCGGCGAGGTGTCGGTGGCGGTCGCCGAAGCGCTGCGCCAGACCGGCTTCCCGAGTGACCAGCTCAACATCGAGGTAACCGAGGACGCGGTGGTCGATGCGACAGCGTCCACCGACCTCCAGGCCATCAGTGACATGGGAGTGCAGCTGTCGGTGGACGACGTGGGCACCAACTGGTCGTCGTTCGAACCGTTCAAGCGGCACGCCATCAGTACGGTCAAGATCGACGGGTCCTTCATCGCCGGGCTCGAGTCGAACCAGGGGATCAACCGCCTGGTTGTCGAGACGGTCGTCCATATGGCCCATTCGCTCGGGATGTCCGCCATCGTCGAACAGGTCGAGAACGCCGCCCAGGTCCGGATCGCCGCCAGCTTCGGCGCGGACGCCGCCCAGGGCTTCTTCTTTTCCCACCCGATCTCGCGGGTGGACGCCCGCACGTTCGCGGCCGGCCCCGACATCCCCGTCTTCTCCCGGTCCGAGGCGATGACCCTGTTGACGGCTGACGGGACCGTCCCGGTCGAGTCGCTACTGACCGATGTCGTACCCGAGCGTGACGCGTCGTCCGCCCCACCCGCTCCCCTCCGCGTTCCCGACGGCTCCTAGGAGCCGGTCACCCGCACGGTCCCGCCGACCGCTCCGCAGAGTTGAGGCGGCGCACCTTTGCCGGGCATCGACATGACCCGCCACTGGGGCGTGACTCCAATCGACGTGCGCGGCGGCACGACCGGCTGTGGGAAACCTGACCGCTCCGGGCAGAGTCGTCGGCGACGTGCTGGCTAGGATGTTCCGTCCGTCCTCCGACCAGCTCCCCGTCCAGGCAGGAGTGGTGGGTGCCCCCTAATTGCCTGGTATACCCATGCCCGTGAAACTCGCAGTCATCAAGGAGTCGCGCCCGGGGGAGGATCGCGTGGCGATCGTGCCCGAGGTGGCGGCAAAGCTGGCTAGAACCGGTATCGACGTTGTCGTGCAGTCGGGCGCGGCGGCGGGCGCCCGCTTCTCCGACGACGAATTCGTCCAGGCCGGAGCCACCGTGGTGCCCGACGTCGCTTCGGCGCTGCAGGGCGCGGACTTCGTCGCCCATGTGCAGCCGCTGACCGTCGACGAGGTGGCGCTGCTGCCGGACGGGGTCTCGGTCATGAGCTTCCTGCAGCCGCTGGCCTCGACGGATGTCGTCCAGGCCCTGGCGGCCAAAGGTGCCACCGTGTACAGCCTCGACCTCCTGCCCCGCATCAGCCGGGCTCAGTCGATGGACGCGCTCTCGTCGCAGGCGACGGTGGCGGGGTACCGGGCCGGCCTGTCCGGCGCCGAGCATCTGGCCAAGTTTTTCCCGATGTTCATGACCGCGGCCGGTACTGTTCCGCCGGCAAAGGTTCTGGTGATGGGTGCCGGGGTGGCCGGGCTCCAGGCCATCGCCACGGCCCGTCGCCTCGGTGCCGTGGTGCGGGCCTACGACGTCCGGGCCGCCGCCAAGGAAGAGGTGCAGAGTCTCGGCGCCAAGTTCGTGGAGCTCGACCTCGAAACCCAGGACGGCGCCGGCGGCTATGCCAAGGAGCAATCGGCGGAGTACCTGGCCAAGCAGCAGGAGCTGCTGGCCGCCGAGGTCGCAAGCTCCGATGTCGTCATCACCACCGCCCAGATCCCTGGACGTAAGGCGCCGGTGTTGGTAACCGCGGCGATGGTCCACGGCATGGCGGAAGGAGCGGTCATCATCGACATGGCGGCCGACTCCGGTGGCAACTGCGAGCTGTCGAAGCCCGGGGAGGACATCCGCGTCGGTGGGGTGACGGTCGTGGGGCTGACCAACCCACCGTCGTCCATGCCAACCCACGCCAGCTTCCTCTACTCCCGAAACATCGCGAACTTCCTGGACCTCGTCGTAACGGATGGAGAGCTCGCTCCCGACTTCGAGGACGAGATCGTGGTCGGCACCTGTGTGGTCCGGGCCGGACAGGTCGTCCACGCGCCGACAGCCGAGGCCCTCGGCCTCAGCGTCCCGGCCCCTCTCGCACCCGATCCGGCCTCCGCGGCCGACGCTGAAGCAACCGATGAGCCGGCCACCGGCGGCGACAACAAGCAAGGGGAGTCATGAACACCACCGGGATCCTCGAGTTCCTGACGGTCTTCATCCTGGCGATCTTCGTCGGGAACGAGGTCGTCTCGCGGGTGCCGAGCATCCTGCACACGCCCCTCATGTCCGGCAGCAATGCCATCCACGGCATCGTGCTGGTCGGCGCCATGATCATCATGGGGACTGCGTCGGGTGTCGCGCAGATGGTGCTCGGATTCTTCGCCGTCCTGCTCGCCACCCTCAATATCGTTGGCGGCTTCACCGTCACCGACCGCATGTTGGAGATGTTCAAGGCGAAGCCCGCCGACAAGGCTGCCCCGCCCAAGGGCGATGACACCGAGGACGGTGCCAAGTGACCCTCACCATCTGGATCGACCTGATCTACCTCCTGGCGGCCGTCGCGTTCATCGTCGCCCTCAAGGGCCTGAGCTCGCCCAAGCACGCCCGCAACGGGAATCTGCTGGCCGCCGCGGCCGCCACGGCGGCGGTCGTCGCCACGTTTTTCAACCCCGAGGCCGAGTTCCGGCACCACACCACCAATCTGATCCTGACCCTCGTGGCCATGGTGGTCGGTGCGGCGGTGGCCGTGCCGGTGGCCCGGCTCGTGAAGATGACGGCCATGCCGCAGCTGGTGGCCATCTTCAACGGTGTCGGCGGAGGTGCCGCGGCCCTCATCTCGATCGTGGTGTTCCTCCAGCACTCGCAGTTGCCCACCAAGCCGGCCGTCTACACCATCGCCGAAGGTCTGCTCGGCCTCCTCATCGGCTGTGTGTCGTTCAGCGGCAGCGCCATCGCCTTCGCCAAACTGCAGGAGCTGATGACCGGGCGGCCGATCACCTACCCGGCACAACAGGTCATCAATGGACTGGTGGGTGTGGCAATCGTCGGACTGGCCATCGCCACCCTGCTGACCGGCAGCGTCACGCTGATGGTCGTCACCGCCGTGCTGTCGCTGGTCCTCGGGATCATCTTCGTGCTGCCCATCGGCGGTGCCGACGTGCCGGTGCTGATCTCGCTCCTGAACTCGTTCACCGGCCTGGCCGTGGCTGCATCAGGCTTTACCCTCAACAACAACCTGCTGATCATCGCCGGCACCCTGGTCGGTGCCTCCGGCATCCTCCTCACCCGGATGATGTCGAAGGCCATGGGCCGGTCACTGGCCAACGTGCTGTTCAGCGCCTTCGGTTCGGTCGTGACGGCTGCTGCCGGCGCCGACGGGACCGGGGAGACCCGGCAGGTGAGGTCGGGCACGCCCGAGGACATCGGAGTGCTGCTGGCCTACGCCCGCAAGGTGGTCATCATCCCGGGGTACGGACTGGCCGTGGCCCAGGCCCAGCACACCCTGCGCGAGCTCGCCGACCTCCTTATGGGGAAAGGCGTCGAGGTCTTCTATGCCATCCACCCGGTGGCCGGTCGGATGCCCGGACACATGAATGTCCTCCTGGCCGAGGCCAACGTGCCGTACGACGAGCTGAAGGAGATGGACGAGGCCAACCCCGAGATGCCCACCGCCGATGTCGCACTGGTGGTCGGGGCCAACGACACCGTCAACCCGGCTGCCAAGAACACGCCGGGCAGCCCGATCTATGGCATGCCGATCATCAACGCCGACGAGGCGGGTTCGGTCATCTTCCTCAAACGCTCGATGCGCCCCGGGTTCGCCGGCATTGACAACGACCTCCTCTTCGACGACAAGACGACCCTGCTGTTCGGTGACGCCAAGGACACGCTGACCAAGCTGGTGGCCGCCGTCAAGGAAGCCTGACCGGCCGTAGCACTGGTCGTCCGGACGGCGGGACGATCGTGTCGTTGGCCCGTTTCGCAAGCCGGGGGAGGGGCAGTGGCCCGTCCGGCTCCCTGGCATTCGCCACGCTGGGTGGGTGCCCGGCCACGGATTTGCAGCCGATCGGAGACCTTTCCGGTCCCGACATTGCAATCGGTGGTGCCATCCCCTACCGTCAGGCCGTCCGCAGAAGCGGGCGCACGTCCGGCGCCGGGGTGAGCATGGCGACCACAACGTGCATCACATGAGGAATCCCTGGGGGTTAGGTCGATGAAGCAGTCCACTACGCGCGTGTCCGGTAAGGGCAAGGTCGCACGGGTCCTTTTGGTCGCACTGTTGAGCCTGGTCGGGCTCAGCGTCATCGGTGTGGGCACCGCCTATGGCGCCGCCCCGGTGGTGAAGGCACTTACTCCCGCTACCGGTACGGCGGACGGCGGCACGACCGTGGTCATCGGTGGCAGCGGGTTCGTCGGCGCCACGTCAGTGACCTTCGGTGGCGTGCCGGCAACGTCGTTCACCGTCAACACGGGCCTCAAGATCACAGCCGTCGCCCCCCCCGCGGCGGCCAACTCCACCGCCGCCGTCGCGGTCGTCGTGACCGTCGCTGGCGTGCCGTCGACGCCGTTCACCCCCGGCGTGAACATCTACACCTACACCTGGCCGAGCCCCCCGACGGTCACCGGCGTCGGGCTCACCCCGGCCTCCGCGCCCGTCCAGGTGGGC
Organism: Acidimicrobiales bacterium; assembly: GCA_036513075.1. Classification (GTDB taxonomy): domain Bacteria; phylum Actinomycetota; class Acidimicrobiia; order Acidimicrobiales; family RAAP-2; genus Bog-756. Next base: position 28,001 of record DATBZS010000055.1, read on the forward strand.
TCGGTGGTGACGGTCACCGCGGCCGGCACCTACACGGTCGGCCAACTGGTGAACATCCTCGGCTTCACCAACGGGCTGCCGAACGCCATCTACTCGGTCACGTCCGTCGGGTCGGGCACCTTTACCGTCACCAATCTGGGGAGGACCTTCGTCGCCGGAACCGGTGTCGTCTCGCCGACGCCGGCTGGCGCGATCGGACCTCCGGCCGGCGGTTCGTCGGTGGTCATCGTCGGTACCCATCTGAGTGGCGCCTCGTCCGTGCATTTCGGGGCGACCCCAGCTACGTCCTTGGTCGTCAATTCGTCCACCCAGATCACCG